>CAVSAX010000034.1:0-274518 GCA_963725995.1 uncultured Acidobacteriaceae bacterium | reverse complement strand
CAGGCGCAGAGTATGTGTTTTATGCAGAGCAATCTTCTCAGGTTTTTGCGCGACACGAGGGCAGATTACCTATCAGCGAGGTCATTCACGTGAGAGGGAACAATACGGGAACATATTGAACTCAATGTTTTCAGTGGCTTACTGCAACACGTTGAAAACGACCTCGGAGAATTATCAGGCTATCCTGTGCTAAATTATTGATTCTAAATGGTGGCCAGAGACGGGATCGAACCGCCGACGCCGGCCTTTTCAGGGCCGCGCTCTATCGCTGTGAATGAATCAAAACGAAGATGCTGATGCGCCCGTTTTACATTTAGATCGCTCACACGAGGGACAACGGCATCAAGGTATCTTCTTCCTCGAGGTAACAGATTCGCATGGTTCCGTCCACGATCAGGTTTGCAGAACCGGAAACTGTTTGGGGTTCGTTTACGAGTATTCGGATCAGGAGTTAAAAGCATTCGGCTGACGAGAATTTGGTCCATAACTTGGTCCAATTGCGCGCCAAAAAGACTCCGAATTCGCCTCTACACTCCTCCTTATTCCGCTGAAAACATTAGCTCTCCGCGCCCTACTCTTCGCCTGTTAACCGAAGGGTTGTAGGTTCGAGTCCTACCTGAGGAGCCAAATATTCAACAGCTTAGCGCACCCAGCTAGGTCATTAACCCCACAAAACCCCACGCAGACTAAACAGCCACTTTTGGCTGCTCTTGCTTCATTACCATTTGCACAACTTTGGGATTGGCATGTTGCTTCGCCTTCCTTGTGCTATTCCCATACACATTCATCGTGGTTGCAACATTGCTGTGACGCATCAGCTTCTGCTGCATTCCCACTGGGGCGCCCGTCTCGTGCAAGAGTGAACGGTACGTGTGCCGAAATGTTTGCCAGCCTAACTCAACTACACCAATTTTCTCGCCTTTGGGCCGAAGGATTTGGCGTTGGATTATGCCTGCATAGAAACAGCGACCTGTGATGGGCGGAGGGAACACGAGTCCTCCCGTTTTGTTTCCTTTCCAGCTCTTCAGAATGGCTGCGAGAGCCGGGTCTAGAGGCACGTCGTCTTGGGAAGCTTCGGTCTTCACTCTTCCGATTCTCCCATTGACGACTCCTTGTGGAACCAGCATCGCTCCAGTCTCGAAGTTGATGTGCTCCCAGCGGAGAGGCAAAATCTCTGAGACTCGTAGCCCGGACTCGTGAGTTTATCCGCGATCTCTCTACTCATACCGCAGTGCAACGGTGGGCTCAACGTGTGCCGCCCGCAGCGCAGGAATCAAGGTCGCGACGGTGTTCGCTTTTTCCGGAGCCGCATTGAGAAACATGTATACGGCTCTCCCCAATCGTGCGGGACTTCGAATTGCGCGCCACGCCAATCACCGTGTACGAGTCTTTGTCCTGCCGAATCTGTCGCCCTATGGGATGCTGACCAGGAAACAGGTTTCCCGCCATGGTCTCATTGATGATCATTGAGTGCTGATCATCAATTTGAAGATTGAATTCCCGGATGCGCAGCACCGGGATCTGGTCTGAAAGTATGCCGTTCCCAAGAAGATGCTCACACAGCATTTGCGAGGATTGGAGCGGGACGGGCTTATTACACGGGCCGACCTCAGTGACAAAGTGCGCCATGTCGAATACTCGATCACAACCGGTGGGAGCATTCCGGGAGTTGTCTGGTCGCGTTCTTGAGTTCCATCGCCAAGCCGAGGAGCCCCGGATTTGCCAACTCAACAAATCGGGCGCGGAACGGAGTTACCCGAACTCGGCGCTTGAATGCGGCATCCGGTTCGATGACAGGAAACCCCATACCCGATCCCGCGGACATAGGAGACAGTGGTGGAGGAATTCCTGCTGTTGCTGCCGTACGAAGTTGTGCGCGGGCATACGACGTCAAAGACAAAGAATTTTCCCTGCCTACATTCCGCGAGAATTCAGCAACTGTCCCGCGAGAGAGCGTGACCGGTTCAATGGCGAGAACAGTCGAAACCGCGTTTCCAACTCCTAAGATCACCTTGACACAATTCGAATGGCTCTGTCATATTCTCGACCGTAAGTTAGAAAGCTCAGGTGTGCCCGGAAATAGTCATAATATTCATTTAGTTGGGATGCCTGTGCGTTGCCTTCATGGGGCCTTGTGTTCTTGTTCTGACCTGACCGTTTCCCGCACGTCTTAGAAATCGCCTAATGGTCAGGATCGCCACTTGTTTGCGGAGATCCCATGCCTGGTAATTTCACCGCGGTTCGCGTGTTTGCCGTCGCTCTCCTTATCTTTACCAGCCTGCCTGGTATGGCTGTAAAGATGTCTCCGTCCTCGACCACGGTTCGGGAGAATGCGACTCTGCAGTTCACAGCCAAGCCCCTGTCCACGTGGACCACTAGTTGCGGGACTATCTCGTCAGGAGGCCTGTTCAAGGCGCCTCTCTATCCCACGACCTGCACGGTGACCGCTAAATCCACACGTGGCAACGGAAGTGCGACCGCGCGCATCCAGATCGTATCTCCGATTACCATCACTCCGACGAACGCTAATATCTATGCTCTCGGAAACCAAAAATTCACTGCGAATACGGCGGTAACCTGGGCCACAACTTGCGGGAGCATCAATTCTTCCTCTGGACTGTTTGCCGCTGCGAGCACGGCGGGACGCTGCACTGTAAAGGCAACTGCGTTAACCGCCCCAGCTTATACCGCATCGACAACCATTACGGTACAGATAATCAATTACACAACCTTTCAAGGCAGCAATGCTCACACGGGTGCAAACACCAGAGAGTACGTGCTCACGCCGGCAAACGTGAACTCAACCACCTTCGGTCTGGCGTGGTCAATGGCTCTTGAGAGTGGCATCTGGTCGCAACCTCTCTACGTGAATGCATTAACGATCAATGGCGCGCTGCACAACGTCGTGTTTGCAACCACCGCTCAAGATAGCGTCTATGCAATCGATGCAGAAACTGGCGTCCTGCTATGGCATCGTTCTTTCTTGTCCACGGGAGTGACCGCCCCAACTGGAACCCAGATGGGGAGCACGATGAATCCGGTTGGCATTGTAGGCACGCCTGTAATTGATCCTGCCAGCAAAACTATGTATGTCGTTCCCCTAACATCAGAAAACAATGGCACGGTTATCGTTCATCGACTGCACGCCATCGATATCACCACAGGGCTGGAGAAGGCGAATAGTCCGGTCACGTTTAACGCAGCGGGGTTCAAGGACATCAAGCAAATGAATCGCGCGGCCCTGCTGCTCGCCAATAACCGTATCTATGTTGCCTTCGGTGGAATAGGGGACCGTCCGCCGTACCAGGGATTCATTTTCGCTTTTGATACCAGCACGCTGGCGCAGGTTGCGGTGTTCTCGGATCAACCGAATGCGACGATTCCTGGCGGTGGGGGCATCTGGATGTCAGCCATGGCACCGACGACCGACCCGGCGGGGAACATCTATTTGACGAGCGGCAACGGTCTTTCGGACGGCATCAATAATCTTGGGCAGACCGTGATCAAGTTAAATCCGAATTTGGATGTTCTGGATCACTTCACTCCATACGATAATCTTGCCCAATCCAAGGCGGACCTGGATATCGGTGCAGGAGGCGTTCTGGAGATTCCGGACCAGCCCGGCCCCTACGCGCACGAATTGATCGTGTGCGGCAAAGCGTCACCGATCTATGTCCTCAATCGCGATAACCTTGGGGGGACCGGAACCACCAGTGACAATATTATTCAACGGCTCGATGGGCAGCTTTCAACGCAGACAGGTACATGGAGAGATTCCGGCCAGCCATGTTTCTCTACTCCGACATTTTGGAATCAGAGAGTTTATTTTGCTGCCAACCACGACGTGATGAAGGTGTTCTCCCTCAGTAGCAGCACGGGAACGCTGTCCACTAGTCCTGTGTCGCAGGGCACAGTCACCTATACCTGGCCGGGCGCTTTCACCACCATTTCATCCAATGGCAATGCAAATGGCATTGTCTGGACCTACGAGTCGGCAAGCGGAACGCTTCGGGCTACCGACGCAATCAATGTGAGCAGTGAACTGTTTGTTGGTACGGTGTCCCCATCCAGCAAATGGTCCGTGCCGACGGTTGTTAACGGGCATGTTTTTGTTGAATCGGCAAACAGGATCTACGCCTTCGCAGCAAAGTAATTTCGCGGTCGACTGACGACTTTAGGCCGATGCGCAGCTCCCTCCCGGTAACGCCTCGAAACGCGCATCGGCGATTTTGCGCTTATTGAGAGCCGAATAAAATTGGGGTGGGATGCGTCTAGCCTAACGGGACTCTTGTTCCATCGTCCGACTGGGTGGATGACGGAACAAGAGCGGTTTAGCTAACGTAATGTCTTTGACAATGCCGGAGCGGGGATTCGTCGGAGCCAAGAGGGACTAAGGGAGAATAAACAGGAGAACTTATAGTGCGAGAGTTGCGGTTTGCGATCCGAATGCTGCTAAAGCAGCCGGGCTTTAGTCTCATTGCGGCGCTGACACTGGCGCTGGGGATTGGGGCTACGTCCGCGGTTTTCAGTTTGATTCAGGGCGTGCTGATCACGCCGCCCCCCTACCAGAAGCCGGAACAACTGATGCTGGTTCCAACGGTGCGCACAGACGGAGAGAAGATGGACAGCCCGCGCGGCTGGGCGGCGCAGCAATGGATGGGGTGGCAGAAGGAATCGAAATCGTTCCAGGGCATCGCTGCGTATGACTGGACATTCAATTTCCTGATTCGCAATGACGGCAGTCAGTCCATGCAGGGGATGGTGGTAACAAATGATTACTTTCAGGTGCTGGGGCTAAAGGCGACGGCAGGGCGCGGTTTCGAAGATTCAGATTTCGGGCAAGGGCCGGTGAAGTCGATTCTGTTGGGATATGAGTTTTGGCAGCGGGCATTTGGGGGCGACAAAGGGATTATTGGGAAGACGGTGCGCATCAGCCGCTGGGACGTGCCGCCGACCGTGATCGGGATCATGGAACCGGGAGTGCGATTCTTGCCGTCGCCTGGTGCAGCGAAGGAGCCGAATTACGATGTCAACGCGACGGTGGATTTTTGGATGCCAGGGTATCCGGATCCGAAGTATTTGAAGGAGCCGCGTTGGAACGTGGTCGCGCGACTCCAGGATGGTGCGACTCCGCAGCAGGGGCAACAGGAACTGGCCATACTGACGGCAAGAGAGGCGAAGACGGAGAAGAGCTTTGACGGGTTCGCGCCGCGGCTGGAGCCGGTAACGGACGAAATGAACCGCGATGGGAAACGAATCCTGCTGCCGCTGCTAGGCGCTGCGGCTTTGGTCTTGCTGATAGCCTGCGGTAACGTGGCGGCGCTGCTGCTATTGCGAGGGCTGCAAAGACAGCAGGAATATGCAGTGCGGAGCGCGATGGGCATGGGTCGTATAGCCATTCTCAGGCAAGTCTTGACTGAGAGTTTGCTGTTGGCGTTAGCCGGCGGGGTCTTTGGAGTCGGGCTCGCGGCGGGCGCCGTAAAACTGTTCAAGGTGATCGCGGGGCATGCTGTTCCGCGGCTGGATGGAGTGACAGTAGGCTGGGCAGTTTTGGGCTGGGGACTTGGGGCAGCAGTGTTCGCAGCGTTCTTAGCAGGAGTCTTTCCGGCGCTGCGAGCGCTTCGGTTAGATCCGATGGAGGTGTTGAAAAACGCCGGGCCGAAGGGGACGGCTGGAGTCGGCGAGAGGCGGCTACTGCGCGGAGTCACAATGCTGCAGACGGCGCTGACCTTGGCTTTGCTGGTAGGGGCGGGGTTGCTGATTCGCACCATGATGAAGATCGCGAGCGTACCGTCGGGGTACAACACCGGGCGAATATTGACTATGAGTGTAACGGAAGTGCAAGACAGGTCGAGCTGGGGCAGCTTCCACCGGCAAGCGTTGGAGCGCGTTGGCGCACTTCCCGGTGTGCAATATGCGGCCTTTGCCTGGGGAGTGCCGCTGACGGGAAACAATTGGCCAGCAACTTTAGAGATTGAGGGCCAGCCTCCGGCCGTGAAAGAGAGCGATAAGAGAGCGTTGCCTCTGCGTGCGGTGACGCCTGATTATTTTAAGTTGATGGGAATGGCGCTAATAGAAGGGCGGGAATTTCGATCGGCGGATGACGATAAAGCCCCACCTGTTGCCATCGTGAACCAGGCGTTTGCGGACCGATACTTTTCGCATGGAAACGCAATCGGACGAAAATTCTGGCTGCGCGGCCGAGACAAACCAGGCACGGAAATTGTCGGGCAAATCGCGAATGGGCGGACGGATGATTTGACGCAGAAGGCGTCGCCGGAGGTCTATCTGCCGCTGTGGCAGGCGAACGCATTTTCAAAGCATCTTGTAGTACGAACAACAGCGGATCCGCGCGCAGTGGTGGTTGCAGTAGAACGCGAACTGCGCTCCGTGGATCCAACGGCGGCGATCGAAAACGTGAAGACGCTGGAGCAGATTCGCGATGAATCTCTGGCCTCACGAACGTTCGCAATGCATCTGCTGACAGGGTTTTCGGCAGTGGGAAGCATATTGACGCTGGTGGGAATTTACGGCGTGCTTTCGCTGTCAGTGGCATCGCGACGGCGCGAGTTAGCAATTCGCAGTGCGGTGGGCGCGCAACAACGCGACATTCGCAAGTTGATATTCGGCGAAGGATTTAGGTTGATAGCCGGTGGCGTATTGTTCGGCGTAGCGCTGTCGATTGCGTTGTCACGAGTGCTAAGGTCTTTTCTATTCGAAGTGCAACCCAATGATCCTGCGACATTAGTCATTGTGGGCGCTTTGTTCGTAGGAGTTGGGCTGGTGGCTTGCTCGATCCCGGCGCAACGGGCGGGGAAGATCGATCCTCTCGAAGCACTACGGTACGACTAGTCGTGCGAGTTTCGCTCACCAACGCGATCATGCGGACATGGCCCCCTTTCAGACGAGATACACGATTGCCCAATGTCCGACTTTAAACCTCTTCTTTGCTAAGTGACACCAGTCCGGCTCGTCGGAGTCCGCATTCGAGCAGGTTGGAGAGCATGGCCACGTCTCGCCGAGCCCGAGGAGGTTGGCGATGGCGGGCGGTCCCATGGGTATCGGGTCGCCCGGCGATGCGTCAGGCTACGCCGGGACGGATTTTATCATCGTGCGGGACGGCCGAATTGCCGCCATTTATCTCTTCTTCGACGAGTTGTAGGTGGAGACAAAATCTTGATTTCTCTTGTGCGGCAAAAGGGGTATCATTTGACTCTCTATTCTGACTACAACTTAGTGAGCAAGTCATCCTGTGGATCGCAGGCAACCGTCTGTGAATCGAATAGGCGCGGAGTTCCCAAGCAATGGACAGTGGAAGCGTCGAAGAGAAGTCACGCGAAGTTGAATTGGTTGAGGTGGTTAACGGCTCACGTTCAGAGGAAGCACTGCGCGCTCGCGCGGAAGCCGCGTTGCGCGAAAGCGAAGAGAAGTATCGCACCTTGTTCGATTCAATCGACAATGCGATCACGGTGCTTGAAGTGCTCTACGACGATCGCGGGGTGGCCACGGATCTTCGCTTCGTTGAGACCAATCAGTTCTTCGAAGAAGCAGACTGGTTTGACGAATCATCTCGGGAAGACTACGAGTGAATTGCTCCCAAATCTTGACGACTCGTGTATTCAGGCCTATGCCAGGGTTGCCGAAACCGGTGAATCGGTTCGCTTTGAAAGCTATTCGCACGATTTTGGGCGTTGGATCAGTATTTTCGCCTCGCGCGTGGGCGGCGAAGGCAGCCGCCTGGTGAATGCGGTCTTCTACGACATCACCGATCGGAAACAGGCTGAGGCGGATCTGCGCGAACGCGAAGAGCGGCAGGCCTATCTGCTGAGGCTGAGCGATGCGTTGCGGCCGCTTGCGGATCCGATCGAGGTGCAGGGAGTGGCAAGCCGGCTGCTTGGCGAGCAATTGCAGACAGACCGGGTCTTCTATTCCGAAATGGATGAAGCACGGGGACAACTTCTAGTTGAACGGGATTTTGTGCGAGAAGGAACGCCGAGCCTCGCGGGCTCTTATCCGCTGGAGGCCTTCGCCTGGATTGAACAGTCTACGCAGAAGGGCCAACCGGCGGTGATAGACAACGTGTGGACGTCGACGCTGATTTCGGATGCGGGCCGTGCGGTGATTTTGGGCACCAAAGTAAGTGCTTTCACTTGTGTTCCGCTTTTGAAGGATGACCGGAGGGTTGGCGCATTGTGCGTGGCTGATATGGAGCCGCGGGTCTGGAAGCCAGGAGAGATTGAGTTGGTTAAGGAGACCGCGGAACGGACGTGGGCGGCGGTGGAGCGCGCCCGGGTAGAGGCCGCACTGCGCGCAAGCGAGGGAAAATATCGCACGCTGTTCGATTCAATCGATCAAGGGTACACGCTGCTTGAGGTGGTGTACGACGCGAACGGAGTGGCCAGCGACTTGCGCTTTCATGCGACGAACCGTGTTTTCGAAAGACAAACCGGCATGTCCGATTATCTCGGGAAGACGGCGCGTGAGTTGAATCCAAATCTTGAAGAGCATTGGGTCAAGACGTATGCACGCGTCATCGAGACGGGTGAACCGGTTCGTTTTGATCATTACGTCAAGGAGATCGGTCGCTGGTTCACAGTATTTGCCTCGCGCTTAGGCGGAGATGGCAGCCATTTGTTGAATGTGGTGTTCGATGACATTACTGAGCGGAAGCAAGCTGAGGAGGCGCTGCGCAGCAGTGAGGAGAGCCAGGCGTACAAGCTGAGGCTCAGTGACGCAATCCGCCCGCTTTCCGACCCAATCGCAATCCAGGAGCTGGCCAGCATGGTACTCGGCGAGCAGTTGCGAGCAAACCGGATTTTCTATGGCGAGATCGACGAAGAGTCCGGCGAGATGTTGCTTGAACGAGAGTTTGTGCGCGAGGGTACGCCGAGGGCGGTGGGGAAACGTCCGATGACGGTCCTCGCCTCGCTTCGATCGTCACCTCAGAAGGTTGAGCCGGCGGTGGTCAAGGATGTGCAAAGTTCGCAACTACTCTCGGCTGGCGACCGCGCGACACTTGCCACGATGCGGGCTGGAGCTTTCATCGCAGTACCTCTGATTAAGGATGGGCGGCTGGTGGCTTGCCTTTGCGCCACTGATGCGCTGCCACGGGAGTGGACGGAAGATGAGGTCGAACTTGTCTCGCATACCGGGGAAAGGACGTGGGCCGCGGTCGAACGCGCCCGGGCGGAGGCCGCGTTGCGCGAAGGCGAGGCGCGATTTCGGCTGTTCCTTGAGAACGTTCGCGAGTATGCGCTTGTGCAATTGGACCCGGAGCTGCGGTTTACGAGCTGGAATCCAGGAGCGGAACGAATCTTCGGGTACTCATCGGAGGAGGCACTGGGAAAGCCGTTTTCGCTGTTGCTTTCGCCGGAAGATATTGAAGCCCAGATTTCGTGCGTGGAGATTTCAAGCCTGGAAAGCAGCAGCCGCAAGGAAGATGCGCGCTGGCTCCTTCGCAAGGATGGAACCCGGATCTGGGCCCGGTGGGTAACCGAGCCGATTCGCAACAGGGAGGGACTGGTTACAGGATTGGCGAAGGTGCTGCGCGACGAGACCGAACGGCTGAAGACGGAGGCGAGTCTGCGACAGAGCGAGAAGCTTGCAGTGGTGGGCCGCATGGCGAGCTCGATTGCACACGAGATCAACAATCCGCTGGAAGCTGTGACGAATCTCATCTACTTGGCGCGCAGAGGCGCTGTTTCGCCGGAGGTGGGTGAAATTTTGAAGCAAGCGGAGCACGAGCTGGCCCGTGTGAGCCACATTGCGACGGCGACGCTGGGCTTTCACCGGCAGAAAACGGAACCGCACCTCGTGGATATTGAGGAGATTCTCGAATCGGTGCTTGTGCTGTACGAGGGGCGGCTGAAGTCACTTCAGATCTCAACGGAGCGGAGGTACAGCCCGCATCCTTCGATCAGCTGCCAGACGGTTGAGGTTCGCCAAGTGATTGCGAATCTTGTGAGCAACGCGATCGATGCAATGCTGAAGAATGTGGACGTGCGGCGACTCGTTGTCCGCTTGCGGAGTGCTTCGGATCCGGTGACGGGAGAAGGGGGCGTCCGGATAATGATTGCGGATTCGGGTGTGGGGATTCAGGATTCGGTGCGGCACCATGTGTTTGAGCCATTCTTCACGACGAAGTCGGCAACGGGAACCGGGCTGGGGCTGTGGCTCAGTTCGGAGACGGTGGCGAAGCATCACGGGAGGCTGCGGTTCCGCAGCAGGACGGATGGGAGTTATCGCGGGACTGTGTTTTCGCTGTTTCTGAAGGCGTAGAGAAGCGCAGCACAAGGAAAGGGAGAAGGGGGCCGAGTTCTCAGCAGGTTATACCTGTCAGAAGCGGAGCAGAAGGTCTGCGAGTCTTCTCTAGTACGGTCAAACTATCCTTTTGAATTGGGACATGAGGTCAGTCAGATCACAAACCTCCTGCCTTAGGTTTCCAGGTTTCTGGATAACTGCACCGCATCGACTACCAGACCGGTGATGCTGCCGAGTAGGATCCTAGTGCGACCCAAGTCCCTCCTGCGCAAGGTGTGGTCACTGAGATTGCAAACCGCGCTCAGTTCAGATAGCGCATTTCAAACAACAAACGAGGCAGAGAATGAGCGACGACGCTCAAACAGGATCGAACATCGAGCCACGGTCAAACTCGGAGATGTTTGCTAATACTAAGCTCTTTGAAGATATTCTCAAACAACCTGCACAGCTTGCTGCATCGTTGGCCCATATGTTGGGCGCCGGAAAACCCGCACTGGACGAGGCCGCGGCAGTTTTGCGCAGGGCCAAGTCGGTGCTGATCTCCGGCATCGGCGCAAGCTGGCATGCGGGAATGGCTATGCAGTCAGAACTGTTGATTGCTGGTTTTCCGGCTGTGTTGATCGATGCATCCGAGTTGCTGCACTTCGGCGGAATCCCACAGGATGCGACCGTTGTGTTGCTGTCGCGCAGCGGGAAAAGCACGGAGATTGTGCAACTGGTTCAAAAGTGCCGCGCGCAGTCCGCCACGATTATTTCGATCACCAACCAGCCTGACAGCCCCCTAGCTCAAGGTTCAGACATTGTTCTAAACACGAGCACGGACTTCGATCATGCGGTTTCAATCTCGACCTACAGTGCAATCGCACTTGCCGGTGTTTTACTGGCCTTGGAAACCTCAGGCCACTCGGCTCAGCAGATTAAGGCGGAGCTGTTGCAATCTCTGACAGATGCTGCGGCTGCGATTCCCAAGTGGTGCGAAATCATCGAAAAATCCGATTGGCTGGGAGAGGGGAACGAATCCACCTATTTCCTGGCTCGTGGAGCCAGCCTTGCAAGTTGTCATGAGGCAAGGCTCCTTTGGGAAGAAGCGGCTAAGCAGCCTGCAAGCGCACTGACTGCAGGTGGATTCCGTCATGGCCCGCAGGAGATTGTCAGGAAAGGGCTACGAGTCGGCATTTGGATCGATGCGCTGCGCATGCGCACGCAAGACCTCAGTCTCGCTTGCGACCTGAGGAGGCTTGGCGCACGTGTGCTCGTGATCGGGCAGCAACTCGAGGCAAGCGTCGGCGACTGTGTCCTGTGCCTGCCCGCGATTCCCGCTCGATGGCAGTTCGTGATCGACATTATTCCTATCCAGATTGCCGCCGAAAGGCTGGCTGCAGTGCGTGGCGTAGACCCCGACTCGTTCCGGCTCTGCTCCTACATTGTCGAAGATGAAGGCGGTTTGATTCGCGCGACAGAACAAATCGCAAGCGAGCGGGGCCTTGACCGATGAGATTGCCCAAATGGCTACTGCTGTCCATCGCTGTGCCAGCGTTGTGGGGACTGTGGGGAGCGCTCACCGAAATTCCGGAGAAGCGGCTTAACCCAACTTTCCCACCTACCCTCGGATATGTCGTCTGGTCGTTGACGATGATTCCTGTCTGTGTGCTTGCGTTGCGCAAAATCAATTGGAAACTGACTAGGTCACGACGCTCGGTCCTTTATGGCTGCGCGGTGGGATTTTCGGGTGCTGCAGGGCAACTCCTGTTGTTTCGGGTTTTGGAGCAGGGGCCTGCGTATCTGATTTTTCCGATCGTATGCCTGTCTCCCGCGGTCACGGTTGTGCTCTCCTGGGCTCTCTTGCGCGAGCGCACCTATCCATTGGCGTTCTGCGGAATTCTGCTCTCACTGCCTGCAATTTTCCTCGTCTCGTTGCAAGAACCATCCAACAGTCCCGTCCACGGAAGTTTCTGGCTGGTGGGGACAATCGCCATCTTTTTGATGTGGGGTTTGCAGGCCTATTTCATGAAGGCGTCGGCCAATGCAATGAGCGCCGAGGAACTCTTCGTCTACATGACGGCAACCGGACTCGCGTTGAGCCCGTTGGCCCTGCTAATCGGCCCCGGCATCCACGCCGGCTCAGGCATCGGTTTCGGACTCACTTTCTTGATCCAATCGCTTAACGCCGTCGGCTGCCTGTTGTTTGTCTATGCTATTCGATTTGGGAAAGCAATCGTGGTCGTGCCCATGGTGAATGGCTTGTTTCCCTTGGTCACCATCGTTGTCTCGTTGCTTATCTACAGACAGATTCCCGACAAGTACAATTTGGCGGGGATGGTGCTGGCCCTCGTCGCTGTACTTTTCATGGCGTTCGATGAGGTCAGGCACAGCCCTGCTGAAACCGCCTAGATCGCGCACTATTCGGGCTTATACTTGTGGCTGAAAAACGCTAAGAGAGATTGGCGTATCCTCTCGGCCTGGCGTTAGTGACTCGATGCCCTCTGACCTTGCCCCGGACTCTCCCGGGATTGATCCAAACGTGATTTGGACAAAGCGAACGAGGGCATGAGCCGAAGCACGGGCCCATTACGATGCTGTAGGAAGCGAGAATTTGCCTACTCGGAGTGGGCAAATCATCAACTCGAAAAGCCCCTTCCGACATCGATGTTCACCGAGGAGCACGGTGATGACGAAGACGCCAGGAATCCGCGAAGAGCAGAAAACTGGTTCGCGGGAGCCAGAGTCTCCCGCGGCATCGCGCGAACCCCGAATGCCTCAGCGGTTACCTTTCCGGGAGCAACTCCCTCAGCCGACTCTCGAATACAAGTCCGTCATAGGTAGATGGCTCGCGCGCGGCGAGTCTCTGGACGATCACACCGGTAGCGAGACCCCGACCCATCCATGGTGGAAGGTTATCTGGTTGACGGGAGTGGACTACTTCTCCACCCTCGGGTATCAGCCCGGCATTGCACTGCTGGCAGCAGGTGTGGTGGCGCCGCTTGCGACCCTGATTCTTGTTCTCGTCACGATGCTCGGTGCACTGCCCGTGTACGTCCAAGTCGCTGGACGAAGCTTCGCCGGGCAGGGCTCGATTGCCATGCTCGAAAACCTGCTTACGGGGTGGAAGGGCAAAGCGCTGGTGCTCGTCCTGCTCGGCTTCGCGGCCACGGATTTTGTTATCACCATGACGCTGTCGGCCGCCGATGCCGCGAAGCATGCGGTTGAAAACCCTTTCCTGCACGGATACCTCGGCGATCACCAGGTTCTCCTCACGCTGGCCATCCTTACTTTGCTCGCCGTGCTCTTTCTGAGGGGCTTCAAAGAGGCAATCGGACTCGCGACCTTTGCCGCCGTCCCGTACCTCGCTCTGAACCTGGTCGTGCTCGGGCGCGGGACGTGGGAGGTAATGAGACACCCAACCCTGCTCACAGACTGGCACTCGATATTGGCTGCGAAGGGTGATCTGTCGCTGGTGATCGTGGGCGCGATCCTGGTCTTTCCAAAGCTCGCCCTCGGCCTGAGTGGATTTGAGACCGGCGTCTCAGTCATGCCATTGATCGATGGGGGAGAGGCGGACCGTGGTTACAACCCGCGCCTCGGAGGACGGCCCAGGGGGAGAATCCGCAACACCCGGAAGCTGCTGGCGACCGCGGCTTCGATCATGAGCGTGATGCTGATCCTGTCGAGCTTCGTGACAACCCTGCTCATTGCTCCGGAGGACTACAAGATCGGCGGTAAAGCCAGCGGAAGAGCCATTGCATTTCTGGCGCACAAATATATCGGAGAAGGTTTCGGAACTGTCTACGATCTCTCGACGATTCTGATCCTCGGGCTCGCCGGTGCGTCGGCGATGGCAGGACTTTTGCACCTGATTCCGCGCTACTTGCCGCGCTTTGGCATGGCGCCGCGCTGGGCATCTCTCTCCCGCCCGCTTGTGCTCGTGCTGCTCGCCATCAACGTTGTAATTACACTGGTCTTCCACGCGAGTGTCGAAGCCCAGAGCGGCGCCTACGCGACCGGCGTTCTAGTGCTCATCTTGTCGGCCGCCTTCGCAGCGACACTTGCGTTGTGGCGCGAGCGACGTTGGTTGATCGCAACTTACTCCGGGATACTGTGCCTGGTGTTTGCCTACACGCTTGCCGATAACTGCCTGGAGCGCCCGGACGGGCTGATTATCGGCGCGATCTTCACATTGCTCCTGATGCTGGCGAGTGGGCTGAGTCGCTCGTTGCGTTCTATGGAGCTTCGCATCTCCGAGGGCTGGTTCGCTGACATCGAGAGTTGGCAGATGGGACCGGAACTTCGGGGGAAAAAGGTTCACCTCGTTCCCATGAAGAGCTCCTCGGCCGATGCACGAAACAAGAAGAGAGAAGAGATCGCGAAATACTATAACGTGCGAGGACCATTCCTGTTCCTCCATGTAAATCTGCTTGACAACCGCAGCGAGTTTTCGGCGCCGCTCGAGGCGATGATCAGGAAAGAGGGCAACGACTATTTCGCGGAGGTTTATGGCGCGATTGCCATCGCCAACTCGATTGCGTTCGTCAGCGAGTGCATCGACCCAATATCGGTCTTCATCGGGCTTACGCGGCGCGATCTGATGACGCAAGCACTGCGTTACATTTTGTTCGGCGAAGGTGAGACTGGGCTTATGGTCTACACCATCCTTCTGCGGTATTGGGATTCGACACCGGAGGGGGACGTACGCCCGCTTATTTTCCTGATGAGCGACTGACCGGGATTGGTTGGTGGAGAAAAAGATCCGAGTGCCATCCAGGTTCGAGGTCTTTCCGCCTAGCCGGCAACTACTGGTTGATCCACATCCCGAACGGCACTTGCATGGACGGTTCGAGAACAACTTCCCGAGCCAGGACGGTATTTGTCAGCAATGCTTTCGTGGAAGTAATGTATGGTATGTGATCGAGATTTGCGGGCAACCCTCCCGCACCCGGTGCTGAGCCGATGACGAGCGAATCGAAAACTACGCGCCTCAACTCCTCGCCTGCAGAGTCCTATCCGCTGTACGCCAAAAGCCTACCAGGCTGTTGTTGTTGAAGCATCCCGTGACTTCCTGACCACGTCCCACTCAGCAGCAGGTTCCAAGCCAGCACGCTGTGCCGCCAAGCCTAATTATTCGGATGGGCTGGCACAAAAATGGAGAGATCAGTATCCGAAGTGCGAATAGGAATCCCGTGAGCGTTTCACAAGTAGCCCGCACTCCAGGCCAGACTGCCAAGGACCGTATCGGCAACACACCTCTGCTGCGTTTCCATCGCGTAAGTGCGCGGTTCGACGAAGTGCAGATACTGGCGAAGGCGGAGTGGCACAATCCCGGCGGTTCGGTAAAAGATCGCGCGGCTGCCAGAATTCTCGCGGAAGCATTGCGCACTGGTTCTCTTCCGCCCGGCAAGATGCTGCTGGATTCAACCAGTGGCAATACCGGAATCGCCTATGCCATGCTGAGCGCCGTTCATGGGTTTCCCCTCACGCTGTGTATGCCATCGAACGTCTCGCCCGAACGCAAGGGTATTCTCGACGCTTATGGTGCAAACATCATCTACACAGATCCCTCCGAAGGATCGGACGGGGCTATCGTCGTGGCGCGCGAACTCCACCAACGCTACCCGGAAAAATATTTCTACGCTGATCAATATTCCAATGAAGCCAACTGGCGAGCCCACTACTTCCAAGGGACTGCCGACGAAATCTGGCGGCAGACGGAAGGGCAGGTGACACACTTTGTCGCGACCCTGGGGACCAGCGGAACCTTTGTGGGAACCGCTCGGCGATTGAAGGAACTGAACCCGCGAATCCTGTGCACCTCTGTTCAGCCCGATTCGCCCTTCCATGGAATTGAAGGCGCCAAATACATGGCGACGTCCATTGTGCCGAGGATTTATGATCCATCCGTTGCCGACAACGAAATGGAAATCAGCACGGAGGATGCCCATGAAATGACACGGCGACTTGCTCGCGAAGAAGGATTGTTGGTCGGAGTTTCAGGTGCCGCTGCGCTGGTAGGATCCATCGAGGTGGCAAAATCTGCCAAGCCCGGCTCCGTTGTCGTGACTATTTTCGCCGACTCTGGCGATAAGTACCTCAGTGAGCGATTCTGGACTGACACCCCGTCAACTGAGCGCGATAGGATGCGACGATGCCATTGAAGCTAAGTAAGTCTCACTTCGACGAACTCCGGCAGCACGGAGAAGAGACTTATCCGCACGAGTGTTGCGGTGTACTTGTCGGAAAGGTTGGCGACGCCGGATCGAAGGGTGTGCTCGCCGTGGTACGCTGCCGCAACACCCGCACGGACTCGCCCCAGAACCGCTACAACATCGATCCCCGCGATCTCATCCGCATTCAGCGTGAGTCGCAACTCGCGGGTCAGGATATCGTCGGTTTTTATCACTCGCATCCGGACCAACCCGCCCGTTGGTCCGCGACTGATCTCGCGGATGCCCACTGGGTTGGGTGTTCCTACGTCATCACCAGTGTCGAGAGTGGAAAGGCTGTGCTTACCAACTCATTTCTCCTGCTAGGGCATGAAGATAAAAAGCATTTTGAAGATGAAGAAATTCAGGTGGACGCCACTAACCGCTCTGTCGAATCCAGAGATGAAAAGAAAGGTTAAACACAACTATGAAGGTTCTGATTCCAACTCCGCTGCGCGCATATACGGGCAAGCAAGCGATCGTCGAGGTGTCCGCCCAGTCCGTAGGTGAGGCGCTCAGCAGCCTGATTGAAAAAAATCCAGACTTGCGCAAGCATTTGCTTTCCGACGACGGAAAACTTCGCTCCTTCGTCAATGTCTACCTGAACGATGAGGACATCCGTTACCTTTCCAAGGAAGCTACGCCAGTGAAAGACACAGATACTCTTACCATCGTGCCCTCCGTTGCTGGCGGATGCCCGAGGAGTCCTCGGACATTTCAGATCATCTAATTCTCAAGTCGTAGTTCGAAGCGCGCTGTAATCTACTGGAGACTGGCTATGGCTACCACCCCAACAACGTTGAATGAAGGCACCCTTAGCAACGACGAGATTCTGCGCTACTCCCGTCACCTCATCATGCCGGAGGTGGGCATGGCGGGGCAGCAGAAGCTCAAAGCAGCGCGTGTCCTATGCGTCGGCACTGGCGGGCTCGGCTCGCCGATGGTCCTGTACCTCGCCGCCGCGGGCGTGGGAACTATCGGCCTAGTGGACTTCGACGTCGTGGACTACACCAACCTGCAACGGCAAATCATCCACTCTACCGCAGACGTCGGGAGACGCAAGATTGATTCTGCTGCTGAGAAAGTCGCCGCCATCAACCCGTTCGTCAACATCGTCCGGTTTGAGGCGATGCTCACCAGCGCGAATGCTCTCGGGATCATGAAGGACTTCGACATTATTGCCGACGGCACGGACAACTTCGCTACCAGGTACCTGGTCAACGATGCCTGCGTTCTCTCCGGCAAGCCCAATGTGTATGCGTCCATCTTTCGCTTTGAAGGCCAGGCTACTATCTTCGCTACGAAGAGCGGACCGTGTTATCGCTGTCTCTATCCGGAACCGCCTCCACCCGGGCTTGTTCCGTCATGTGCCGAGGGCGGAGTGCTGGGCGTGCTACCGGGAATGTTAGGCATCATCCAGGCTACTGAGGTCATCAAACTCATCCTCGGTGTGGGAGAGCCCTTGATTGGACGCCTTCTGCTGGTGGATGCTCTGGCTGCGCGCTATCGCGAACTGAAAGTGCGCAAGGACCCTGATTGTCCCGTCTGCGGCGTCAACCCAACGGTCACGCAACTCATCGACTACAAACAGTTCTGCGGTATACGAGGAGAAGAAGTGGTAGCTGCGACCGCCGTTCCTGAGATGCAGCCGCAAGAATTAAAACGCAGGCTCGATGCCGGCGAAGACATATTCGTGCTCGACGTGCGCGAGCCTCACGAGTATCAGATCTGCAATCTGAATGGGTACCTCATTCCGGTAGGCGACCTTCCCAGTCGCGTCAACGAACTGGATTCCAGCCGGAACATCGTCGTCTACTGCAGAAGTGGCGTTCGCAGCGCGAAAGCCGTAGAGTTCCTCCGTCAAACCGGCTTCCAAAACGTAAGTAATCTAGCCGGAGGCATCCTCCGCTGGTCAGATACAGTCGATCCATCCATCCCAAAGTATTAGTTTCATCGCGGGCCGGTGCCCACGGCTGACAGATTCGACGCAAGAAAATGGGCGCTGCCACTCGGCAACGCCCGCAGGGAGTTCAGTCTTAGCCTTACTTCGTAACGTTCAGAACAATGACCGTCGTCTTTGGAGTGGTCCCGTTCACGCTCGTTGTTGTTACGTGGACGTTATATGTGCCTACATTCTTGCTCTTGTTGCTGTTAGTCAGTGAGTCGGTCGTTGAGCTACCGCAACCAATGCCGCCAACCGCCGCAATCATCAGAGCCAGCGCAGCCACGATGCCTTGTAACTTCCTGCGTCTGCCGAGTGGAAGAAAGAGCAGTCCCGCCAAAGCCGCTCCAGATGGGATCGCCCACAGACCAGTCTTCTTCAACTCGCTTGAGTTGAAGCCCTTGGTGTTAATCACCAGGGTCGCCGTGCCGGGGTTTGTACCATCCAGCGGGATCGTTGCCGGAGTGAACTTGCAGTTGATCGTCGCTGGCAGATTGGCACAGGTGATGTTGACCACCTGCGCAAAGCCGCCAATGGGAATCAGGTTTAGGGTGGCGTTAGCGGAATCTCCATCCCTGACAGTTAATGTTGTGGGAAGAGACTGAACAAGATAGTCAGACACTGTCTCAGTGACCGGTCCCGAGGTGGACGGATTCAAAATACTGTCACCGGCATAGCTGGCAGAAATATTGTTGATTCCTGCAGGCAAAGCCTTGGTGACCAGTACTGCGTTACCCGTAGCATCCAGCGGGGCAGTACCGATTAGCGTCGTTCCGTTGAGGAATGTCACGTTTCCTTTCGGCGTGAACAGGCTCACATCCGAACTCACATTCGCCGTGATCGTGACAGGTTGTCCCGCGAAAGAATTGGCAACGTCGGTGCTAACAGCTAGGTAAGAATCGCTGGTTCCTGCGAACGGTACATTGTAAGTCCCCACCGCTCCCTTCACATTCTTGTCGCCCGTAAATTTGAGCTGCAGAACGTGTGTTCCTGGTGTCTTGACGGTGACCGGTAACTCCCAGTACCCGCCATATTTCTGGCTGTCCACCGGCGCCGTACCAAGCACAATCGGAGTAGGTCCGGTTATGTCTGTCAGGGTCGCCGTTCCCCCGTATGGTGCCCATCCGTTGTTGTCGAACCCAATCTGGGCAATGAACTTCACTGGGGTCTTCGCAACAATAGAGCCCTGATTAAAGAAGTCCTGAATCATTCCCTGCGCCTGCGTTACGTTGTAGCTGTATGCGCCGCTGCTTGGGGCAAAACTTGGATCTCCTGGATAGGTAGCGACCAGCGTGTGCGTGCCCGCGCCAAGCGCTTCAGAGGGCAACACATAGGATACGGTACTGGATTGGCTGGTGGCCGGAACGCCTTGTTCCATGGCAGCCTTTTCGCCATAGTTCAAGGTAAGCAAGGTCGGGGTTACATTACCCGTTCCCGGATCGTACGACCCCGTCTGAATTGGTTGTCCATCGGCAGTCAGCGTCATCTGTCCGCTCGGATAACCTTGGCCGGACTTACCTGCCACCGCAATTGCTACCTGCCAATGCAGGCCATACTGCAAGGTGATAGGTGCATTCACGATGTAGCCTCCACCAAGCGAGCCAACAAAGGTCTGGCTGCTTTCAGGAGTTACCAGCACCGGAATTGAGGTAGAGGTGCTCGGATTGTATTTGCCGTCGCCGCTATACCGTGCGGTAACTGTGTAGTTTCCGCCAGGCACCGAGGGACTGAAGATATCGACAATACTTCCCGATGTAGACGGAGTGAGTGATCCGGATCCAACCGCAACCGTCGGAGCGCTTGCGGATGAAGCGGAAAGAGAGACAGCGCCCGTCGCCGCAGTCGCACAAGACGCCGTACCACTGCAACCTACTTTCGCGCGAAATCCAATCGGCGTGCCATGAACGACCGTCGAGCCTTGTCCGTTCTTCAATTTCAGAGTAACCAGCGAATTCGAACCGCTGGAAGCGGCCTGCCAATTGTTTACAAGTGCATTCACGTCCATTGAGCCCAGACCCGTTGCCAGGTCATAGCCGGGTGTTGCATCGTAGCCGACCGTAAACTGCGCGTTCGGACCAGGAACTTTGTTGTTGCCGTGGATAGTATCGTGATAAACGCCGGGAACATTGGCCAGTTTGTAGAAGACATAGTTGGCCATTCCTTGTGGCGCGCCGCCCATCTTCTGATTGACGAGTGCCATCATACCTGCGGCCGCCGGGCTTGAGACCGATGTGCCGCCGGCGCTGTAGAAATAATTGCCGTAGCTGCAGGAGGAGAACAGGCAAATCAGGTAGCCATCGTGCAATGCGGCGCTGAAAGAGATATCAGGAATGTCGCGCATTCCATCATTCGGAACGCCCGCTGCATTTTGCCATGTAGGCTTCTTGTAGATGCTGCTTACACCGCCGCTTCCGGCATAAAGGGAAACGTAGTTCGGATCGTTGCTACTCTCGTTCCAAACAATTTCCGGAATGTATCCAAGCACCGATTGTCCCGTAGTGGGATCGGTGGTTTCGCTCCAGTATTTGCTCGGATCGCTGCCCTCATCAAACTGCGTACCACCCACCGCGACGTTGTACGGGGTTGATCCGATACCGTTCACACCGAAGGTTCCGCTGGAGTAATAGCCACCGCCTGGCGCGTCGCAACCTGCGCCGCCATTGTCGCCAGAGGACACGAAAGATGTAATGCCCTCCGCTGCTGCCTGTTGCCAAAGCGAATTGTAGAAAGCATTTTCAACCGGACCGAGATTCGCTTCGCACTGGCCATAGCTTGTGCTCATAACCGGAGCAATGTTGTTGTCCACGATGTATTCGGCAGAGACATCCACGCCATCCGTGAAATTGCTCTGCGAAACAACGAACTTGATGTGCGCTTGTGGAGCCACGGCGCCAGACCAGGTTACGTCGAGCATAGCCTCAACCATATCCTGCGTCTGTCCCGGATCATCGCCATTCACAATCACTTCAGGGTCATTCGCCGGCAAGCCTAAATTGGTCCGGAAGTCGCGCACGTTCTGAACGTCGATATTGCTGCGCCCTACTATCGCGATTGTCTGCCCGGTGCCATCGATACCCGCATCATAGAGTGGCTGCACGTTATAGATTTTGGCGAAGTCGGCCGGAGCCATGTAATGAGTGCCGTCTCCAAAGGTGAACTGGCCGTTCTTCTTTTGGAAAGGAACTTTCTTACCTAGCACCACCGAAGGAGCACTTGGATCGCTATGCAAGCGCACCACGCCCTTGACCACTTGACGCAGCGCAGAGGGGATCTGGATGTCCGTCGAGTTCGAGATGAAGGACTTATCGTTGTAGATATAGGAGTGCATCTGTGTTGAAAATGCATTCTCCACCTGCGAGACGTTGCCGCTGAAAACGATATATCGACGACTGTTCGAAATTGCATGCACCGTCAGTCCCTGACTCACCAGCCATTGACTTACCTGCGCTGTGTCTTCATCGGCGACGCCGAACTGCGAGCCGAATTCCGCCGGAGTGATCCACTTATGGTAGTTAGCGGAAGAAGCGTCATTCTGATCCGCTACTAATTGGGCAGCGGCTGCTTCTTGCTCTGCGGTAGGAGCAAGCAAGAGCACCATGCGGCCAAGATCTTTATTACTCGAGATGCGACCCGTATCTTTACTCTTGGCTAATAGAAGGTTGGGGGAAGTCCCTTTGACAGTCACCCGTTCCTGGGTGCTTACGGCATTGGGAATCCTGGTTTGAGAGAGAACTACTTTTCCAGACGCTAACCCCAATGCGATGCACGCCAGGGCAACACTACGCTTGTACCCCTTGAACTTGCTCAATGAGTGGCTCTCCTAAATTGTGGTTTGCAGTCCTTGGATACTAACAAGGTCAGTCAAAAACGTCTCGTGTTTTTTCCGGCAGGAGTTGGGCACAGCCTGTCCCGCAAGTAAACGAGCGGTCCCTAGATGCGATTATTTCCGTTTGGTCTGTGAGCTTAGACGTGTGCCGTTATCTGTCGTGAGCCGACGGTTTTTATGGTTTAACGAGATTCTGTCAGTACACAACCCGGTTTCCGCACGTGGCAACCAAATGGTTAGATGGATAGATCCTTGGAAAATCGATAAAGCAAATCGGAGTGTCAGAGGCCAGTCGATGGGAGAATTTGTTATTAGATTCCTAATTGGCGGGACCGTAGTTAGCTTGTTTGCGGTAATCGGAGACGTTCTGCGCCCGAAGAGCTTTGCGGGGTTATTTGGCGCTGCTCCTTCCATCGCTCTGGCTACGGTGGGGCTCACCATCTCGACGCAGGGCGAACAATACGCAGCGACTGAGGCCTACTCAATGATCTTCGGCGCGATCGCATTTTTGTTCTATGCCATCTCAGTCTCACGCGTATTGGCCCGATACAAAACCGCCGCACTGCCGACAACGATCTTTCTGATGCCAGTCTGGTTTGCAGTATCGCTTGGATTGTTCCGTTGGTGGGGAAGGCCTTTCTGACATGATAAAGATGGAGTTTTCTTCGTTGCGACGGACTCAGACTCACCAATATGTCATTAGATTTCTCTTTGGCGGCATCTGCACAGTGGTGGCTGGAGTGATTGCGAAGCGTTATGGCCCGGGAATAGGAGGGCTATTTCTCGCTTTTCCGGCCATCTTTCCCGCCGGCGTCAGCCTCATTGAAGATCATGAGAAGAGACGTAAAGCGGCGCATGGCTTCAATGGGACGAAGCGCGGTCGGCTCGCGGCGAGCATCGACGCTCTCGGAGCGGCCCTCGGATCTGTCGGGCTCGTGGCATTCGCTCTGAGTCTTTGGATTGGTTTGCCCAGGTATAACGCGTATTGCTCTGTTGTCGTCGCGACGATTGTTTGGTTCGGACTTTCATTTCTATTGTGGAAGGCTCATCGACACCGCGTTTTTCACCGAAAGCCTTTCCAAATCTGAGTTGATTTTGAGCTATTGGCAGTTGGCCAATTTGCCCAGTTCCATCACTCCATTTTTAGTGCAGTCATTGGATCGAGTCGGGACGCCCGCCATGCCGGACCGAGGCACGCAACAACCGCAACCACAAGCAGCACTCCGCCGACAGCCGTAAACACCGCCGGATCCAGTGGTTGGGTCTCGTAAAGCATGCTGCGGATGAGGCGCACTACAGCTGCGCTTGCCGGCAAGCCAATCAGCAGTCCCACGAGCGCCGGTTGCAGCCCATCGAACAGCACCAGGCGGAGCAGCTCCGTGCGCTGCGCGCCGAGCGCGATGCGGATGCCGATCTCGCCGGTGCGCTGTGTAACCAGGTAAGCGAGCACGCCATAAAGTCCCGCTGCGGCCAGCACCAGCGCGATCACCGCAAACGCCAGCACCAGGATCGAATCGAATTCCGAGTCTACCGTGGACTTGCCAATCGCCTCTCGCAACGTCATCACGCTCGACACCGGAAGGTCCGGGTCGAGCCGCCCGACGATCTTCTGAACCGGAACTGCCAGCGACTCGACCTCGTGCGGTGCGCGCATCACGACCGTGGCGAAGGTGTATCCGTTACCGTAGATCGGCCAGTACAGGGTGGGCAACGGTGACTCGGCGAGTGCCATCGCATGTCGCCGACCAGACCAATCACCTCCCAGACCCAGTTGCCGCCGATCTCCTTGATGTGCTTGCCGACGGGATCTTCGCCGGGAAAGTATTGCTGCGCTGCCCCGCGACTGATCAGTACAACGTTGGCGCGCTCCAGTCGCTCATCTTGCCGGAAGATACGTCCTTGAAGAAGCGGAAGACCGATTGCCGAAAAATAGCCAGGGTCGGCGCCGCGCAGCATGAAGTCCAATCCCTGGCCCTTCAGCGAGCGGCGGGTGCTCCACGATGCTGAACAGGGTGTCGCCATTCCAGCCCTCGCCGGGCGCGGCGCTCACGAGTCCCGCTGCCGGAACGCCCGGCAACGCGCGAACTCCTGCGATGAGTTGCTCGAAGAATGCAACCTTCTTGATCGGGTTCGTTGTAGCGGGCATTCGGCAGCCCAACCGCATCGTAAGAACGTTGTCGACCGGCACGCCGATATCCGACGACCGCAGCCGCTCGAAGCTCTTCAGCAGCAGTCCGGCGCCGACCAGCAGCACCACCGTCAGGCCTACTTCGACCACTAAGAGAACGCGCCGCAGCATCGCGCGACCGGTCCCGCTGCTGTGCGAGCGTGATCCCTCCTGCAGTTCGGCGAGCACATCCCTGGAACCTGCACTGATGGAGAGAACAGCAGAGAACAGGGCACAAAGAACGATGATGCCCGCCGTAAATCCGGCCACAACGCCGTCGAATCGAATGGCCTCCACGCGATTCATATCGTAGCGTGCAGGATGAGCCATTCCAGCGCGCCCCACCCCATCAGCAGGCCGAGCGCACCGCCCGCCGTTGATAACAGCAAGCTCTCAATCAACCGTTCCCGCATCAGGCGCATCCGTCCGCCTCCAAGTGCAGCGCGAACCGCCAACTCCTTACTGCGCGATGCGGCGCGTGCGACGAGAAGTCCTGCAACATTCATACAGGCGATAAGCAGCACGCAGACAGTCGCCCCGAACAGGGCGTACAGCGGCGTCTTGTAGTCCTGCACTGCATCATCCAGCATGGTCCTACCCATCGTCCCGGGGTGTACCGCGGGTCCTGAATGAGCTTACTTGATCTGTTTCTGCAGCGCGTCGAGCCGAGCGTCGAGAGTGGCCAGCGTCACGCCAGGAGCGAGCCTTGCCACGACCTGGAATTCGTGATCGCCATACGCTTTCAAGAGTTCCGCCGATGCCTCATGTCGGACCGGAGTCCATATCCGCACGGTGTTGCCACCAAACGCACCGGAGTAAACAAACGTGTAGGGCAACACGCCAATGATCGTATAGGGTTTCGCATCAAGCCAGATTGTCTTGCCCACAATGGCTGGGTCGGAGGCATATCGCCGCTTCCAGAAGCTGGCGGAAATCATCGTCGAGGTGCGCCAGGCCTGTCGTCGTCAGCTGTAAACCCTCGTCCCAACATCGGCTGCACGCCAAGCAGAGAAAAGAAATTGTGCGAGCACCATGCCGCGAATCATCACCTCCGGCAGCTTCCCGCCTTCGCCAGAAACGTTATAACCCTGAAATGGCGAAACGAACGCCATCTGCGCAAGGGACTGAGCCGACCGCTGCCACTCCCAGAAACTACCCGCATCCACCGGTAGCCAAGGCATGTGATGTGGCCGATCTTGGTCGGCCTCATAGATCAAAGCCAGCCGATCTGGGTCACGAAAGGAAGTGGTTTGAGCAGAACACTACGAACGACCGTAAACAATGCAACATTGGCTCCGATGCTGAGTGCCATGACTACGACGGCGGTCAGCGAGAAGCCGGGAGTGCGCCACAGGGTGCGCAGGCTGTAACGCAGATCACGTGCTGGGGATTCGATCCAGTTCGACCACACCACGCGGGTTTGCTCGCGAATCAGAGTGGGATTGCCGAATGCGCGCATCGCGCGGCGTAGCGGGCTTCTTCCGGGGGCAGGCCGTTCTCCGCTGCTCTTCTTCTTCCAATTCGAGGTCGGAACGCAGTTCGCGCTCAAGGTCCGCATCCCGTTTCTTGATCTGCCACCATTGCATCTCAGCTCTCCTCGGCCGCAGGCCACATCACACGCGCCACCGCTTCGGCCATCTGCTTCCACTGCGATTCTTCGACCACAAGCTGCTTCCTGCCTTTCTCCGTCAACCGGTAGTACTTGAACTCCCGATTGCGGTCCGGGGCCGTCTCCCACTTCGACACGACCCAGCCTCGTTTCTCCAGTCGATGCAGAGCGGGATAGAGAGACCCGTGCTGCATCTGCAGAAAATCATTTGTGGTTCGCTGAATGTGCTTGCCGATCTGGTGGCCATGGGCTGCCCCGTAAAGAAGCGTTCGCAGGATGAGCATGTCCAGCGTGCCCTGCAGAAGAGTCGCCCGTTGCGTCTTTTTGCCATGGAAGACATTCTACCCTCAATTGAGCGATGGTAGACATTCGACTATCGCTTGTCAAGGGATGCCGCAGAGGTGAATGCCCAGGAATGACTTACCCCTCTGTGCTCAGGGAACTTAGGAGCAATCGGCGAATTGGTCTTAAGATGCGTGCCACTGCGCGGTAGATTGTCGCGTCTGTGCGCTGCTGCCGCAAGAAAACCCCTGATTCACTCGCACAGTGAACGGATCAGTCGGTCCATTCGCACTTCCTGATCTTCGATGGATTCGACCAATTTAAACTGGGTGCGACAACGGTCAAGGTTGTGCCCGTTGCGATGCACTTTGAAATAAGTATCGCCGCCGAGAAAATCTGTCAGGAAACGGATGCCGATTTCGAACGTGATCAGTTTCCCGGAGAACGCGAGCAGCTTCTTTTCTGCCGACGTCAGGAAATCGCCCGCCGACGTGAAATAGCCGCGCACCAAGGCCTCGAACATCGGAAACTGCATCTTCACCCGCGCCAGGTCGAGTTCGTCTTCCTTCGCCGGACTGGTGGTCGTGCGCACCATGTCGCCAAAGTCGTAAAGGGTCAGTCCGGGCATCAGCGTGTCCAGATCCACCACGCAAATGCCTTCACCCGTCGCGTCGTCGAGCATGATGTTGTTAAATTTGGTATCGTTGTGGGTGACACGTTCCGGCAGTTTTGCATTGATCAGAACGTCCGTGATGGACGCGCGTTTCAGCGCGAAATCAATTTCTGCTTTTGCAAGCCCGGCACGGTTCGGCGTCATTTTCAATGGCTTTCACCAACGCGGCAAAGCGTTTTGGCGTGTGATGAAAATCCGGGATGGTGTCATGCAGTCGCGGCGCGGGAAGGTCGGCCAGCAGTTTTTGAAAACGTCCGTAAGCCTTGGCGGCTTCGAACGCCTGACTGGGAGATTCGACGGCGTCAAATGTGCGTGCTTGCTCAATGAACAAATAGGCGCGCCAATAATTCCCCTGCTCATCGTGATGATAATAAAGGCCGTTCCGCGCCGGGGTCAACGTCAGCACGCGCCGGCTGAAATCACGTTCGCCCGCCATCTTCGCGGCCAGATGGCTCGTGACGCGCTGGATGTTTTCCATCAGCAAAACCGGTTTCTTGAAAATATTGTGGTTGATGCGCTGGAAAATGTAGCGGACCCGCGTGCCGGACTGGTCAAAGACGACGCAATAAGTGTCGTTGATGTGGCCGCTGCCGTAAGGTTCCGGCTGACAAACCCACCATAAATCTGAAATTGTCCCGCGACCGCGCGAACGTCATGTTTCAAATTCGTATTCATTGCCAGAGCCTTTCGGGATATTCGCCATGGACCAGCTGGCGGATGCCTTCGGCCACCAAAGCACGGTCTTCACGGTAGGTAACCCCGTACCACGAACCCTGCGTAGGCAAGACCTTCACCCGCTTTTCACCGCTGCGGATCAGGTGATTACCATGCTGGGTATGTAACTTTCCGCCTCATCTCTCATCCATGTCGGCCTAAGAAATCCTCAATGACTTCTCGAAGCGAATCGAAAATGGTCGGATTGAAACCCCACATGTTCATCGAAACAATTTCGTCACCACTCAACTTAGTCACCGGGCCTGCGGTCCACGTTTCTATAACTCCGCTCGCTCATTTTTCTTCCGACGATCTCACATACGCCTTCCAACAGGTCACCGGCCAACTGGCAAACTCCGCGCGCGACGCTGTCCAAACTCAGACAATGTGTTGCGCAGCACGAAACCGACCATCGCGTAATTTTGATTCCCCGGTTGCAAATGAGCCGCCAGAAGCTGAAAGACTGCGCGCCATAAAAATCATCAGCATTGATCACGCCAAACGGTTCATGAATGGCGCCGCCGCCAATAAGATGGCCTGGCCTGTGCCCCAGGGTTTCGTTCGATGCGCGGGAGCCACGACGTTCGACGGCAAGCAATCCAGTTCCTGAAAGACATATCGCACATCAATCCGTTTCTCGAAGCGGTTACCGATGGTTTCACGGAACATCTGCTCAATGTCCCGGCGAATCACAAACACCAGTCGGTCGAAGCCGCGCGCAAATCGCGTCATACACCGAGTAATCAATGATGGTCGCCCCACCCGGTCCGACCGGATCAATCTGCTTGAGCCCGCCGTAACGGCTGCCCATGCCCGCAGCCAGGACGAGCAGAGTTGGGGATGTCATTCATTTCATTAAATCAGATGAAGGCCTCATCAGCGTTTATGATTCGTTGAGGTGATCTCATGCGCAAGGATTTTGGGCCAGTCCTGGAGTTGGCACTCCGACAATCTCTCGCCTACCTCAATAACGTGGATGATCGACCCGTTGGACCCACCGCCACTCTCAGTGAGTTGCGGGCGCGCACCTGCACGGAATGGAACGCTGAAGGGCTCGATGCCTCGCAGGTAATCAACGATCTTGTGAGGGACCTCGACGGAGGTCTCAACAACTCAGTGAATGCGCGCTTCTATGCCTGGGTGATTGGCGGCGCTCTCCCCTCTGCTCTGGCTGCAGACTGGCTCACCTCAACGTGGGATCAGAACGCCGGTATGTACGCGGTAAGCCCAGCAGCTGCAGTTGTAGAAGAAGCCGTAGGTCAGTGGCTGAAAGATCTGTTCCATCTGCCCGCACATACTTCATTCGCCCTCGTAACTGGATGCCAGATGGCGCATACAACGTGTCTCGCTGCCGCGCGCTCATGGCTTTTGCGGAGAGAGGGATGGGACGTCGAAAAACAAGGGCTGGCCGGCTCGCCTCCAATTCGGGTGTTCTGTGGCGAGCGCCACGCGACCATCGATCGCACACTGAGATTGCTGGGCCTCGGAGACGCCTCGCTAACCACACTGCGCATCGACCAGTCGGGAGCCCTTGATCCCACGGCGCTTGAGGCAGCACTAAAAGAATCAGCAGGACGTCCCACGCTGGTGATGCTGCAGGCGGGCGACGTCAACACCGGCTGCTTCGACGACTTCGATGCTTTGATCCCAATCGCACGCCGGTATAACGCGTGGGTGCATGTGGACGGCGCGTTCGGCATGTGGGCGGCAGCGAGCCCTCGCTACGAACACTTGTGGCGCGGTATGGAGAAGGCTCATTCCTGGGCTACCGATGGCCATAAGTGGTTGAATGTTCCCTATGATTGTGGATATGCGTTCGTAGCGGTGCCAGAGGCCCATCGCGCATCAATGAGCTACCACGCCAACTATCTCTCGTATCAGAGCGAGGCGCGCGACCCGCTGGATTGGAATCCTGAGTTTTCGCGGCGCGCACGCGGCTTCGCCAGCTACGCGGCTCTGCGCGAATTGGGCCGCATAGGCGTGCGGGAAATGGTCGAACGCAATTGTGATTGTGCCAGTGAGATTGTTGACGGTCTGTCCCGGCTCAGAAACGTTGAAGTGCTTTGCCGCCCTGTCATCAACCAGGGCCTGGTCGCTTTTCTCGATCCCGAGGGCAGGGAATCCGATGAATGGAATGATCGCATGATTGCCGAAATTGCCCGCGAGGGCACTTCGTTCTTCTCCGGCACCACGTGGAAAGGTCGTCGAGCCATGCGAATCAGCGTCACCAATTGGCAGACGTCGCCCGACGACGTGAGACGAACGCTCGCGGGAGTCGAGCGTGCGCTGCGCAACGCCATGTCTTAAACGGGCAGAACACGTTTTACGGTTGTCAGTCCATTTGTCGCCAGTCCGGTGGGCGGCCGAAACATGAGATGGCGCGTCGCTTATGTTGATACACTTCCATCGGGACAGTCGGCCCATAGGTTGAATCCATGCAAAGCGATATTGAATCACGGCGGATGCTGGGCGTCGTTCGTGGGATGCCACTCTTACTCGCACTACTATGGGCGGGATGTTCCCTACCTACGCTCGCACAGACACACTCCAAGGCACGCCCAGCGCAGAGCACACCCGGATGGTTGCTCTCCACTGACCGCTTCGACAATGCCTTCGAGCGACAGGCATACGTTGGCAACGGCTACATCGGTGTTCGCATACCGGCGGCCGGCATGGGCTACCTCGGAGACCTCGGCAAAATTGGCTGGCCACTTGGTACGGAACGAATCACGAGTTCTATCGCCGCTGGCTTGTTTGCCAAAACTGCTGACGGAACCTTTTACAAAGAACCTAAGCAGGCTCTCGCGCTGATCCCAACATGGTCCACGCTTACCTTCGGCGATTCGTCCGGGACCTATTCGGCGGCCACGGCTTCCAATTCCAATGTGAGCTCATATCGTCAAAGTCTGGATCTCAGCACCGGTATCGTCACCACGTCAGGAACATGGACCTCTCCTGGTAATAGGAAGACGCAATTCGTTTATCGCGTGTTAACCGATCGCGCGCGAAGCCACGTGGCTGTTGTGGAGTTGAAGCTCACGCATCTGCGGACAGGGAAGGCGACGGTCAGCAGCATTCTCGACGGAGCGGGTGCGCGTCGTCTTGACGCCGTCACCAGCGGAGTCGATCTCACGTCGCAGACAGCCCATGTCACCTCGAGGACCATCGGAACCGGCATCCTCGTCGCCGAAGCCGCCACTTTGCGAAGTTCGTGTACAACCCAGCCATCCAACGAAGATTCCCATTCTCCCCAAACCGCGACCGCGCAGGTCACCTATCAGGCGCAGGCGGGAAAGACCTGCACATTTGTGAAATATGTTGCGGTCGTTACGGGCCGTGATTCGCAATCGCCGGAGTCGGATGCACTGAAAGAATCCAGCCAGGCTGCCGAGCGCGGACTGCCAGCACTTGAAAAAGAGAATCGCGGGATGTGGGATGAAATGTGGAGGGCGGGCATCGAGGTTGACGGCGATCCCGCGATGCAGCAAGCCATTCGAGCCAGCCAGTTCACCATGTATGCCAGCGTCAATCCCACTACACCCGGCAGCCTGGGTCCGTCGGGTCTCTCAAGCGATGGTTACGCTGGAACAGTTTTCTGGGACGCAGACACTTGGATGTTTCCGGCGCTGCTTGCGCAGCAACCGCAGTTGGCGAAGGTCCTCGTCGACTATCGCTCCAACACTCTTCCAGCTGCGCGAAAGAATGCCAGCAACAATGGCTACCAGGGTGCGCTTTATCCCTGGACCAGCGCTATTGCAGGCGATATGGGAGATGAGTGCTATGGCGCCGTCACGGATGCACAAGGCAAGGTAATCGCGGATCCCAACAAGAGTTGCACGCAACAGCTTCACCTTCAGTCTGACGTAGCGCTTGCGCAGTGGCAGTACTACGAAGCAACTGGTGATAAGCAGTGGCTCGCAGAGCGCGGATGGCCAGTGATTGAAGCCGTTGCCCAATTCTGGGCGGGCAAGGCGACACCCGCGTCAGGCGGCGGCTACTCCATCAACCAGGTTCAAACTCCCGACGAATACGCTACAGACACGGACAATGACGCCTACACCAATGCAGGAGCGGCGCTCGAATTACAGGTGGCAACAAATGTCGCTCAGATCCTCGGCAAGCCCGCGCCTCCGCAATGGAAGGAGATCGCTGCCGGCTTGATCAAGACCATGCCGGTAGATGCTGCCCGCAACATCTACCTTGAGCATCAGGGTTATACCGGCCAACAGATCAAGCAGGCCGACGTGGTGATGCTCACTTATCCATTGGCTTTTTCCATGCCTCAGTCCTACGGCATCAACGACCTCAACTACTATGCGCCTCGAACAGATGTGAACGGTCCGGCGATGACCGATGCTATTCACGCCATTGCCGCAGCGTCGCTCAATGGCCCCGGTTGCTCTTCATTTACATATACCCTGCGCAGCTACCAGCCTTTTCTTCGCGAGCCGTACCTACAGTTCTCGGAGTTTGCGCCCATCAAGCTCACTATGACTGCCTATAACTTCCTGACCGGCGTCGGTGGTTTTATGCAGGAGTTCCTCTACGGCTACTCAGGCTTGCGACTCCAGGCCGCCGCAGTGCAGGCCGATCCCACGCTTCCACCGCAGATGGCCGGGCTTACGCTGCGGAATCTGTTGTGGCAGGGAAGAACATTCACCATGCACATCGGCCCACGAGAGACCAGCATTCGTCTTGATTCCGGTGCGCCAATTCCTTTCATTACGCCCGGCGGTAATAAGACCTTATCGCGTGGAACCCCGTTTGTGATCCCCACTCGTCGGTCGGATCTGCAGCGCACAGATAATCTGGCCCGCTGTCGCAAAATTACCGCGACATCTTCGGCCCCTGGATCGCCGGCACTGGCAGCAGTCGATGGCAGCACAGCCACAGCTTGGGTCGGTAACCAACCACACGCCGATCTGACTCTGGACCTCGGCGCCAAGATGGAGTTGGGAAAAATATCGGTGCTAAGAGGAAGCGGAGATCCGTTCTCCTACACGGTACAGGTCTCCGCAGACGGCGCGAAGTGGCAAACCGTAGCTCCGTCGCCAGCCGCATCCAATGGAACAGACGACTTCGCAACTCCGCTGTTCAACGTGAGATTCGTGCGTTTGGCGTTTGACGGGAAGGGTACAGCCAATCCCAGCATCGCCGAGCTGACCGTGATAACGAAGGCACCATGATGAGCGATGGCACGTGGATCACCACATCTCGCTCGCTGAGTGTCGTCAACTCGCGCTAACGTCTACCGAAAGTAAAAGGCACACAGTAACAATCTGTGTGCCTTTTCCATCTGCGCGGGAACTAGATGCGATAGCGTTTCACGATTACCAGACTCGGCAGGCATTCACCGGCATCATTGGCTGCCCGGCTTTGCAGCCGAAGGCTTGGCCAAACTCCGGCATATTCTGCACCACGCCGTTCACCCGGAACTGCCGCGGCGAATGTGGATCGGTTTGCACCTGCAGTCGGAGTTGCTGCGGACGTGTGCTGCCGCACCAGTTCTGTCCGTATCCCAGGAAGAATTGTTGCGCCGGGGTATAGCCGTCCTGCTTGGCCGTGAGGTCAGATGCAATTCTTTCGCTTCGCATCGGCCAGGAATCGCGATGTAAGCCAGCGTAGTCCGCCATTGTCGGCGGTATTCTCGCCCAGGGTCAGCTTGCCGTTTACCTTGACATCGTCGACCGCGACAAAGCCGCCGTACTCCTTCACTTCGCAGTCTGCCTTCTGGTCGAACTTCTTGCCATCGTCGGCGGTCCACCAATCGGCGAGATTGCCGTGCCATCGAATTGCCGACCCTGATCGTCGAAGCCATGGGTCAGTTCATGGCCAACGATCGCGCCAATGTGGCCGTAGTTCGCTGCGTCCGTCGCCTTCGACTGTCGTAGAACGGTGGCTGCAGAATGCCTGCGGGGAAAGTTGATGTCGTTCATGCTGGGGTTGTAATAAGCGTCGACAGTCGGCGGACTCATGCCCAATTCGCCGCGATCGACTGGCTTGCCGATCTTCGCGAGCTGGCGTCCGATTCTCAAACTCGCTGGCTCGCACGGAAGTTGCCGAAGGCGTCGTCCCGCACAACCTCAGCTTGGAATAATCTCGCCACTGTCGGGATAGCCGATCTTGTCGGCAACCGCGCTGCAGCTTTTCCTTGGCGCGCACCTTTGGTTGCGGACTCATCCAGTCCAGCGTGATCGATATCCTGGTCCATCGCGGTCTCGATGTCATGCACCATTTGGAGTGTTGCCTGCCTTGTTGGCTGGCGGAAACTCCTGGCTCACGTAGACCTGCCCCAGAGCCTCGCCCAGTGCATTGTCTGTCGCCTGCACGCAGCGCTTCCAGCGCGGCTGTTGCTGAGGCTGGCCCCTCAGTTGGCGTCCCTTGAAGTCAAAGCTCTCCTCGTCAAATGCTGTCGGCATGCTCAAAGCCGGCGTCGAATTCAGATAGCTGCCAGCGAAGATAAGTCTTGATCGTATCCAGATCCGTCGATTGCAGCGAGGTGTTCAGCTCCTTGAAGAACTCCGGGTAGGTTACGTTGATCTCGCTTACGGCAGGCGCACCTGTGTCGGCAAGGAATGACTTCCAATCGAACGCCGGAGCCAGCTTTTGCAGGTCGCTGACCGGCATCAGGTGGTACACCTTATTGGGATCTCGCTGCGAAGTGATATCCAGTGAAGACCTTGGCCAGCGTAGTTTCCAGATCCATGATTTTCTTGGCATCTGCGGATGCTTGGTCATCCGTTTCACCGGCGAGCTTCAGCGTGTTTACGATGTGCTGCACGTACTCCTGTCGGATCTTTTCGTCATTGGCGCCGGTGCGCAGATAGTAGTCGCGCTCTGGTAGTCCCAGTCCGCCCTGATCAACAACCGCTATCTGTTTGCGCGCATCTTTGAAGTCCTGCTGTTCGCCGAAGTTCAGGAAGGCGCCCACATTAATCAACTGGTAGTGCGCCAACAGCGCCGGAAGTTCATCCTTGCTCTTCAGCGCGGATATCCGGCCTAACTCCGCCTCCAGCGATTTCAATCCACGATCATTGATTGTCTTTGTGTCAGTGCAGGCGGCGTAATAGTCGCCAATCTTTTGCTCGTTCGGCGTTCGGCTGCTTCCACCTGCGGCCGACTTCTCCAACATGGTATGCAGGATGAAAGTGTTGTGGTCATAGACAATCGTTCCAGTACCAAAGGCAGAGCGATCCGCGGGAATCGGATACAACTTGTCAAAGTTGCCGCAGGCGTACTTGACGAAGTCCTGGCAAGGATCTGCGTTGGCGTCGATGAACTTCATCTCAAGCCCCGCCGGCCGCTCAGGCGCTGCCTTCGGCGCGTCCTCTCCGTTTGCCGCGAGCAGTCCGCATGCTGTGCAGGCAAGCAGGACAACCCCACTACGTCGTAACAATCCTCTGATACTCAACATTCAGCCCCCGCACATTCTTCGATAGATATTCCGGCAGCATGGCGCTCAGCAAGATACTGACCCCTGCCACGTGAATAGCCTACCTGATTCCGCGTCAGCGCAGGGAATTTTGGCCTCAAATGGGACGAGCCCTTCGATGGCGTCTACTGACTGTTGTTCAGTGACTGAGCGAGGCTCAGCATATTCCTGGGAGTGACACGGATGAGGCCGCTGCGTGGACTGTCAATGTCAGCCAGCAGGAGGAAGGAAATTGCCAGCACAAGTGGCATCACAACCAGTAGGGTATTTGGCACCTTTTTGTTGATGCGGCGAGTACCGAAACCAAGCAACAGGTTGCAGCTTAAGGCGATCAACACCAAAAGCGCCCACGCTGCAAATGGTATGCGATTCCACCAGGCGGCCTGCGTGTATCCCTGCGAGTTCAAAACGTCATTCATGCCAGACACTGCGAGGGCCGTTACAGGGTTAGGCTGAACAAGAGCGGCACGCTCAACCGCGGCCCACATGTCATTCTGCAGCCGCCCTGTTTCGGCGTTGATCTGACTAATCTCGGCGATGTCGCGAGACTGGTAGAACAGGACGCGCAGATCGACGTATCTCTTCAATTGTGCATGGAGTATCTGCGCACTGGCATCGCCCAGCAAGTTAGCGCGAACATATTCAGTACCGATCGCGTTGGCCTCTTCTTCCTCAAGGTTCTTGCGCTGGTCGTAGCGCTCGATCGCCATGGAGAAGCTGAAGCCGATTATCAGCCCTAACAAAGTTAGAGTCGCCCCCAGAATCACGCCGAAATTGTCGCGCTCGTCAGACTCAATTATGCGTACCCTGGTAAGCCAGCGTGCTCCAAATTGCGCCGTCACCCACAGGGAGATGAAAGTGAACAGGAAAATAAAGTACGGGTAGTTCAACGGGTTCTTCACAGTTGAATCTCCTGTGCGACAGGCCAGCAATTGTGCACCAACACGCGCTGCGGTGAACCGCCTTGCAATACAGCAGTCCGACGCCGGGGCGCCCGTGAGACAGGGCAAATAATCTGGACTGCACCTGGATGATATCCTGCACCGTATGTTCTGGCATGCCAACAAAAAAACGCTTCCGGGTCGCAAGCCCGGAAGCGGAAGTCTAAAACTCAATCTTGATTGTCGCGGGTAGCAAGGAATATGCCAGTTATTCCTCGACCCGGAGTACATCGGCCAACTAGACGTGCCGCTCTGCTCAAGAACCCAGCAACTTCACGCCATATAATTTCGTCGGCTGCGGCAATCTCTACAACTCAATCTCGTACCAACAAGTAAAAACATACAGTTCTGGTCTCGTGGCATCAATTGGACCTTGGTCCTATTGATAAATCAGGTTCGAATTGCACGGCGCAGACGACCGCCAGACCTCCGCATATCAGAGTCGCGGTGGAACTGCGCCCGGCTAGACGTCGAGGAAATAGTGAATGATGAGAGATTATGCGTTTGAGAACGACTCTTAGTGAACTGCGATCTGGCTCTTACGACCGGCAGGGTCATTCTTCCGCAGAAGAAATGCCAGTGGGATCATCAAAATCGCAGCAACGCATAGCATGTAGAACACGTCAACGTAGGCGAGTGCCTGTGCCTGGTGTTGCAGTTGGCGGTAAACTTGCGCTTCGGCTAATCCGCTCGCATTCGCTCTGCCCACATTTCCGCGATAAGCCTGGGTTAAAGTGTTCACCTGGTTACTGAATCCCTGCGCGCCCGGAACCACATACTTCTGCAACTGGTCCTCGTGCCACTGCGCGCGTTGCGTTACCTGCGCGCTGGTTAGCGCGATCAGGATGCTGCCTCCGATATTACGAACAAAATTAATCAAGCCTGCAATCTGGTTGCTTTTCTCGCGCGGCTGTCCAAAATATGCCGCGGTCGTAATGGAGATGAACGCAAAGGGTATCGGCCATACTTGGAGAACTCGCATCTTTGAGGCGAAGGCGAAGTTGATTCCCAGGCTCAGGTGGGAGGCGGTATAGAAATAAGAAAAAGCGAACATCAGAAATCCAAATGCGATGAGGTTGCGAGCAGGGAAGCGGCTCACCGCCTGCCCTGCCATCGGCATCACCAGTATCAGAATCAGTCCGCCGCCTGAGAGCGTGAAACCGGCCGTCGTCGCCGTGTAACCTAATTGCCCTTGCAAAAACTGTGGCTGCAATACGGTCGTTGCGGTCAGCAATCCACCCGTCAACAGCATCAGGAAACAGCACACCGCAAAATTGCGGTTCTTGAACAGCTTCAAATCCATCAACGGATTCTTGGCGAACCACTCCCATGCAATCAGCACGATGAACGCCACAACAAACACGCCCGCTGCCCACGCAATGAACGGCGAACTAAACCAGTCCTTCTCCTCGCCCTTATCCAGAGTGATCTGCAGCGCCCCCATCGATACGATTAACAGCGATACCCCGACGTAGTCCAGCCGGTACAGATTCGAGCGGTCCACTTTCAGATACGGAGGATCGTCCACCATTCGTCCGGTGAGATACAGCGCCAGGATACCGACCGGAATGTTGATGTAGAAGATCCAATGCCAGCTGTAATTGTCTGTAATCCATCCACCCAGAGTGGGGCCGATAGATGGCGCAAGGACAGCGACCAGTCCGTACAGGGAGAATGCCAGGCCGCGCTGCGCGGGGTCGAAGGAGTCTGCCATAATGGCCTGCGCCATCGGTTGCAGACCACCCCCACCGACTCCTTGGAAGACTCGAAACAAGAGAAGTGTTCCCAACGTGGGCGCGATGCCGCAGAGAAACGAGCTCACCGTGAAAATCACGATGCACATCATGAAGAAGTTTTTACGGCCCATCACCGATGCCGCCCAGCCGCCCATCGGCAACACCACGGCGTTCGCCACCAGGTAGGATGTCAGTACCCAGGTACTCTCGTCCGTACTCGCACCCAGGCTACCGGCAATGTGCGGCAGCGCCACGTTGGCAATCGAGGTATCCAGCACTTCCATGAACGCAGCCAGTGCGACCGTCGCTGCTATCAGCCACGGATTCGCCCTGGGTCGCCATTTCTCCGGTGCGAGCGCTTGCGGCTCGACTGCAGCGGCCATTCTATGCGAGATCCTCTCGTGGATTTGGGGCCCGGAATTCCTTGATTGAATATAGATGCGCGAGCGGCCGCCTCAGACTCTAAACCACCGCTTACGCCCCTCCGGTGCACGGGAACGGGCCATTAGTCGCCCGATATCTGCCTCATGTTACGGTCACATTTCCGCGGAGCGGCCGACCCATAGCCCCGGATTCTTTCGACTTAAAACGAGATCGTTGCATCATATCTGCAGTGAGAAAAATATGGATATGACGTACTCTCCCGCACCAGGTGTGGTCTATGCCTCGCCTGTTGGAGCCATACCGAATGCTGATGGAACGCTCTTCCGCGTCTGGGCTCCCGAGGCGCGCACCGTGGACGTAGTTCTGGTTGGCAACGAGACACGCTTCCCGCTCCGGCCGGAAGACCATGGATATTTCTCTGGCTTAATTCGCGAGGCGCATGCAGGGGATCGCTACCGGTTCAGTATCGATGGAGGCGAGGCCTATCCGGATCCCGCTTCCCGTTATCAGCCCGAAGGACCACACGGTGCATCGGAAATCGTCGATCCCTCGGCCTATGCATGGAGCGACGCGGAAGCAGCGTGGCCCGGTGTCTCCATCGGCGGTCAGGTGCTCTACGAGATGCACATCGGGACGTTCACATCTGAAAGGACATTTCTAGCTGCCATTGCTGAGTTCGCGCGTCTGCGCGAAATGGGAATTACTGTTCTCGAAATAATGCCGGTCGCAGAGTTCGCCGGCACAGTCGGCTGGGGATATGACGGCGTGAACCTCTTTGCTCCCTTCCATGCCTATGGCAGGCCCGATGACCTCCGGCGCATGGTCGAAGCGGCCCATCAGCATGGCCTTGGCATCATTCTTGACGTGGTCTACAACCACTTCGGCCCTGACGGAAATTACCTGGCCAAATTTGCCAAGGGCTACATGTCTGAGAAAGGAACGGAGTGGGGGGATGCCATCAACTTCGATGGCGAGAATAGCCTGCCGGTTCGCCAGTTCTTCCTCGCAAACGTCGCCCAGTGGATCTCGGAATATCACTTCGACGGCCTTCGTCTCGATGCGACTCAGAGCATTTATGATGACGGCGCGCACGGCGTCCACATCCTCGCTGAGATCGGAAAACAGGTAGTCCAATCGGCGGGCGGCCGCAAGACGATTGTGATCGCAGAGAACGAGCAGCAGAATTCCACGCTGATTCGCAGCTCGGACGAGGGCGGCTACGGCCTCGATGCCGTGTGGAATGACGACTTCCATCACAGCGCCATTGTTGCGCTCACGGGTCGTCGGGAGGCCTACTTCAGTGATCACTTTGGCCGCCCGCAGGAGTTCATCTCGGCGGCCAAATATGGCTACCTCTACCAGGGCCAGTATTACTTCTGGCAGCAGCAGTTGCGCGGCACCTCCTCGCTGGATCTCAGTTGCCGCGCCTTCGTCACCTTCCTTGAGAACCACGATCAGCTTTCCAACGTAGGCCGCTCAATTCGTGTCCGTCTCATGTCCAGCCCCGCTCGCTACCGCGCCGTCACAGCACTGTGGTTGCTGGGCCCCGGCACGCCTATGTTTTTTCAGGGGCAGGAGTATGGCGCCGAAACCTCGTTCCATTACTTTGCCGGGCATCGCGGCGATCTTGCCAAAGCCGTAAGCCGGGGCCGCGCCGAGTTCATGTCGCAATTTGCCAGTCTGGATACAAAAGAGATGAAGCCTCACTTCGCCGATCCCGAGCACGAGTCAACCTTTGCCCGCTCGTGCCTCGATCCCGCGGAGCAAAAACGCCATCCCGAGATTGTTGCTCTGCACAAGGATCTCCTCACCATCCGTCGCAACGATCCAGTGCTTACCGGCCAGATCTGCGGCCCCTTGGACGGAGCAGTGCTGAGCGAGCATTGTTTTGTCCTTCGTTATTTCGCCAGCGATAAGCAGGATCGCTTGCTGGTGGTCAACCTCGGACCGGATCTCGATCTGCCCCACGCACCAGAGCCGTTGTTGGCGCCGCCCGCAGGCTGCGACTGGAAGCTTGCATGGTCAAGTGAGTGGCCGGAGTACGGAGGCAGCGGCTCCTCGATTCCCAGTCGCTTTGGTGCATGGCAGATCACCGCTGAATGCACCCAACTGCTGGTGCCGCAGCCCTCCGTTCGCCCCTTCCAGTCCGAACCACCTCGCTCAGGCGTGGCCAAAGAAAGCCAATGAGCCCGCTGAAGATTTCAAATAGTCCCGTGCCGTCTCATGGCGACAACACAACCTGCCAGCCGGAAACTGGCAAAATCTGCATTCAGGAGCAGCATGGATATTTTTCGAGCGCCAAGACTCGAACGCCAGATAGGCGTCGATCAGACCGCCGCTGAACTCGACAGCGAATGGATCGTGACAAATGGCCTGGGAGGATACGCCTCCGGTACGATTGCGGGCCTGAACACTCGCCGCTTTCACGGCTGGCTGATCGCTGCTCTGCCGGCGCCCCACGGCCGCGTGATGATGCTCAACCAGATCGAAGAGAGCCTCTGCGTTGGCGGTCGCCTCTACCAGCTGACCGCGGAAAATCTCAGCCAGGCCACGCATACTGACACCGTAAGCCCATTCCTCAAAAGCTTCCGCCTCGAAAACGGCCTCCCCGTATTCAGGTATGAGGGAGATGGCTTCACTCTCGAAAAGCGCCTATGGATGGTGCATCAACAAAACACAACCTATGTCACATATCGCCTCATCAAGGGGCAGAATGTGCGTCTGGAGTTGCGCCCCGGCATCGATGTCCGCCCCCACGAGGGCAAACTCAGTGGCCCCGCTCACGAGGACTATCGCTTCAGCGCCGTCTTCCACGGTTACGAACTCTCCTTCTCCAACGATCTGCCTCCGCTTCGCCTGGCATGCCTCGGCAACGGCACATCCTTTCGCCTCGCGCTCGAGAGCCTCACTCAGCTCCGCTACCGCATCGAGCAAAGCCGCGGCTACGACTGGCAGGGAAATCTCTGGAGTCCCGGCTGTTTCGCCGTTGATCTCACCGAGTCCAACTCCGCCACTCTCGTAGCGTCCAGCGAAGCTTGGGATCACATCATCGCGCTTACGCCGGAAATGGCCTTTGCCTCGGAAGCAGAGCGGCGTCGGCGACTCTTGCGTGCGGCCCCGCAGGAGGCCCGCACCGGCCTTGCTGCCGAACTCGTTCTTGCCGCCGATCAATTCCTCATCTCCCCCGTCGGACGCACCGCCGATTCCGTCCAGGCCCGCAGCATAGGAGATGAAGTGCGCACCGTGATCGCCGGCTACCACTGGTTCACTGACTGGGGCCGAGACACGATGATCTCCTTTGAGGGCCTCACTCTCTCCACGGGCCGCACCCGCGAAGCCGAATACATCCTCCGCAGCTTTGCCAAATACATTCATCACGGCCTCATCCCCAACATGTTCCCGGAAGGCAAAACATCCGGGCTCTATCACACTGCCGACGCCACGCTCTGGTTCTTCCATGCCCTTGACCGCTATCTTCAGGCCACTGGCGACAGCGAGACGCTCGAAGTGCTCCTCCCCCGGATGCTCGACATCCTCGAGGCTCATCAGAAGGGAACTGACTTCGGCATCCGCGTCGATCCTGCCGACGGCTTGCTCACCCAGGGTCTTCAGGGATACCAACTCACCTGGATGGATGCCAAAGTCGACGACTGGGTCGTCACACCGCGACGTGGCAAGGCCGTCGAGATCAATGCCCTCTGGTACAACGCTCTTTGCGTCACCGCCAACTGGCTGGAAACGGTAGGCGATACGGATCGGGCCAAGCAGATGTCCACTCTCGCGGCCCGCGTCAACACCAGCTTCAACCAGCGCTTCTGGTCGCAGGAACTCGGCTACTGCTACGACGTACTGGACCAACCCGGCGGGAGCAATTCCGACTGCCTTCGTCCCAACCAACTCCTGGCCATTTCTCTGCCGCACCCTGTTCTCGCTGAGGATAAGTGGAAGACGGTTCTAAATCTTGTGCGCGAAAAACTCCTCACTCCTTATGGCCTGCGCACCCTCGCGCCCAGCGATGAGGATTATGAACCTCGGTACGATGGCGACCTTCGCGCCCGCGATGCGGCCTATCATCAGGGCACCGTTTGGGCGTGGCTCATTGGCCCTTACTTCGATGCGTGGCTTCGCGCGTATCCGGGAGACTTCGAGACCGCTCGCGCCATCCTCGCAGGCTTCGATCATGCGATGAGCGTCGCCGGCATCGGGACTATCAGCGAGATTTTCGATGCCGAACCCCCCTTCACTCCTCGCGGCTGCATAGCCCAGGCTTGGAGCGTTGCCGAAGTGCTGCGCTGCCAGCTCAAGCTGCAAATAGCAGAGAAGGCCGCACAGCCCTGAACCACCCGCAAAGAGCACGACGTCCTCTGTCGTAAAGTGGATCGAGTAATACCAATGAGGAACGAATTGCATCGATTGCCGAAATATGCCCTCTGCCTCTTGCTCGCCACGCTCCCTCTCCGGGCACAGAATGAAATCGGCTTCGACCGCAACGACTATCCCGGAGACGCGCAATTGCCCACTCTGCATGCGTCCTTTGCATTCGTCGGCTACTGGCTAAACGCGCCGTCGGGGGAGACGTCAACTTCGTGGACAGGGAAGCGCGGCATCATCGAAAAGAATGGCTTCGGATTCTTGCTCCTTTGGAATGGAAAGCTCGCAGCGCAGATCGACGCTGCTGGAGATGCCACTGCCCTTGGCACGAAGGAAGGTGCGGCAGCCGCCGCAACAGCCGCAAAGGAAGGCTTCTCCAGGGGCGCGATCCTCTTTCTCGATCAGGAACAGGGAGGCCGGCTCACACAACCGCAACAAGATTTTCTCTTCGCCTGGGCCGATGCTGTTATCCGCGCGGGTTACGGTGCCGGGGTATATTGCTCAGGCATGCCCGTGCAGGAACAGGGCGGCGTCACCATCCGCACCGACGAGGACATCCGCGCCCACGCAGGCGATCGCAAGATTCACTTCTTCCTCTACAACGACCAGTGCCCGCCCTCGCCCGGCTGTGTCGTCCGCCCGGCAATCAACCTGTCGCTAGCCGGTCTTACGGATGTCTGGCAATATGCGCAATCTCCCCGCCGCTCCCAATACACCGCAGCCTGCGCTAAAACATACGCCGACGACGGCAACTGCTATGCGCCGGGAACAACGCTGCTGATCGACTACGACGTATCCGCAAGCGCAGATCCCTCTCACGCTCGCTGAGAATTTCCAGCGCACTCCAGCAAGACTACTTCGTCGAAATCTGCAGCACCTCAATCGAGTACGCCGGAACAGTATGGTGGAAACTCGCACCCACTCCGCTGATGGAACTCGACACCGGCACAATCCTCTTTGGATCGGTGATCGAGTTCGTCTCATCGGTAGTGCGCGCGCTCAGGCTCACAACCTTGGCCGTCGGACTCACCTTGGTCGCGCCCTGCAGCTTGATCTCCATGGGCTGAACCGTGGACGATGCATTCACCAGCTTCAGGTACAACACACCCTTGGCAGCGTCGTTCGTCACGGAGTAAAACAGCCGCGGTCCGCCACCCGTCAGATTCGACTCGACAACTTCAGTTCCAAGATAGGTGCCGAATAACACCTGTGCGTAGTAGCTCGGCGAACCATAACTCGTCAAAGCGTCATAGCCAATCAGGTCAGACTCCCATTGCATGCCGCCGGGATTCACGTTCACCAGCATTGGAGCATAGCTGGCCATCACAATCAGATCACTATTGCGCTCCATGCCCGTCATCCACGCTGCATCGCCCAGGGCCGACCCAAAGTTCGGAGTGGGCGTGCCCTCACGCGTCGCCCATTCGCCCACGAAGATCTTCGGTCCGCTACGGTCGCTCTTATCGTAGTGGTGCACATCGTCAAAAAACTCCACCGCCCGCTTGTAGTAGTGATCGTCAATCACATCGGGCCGGATGCTTTTCACTGGCGTCGTCGCGATCAACTGCAAGTCCGGATACTTTGCCTTGATCGCCTTGTAGAACTGCTCGTAGCGGCCATCGTAGCTGCCGGATTTGTCGAACTGGTCCTCGTTGCCGATCTCCACATACGTCAACGCGAATGCCGACGGATGACCGTTCTGTGCGCGCACCGCGCCCCACTTCGTGCTGGTGCTTCCAGTTACGTACTCAATCTCGTCCAGCGCATCCTGGATATACGGCTCCAGGTCCGGCCCCGGGTTTACGTGCTCACCCATCAGCGAGTAGCCCGCATACACCGCCAGCACTGGCTTGATGCGCAGATCTTCAGTCCACTCCAGAAATTCAAGCAGCCCCATCCCATCCGACGACAGGTAGCGCCACGGGCTGGGATGCGTCGGGCGATCCACAAACGGACCAATCGTCTTCTTCCAGTCGAAGCGCTCGTTAATGTGGTCGCCTTCCAGGTAGTTTCCGCCGGGCAGCCGCAGGAAGGTCGGCTTCATTGAAGCCATCTTCTCCATCAGGTCGGGACGAAACCCATCCTTCCGCCCCTTGTAGCTGGGCGGGAAAATCGAAACCAGGTCAAACCATGCAGTCCCCGCGTGCTCCATCGACAGCAGCAAGTGGTTTGTCGAAGAAGTCGCAACCTCGCCCGTCTTCAGCTCGAACTTGTATTGCTTCCATTCCGAGGTCAATGCCGGAACGGTTGCAGACGCTGCCACCTTGCCCGTGTTGTTATCTACCAGGCTGATGGTCACAGGACCAACCGCGGCATCGTCTGCCTTGGCATAGAACGATCCTTGGTACGTGGTACGCGGGCGCACAGGATAGCCCCAGTACCCGTCATTCTCCACTCCGGCAGGGCTCGCGGCATCCGCCTTGTTGACCGTCACCTTCAGGCTCTGCCCCAGCGCCGTGCTCGGTCCCGTAGTCTTGTCCAACTCCATCTTCGCCAGGGAGTCGCCCTTCTGCACGATGAACCAGTGCGGCGGCCCCATCCAGCTGATCTCTTTCAGCACGCGATTGCTAACCAGCTCTCCATACAGTCCGCCGTCGTAGGAGTAGTTAATCTCCTCCGTCATCAGCCCGTAAAGCGTGGGACTTACCTTGGCAACGGGCTTCTGCACCTGGATCTCAAGCGCAGCCGACGGCTGATGTGCGGCGGCCTGTTGCGCAACAAGAGTGGGCGAAATCGGAAGCAGGATCAACAGGGTCGATTGCACAAGAATGCGCGGGCAGAACATGGATGGAGCCTCCATTAGGGAAACGTTTACGCGAGCAATTGTATAAGACTATCCGGCCCTCCCGCCGCAAGAAATAATGTCCGGCTTTTCTCGACCCGCACGCAGAAGTTCGAGCCGCGGCCAGCTCGGACCTAAGTCACGCTGTCGATGATCCGCACCGCTATGGTTACAATGGGTCGCCGATCCAAATCATTCATACTCAGTACCCGAAACACCCGGCCGTCAGAATGGAAAACTACATGCGAATTGCATTCCTGCGTGCGCCCTCAATCATCCTGCTGTCTCTGCTCGCCTCTGCATGCCCGATCAACGCGCAGGAGAAGGCTCCGAAATATCGCGACGCCACTCTCCCCGTTGCCGACCGCGTGGCCGATCTTCTCCCGCGCATGACTCTGGACGAGAAGGTCTATGAGCTAACGTCCGGCTGGGAGTCGAAGGTTCAGGTCATCGATCCCACCGGCACGTACACCGACGAAGAGGCCCGCAAGACCATCCAGGCCGAATGGGGCAACGAGTTGAAATTTACCCCCCGCCAATCGGCAATCCTGCGCAACGGCGTACAGCGCTACCTCCGCGAAAAGACCCGCCTCGGCATTCCCGCCCTTTTTATCGGCGAAGCGCTCCACGGCTTCATGGAGTATGGCAGCACCAGCTTTCCCCAAGCGCTCGGCCTCGCCAGCACGTGGGATCCAGCGCTCATCAAGCAGGTCTTCACCGCCGCCGGCGATGAGGCTGGCTCTCGCGGCGCGGGACAAGTTTTCGCTCCTGTACTCGACCTTGCCCGCGAACCCCGCTGGGGACGCACCGAGGAGACCTATGGCGAAGATCCCTACCTCATTTCGCGCATGGGCGTCGCCGCCATTCAGGGCCTGCAGGGCGACAGCTTTATGATCGGCCGCCACCACGTCATGGCCACAGCCAAACACTTCGCCGTTCACGGACAGCCCGAGGGCGGCACCAATACCGCACCCGGCAACTTCTCTGAGCGTGTCATACGCGAAAATTTCCTCTTCCCCTTCCGCGCCGCCGTGCAGGAGGCAGGAGTGGGCAGCGTGATGGCCTCCTATAACGAAATTGACGGCGTCCCCTCGCACGCCAATCACTGGCTGCTCGACCGCGTGCTGCGTCAGGAGTGGGGATTCAACGGCTACGTCATCTCCGACGACTTCGGCCTGCAGATGATGGTGCTCACCCACCACACCGCCTCCAACAACGCCGATGCGGCCCGCCAGGGGCTTGCCGCGGGTGTCGACTACGATCTCTCCGACGGCGAAGCCTTCCGCACCCTCGCTGCCCAGGTCAAGCAGGGAACCGTACCTGAGAGCCAGCTCGATAAGGCCGTCTCCCGCGTCCTCGCCGCAAAGTTTCGCCTCGGTCTCTTTGACGATCCCTACGTTGACCCTGACTACGCCGAGCGCATCAACAACAGCGCCGAACATCAGGCACTCGCGCTCCAGGCCGCGCAAAAAGTAGTCGTGCTCCTCAAGAATGAACAGAACCTGCTCCCCCTCGATCTCGCCAAATTGAAAACCATCGCCGTCATCGGCCCTAATGCCGCCGACGTCCACATCGGTGGATACAGCCGCGATCCCGGCCGAGGGGTCAGCATCCTGCAAGGGATCCGCGACCGCGTCGGCACCCGCGCCAAGGTCGTCTACGCCGAAGGATGCAAAATTACCAACGCCCCGCAAGGCTTCCGCGGCTGGTGGGCAAACGATGTGCAACTCATCGACCCCAAAACTCAGACAGCTTCCATCGCCGAGGCAGTGACCGCAGCCCGAAAGTCTGACGTAGCCATCCTCGTCGTCGGCGAAAATGAGAGCACCAATCGCGAAGCCTGGTCAGAGGACCATCGCGGAGATCGTGACGCCCTCGACCTCCTCGGCGCGCAAAATGATCTCGTCAAAGCCGTGGTCGATACCGGAACCCCCACCGTAGTCATCCTCATCAACGGCCGCCCACTCTCCATCAACTACATCGCCGAAAAAGTCCCGGCAATTTTGGAAGGATGGTATCTCGGCCAGGAGGGCGGCATTGCCGCAGCGGAAGTCCTCTTCGGCGACATCAATCCGGGAGGCAAGCTGCCCGTCACCTTCCCACGCTCCGTCGGCGATCTGCCTGACTACTACAACCACAAGCCCTCAGCCAACAGGAGCTATGAGTTCAGCACCCGACAGCCGCTCTTTCCCTTCGGATTCGGCCTCAGCTATACCACCTTCCGCTTCGACAACATATGCGTCGAGCCAAAGCAGATCGTCGCCGATGGTCGCGCCACCGTGACCGTTGATGTAACCAACACCGGATCGCGCGAGGGCGATGAAGTGCCGCAACTCTACATCCATCAAAAGGTCGCCTCTGTCACGCAGCCTGTCATGCAGTTGAAAGGCTTCCAGCGCATACCCCTCAAGCCCGGAGAAAAACAGACCGTCACCTTCGCCATAACTCCGGAGACGCTCTCCATTCTCAACGCTGACATGCATTCCGTCGTAGAACCGGGCGACTTCGAACTAATGGTCGGCCCTTCCTCCGCGCAGACCACCACCGTTCCTCTACAGGTCATCGGAGTGCACGGCGAAACCGGACACCTGCTCGGCCAATAAATCCCGCATCGCAATCGCCCCTCACCGCCAGGTCGAGGGGCGAATTCATCGCACTGTCGTGCATAAATCACGCTCTTCCCTCACAATAGAAGATGAAGACAACCACCAGAGGAGCAGCAGCGTTTTGACCAGTGCCAATCATGCCCCACCCGTTCAGCTTTCGGCTGCGGAATTTCTTGAAACAACTCTGGCGTTAAAGCCCGCGACTGCGGTCTTCGATTGCGATGGCACGCTGTGGAGCGGCGACGCCGGATACGGCTTCATGATCTGGTCTCTCGAACAGGGCCTGGTTTCCCGCAACGCCAGCGATTGGATCGATTCCCGCTACCGCCTCTATCGTGCTGGACAGGTCTCCGAAGCAGCCATGTGCGGCGAAATGGTGCAGCTCTACGCCGGCCTCCACGAAGACGACATGCGCCGCGCATCTGCTGAGTTCTTCCGCACTCACATCGAAGCAAATATTTTTCCTGTGATGCGCACCGTTCTTAAGCGCCTTCGCACTATGGGCACGGATATCTGGGCCGTCAGTTCCACCAACAATTGGGTGATTGAAGCAGGACTCAAGCAACTCGACATCCCCGCAGATAAAATCCTCGCGGCGCGTGTCGGTGTCGCCGACGGCATCATCACCAGCGAATTGCTCGACGTCCCCACAGATGAGGGCAAAGCGCTCGCGCTTCAGAACGTCGGCATTTTTGCGCCCGATGCCGTCTACGGAAACTCCATCCACGACGCCGCCATGATGCGCCTCGCCAAGCATCCCTTCGCGGTAAATCCCAGCGATGAACTCGTGCGCGCAGCGTCGGCTTTACGCTGGCCCATCTTTCATCCCGAGCCCGCCTCCAAATCCTAGCGATAGAGTCGCCCAAATTTTTGATGCTGTCGCTCCATTCATTCAGCCTTCAGAACCCGGCTTGCCGCGGCACAGTCTAGAATAGAGACTGTGGATGCCAACGAGACACAAAACGGATTCGCGGTTGGCAACAAGCAGGTTCGCCTTGTAGCCGCCGCGCTCATTCTGCGCGATGGCCAGGTGCTCGTCTGTCAGCGTCGTCCCGACCAGCCCATGGCCCTCAAATGGGAGTTCCCCGGCGGCAAGATTGAAGCCGGTGAAAGCCCGGAGCAGGCTCTCAAAAGGGAACTGGACGAAGAACTCGGCATCGAGGCAACCATTGGTCCGCGCATCGTGCAGCTTCGCCACACCTACCGCAGCGGCGGCGCGGTCGATCTGCAGTTCTTCGCTGTCCACGAATTCGCAGGCGAACTCACCAACCGCATCTTCCACGACGTTCGCTGGTGCTCTCTCCAGGATCTACCCGCCTACGACTTTCTCGCCGCCGACCGCGGCCTCATTCGCGATCTCGCCGCAGGCAAACTGCTCTAGACCAGCGGCCGCGGGATGCCAACTGTCAATCCAAAAATAGGAGACACCGCGTGTAATGCAAAATGGCGGCGTCTCCCATTCGACCATCCTGGATCAAACATCTAGACCCCTTCGTGCTCCCCTACGGAACGTCAATCCAAACTATCTGACCCGCACCCGCTGGTGCTGCTCCGAAGTTTGAGACATAGATCTTGCCGTTCGGTCCAAAAGTCATTCCGGTCGGAACAGACAGCCCTGTGGCTATATCCTCAATGCTGCCGTCTGCGTTCACTCGCACGACTTTTCCCTTACCCGGCGTTGGATTACCCACCGCGTCCGAAAGCTCCAGAACATAGAGCAATCCATCTGGGCCAAATGCCAGCGAGACTATCGTCGTAAAGCCCGCTTTCGAACTCAATACGTGCAGGCTGTTTGGTGTGTCTTCCAGGCCAGGTATCCTCACGCGACTGCACTCCGAATAGGCGAGAGACAGCACGCGAGAACGGTTTCCCTCAATCGGGAATATATCCAGATTGCCCAGAACGATGGCGCCGTTACGTTGGGCAATGGATGTCGGTACGATGTGCCCCTCCGATGCGGATACATCCATCACAGTCCCCACCACGCCGTCCAATGCCACCGACAGAATCTGGCCATGATTCGGCTCGACGGCGTACAGGCGATTGTTGTAAGGCATCATGCTGTAAAACGTGCCATCCGCTTCAAAATCATCTGGGTTCGGGTATTTCGCCGGATGTGCAATGAGGAACTTGCTCAGATTGGCGACCATGCTCCATGTTGCATTCTTCGGATTCACGCTGATAACAGCATTCGGCATATCTGTGTTGCCATGGGAGCAGCCTCCTCCGGCCAGCAGAGCATAGAGCTGTCCGCCCACGAATTCCACGTCGGCAACCCCCTGAACTTGTGCCATCCCGCCTATCGCCGAAGGTAGCCCAAAAGCAACCGTGATCCGGTTACCCGACATGTCTATCTTGGAAATCCTGCCGGACTTGCCTCCTTTATAGGGACCGACCGGTGCTGGCACCTGGTCGCAGGTCCCAGCCGTGGAAGTCTTTCCGCCAGTCCCCGCCTCTGCTACATAAAGCATGCCATCAGGACCGAACCTTAGCCCTCTCGGCCCTTGCAGACCACTAATCAGCACGTGCACGTTTGAAGATGTTTGCGCGTGGCCTGGGTTGGCGGTTATGCCCGCTGCCAGCAACGCGCCCGACAGCAGAACGACTTTGCGAATGTTCATCATCGTATCGCTCCTTGAATGCAGTCAGTCTTTTCGGTGGAATGTTTGGCGACGCCACAAATCTCAAGCCCCTGCGATTTTTTCGCAGGGTCCACGTCGATGCGCAACACGGCACTCAACTTCGCTCAGACCGAGCAGGGGCTCTGGCGAGTCGCCGGTTGGTCGATGAATACTTTTGTTGGCGTGCTGTGTCGATGAATAGGCCCGACAGCTGCGAGCGCTCCAAGGCTTCTGGCGTTGAAGAAGCACTCTGAAACTCACAGAACTTTAGGTTTGCTTTTATTCGGCTGTCAAGTCAAAAAGGCTCGCATCAACAGGATGGATGATCCTGTAAAGAATGACTAGTCATTGGTGGTTACTTCGGCATCTCTAGCTCCCACCCGAGGTAAACAGCATGGCCAGCGACAGGCCAATCACGATGATCGCTGTCGTCCACGCAATCACGTTGAACCAGCGCGAATTCACATGCTCGCCCATCAGATCCTTGCGGTTGATCAGCAGCAGCATCAGGATGATGACAATCGGAAGCAGCACGCCGTTCAGCACCTGCGACTAGATGGCGATCTTGACCTAGTCGGCAGTCGGCAGCAGGATCACGACAGCCGCGCCGCCCGCGATCAGCAGCGTGTAGAGCCAGTAGAAGAAGGGCGCTTCCTTGAAGCTCTTGTCCACGCCGGACTCCAGCCCCAGCCCCTCGCACACCGTGTACGCGGTAGACAGAGGCAGAATCGAAGCCGCAAACAGCGAGGCGTTGAACAGCCCGAAAGCGAACAGCAGGAAAGCATAATGGCCGGCCAGTGGCTTCATCGCCTCCGCCGCGTCTGCCGGCGACTTGGATGGCTCCCATCCCATGGACGAAGAGCGTCGCCGCGCACGCCACCACAATGAACCATGCAACGATGTCTGTGAAGAAGCTGCCGACAATTACATCCAGCCTGCAAGCGGCATAGTCCTTTATGCTGATGCCTTTTTCCACGATCGAGGATTGCAGGTAGAACTGCATCCACGGCGCAATCGTCGTGCCGATCACCCGATTGCCATGTAGATATAGGTCCGGTCATGCCATACGCTCTTGGGCGGCAGCTTGACAGTCGAAACGATCGCGTCATGCCAGCTCGGCTGCGACAAGCACGCCCGCAAAAATGTAGGCGATATAGACAACCGATGCGACGCAGAAAAATCTTCTCGATGCTCTTGTAGTTGCCCTTCACCACCAGCAGCCACACCAGCAGCGCGCACACCGGCACCGAGATATATTTGCTCACGTGGAAGAGCTGCAGGCTGCCCGCAATGCCGATGAACTCGGTGACCACGTTGCCGAAGTTCACGACCACCAGCAGCACCATCATGATGAACGTGATGCGCAGTCCAAATTCTTCGCGGATCAGGTCGCGACAGGCCCTTGCCCGTCACCACGCCCATGCGCGCGCACATCTCCTGCACCACGATCAGCGCCAGCGTGATCGGAATCATCGTCCACAGCAGCGAGTAGCCGAACTGCGCGCCCGCCTGGGAATAGGTGAGGATGCCGCCTGCGTCGTTGTCGACGTTCGCCGTAATGAAGCCCGGGCCCAGCACCGCGAAGAAAAGGAGGATGCTGATCTTCCAGCGTTTCAGAAACGTCATCGGCCCTGCCGCAGAAAGGCGATCACGTGATCTGCCTGGATGATCCCAACCAGCCTCTGCGCGCTGTCCACTACAGGCAAGGACTGCAAGTTGTACTTGTCAAACAGCTCAGCCACGTCATTATCTGAAGAATCCGCGTGGCATGAGATAAACCTCGGCTCGGCCAGCACCGAAAGATGAGTTCCCGGCAACGCCATCACCAGCCGCGCCAGCGGCACCACACCCTTCAGCACCTCCTGTCCGTCGATCAAGGTAGATCCCCGTCACGCTCTCGGGATCACCATCAAATGCCTTCAGCGCCTGTACCGCATCGCCAACCGTATCCTCGAAGCGCACCGAGACGTAATCGGTCGTCATGCGGCCCGCAGCTGAATCTTCGGCGAACTCCAGCAGTTCCTCGACCTCTTGCCGCTCCTCCGGCTCCATCTCCTGCAGAATCTCGTCGGAGCGCGCCTCGGGAAGGTCCGCCAGCAAATCAGCCGCAGCGCCTGGATCCATCTCCTCAACAATGTCCGCGGCATGCCCTGAATCGAGCGACTCGATCAGAGACTGCTGCATCTTCGGAGCCACCTCTTCCAGCGCCTCGGCCGCAACCTCTTCGTCCAGCGTCGTAAAGACCGCCTTGCGCTGCGCCGGGCCGAGATCCTCAAGAATGTCCGCGATATCCGAGGGGTGCATCTGGGCAATGTTCAGGTGCTCAATCTTCAGCTTCACCCGCCGTGCCGGGTCAACCTCGATCACATCCACGTATTCCCACGGAATAACCCGCGTAGCAAAGTGGTTCGAGAAGCTCTCAAGCGCCGTCCGCGAGAGCATTCCCTTGAAGATCCGGCGGATTGCCCCGCTCAGCCCGACCTCGACCCCCGTCACCCGCAGTGCCTGCACAGCATCGCGCGAGAACCACTGCAGATTTACGTCGTTGGCCCGCACCACCTTCCGCCCATGGACATCCACAATCTGCTGGTCAACAATATCCTGCTGCAGCAGCAGAAAATTCTCATCCCCCCGTAGGCTCTGCAGAGCCTCCGCATCCCGTAGCTCCAGCGCCCCGCTAGGCGTCTGCAGGATGTTCCTGACCTCTGCCAGCCGCGACCCATCCCCCGTCTTCAGGATCAGCCCCGCAACGTGCCCCGCCTCCGCACCTGTGGCCACCGCAACGTCTTTCAGACGCCCACGTAAGCGCCCACCCTGATCCGTGATCGGGGTGCCCAGCAATGCTGTCAGGCTGCTCAGGTTGGCTTCCGTGGTCGGCATCAGATCATTCCCGGTTGAAGTCTAGCAGGTGGCCACCATCTCGAACGTTGGCGAACCGGATTCAATTCTGCGATACAGGAATTAAGCGCCTCAAACCCCATCCGGCGTAGTGATTTTCGTCACTCACCAACAAAAAAAATGGGGAGCCCCGATTCAGCGGCTCCCTGGTTGAGGAGATCGAACCTGTGGCGCTTTCGCCCTTAGTGTGGATCACTGCAATCGATAATCCTGCCCCGCCTGCTCTCTCAGGCGCCCGTCGCCGCCGACCCGCCAGCAGTTGTAAGGGTGAGAACGGCGAGGTGGACTGCAGACCACTTCATCGGCTTTCTCCTTGGTATTGGCGTTTGCCGCCGCTACTCACCCTGGCCCGAACTACTGATTGCGCATTATGTAGGGCGCAAACAAAGATGCGAAATACTCAAAAAGTGGCAGAGCAACTCAGCTCCAACGCATCCAAAATCATATGCAGCAGAGTCCCTCCTGACCGGGCTTTCTGCGTCAGCACAGCCCACCTCTGAAATCCGGTGATTCCGCTGCGCTTGACAGAAGTTGGGGGCGCCAAGCAAACTGCGTTCATGCCGCACTCGGCGTGCTCACAATGTTTTGGCGGATGTTTAAAATACCGGTGTGAGGAAGATTGAGTGACAGAAAGTCAGACACGCCGGATTAGCTATACCCTCGACTCGTCCCTGGACAGCGTCAATCGCCTCGAGCAGACCGCCGAGCAAATGGCTCAGGGCGCCGGCTTCGACGAGGATGAGGTCTTCCGCATCAGCATGGCTGTCCGCGAAGGCGCCGTAAACGCCGTCCTCCATGGCAATTCCTACGATCCTGAAAAACACGTCTCCGCTTCCTTTGAAAACACCGGCAACGCGCTCGTCATCAAAATCTGCGATCAGGGCAAGGGGCTGGACCCGGCGACCCTCCCCGATCCACTCGCGCCCGAAAACCTTCTGCGCGGCACCGGCCGCGGCATCTTTCTCATTCATTCCTTTATGGATGAGGTACACTTCAGGCTACTGCATCCGGGCACCGAACTTACCCTGATCAAGCATCTAGCAAAGGCTCAAACTGGCACTTAAGGAGGATTCTCACGTGAGCATGAAATCTAGTACCCGTCAGGTTGACGGAGTTACGATTCTCGACCTCAGCGGTCGTATTACTCTTGGCGAAGGCAGCGTGCAGTTGCGCGACACGGTCCGCGATCTGCTGTCCAAAGGTTCAAAGCACATCCTGTTGAACCTGGGCGATGTCAATTACATTGATAGCTCAGGCATCGGCGAACTCGTGAGCGCCTTCACCACCGTACGCAACCAGGGCGGAGAATTAAAGCTCCTCAACCTCACCAAGAAGGTCCACGATCTTCTGCAAATCACCAAGCTCTACACCGTCTTTGACATCCACGACGACGAAGCCCACGCGATCTATTCGTTTCCTAAAGCCTAAGGCCTGATTCGTCCATGCGTTTCAAAAGAGGCTGCCCATAGGTAGCCTCTTTGCGTTTCCCAGGCTATTGCTGCTGCTGTTGCTGTTGATGGAGCAGCGCCAGCGCAGCCGCATCCGGCACCGGCGGTGCCTGCGCCTTTTCCACCAGCATTGACCAATCCTCCGGCACTGGCAGCTCGGCATCGAAATCCGGTGCCTTTGTCGAGGCTGTCACCCGCACCGCCACCGTAAGCTCACTGTCCGCCTTGCCACGAAAGATTCCGCGCGTTGGAGGAACATCCGCATAGTCGCGGCCAATAGCCGTGCGCACATGCCTCTCGTCCGCCACGAGACGGTTCGTCGGGTCAAAGCCCACCCATCCCAGCGTAGGCAAAAACGCCTCTACCCAGGCGTGCGTAGCATCCTCCGCCGAGCGATCGTGGTCCTCCCTGCGATGATGCAGGTAGCCGCTCACATATCGCGCAGGGATGTTCACGCTTCGCGCCAGCGCAATCATGATGTGCGCAAAATCCTGGCACACTCCCTCTCCGGTTTCCAGCGCGTCGTCGATCGGCGAATCCACGCGCGTGCTCTTCTTCAGGTAGGTGAAGCGCTCGTATACTGCCGCATTCAGCTCGTGCATCAATATCAGCGGATCGTCGCGTCGCGCAATGCCCAGCTTCTTGCCATAGTCCATCAGCAGCGGCGAGGGCTTCGCGAAATCGCTGGGCATCAGCATCTCCCAGAAGTCGCCCGCCGCAATGGCCACATCCAACTCCGTCCAGGCATCGGCCGACAGGAACGACGGCAACGGCGTCCCCGCCTGCTTCTCCACCAGCGACTCGGCCACGATCACCAACTGGCGATGCTCGCCCGGAATGTCAAAGTGGTGGATGTTGTTGCCCATGTGGTCGCGATAGGGAAACACCCGGCATCGTGGGCTTACCGAGAGTGAGAACGCCAGGCAGCGCTGGTCGGGATCGCTCCGCGGCTGCATGCGCACTTCCATCACGCTCTCGCTTACCGGATCGTCGTAGCGGAATTTGGTCAAATGCCGTATCGAGTAGAAGTTCATAGCCCTCGCACCTGTCGGTGATCCATGCTCGCCCAAATCTCCGTCAATCGGCCAACGCAGTCTGCACGGAATAGTGAATGTAGCGTTGATAAATCAGGTCCTGAATCTCACGGCACTGGCGGACGATCGTTCGCAGGTAAACCCCTGCGTCATGCTCCAGCATCTCCGAGATCTGGATGTAGCTCAGCGACGATTTCACCCTTCCCGTCAGCCGCATCAGATCATCGGCCGGCTGCCGTCCTGAGTCGCGGTAGATAGCTTCCAGGCCCTCCTGGAGTCGGTCCACGGAATAGCGCAGCGAGTGCGGAAACTCCGCGTCCAGCACAATGAAGTCCAGAATTCGGTCATAGCTCAGATCGGCCGTGTAAACCTTGCAATACGCCTCAAATGCAGTACAGCTGCGCAGCAGACCGACAAGCTCCAGGTATTCTGAGTGCTCCTCCACCGGACCCGACATTTGCAGATCGTGGTTGTACACCTCGATTAGCGATGCCGTGGCTGAGGCCCGCTCAATATATCGCCCCACTTGGATGAACTGCCAGCCCTCACCGTGGCTCATCGTCGTATCGGTCACCCCCTGAAAGAGATGGATCCCGTCCAGCACTGAAGCGATGAAATCCGGCATGTAGCCTTCGGCGTTCGCGGGATTGCGCGGCATCGTCACGTTGTGGAACATGCGGTTCAGCCGCTGCCACTGCTCCGTGCTGATCTGCTCGCGCACTCGGCGGGCGTTCTCCCTGGCACCGCACAATGCAGGAGCGAACCGAAGCGTCAACGTTGCCGTCCAGCGTCAGCGTGTAAACCAGCTTGTACAGGTCGCCATCCCACGCCACTTCCTCCGGCTTACCCAGCGCATGCAGCACCCTCTCCCAGCGCGAGTCCACGCTCAGGCTGGAGTGGTCCAGCATCAGGCCCATGTTTACATCCAGCAGGCGCAGTGTATGCTCCGCTCGCTCCAGATAGCGGCTCATCCAGTAAAGACAATCTGCAACGCGTGAGAGCATAGGTTTACCTGTTCAGTACCCAAGTGTCTTTACTGCCGCCGCCCTGCGAGGAATTCACTACCAGCGATCCTTTTTGCAGAGCAACACGGGTTAAGTCCTCCGGGCACAATCGTCACCTTGTCCCCAAAGAGAATGTAGGGTCGGAGATCCACATGGCGCGGCTCAATCTTGTCCCCCATCAGGCAGGGAGCACGAGAAAAACTCAGCGTCGGCTGCGCGATGTAGTTGCGCGGCTCTGCTTCAATCCGCCTCTTGAACTCCTCCCGCTCTTCGGCCGTGCTGTGGGGACCAATCAGCATGCCGTAGCCGCCCGATTCGCCCACCGCCTTCACCACCAGCTTGTCCAGATTCTGCAGAGTGTGCTGCCGCTGCGTGGGATCCGTCATCAGGTAGGTCTCCACGTTGTTCAGAATCGGATCCTCTGACATGTAGTACTTGATGATCGCCGGAACATACGCATACAGGGCCTTGTCGTCGGCCACGCCCGTACCAAACGCATTCGCCAGCGTCACGTTTCCAGCCCGGTACGCATTGAACAACCCCGCAGCCCCAAGCCCGGAGTCCGAGCGGAACGCAAGTGGATCAATGAAATCGTCATCCACTCTCCGGTAGATCACATCCACGCGCTTCAACCCCGCCGTCGTGCGCATGTACACGATGTTGTCGTGGATCACCAGGTCGCGGCCTTCTACCAGCTCGACGCCCATCTGGCGCGCCAGGTATGTGTGCTCAAAGTAGGCCGAGTTGTAGATGCCCGGCGTCAGCAGCACGATCGTTGGCTCCGCACGCCCTTCCGGCGAAAGCGACCGCATCGTGCTCGAAAGCGCCTGCGTGTACTGCTCCACCGGCTGCACGCCGAAATTGAGAAACAGCTGCGGAAAACTGCGCCGCATCAGCCGCCGGTTGGTAAGCATGTACGACACGCCGCTGGGTACACGCAAATTGTCTTCCAGCACGACGAATTCGCCGTTGTTCAGCTTCAGCAGATCTGTGCCCGCCACTGCGACGTATACGTTGCGCGGCACCTGCATCCCCCGCATCTGGCGCCGGAAGTGCCTGCAGCTGTACACCAGTTCGCGCGGAACTACGCCATCGTTGAGGATCTTTCCCTCATGGTAGATGTCGCGGAGAAACAGGTTTAACGCCGTGATCCGCTGCGTCAAACCCTTCGAAATACGAATCCATTCCGTATTCGTAACAATGCGCGGCAACAGATCGTACGGGAAAATTCGCTCCGTTCCCTCATCCCGCCCATACACCGTGAAGGTGATGCCCTGGGTGAGGAAAGATAGGTCCGCTGACTTCTTCCTGCGATGAAGTTCTTCCGGAGAGAGCGCCAGCATCGCATTCAGCATGGGCCGGTAGTGCTCCCGCACCTGCCCGTCCGGATCGATCATCTCGTCGTAAGCGTGATCGAGAAAGTAATCTCGCAGCGCTGGGTTCTCCAGGATATTGGAGGTATTCGAGCCGGTTGAGTTCATCGCATCCTAATCTGGTGTCAAAAGTACGATTGAAGGGCTGAAAAAAGTCGTCTCTAACTCGCTATAAATGGTCAAAAACGCGTCAAAATGCGCGCAAATTTGGAGCAGTTTCGGGGTCAATTTCGAGACATCTACGGGCACAAAGATACACATATTATGAGGTTTCGGCACCATCAGAGGGGTCGCCATAACCGCTTTTTATCGGCCCCATAGAAGCCCCCGTCCCAACTCGATTTAACCCACTGACTGCACTGGCTTTATGCCGTCATGTGTTCTAACCTTTAGATGCGCGATTTCGAAAATTTGAGAGCAAAAGCAGCCGAAAAATGGGTTTCCCTCCCAACCCGTATCCTCAACAACGCAAAGGCTTTCCCTGGCTAAAGGGCCTCCTCGTCCTGCTCCTCGGAGCCGTGGCAGGAGCCGCCTTTTTAGCCATTTTCGCCCATCAAGCCGAACAAGGAATCTGGGACCGTTTAGCCTCGTTGGCCACCGGCAGAAGCAAGACAGAGTTTCACTCGCAGCCCTCGGTGGTCGAGAAGATTCGCGAGCTAAAACGCCTGGAAACAGTTGTTTACACGATGGACAAAGTGGTGGAGGGTGACCGCGCAAGCCTCATTCTGCCCGACTTTCTCGCAGGCGACAAGATACTTCTAATCGCTCACGGAGAAGTGATCGCAGGCATCGATTTAGGCACGCTACAGCCCTCAAATGTCGCTATCTCGGGCCGAAATATACGCGTTCAACTACCCCCAGCGCAGATTTTTTCCGCCCGCCTGGATAGCGCCCAAACCCGCGTTTATTCGCGCGATACGGGGCTGCTGGTCTCTGCGGATCAGAACCTTGAATCAGAGGTCCGCCAAAAAGCCGAGGAGCAAGTACGCGAGGGAGCCATCTCTGACGGCATTTTCGACAAGGCCACGCAGAATGCGCGCACTACGGTCAAATCAATGCTTCTGAGCCTGGGATTTGAATCGGTTGAGGTCAACTAAGCGTGCCGGTCCGCGCATCTCGACTCCGCCAACCAACGACAATTTTTGTCTCACAATTCGCAACGCTACGACAACCGCCACCATCGAAGCTCTGCGCGGCAAGTTGCTGGTTGTAGCTGCTGAAGCGCAAGCGGATAATGCGAGTGTCCGCGAAAAGCAGATTCTGCAGGCATGGCGTGGGCGGAGAGATGTGGATGGCAACAGGGACCCTGGGAGAGAAAACCGAGCAGAGTGTTGAAATGGCGCCGTCGCCGGAGGCTGAGCCTGCTCATCCGAAGCGGCCACCTCGCAAGGTTGTTCTGGGTGCGCTTGGGGCAGCAATTGTCGCCGCCCTGGTCTGGTGGATATGGTTTTCCGGTCCCGCGGTTCCCCCCAATGTGATCGAGGTGAGCGGACGCATCGAGGGCGATGATGCGGCGGTTGCGGCGAAAACCAGCGGCCGGATTCGCGAGATCCTTGTTCGTGAGGGCGACGTGGTCAAGGCCGGGGCAACGCTCGCGGTGCTGGACGAGGACCAGGCGCAGGACAGGGTAGCTCAGTTTGAGTCCGCTCTGGAGCAATCAAAGGCACAGGAGCAGATGGCCTTCAGCCAGATCGATGTGCTGCAGCAGCAACTACACGCCAGTGAACTGGGTGTCGGACAGTCCAGCAGTGACGCGGAAGGACGCGTAGCCCAGGCAGAAGCTCAACAGGCAGCGGCTGAGAGCTCGCTGGTGCAGGCGGAAACGAACCTCAAGATGGCGGAGTTTAATCGCGACGCTTATGCGAAGCTGCTGGCCAAGGACGCTGTCTCCCGGCAACAGGCATTGCTTTACCAGACCAACGCCGAGACGCAGGCGGGTGTGGTGGCGGCGGCAAAAAAGCAGGCGGACGCGGCACGCGCGGCGGTCGTTACTGCCAAGGCAAACCTCAGCAATCCCGAGATCCGTAAAGCGCAAACGGCGGGGATTGCATACCAGATTGCTCAACAGCGGGCGCAAGTTGCCGCAGCTAGAGCGGGTGTGGCCCGTGCCCAGGCACAGTTGTCAGAGGTTGCCAGCAACCGTAAAGATCTGCAGGTGATCGCTCCCTTCGATGGGACCGTTGCTACTCGCACTGCCGAACCGGGCGAGGTTGTGGCCGCCGGTACGCCGATTCTGACATTGATCGATCTGAACCGCATTTATCTGCGAGGCTTTGTGCCGGGAGGTCAGATTGGCCGGGTTCGGCTGGGACAGCCGGCACGCGTGTACCTCGATTCGTCGCCGACTCAGCCCTTGGATGCAGTTGTGTCGCGGGTTGATCCGCAGGCGTCTTTTACGCCGGAGAACACATACTTCCGCGATGATCGCGTGAAGCAGGTGGTGGGCATCAAGTTGCAGTTGCGCAATCCCGAGGGATTTGCCAAGCCGGGGATGCCGGCCGACGGCGAGATCCTAGTGGATGGCAGCCAGTGGCCCAAGACCAAGAGGCATCGCTAGCGGAGCAGGCCGGGCCAATGGAACACACCAAATCCCGTCCTGCAGACAAAGTGCCGCCCCCGAGCGTTGCGCCGATCGGCGCCGCGGCGACTTTGCAGCAGGATCCCGCTGCCGCAATTCGCGTGCGCGGACTCACGAAAACATATGGGACGGTCGAGGCGGTTCGAGGCATTGATCTCGACGTAGCGAAAGGCGAGATATTCGGGCTGATCGGGCCTGATGGCGCCGGCAAGACGTCAGCATTCCAGATCCTCGGCGGAGTGATGCCTGCGACTGCGGGCACTGCGGAGATGTTCGGCATGCCTGCGCGGGATGCACGCAGCTTCGTCGGCTACCTGACCCAATCCTTCAGCCTGTATCCCGATCTAAGCGTTGCGGAGAATATCCGCTACATCGGCGAACTGCGCCGAGTCCCGCTGCCGGAGATCTACGAGCGCTCGTTGCGGTACCTGACCATGTTCGGCATGGAACGTTTTATGGATCGACTGGCGGGCAAATTGAGCGGAGGCATGAAGCAGAAGCTGGCGCTGGCGTGTGCATTGATCGCTCAGCCTCGCATACTGCTGCTGGACGAACCAACCACGGGAGTTGATCCCGTTTCGCGCCGCGAATTCTGGGATACGCTGGGCGAGCTTTCGTCGCAAGGGATGACGATGCTGGTCTCCACTCCATATCTCGATGAGGCCGAGCGCTGCCATCGCGTGGGTCTGATGTATGACGGGAAGATTCAGCGCTTAGGCACGCCGACGGAACTGCGTCATCAGGATCGCCTGACGCGTATTGAGGTGCGCGCCGAGGATCTTCGCAGGCTCGAAGATGTGCTGGATGCCGACAAGGAACTGCGAGACGTGCAGCGTTTTGGGGATCGACTGGACGTTATGGTGGCGGACGAGGCAAGCGGGGAAGCGGCGATACGCCGCACGGCGGTGGAGGCTGGGCTGCACTTGAGGGATTTTCGTTTCGGCGAGCCCACGCTGGAGAATGCCTTCGTGAGCACGCTGCGCGAGATGGGCCAGGAGATGTCGAATCCGGAGTTTCCCAGCCGCAGGCGAGAGGCTCTTGATCGCGGCACTGCAGCGATCGGCGCTCGAAATCTGAATAAGAATTTCGGCGCATTCCATGCGGTGAAGGGCGTCAACCTCGAGGTCCGGTATGGGCAGATCTATGGGTTGCTGGGAGCCAACGGTGCGGGAAAGACGACGACCATCAAAATGCTCTGCGGACTGCTTGAGCCTTCGCACGGAGAGGTGGAGCTTGCGGGGAGAACCAGCGACTTGCGCTCTGCCGCTGTACGCCAGCACCTCGGATACATGTCGCAGAAGTTTTCCCTCTACGACGATCTGACGATAGAGGAGAATCTCGAATTCTATTCGGGCGTGTATGGAGTTCCGCGGGAAGAGTGCGACGAGAAGATGCGTTGGGTAATGGAGTTCTCTGGCCTGCGCGGACACGAGAAACAATTAACGGGCAGCCTGCCGGGCGGCTGGAAGCAACGCGTCGCTTTCGGTTCGGCGATTATGCATGAGCCGGATGTGTTGTTCCTGGACGAGCCCACCTCCGGAGTAGATCCACTGGCGCGGCGCGCTTTCTGGCGAATGATCAATCATCTGGCCGACGAGGGGACGGCGATTCTCGTGACTACCCATTATCTGGAAGAGGCAGAGCAGTGCAACAAACTCGGCTTCATGGTGCAAGGGGAACTGGTTGCCGAGGGCACGCCGACCGATGTGAAAGCAAGGCAGCAGGGTGCGTTGGTAGAACTCGAGACAGACGATCCACAGCGGGCAATCGCGGTGCTCAAGTCGATGATGGCGCATTGGAAGGTTTCGCTCTTCGGCAATCTGATCCGCGTGATTGTCGACGGTGATTCCGATGCCGAGATCGCGGCGCTGACGCGAAGGCTAGACGAGAATCACGTTGCGGTAAAGAGAGCGGCGAGAGGCGAATTCTCTCTCGAAGACTGCTTCCTGAAGATTGTGGAGCAGGCGAACCGGAAGATGGATGAGGCAGGGGAGTGAAGCGGATTCTGGCGCAAATCCGCAAGGAACTGACGCAGACGGTGCGCGACAGGTTGTCGCTGGCATTGGCACTGGTGCTGCCGATGATGATGCTTGCGCTGATGGGCAACGCGCTCTCGCTGGATGTGAAGGATCTGCCGATCGTGGTGCAGGATCTCGATCAGACGCCGTTGTCGCGGCAATACGTGGACATGTATCGGCAGTCGCTGACCTTTCGCGTAATCGCTATGCCGGCGACCGGGCAGCCGGAGGACGCGCTGCTGGCGAACCGCGCGCGTGCGGCGATTGTGATTCCGCAAAATTTTGAGCGCGATCTGCGTCGAGGCTGGAACACCGACGTTCAGGTGCAAGTGGACGCGACGGACGGCAACACCGCGACGCTGGTGCGGGGGAACGTGACTGCGTTGTCGCAGGCATTTGCGAAGACGCTCGGCGTGACGGCACGGTCAACACCAGCTATCCGAACAGAGGCACGACTCTGGTTCAACCCAGGACGCGTGGCGAAGAAATTCTACGCGCCGGGCATTCTGGTTATCTGCCTATCATTGTTTCCGCCGCTGTTCTCTGTAATGTGGATGGCGCGCGAAGGCGAGGAGAAGACGATCATCCAGGTGTATGCCTCCAGCATCTCTGCGCATGAGTATCTGCTGGGTAAGGTGCTGGCATGCATGATGGTGGGCGTGGCGGAGTGGGTGCTGCTGATGATGCTGTCGGCAGCAATGTTTGGGCTGTCGATTACCGGCAATCCTCTGCCGCTGATTGCGACCACGGTAGTATTTCTCTTCTGCGTTGTTAGTTACGGGGCAATGATCGGGGTCGCGATTCCGCACCAACCAGCGGCGATTCAGGTGCTTGCGGTTACCGGCTTTCTGCTCTCACTGCTTCTCTCGGGGCTGATTTTTCCCATTGAGAATATTCCGTCCGCATTGCGCTGGATTTCAGGATTTGTTCCGGCGCGGTACTACATCGTGGTGCTGCGGGACAGCTTTCTACGCGGAGCGAACTGGGTGACGACGCTGCCTCATCTGTTGATGATTGCGTTGCTGGGTGCAGCCTTTTTCCTGGTGGCGTGGGCTAAGCTGAGGCGCATGCAGGTGTCCGCATGAGCATGGCGCCGAATGCCGCGCGAGGGCGGCTGCTTTCGCTGATGAAGAAGGAGCTGCGGCAGATTCGCCGCGACAAAAGGTTGATGGCTTCGCTGATCGTTCCGCCAACGCTGATGATTTTGCTGTTCGGTTTTGCACTGTCGCCGAATGTTCGCGGGCTGAAGCTGGGCGTGGCTGATTACAGCCAGACGCAGGAGAGTAGGGAGTTGGTCGCGGTGCTTTCGCGCACGCAGGCGTTTGAGATGTCGGGCTTCTATACTTCGGAGCCGGCACTGGAAGAGGATCTCGTCGCTAGCCGTCTGGATGTTGGCATCGTGATTCCGCGGGATTTCGCGAAGCAGCGATTGCGTGGTGAATCGCCCATCATACAGATCCTGCTGAACGCGGTGAACGCGAACACCGCGCAGATTGCACAGGGCTACACCGAGGCTACGGTGGCGTGGTTTCACCAGCACTCGGCTGCGGGCGGCCTTCCTGTTGTGGGGTTGCCGAGCATGGTGCGGAGGCGGCCACCGGCAGCGGTGATTCCGCACATGGCCTTTCTCTACAACCCGGGACTCGTGAGCTCGTGGTTCATCGTGACCGGGGTCTTCGGCCTGCAGATGATTCTCAGCTGCTCGCTGATTGCTGCGGGGACGATGATTCGCGAAAAGGAGTCGGGCACGATTGAGCAGCTGCTGATGACTCCGGCGGACGCGCTCGAGATTGTGCTTGCCAAGATGACGCCATTGGCGCTGCTGATGGTGATCTCGGTGACGATTGTGATCACGGTGATCCGCGTGGTCTTTCACGTCCCCATGCGCGGAAATATTTTGCTGCTGTTGCTGGCGGCGGGATTGTGCGTGCTGGCGGGCATCGGCTTGGGAACCATGATCGCGACGTTTGCCAAGACGGCGGCGCAGACGCAACTCATCAGCTTCTTTGTAAACCCGCCTATCGCGGTGCTCTCAGGCGCCATGACCCCGGTGGAAGCGATGCCGGCCTGGCTGCAGCCATGGACGGTTTTGAATCCGGTGCGACACTTCGCGATCATCGCGCGCGGGGTGATGGTGAAGGGTTCGGGCATGAGCGTGCTCTACCCGCATTTCCTAGCACTGGCGCTGATGTCGGTTGTGCTGGTGACGCTGAGCGCGTGGCGATTTCGCCGCCAGCTCAGCTAGTCTTTGATGGCGCGGGATGCCGGCGCTCCGGGACCATGCGGATTGGGTACCGTGGACGAAGCGTGATCTTCGGCTGCACGTCGATCTACTGACCGGGTACCAGTCCGAGCTTCCATTGCTGACCGAGAGTCGCCAGGATGAGCACGCCTTCCATCCACGCGAAGGCCTCGCCGATGCACTGACGCCCGCCGCCTCCAAACGGAAAGTAGGTGAACTTCTCGCGGCTTGCCTTTTGCTCCGGCAGTGAAGCGCTCAGGATCGAAACGCAGCGGGTCAGGGAAGTACTCTGGCGATGCGATGCATGATGTATTGGCTGAAGAAGAAATAGGTGCCAGCTGGGAAGCGATAGGGGCCGAACTCCACGTCGCGGTTGCCTGCCGTCCCATGGCCCATGCCGGAGGATAGAGCCGCATGGACTCGGCCAGCACCATCTCCGTGTAGCGAAGCTGCGGAAGATCTTCGAGCGTCGGGAGGCGCTCTCCGAGAACGTCATCCATTTCAGCGATGAAAGCGTGCCTCGGCGTCGGGATTCTGCCCCAGCAGGAGCCATGTCCAGGCGAGCGCATTGGCGACCGTCTCGTATCCGGCGAGGAAGATGGTCAGCACCTCGTCTCGCAGCTGCGTGTCCGTCATGCCGGAGTGATCCGTCTCTTCATCGCGCGATGCAAGCAGCATGGACAGCAGGTCGCCGCGATCTACGCCTGCGCGGCGATGCTCTTCGATCATGCGCTGTACGACTGCATCCAGTCGCTGCCTTGCGCCTTGCGAAAGCGCATCGAGCCCGGGTATGGGTAGATGCAACAGGCTCTCGGCTCGCGGCAGCGTGACGAGGAAGTTGTAGAGCCCCATGATGACGTTCACTTCATCGTTGATCGTGCGCACGTCGTCGGTCACGTCGGTAGTCGAAGAGGGTGCGCGCCACCACCTGCAGCGTGAGCTGCATCATCTCGGCAGCAACGTCGATCTCCTACGCCCTCGGTCCAGGTCGCGCGCATGGTGGCTGCGCGATCGACCATCATGGCTCCATAGGCCTGAATGCGCTGGCGATGAAAAGCGGGCGCGGCGATGCGTCGCTGCCGTTTGTGAACCTCACCATCGCTGGTGATCAGGCCTTCGCCGAGCAGGATCTTCATGCGCCGCTGCGTTCGCTCCTTGATGAAGTTCTGCGGCTGGTTGACGAGGATTTCGCGGATGAACTCCGGCTCGTTCATAAAGACGATGTGATTGCGGCCGATACGATAATGAGCGACTGCGGCCGTAGGTGGCCACAAGATGCTCGAAGAGCCGGATGGGATTACCGGGACGAAAGAAACGGCGTGCCGAGATAAAACGGCAGGTTGCGCTTCGAGGCCCGGTGGATATCGATAGCCGTCACGCTCCTCGACGATCCAGTTCTGCTCGATGGGTGGAGGAACAGTCGCGGCCATAAAGCTGAAGATTCGAGCGTGCGAGTGCAAACGCTCTGCTACTACAGATACGATGCGCTGGTGGATCTCTTCAATAGAGCGCATCGCCATCGATTGTCACCACACGCAAAGGCTCGCGCGCGGCGATCTCGCGATACTTGTCAAAGACGCGCCGGTAGAATGGCTCGCCTTCGCGCTCGAAGCGATTCTCGTCCGTTCCCTTGGCACTCATGCTTCGATTCCGGCGGCGCGCGCGCCGCAAGGAAGAATCGAAATCAGGAAGCAGCAGCAGCGTCAGGTCAGGATTGCAGCCCTCCGCACATGGTTTCGTGAAGCTGCAGAACAATCTCGCTGCCCAGTTCGCGGCCACCGCCCTGGTAAGCCTCGGTGGAATCGGTAAAGCGATCGCAGAGAACTATCTGTCCCGCTCCAGCGCAGGGCGATATAACCTCGGCAATCGCCTGCGCGCGGTCGGCAAACATCAGTCCAAGTTCCGCCATGCGGCGCGGGGCTGTCGGCTTTGCTATCCAGCAGCAGGCTGCGAATGCGGTCGCCGATGCGCGTGCCGCCCGGCTGCCGAGTCAACTGCACCCGCTCTCCACGGGCCTGCAGCCATCCGCGAGCAGTCGAAGCTGTGTTGATTTGCCCGGAACCATCCAGTCCTTCGAACGTAAGAAAAAAACCACGTGGCATGGCGCGAGTGTATCATCGGCGGCGGAAGAGTGAGCCTCTTGCCTTGGTAGACGGGGCGAATTTGAAGCGGTGGGAACTTGTCTATCAGCGCCTTCAGAGCTTCTAGTTCATCCAGCGTGCGCGGCCAGTCCGACTTTAAGAGGCGCGACAGGCTTCGATCCGCAAGTACCCTCCCGCCCGTCTGGCACTTTGCGCAATAGTTCGTCTCGTTGTCGGCGTAGCGAATCCGCTGAATCTTTTCGCCGCATCGGGGACATGGCTCACCAAAGCGTCCATGCACTGCCATCCCCTTGCGGAATGCCGTTACCTTTTCGGGGAAGCTCACGGCGGCCTCGGTTTTCAGCTCTTTCATCCACTCTTCCAGAGTGCTTCGTGTTGCGGCGTAGAGTCTTTCCCATTCATCCGCGTCCAGCTTGTGCGTTTGCGTGATGGGGGAGAGTTGCGCCGCGTGCAGAATCTCATCGGAATAAGCGTTTCCAACTCCGCTCAGCACACGCGGATCGGTAAGCGCCCGCTTGAGCGTGCGATTCTCCGCGATCAGTGCGTTGCGAAAGGAGTCGAGACTGCTGTAAAAGATTTCCAGCCCGCCCGGATCCACTGACTGCAGACCTTTCAACACCACGAAAGACATGCAGCGATGCGCGGCGCTTTGTGCCGGCTTCCGTAAGAACCAGGGACCCGGTCGGGAAGTCAAAGGCGGCAAGATTCTGGCGCCCCGCCAAGCTTCGCCCCGGCGCGCGCCAGTGCAGACGGCCCGCGATCATCAGGTGAATCACAAGCCAGAGGTCGCCTTCGACGCCTATCGCGATGCGCTTGCCGATGCGTCGCACCTCGACACACAGTGCGGCCTTCTACTTCGGAGATCGGCGGCTGTGCCGTGCGCAACAGAAAGGCGCTGGCGACGCGCACGTGCAAAAGCGGCTGGCCGACGATGCGCGGCTCAAGGGCGCTGATGTATGCAGCGATGTCTGGGAGTTCCGGCACGAATATCAGATTGCCTGTGACTGAGCGATTCTGCAATGTCCGGGCGGTTTGTGGCTGGGCAGGTCAATCTTCGTTTCTCAGGCCCGCACGTCTGGTCCCGGATCTGCGCCCAGGGTCGTGGTCGGTTGACAGCGATTGCTCCAACAGCTAAGAATCTTGTCTGAATTGGGATTCATGCGCCGCGAGTCGGCGTGTGATCCAGGCCACCGATGGCACAGATTCTCTTTTCCCGACGCAGGCCCACGGCGGCGCAATTCGTGCCAGTCCGGGCAGCCCATGTCCCCAACCACCAGCGCAGCCCTGCCATTTCGCAGACCCCAGGAGTTTTCGCGTGTCCCAGGTGACATCGTCTTCATACCGCCAACTTTCTCTGATGTGTTCGTTCAAGTACGGCCGATGCGCAATTCTGGCAGCCCTGGTCATGCTGATGGTGTGCGCCCGGCCGGCGATGCGGGCCCAGAACATGACCCTGGAGGGCCAGACTGGCGGCTTCATTACGCCGACAGCATACGTGGTCACGTCCGATCCGGGGCACGTCTTCTCGCATCCGGTGGTGGGCTTTCACTTCGTCGCGGCAGGCAACGTGATTGGCGATGTTTATGCGCTGTCTTTTACCGAGGGTATGGCGAATCACTTTGAGTTCGGCTACACGCGTAGCCTTCACACCAACGGCGACAATCCCTATTACAGCCCGCTGTGGTTCTATAACGGCTTCAACGTTGTCCACGGCAAGGTTGCCGTTATTCCGGAAACATACAAGGGGCACGCCTGGATTCCTGGCGTCGCGGTCGGCGGTGTGTACCGCAACCAGGTACGCTACGTGAGCGGCGCGATCGCACAGAAGGCCTACAACAACGGCGATGTGTACATTGTGGCCACGCGGACCTTGCGTACAATCAAGCCGCCTATTCTATTGAATTTTGGATTCAAGGGAACAAACGCCTCAATCTTTGGCATAGGGGGCAATTCGCCGGATTTTGTGGGTCTTATGTTTGGCGGGATCGGCTTTGCTTTGCCGCTGCCCCACGGCCTGATCGCGGTGCCCGCGGCAGGATTTACGCAGGAACCGCGGCGTGTGTTGAATCTGCCGGCAGCCGACATTCCTACGACCCTGGACTATGCTGTGCGCTTTACCCAGCGCGAAAATCCCCGTTTTGCGTTTGATGTAGGTATCGGACAGGTGGCCGGGGAGATTATTCCCGGCGTGAACCTGGAGGCGCGCCACGTCTTCGGTATGGGACTTTCATACAAGTTCTAGATGGGGCGTCGGGCGGTGGCAAACGCGTGAAAGGTCTTACTCAGCTGTGGTCGCTTCGAGGTCTACGATCTCGAGTTCCAAGCCGCCGAAATCGGGGTGCTCGTTCAGCCGCAGGTGGTAGGCGACGTTGACCACGCTGCCCTCAGCCAGGCCCATCCGCAAGGCGCGTTCTGCCCAGTGCCAGCCCAGGGCGGAGATATTGCGACCGTCAGGGCCTCCGGTTAGCGTCAGGCGCAGATGACGCTCTTTCATCACGCGAGGGGATGTTGCAAGACGAACGCCTCTCGCTACAAATCTCGGTTCAGGATTGCCCATTCCGAATGGCTCAAGTTGACGCAGCCAACCGTAGAAGTCCTTCGAGATGTCAGAGAGAGGCAGCAGGCCGTGACACTCGACGGTCTTCACCAGCATGGACGGTTCCAGATGCGCCGAAGCGTAGAGTGCCAGCCGTGAGCGCAATTCGGCAACGCGTTCGCCGGGCAGGGCGAAGCCGACAGCGAAGGCGTGGCCACCGAAACGAGTAAAAAGGTCGGCACAGCTTTCGATGGCGTCCAGCAAGTGGAATCCGGGCACGGAGCGGCCGGAGCCGTAAGCCTGTCCGTCTTCGAGCGCAATAACGATGGCCGGGCGCGCCGCACGATCGACGACCCGCGACGCCAGGATGCCAATTACGCCGCGGTGCCAGTCCTTGCCCTCGATAACGAGGCAGCGCGCCTCGCGTAGGGCCTCATCCTCCACAAGCCTGCGCTCGATGTCCTCAAGTGCGGCCAACTCGGTCTGCTTGCGGTCCGCGTTCAGCTTCTCCAGCTTTTCTGCCAATTCGAGGGCACGTACGCCGTCCCGTGTGGTGAAAAGTTCCACTACATCCGAGGCAACATCCATGCGGCCCGCGGCATTAATGCGCGGCGCCAGTCGAAAGCCGATATCGGTGGTGGTAAGAGCGCGACTGGCGGGGTCAAGCTTGGCCTGACGCATCAGCGCGCGAAGTCCAGCTCCGGCAGGGCGCTGCAGCTGCTCCAGGCCGAGGCTGGCGATGACTCGATTTTCGCCAATCAGAGGCACCGCGTCGGCTACGGTAGCCAGCACCAGCATCTTCAGGAAGGATGGGAGGATCTTGCTGCGGGCGCGTTCCCGATCTTGCGCCTCGAGCAGGGCCTGGGCGAGTTTGAAGGCCACGCCAGCGCCGCAGAGGTGCTTGCAACCATATCCGCAGCAGGGCTGATTGGGGTTCAGGATGGCGAGCGCGCGAGGCAGCTCCAACGCAGCTTCCGGCAGGTGATGATCGGTGACGATCAGGTCCAGCCCTAATCGCTCGGCGACCTCTGCCTCTACAAAGGCACGCATGCCCGTGTCTACGCTGATCACCAAGCGTACGCCGGAAGCATAGGCGGTCTCAAGCACGCTGCCTTGCATGCCGTAGCCCTCGCGCAGGCGATGCGGAACATGGAAGCTCACCTCGCCGCCGAGCATCTCTATGGCGGTCTTCAGCAATACGACTGCTGTGGTTCCGTCTACGTCGTAGTCGCCGTAGATGAGCATCGGCTCATGGCTCAAGATCGCTGCCTGGATGCGGGCGACTGCCGTTCTCATGCCGTGCATCGAGAAGGGATCGAGCAGGTGATCGAAGTGGGGATGCAGGAAGCGCGCTGCCTCTTCGGCGGAGTGGACGCCGCGATCCAATAGCAACTCTGCAACTAGCGGAGGAACCGCGGCTGCGGCAGCCAGCTGAGAAGCAAGAGCGGCATCAATCTGTGGCAGCAGCCAGCGTTGTTTCAGGACGGGTTCGCCAGTGGTAGGAGGCAGGCTCGTGCTAGTCACGAGATTTCGTTCTCGTCCTCGCCGGCTTCAAAGACGATATCGCTGAACTCTTCGATCTTTTCCAGCAGCTCCTGGTAGCGCTCGTACCACGCGGTCGAAGTCTCGTGAATGAACATGATTCCCTGGTGAGCAAAGCCCAGCTGCACGTAGCCGGTTTTGCCGACGAAGTTCACCAGTAGCTGCGCCTCTTCCATTTCGGGGGCATCGTCGTCGGGGAAATTCTGGTCGCGCAGTTGTTCGATCAGCAGCTCCAGGTCGTCCTTCTCCAGCACGATCTCGCTCATGGTCACGAACGGCGCTCCGGCGGCCTTGGCCAGCTCCACAAAGTCTTTCCAGCTTTCGGGGTCGGCGTCGTCCTCCCAGTCGACCGTGGGGATGTCTTCGGTAACGAAGCCGGGGAGCCGCCGCATGCCATGACCTTCAATGAAGGCCACCATATCGTCTTTGAGAATGATCAAATTATCAGGATGCATGTAGAAATCCATTGTGGCAGAAGGCCGAGTCTACTCCTCCGGCGGGCGCGGGTAAAGGCCGGAGTTTCCACAGGGAGAGCAGGTGCAGGGGGTTCAATGTTCTGTTGAGTTTCCGCCCGCTTCCGCTGGTGGAAAGTTCCGGGAGTGTTACCTTTTGCGCGTCCGGGATGCTTTAGGATGGAAGGACGGGGCAAGAATTGGCAAACTTCGACACGTCATATATTCGTCTGCGTCAACCATCGCGAACCGGGTAGCGCCCGTCCTTCGTGCACGGCTGATGGCAAGAGTGAACTGCACGTGATTTTGAAGCAAAAGCGGACGCCTTGGGGTTGAAGGGGCGGGTGCGGGCGAACAAGTCCGGCTGCCTGGACCAATGCGAGCACGGGCCGACCGTGGTGGTCTATCCCGAGCAGGTCTGGTATGGCCATGTGCAGTCGACGGACGTGGACGAGATCGTGCGGGAACACATTGTTGGCGGCAGGGTAGTAGAGCGGCTGAGGTTGCCGGAAGGCTGCGTGAACACGCGATCTGTCCTCACCGGGTGCCGGGGCGCCTAGATTCGCCGTTCAAGGTGTTTGTCCCGACACCGGTAAACGCTTCCCGCGATGTGCTATATTTTGAAGAAGATCAATGATTTTTTCAAAAGAATACGTAGGTTATCTCGCCCGGCAAACCGTCAAGCGTCTCGTCGATGCAAAAGTGATCCGAACCGACAAGATCCACGTGGTGGAGGATCATGTTCTGAGCGGTCTGCTAGAGGAATTGACCCTGGAAGACCGCATTAACGAAGAAGTGCGCGTGATTCTCGACGCCTACCAGGACGAGATGAACCGCACCGGTGCGAGCTACGCGGAGATGTTCAAAAAGGTCAAGCTGGAGCTGGCCAAGAAATACAAGGCGGTCCTGTGAGAATTACCCGCGACAAGCTGAACAAGATGGCGCACGTGGTGGCCGACACGCTGGCGGACACGGACGAGTGCGAGTTTCTGGACGATCGCAACGCGATTCGCCAGGAGGCGCGCAAGGCCCTGGAAGCGCTGCTGACCGAAGAGACGAAGATCGACATGGCCGCTCGGCAGAAGATTGCCTCGCAGCGCCGGATCATTCCTGAAGGCAGCCAGGAGTGGGACATCCTCTATCGGAAGTACTACAACGACGAAGTGAAAAAGCTGGGCATCTAGAAAATTTTCGCTCTTATTCCATAGAGCAGGAAATTGCGATGTGCAGCGTGTCTGAGCGAAAAGGCTTCGGCTCGATCATTTTCGGGTAGCTGAGACCTTCACGAATTTCTATACTCTGCGCATGGAAACCATGATTACTGGCGTTACTCCGGTGCTTCCTGCCTCAGACGTAGCGGAGTCGCTGCGCTGGTGGACAGAGGTCTGCGGCTTCAAGGAAGTCTTCTGCTACGGCGCTCCTCCGAGTTATGCGGGCATCGAAAGCGGCACGGCTCACCTGCATATTTCCCTTATGGGTGACAGCGCGCTGGCACGCACGGTTGGCGACCAGACCATGGTGCGAATAACTGTTCAGAACATCGATGCGATGTATGCGGAATATCAGCAGCGTGGCGGCGTGGTGCATCCCAACGGCGCCCTACAGGCCAAGCCCTGGGGTGGCCGGGAGTTTTCTGCGATCGATCCGAATGGCGTCTGCGTGACTTTCCGCGAGTAGTTCGCTGAATCAGTCGACAAAAAACGGCCGGAGCATAAACAAGGCTCCAGCCGTTTTTCAATTGACCAGCGTTTTAGTAGGTGAACGGCGTCGCGCAATCCAGTTGCAAGGAAACCGACGCGGTTGGCAAAACCGTGGTGTCGGGGTAGCTGTACGCCTGATGGATCGCCGACGATGGGGTCTGCGACGCGAACCACTGCAGCAGGGCTTCATTCTGCGGATGGTAAGTGCTTCCATTCAGCGAAATGGGGTACGTAGCATTCGGCAGACCTTCGATTACATCGCCGGTCTCCAGGTTGTTCTGGCAAAGGCCGTTCGGCGCCACCCAGATGGGAGTTGCATTGTTGACGAACGGGTCGTTGAATGTTTCTGCGAGTTCGTGGCTGACAGCAGTGATGTCCTGGAAACCAGCTCCGAAGAGTCCCGGCGAAATCCAGCTTGAGTAATTCATGACGTAATGCTTCTCCCGCCATCCATTCTTCGCGGTCCCGGGCTCGACGTCATAACTATGGTATCCAAGCACGCAGCAGGAACCGTCAACTGCGGAAAACAGGAACGTATTCGCAAAGAAGAACGTCCCAATTTCCTTTGTAAGAAAGTCGCCTGAGTTTTCAGCTGAACCGATCGGTGTCGAAGTATCGCTCGCGGTAGCGGGAAACAGCTTCGATGCGAATACCTGATCATTCACGAGCACGTATGCAAGGGAGCCGTCGGCGTTGAGTGCGAAGCTGTATGTTCCGCGAATGAGCACCATTGTCCGAGTCGCGACCACCCGTGGCTTCAGCAAAGTATGCCAGTCGCGGCTGGCGATCTTTGCAAACTCAGCCTTTTGGACTGCGTCGGTAAACTGCGTCGGGTCTTCGCTCGAGTCATAAAACGATTTCGCGAAGATAGGGGACTTGATCAGCGGGGCCACGTATTGTGTGGGATCGAGGATCAGACGGACGCCGTTCAGAAAACGAGGTGACCCGTCGGCGTTGCGCAGGTCAATGATCACCGGAATAACCGGCGCGCCAATCCACGTGGTAGCGCCTTTCCAGTCATCCTCGTCGCCGCGGGTGAAAGGGGAGTGGCCGACCATGCCGTACTGCCAGGTGAATTGCGGGAAAGCGCCACCGTTAGCCAGGGCCAGGCCGGGAAGATAGAAATAGCTGCTCCAGTTCGCAACGGTGTCGATGCCGAGGACGCCGCTGCTGGAACTGCGACCGAGTACGCCGCTTCCTCCTGCTGCGCCGAGCTTCCCGGTGTGTGGAGTTTGATTCTGGATATAGGAGAGGGGGACCTGGTCGTCCTGAAGGCCCTGCGCGACCACAGCCACAGGCAGTGCGAGGAAAACTAAAGACACAAGCGATTTGAAACGCATTGACGCCTCCGTTTGGTTTGTGAACAATCTGAATTTCGGGGAACGACTCACTTCTGCTTCACGTCATGAGGGGACGGCGACTTACAGCGAGTGCGAAAGGCTGAAAGACTCTAACCAAGTCGTATCTGATGGGCAACTGGAAAATGCGTGCGGACATACTAATTCTCATTTGGTAACAAGCTTGATATACTTATCCGGTTGGCCTCTCAGGCTGACATCGCTGTCCTTCCGTGGCACGGCGGCATGGTGTAATTGGTTAACACGCTGCCCTCTCAAGGCAGAGAGTTCGGGTTCGATCCCCGATGCCGCTACCAAACATTCCCAGAGACTTACGGAGCGTTGGCACCTCAAAACTCCACCCACAATTCAACCCACAATCTACTGGATCGTTGGAATGCCCGGCCACTTTTGTACCAGTTGAGATGAGACAAACTGGACAAGAGGAGCTGCGAATGAGAAGAGGGACGAAGCATACGGCGGAGCAGATCGTGAATCTGCTGCGACAGGTTGAAGTGAGTGTTGCGAACGGGAAGACATTACCGCAAGCCTGCAAAGAAGCTGAGATCGTCGAGCAGACCTATTACCGTTGGCGCAAGGAGTTTGGTGGGTTGAAGGTGGACCAGGCTCGCCGGCTAAAGGAACTTGAGCAGGAGAACGCGAAGCTGAAGCGTCTGGTCTCGGAGCTGAGTCTGGAGAAGCTGGTGTTGAAGGACATCGCCTCGGGAAACTTCTAAGCCCTGAACGACGGCGTTGTGCGGTGAGCCATGCGCGGCAAGCGCACGGCATGAGCGAGCGGCATGCGTGCCGTGTGGTGAAACAGCCACGCAGCACGCAGCGCTATCAGCCGACACAGCGAGACGACGAAGATACGCTTACCCAGGCCATCGTTACGTTGGCTAGCCAGTATGGCCGCTATGGCTATCGCCGGATTACGGCGCTGCTCCGACGGGCAGGCTGGCATGTCGGCAAAGACCGCGTGGAACGGATCTGGCGTCGCGAGGGGCTGAAGGTTCCAAAGAGACAGAAGCCAAGAGGTCGGTTGTGGCTCAACGACGGGTCGTGCGTGCGGCTGCGCCCGCAGCATGCCAATCATGTCTGGAGCTACGACTTCGTCAGTGCGAAGACACATGATGGAAGGACGGTGCGCATGTTGAATCTGATCGATGAACACACCAGGGAGAGCCTGTTGGTTCGCCCGGAGCGACGCTGGAACAGCGCCAAGGTCATCGAGTACTTGGCCGATGTCATGGTTGTGAAGGGTGTTCCGGAACATATCCGTTCGGACAACGGCCCGGAGTTCGTCGCGAAAGATCTGCGGAAGTGGCTCGCGGACACTGGGGCAAAGACACTCTACATCGAGCCGGGGTCTCCATGGGAGAACGGCTACTGCGAATCGTTCAATTCCAAGCTGCGAGACGAGTTCCTGAACGGAGAGATCTTCTACTCGTTGAAGGAGGTACAGGTACTGGCAGAACGCTGGCGGGTTCACTACAACACCATCAGGCCACACTCTTCGCTGGGCTATAGATCGCCAGCACCGGAGACGTGGGAAACCGAAATCAAAACAGGGTATGGAGAAGTGGAAAGCAAAGTACGCTTTCCACTTCCCCACACCCCCGACGGCGACGAGATCACTAACCAGCTCGTTGCGCTAAACTAACAATCCAACTGGTACAAAAGATCGGGCACTCCAAGTCGTCCACCTCTGCCTCGCATCGCGTCGATGGCGTTGCCTATGAGATTGTTTAGAACTTGGCGAATTTCTCCTTGATAGCAGTGAATCGTCCCATGTGAGAGTATCCGCTGCTCTACCGCCACCCCTGCGTCCAGAAACGGGCCTCTATAAAAATCGACTACGCCGATAAGCAGTTCAGACCCGGTGACAGCTTGCATTTTGGTCGTTTGCTTGTAAAAGCCTAGTGTTTGATTGGTGATTACGGCGATCCGGCGAAGCTCCTGATCCGCCTTATTCAGGTATTCATTCACCACCGCGGGAGGCTCGGCACACTTCGCCAGGAACAAGAGATTGGTCACAGCTGCCAAGGGATTCTTGATCTCATGCGCTATGGTTGCAGCCAGGCGACCTACAGCTGCCAGCTTTTCATTCTGAATGAGCGCCTTTTGGGTCCGCTTGTTATCCGTAACGTCTACGCCTAAAACAATCACGCCTGAAATCGTGCCATCCGCTTCCCGCAACGGTTGATAGACAAAATCGACGTAGCGTTCCTCGAGTTCTTCGTCTGCTTTCCAAGCGACGTCAAATCGTGCGCTTTGACCAACAAAGGGTTCCCCGGACGTAATAACGCGATCCAGCAAAGTGATATATCCCTGCTCGACGGCTTCCGGAAGTGCTTCGGCCAGGGGCTTGCCCAGAACCTCCCTGTTCCCGACAAGCTTCATGTATAGCGGGTTCACCATGGAGACGATATGACGAGGACCCTCAAGTAAGGCGAAAAATGCTGGAGCCTGTTGAACAACACTCAAGAGTCTGGCTCGTTCCGCATGGAGAGCTAAAACGGTTTTGTCCAGTTCCGCCTGGCGGGAGCGTAATGCTTGTTCCGTATCCGCGCGTCGATTTTCGGATTCAACGATTGGCGTGACGTTCTGGCAAATAGTCATAATTCCGGCGATTTTGCCATCGAAGTCATAAATAGGACTGTAGTTGTAGCTGAAGAAAGCCTGCTTCATGACGCCATTGCGGAGCATGGGCACGGAAGCAAATTCGCTGACGACAGTTTGACCGTCATGCAAAACAGATTCGAGCTGCGAACCGACCACGGGCCAGACATCCGTCCAAAATTCACGGCCACGCGCTCCAAGCGCTTTTGGATGCCGGTCGGTAAGAATCGGAATGAATGCGTCGTTGTATATGAGGACCATCTCAGGCCCCCATAACAGCAGCATGGGATGCCGGGCGGCGAGCATGATATTCGTAACCAATCTCAGTTCCGGGGGCCAATCTGAGATATTCCCTAGTGATGTTGATTCCCAATCCATCGCGCGTATCAGATCAGCCATCTCACCGTCGCCGATCAAATGGCCGTCGGGTCTTGCCGATCCTTCCGCAAATGCGTGTTTGGGAATCCTCACCATCTCTGCTCCTAAGATGCAAAGTGGTGAAAAAAGCTGGATGTTCATGCAGAATGATCCTCGCCTCGGCAACGGATCATACCTGACAAGGGCGTTTCGGGCGTTTGCTATTGTCCTTGTTCAGCGTTCGGCGCGCTCTCGTTTTGCTGGAAGTAAAACCGAAACAGAGGTGCCAGAAATCGGCGGACTGGTAGTGCTTCGGAGTTGGATGCGACCCCTATGTTCTTGAACGATATTCGAACTCAGCCACAGTCCCACGCCCGTCCCCTTAAGTTCCTTCGTTGTGAAGAACGCGTCAAAAACCTTGCTGATATTCCGTCGCGGAATGCCACTGCCCCTGTCAGCAACAGTGACTCGCGCTCCTGGCTCTCGTGCGTCTTGCCCTAGGAATGAATGCGAGATCCTGATGCGGATTTCGCCGCATTTTTTGGATGCGTCGATAGCATTGCGCACAATATTTGAGAAGACCTGCCGAAGCTGTGCAGGAAAGCCCTCCACGCAGATGCCGTAGCTCCACTCTTTGTGCAGAGTCAATTGTTGTTCGACTATTTCCTGGTTGTTCAAAGCTAGGACGTCTTCCATGAGCAGGGCAAGATCAACGCAGACAGGTGACGCAGCTTCTCGATGGAAAGTCAGAATTTGCTTGGTGATCCTTGAAACTCGCGCCACCTCCGCATCAGCAGCCTCAAGATATTCGTTTGCTTCTTTCGATTGAGTCTTGGGATTTCTGAGAAGGAAGATGAGGTTTGTGATCGCTTCCAGCGGGTTATTAATCTCGTGGGCGATCGTGTGAGCCATACGGCCGGTTGCGGCCAGGCGCTCATTCATTAGTGCCGCATGTTCGGCCATTCGTCTGCTCGTTAAATCCGCAAGAACCAGAATTGCCCCTGTAGGAGCGTCATCGACAAATACCGGCTCTATTCGCGCCCGAAAATATCGAGAATCGTACGTTACTTCCTGCACCTTAATCTCATCGTCAGCGAGCGGAAGACGGATAGGCTTCCATCTAGGAGTTCGCCGAGCATCTTCCCCTCAATTTCAGTAAAGGAAAGCTCGACAAGCCCCGCTAGCGCACGATTGCAACGAAGGATTCTCCCTGACTGATCCAAGATCGCCACGCCTTCGCTCAAAGCATCGAACGTCGCTTGCCACTGTTTCGAGGCGAGTTTAGCTATGGATTCCGCTTCATGAATTTTAACCAGCGACCTCACGGTCGCAACAAGAACATTCGGTTCTACAGGTTGCGTGAGGTAAGCATCCGCCCCACTTTCCAGTGCATAAACCCTGCTCTCGTTATCGACAAAGGCAGCGGAGAGTTGCAGCACCGGAATGTGGCTGGTTCGCGGATTTGCCTTGAGTCGCCGACAAACCTCGTAGCCGAGAATGTCGGGCAGTTTTACGTCAAGCAGGATGGCAGAAGGAATCTGCCCGGCAAGCTCTAAAGCCTCAGTTCCAGTTTCAGCTTCGATTACGTCGTATCCTGCGCGTTTCAACGCGTGTACGACGCTGTATCGATTCGCCGGTCGATCATCGACGACCAGTATAGTGTCTTTCCCTATGGTCACAATCCAATTCCGCAGACTTTAGTAAGTTCACCAATCCTTGCGGGCCGTCTTGCTGGGTGAAGTCGGCTTGGAATAGATAAAGGCATGGCAATTGGTTAGCAAGGTTCTTTCCTGATTTGAAAGCTGCTTGGACGAATGAATGATGACTGGAATCGCTTCCGACGATGCTTGACCTCGCATCTCGCGAAGAACCTCAAACCCAGTCATGTCCGGCATCGAGATGTCGAGAACAATCGCATCGGCGCTTCGCATTGGATAATACGCATAGCGTCGCGACCACCATGAGCCTCGAGAATCCTGTACCCCGCTTTTGTAAGTGCGCCCCCAACCAGGTATCGAGTAACTTCATCGTCGTCGACCAGAAAGACTGTCTTCGACCGCGTGCCTTCGATCAATTCGCGGACTGTGTTCAGCAGGGTGAATGGAGGGACAGGCTTCGCGAGAAACGCCGTAGCCCCAGCATCGATTGGTGACTGTTCATCGTCCACCACGCTCACGACCAGGACCGGTCCCAGGTATCCACCGGCCTTCAGCTCGTCGATGTAATAGAGACAATCCTTCTCGTCGATTAAACGATCTAACACCACCAAACGAGGCTTCATTCTCTTCATCGCCGTACGAGCTTCCGGAATGTTCGCAACAAACACAGGGCGAAAATCGCTGTCCTTGAGAGACGACTGATGAACGAAACTAGTCTCCCGGTTGTCCTCGATGAAGAGTATGTCCGCGTCAGATACATCTTCCATTGAAGCTGCCTGGAGTTCGGCTGCGATTGGCCGAATTGGGCCGGAATTCTCAGCGAGAAAGTCGATCCCAGGTGAGGCGCGCTCTCGACGTCTAGGGTTCCACCCAAGAGCTCCGCAAGCCTCCGCGAAAGGGCAACCCAAGTCCGGTACCTTTAACTTGACTTTGCAATTCGCCTTCGATCTGAACAAACTCTTCGAAAATGCGTTCCTGATCCTCAGCCGTAATTCCTATACCAGTATCGGCAACACGGAATACTATCCATCCTTCAGTGGCATGCTCAGCCGTCACACGGATCTGTCCTTTACGCGTAAATTTGAGCGCGTTGGAAATGAGATTGCGTAAAACCTGAGAAACCTTGCCCTCGTCCGTGAATAATGTCGGAATATCCGGGTCCGCCTCGAAGATAAGGTCCAGACTATTTCCCGCTAGCAGGGGTTTCAACATCCCTCGCAGCGCCCCAAAGAGCTCATTCACTTCAAATGATCTCGGCTTCACATCGATCTTGCCCGCCTCGACTTTTGCAAGGTCGAGAAGGTCGTTTACCAACTCCGACAAGTCCGCGGCTGAACGCTGAATGTACGTGACCTGCTTCTCCTGCTCGGCAGAGAGGTCTCCATCCGTGCGTCCTAAAAGTAACCGGCTCAACGAGGAGATCGAGTTTAAGGGTGTTCGAAACTCATGGGAAAGATTGGAAAGAAAGCTCGTCTTAAGGTCCGAAACGCGGCGCAAATCGTCAGCGTGTTGCTCCAACTCCGCGTAAAGAGCAACGACTCCACGATTGGTGTCTTCCAGTTCCTGATTCAAATCCGCGAGCTGATCCTGCTTTTCCTTCAGATCCGCCAACGTCTTGAGTAACTCCTGATTCTGCCGTTCGATTTCGTCGAAAGGATCAACGGCGTTGCCGCCGGCAAGCTTCGCGGAGATCGTCTTGACACGAGCGGCAGTGACTTCCGTGCAACGGAAGGCATCGTCTTGCCACATTCAACCTGCGTTCCTGTTGTGGCCGAAGCGATGTGAAAATGGTCCATCAGGCGTCTCGTGCCGATCAGCCCCTTGCCCAGGCCGGTCTTTGAAACATATCGGCCGTCGAGAATCTCCTGAAGGTTTGGTATTCCGGATCCTGCATCCGTTACAGTGATGATAAAGATCTGCGGACTCGATTGCGTTACTGAAAAGCAGACTTCACCACCCTGGGCGTAACGAAAGGCATTGCGAGCCAGTTCAGAAGTGGCAGTAGCGAGTCGAATCTGGTCCTGATGTTCGAATCCTAATTCGGCAGCTATTTCACGGGCACGCTGTCGCGCATGCACAACATGTCTGTCGTGTTGTAATGGAATCGATATGAGCGGAAAGTCGAGTCGGTTTTCCATGGTCTAAATTCGAGTGACCAGTATTGTGACATCATCGCGCTTCCGGCAAAAGTCCCGGTAAAGCACGCCCGCCATCAGTGCCGGATGACGTGCCGATAGCCCGGGGTATTGATCCATATTCCAACGGGATCCGAGGCCGTCCGAATGCATAATCAGTGACGATTGTTTCTCCCATGGATAGGTAAACTCCTGGATACGTCCTATCGTGTGGCCGAGGGTTCCGTTCATCGATACCATGCTGCGCGTCTTGCCGTTATGAAGAATCACGCCTGCCACATTACCGACCCCTGCATACGTCAATAGTCCCTTGTCATGGTCGATCTCAGCAATGGAAACAGCCGCTCCGCGCGTCTTGGCAAGTGCGCCGTGTGCCTCCGCGAGAATTCTCGAGGGAGGGAACTGGGAGAATTCTTCGAATACACGGATTGCTTCTTTCGCTGCATCGGAAGCAGTCGGACCGTGGCCAAGACCGTCAGCGACCATGTAAATGCTTCTCAGAGATGTGTGCGTCGCGCTCCATGCGTCACCGCACGCCGTTTCCCCTGTCACGGCCAAGGACACCGCCCCGAGAATAAAGCCATTCGCTAGGTCCTCAGCTGAACTGGACTCCTGCACCACCCGTGCAAATAACACCGTTCCGCTTCCTGGCGACGAGTAGATCTGGAAGATAGACGAGAGACGCGACATTGCTCCAAGGCCTTGGCCCAGAGTACCTGCAGTCGAAAATCCATCTTCTAAGGAGCGCCCTACGTCTTGGATGCCTTTTCCGCTGTCGAGCGCCAGCACGTCGATTCCGCTAACCCCCTTGAACTTCCACGGAGTCAGAACAATTTCTCCTTGCTCCGCATGGGCGGCAATATTTCCAGCTGCTTCCGTAACAATGATGCCGAGTTGGCCTTGACGGAGTTCACTTAGCCCCATCGAACCCGCCATCGACATCGCTTGACGTCGCGCGTGACCAATCTGGCTGGAATCGGCTGCTGTAACAGGAAGAACGATGTTGGCACGATTCATTACTTCCATCGGGTGACAGTAACCGTTGTCCCTTCGCCGGGAGCGGTTTTGATCTCAAATTCGTTCATCAGTCTTTTGCTTCCCCCAAGCCCCAATCCCATGCCTTGTTTACTTGTGAACCCGTCTGTGAGGGCCTGCTTGACGTCGGCAATCCCTGGTCCCTTATCGGAAAAACTCAGGCGAATCCCTTTGCGATTGCCGTCGACAACTTCTGCGATCTCAAGCTCGCCGCCTCCACCGTGCTCCAGGGTGTTGCGCCCGAGTTCGCTGGCAGCCGTCACGATCTTTGTCTGATCGACGAGACTGAGTTTCAGATTAGTCGCCCAAACGCGGACCCTTTGCCTCACAAAAACCACGTCGGACGAATCCTTGATAGGGAGCTTTTCGGTCTTAGTAACTGTCCCCGTCATATTCCTCGCTATCTTCGTAGGCTGTCGCTGTCTCCTGCAGGTATTGCATACCCGACTCGACGTTCAACGCGGTTCGAATACCTGGTAAAGACATTCCCAGTTCTACGAGAGTGATAGCCACCGCAGGCTGCATACCAACCACCACCGTTTGGGCATCCAGCACTCGTGCCATTGACGCAATATTTGCCAATGTTCGTCCAATAAAGGAGTCCACGATCTCGAGCGAGGAAATATCGATCAAGACACCCTTGGCCCCGACATCCGCAATCTTGGCCGTCAGATCATCCTGCAGTGTAAGCGCGAGCTTGTCGTGCATGTCCACCTGGATGGTGACAAGGAGGAAATTGCCCATACGCAATATTGGAATTCGTTCCATTACTTCTCCCGGACCGATGGAGGTGGGGAACTGTTGGTCTTGGCAACCCGTGTCACTGTGCGGCCACTTCGTTCCAACGCGAGCTTGAATGCGTCCGAAAGCTTTGCTTTGGTGATCACGTCTGCGAGATTGATACCAAGATGAACGATAGTCTGAGCAATCTGCGGGCGAATGCCGCTTAAAATGCACTCAGCACCCATCAGGCGCGCAGCGGTTATGGTCTTCAGCAAATGCTGGGCAACCAGAGTGTCGACGGTTGGTACACCGGTAATGTCGATGATGGCAAAGCGGGAGTTGGTCTGAACGATGGCCTGAAGCAACGACTCCATCACAATCTGTGTCCGCGCACTGTCCAGTGTTCCGATCAGTGGAAGCGCCACGATCCCTTCCCAGAGTGTGACCACGGGAGTAGAGAGTTCCAGCATCTCTTCCTGTTGTCGCGTGATTACCTGATCTCGTCCATGGATGAAGCTGTCAGTGGTGTGTAAGGCAAGTTTATCTACGAGAGTGTTGATCACGCCGATATCGACAAACATCTGGTCCGCGCTTTCTTTCAATTCGCGAATCAGATTGAATATGGGCGCTTTCAGAGAAAGTACAAACAACGCCGTCTCCGATGGCGTGAAGCCTTGAACCGCGCGGGAGGCCGATATGCTTGCCAGCAGGTCCTTCAAAGGCTGCCAATCAGGACTATTGAGGTTGTCAAGAGGGGCGTCGTTCGGAGCGGTGCAGATACTTGAAAGTACGTCGGAGGCTTGTGCTCTAAGCTCTCTTTCGTCAATAAGATCGCTTCTGCGGATCCCGGTTTTTATGCCCTTCATCCACTCTTCTAATAGTGACGTTTGATTCTTGCGCACCACGTCCAGGACTTTCGACATTCCACCACCCCGCGTTCTAGTTAATTCCTTTTATATCAATGTCGCAATATTGTACATGTGAGAAAGCTGGAAAGTGTCTGTGTTTGGTGTTCCTGTGTCAGCCGGATGAAGTTTTGAGTCTGTACCGAGACGGCTCTCCGATCTGAACGTGCGGTACTTTCGTGGACGGCAAAGATGAATGCACGACAGATGAACCATCCGACACAGTTACCCGTCTGTAAACGTTTCCCAAGGCGGGATTCTATCGAATTCGGGTGGCAAGCAAAACCGTCACTCAGTGGCGAGTGCATAACGTCTCTCCAGCGATCCACGAGAACATCGAAAATAAAGAACACGATGTTCGTCTCGGGACTGGCATTTTGGATGGCATTGAAGCTCGGGTGGCCGCTCGCACAAAATGCGACCAACTCGCTAGATGGATGCAAATACTGTGGGGACTTTTGTGGGTAGATTCGTTCAAAAAGGTGGGTAATTGTGGGTAATCACCACACGCGTCCGCCCGACTTGAAGTTCTGCTAGGCCGATCGAAATGAGTAATCTAGAGCAATCACGAGCAACCCTGAAGATGGCAAATTTCTAGCTGTTAACCGAAGGGTGTTTTCAAGTTCCCTGAGGAGCCAACATCAACTTACAGACAAGCCAACAATTGGTCACAATGGCAGCAAAGACCCTCTGGCGGAAACCAAGGATCTGGTGGCGCAACGATCCGTTCCCAGGAAGCGTAGCGAGGTAGAACGGTTGCGCAGTACTGGTTGATTAGCCTTCGCATGCGCGCATCATGCACGCATCATGCACGCTCAGCCATGCGGAATTCCTGACCACGAGAGGGGAACTAGGGTAAGAAGGTCCGACCCACAGCTCCACCCACAAATTCGTAATCCTTAGGCGACTTCCGAGTACTTGGGTAGCCCTCGCGGTTGCTCTAAGTTGTTGAAATACCTTTTATGGGTAGACTCTCAAGGCAGAGAGTTCGGGTTCGATCCCCGATGCCGCTACCAACCTCCCAAATTGGCAAGAACCCGAAATCGCCACCTGATTTTTGTAAGGGCATCTCTGGCGAATTGCTGGTGCTCCTTTCGAACCAGCCTGGTTTGAACGACTCCGTTCCGGAAGCCGCTCACCGTTCGACGGCATTCCCGTCCCACTGAGCGGCCTCGCACCAGCTGAGCGATGTTCTGAAGCGGAGTTCTCTCAATGGCTGGCTCATAGACTGTCACCTCGGGGATAGCTTCAAAGTGGGCAGAGTTGAGCATTGAGGCCTCGAGGCGCATTGCATATCTTGCTGCGTGCGATCAGCCAATCGGGGGCAGGATTCCACCCCAACCCTTCATGTAAAACTCAACACATCTAGTATCGTCAGAAGAAATCCCGGGAAGGGGACTAGCGATGAAGGCGTTTCGAGTGGAGAGCCCTGGTGTTGCCGGAGTTGCAGAGGTGCCCGATGCCCCATCAACGGAGACGGAAGTGCTGCTCCGCGTACGGATGGTGGGCATGTGCGGCACCGATCTAAACACTTATCGCGGGCGAAATTCCATGGTCACGTTTCCGCGGGTGTTGGGCCATGAAGTTGCTGCAGAGGTCGTCGAGGCAGGAGTGGATCTTGAGAATGGGACGGCGGTGACCATCTCGCCGTATACCAGTTGCGGGGCCTGTCCTGCGTGCCTGCGAGGTCGCATGAATGCATGCAGGTTCAACCAGACAATGGGGGTGCAGCGGGATGGTGCGATGGCTGAGTTCATCCGTGTGCCGCGCGAGAAGCTATATGCTGCAAGTCTCTCTTTAAAGGAACTCTGCCTTGTCGAGCCGCTAACGGTGGGCTTCCATGCGGCAGCGCGCGCGCGAATTACACCGGAGGATACAGCTGCGATCTTCGGTTGCGGCGCCGTCGGCCTGGGTGCCATTGCGGCTTCCGCGTTTCGCGGTGCTGCAACGATTGCTATTGACATGGATGATGCCAAGCTCGAGATCGCACGCAAGGCAGGCGCGACGCATTGCATTAACACCATCTGCGAAGATTTGAATTCCAGGCTTGCTGACATCACCGGCGGGCGCGGGCCGGATGTGGTGATTGAGGCCATCGGGTTGCCGGTCACCTTTAGAGCCGCCGTGGAGGTGGTCGCCTTCACAGGGCGTGTTGTCTACATTGGATACGCCAAGGAACCCGTGACGTATGAGACGCGGTTGTTCGTACAAAAAGAGCTGGATATCATGGGCAGTCGGAATGCGTTGCCAGAGGATTTCTTCTCGGTGATCCAGATGCTCGAAGCTGGGCGATTTCCAGTCGAGGACGCGGTGAGTGCCATTGTCCCGATGGCGGACGCCAGCCGATTGCTGGCCGAATGGAGCGCTCATCCCACCAGATTCACAAAGATCCTGGTGCAGGTGAGCTAATGCAAGCAACTCGCGATCGGAGCATCCGTAGCACGCATCCCATGACAGGATCGGATTTATAAGTTCGAGCCGAAGGCCAGCAGACGGCCATCGCGATCCCGCACCACAAACTCTCGCGAATGCCACGGCATGTTGGCAAGTCCCCGAGTGAACTGGACGGCTTTGGCTGCGTATTCGGCATAGAGCGCGTCTGCATCTTCGACAAAGACGTACGCGTCGAGCAACTCGTCCTCATATTTATCAGGATTGATGGTGGGCGGCGCGGCGCAGCGAAAGTGAATCGCGTGTTGATCGCGAGCCACGATGGCGTAGGTCGGCGGATCTTGCCACGTTCCCAGGCATTCGAAGCCCAACTTGTCTTTGTAAAAAGCCAGCGTGGCGGGAATGTCGGTGTGAAGAAGACAGGCGCGATTTGGCGGACCATGATCAAAGTCTAGCAAGCCTTCCGGGCCGTCGCGCTGCCACTCGCAGCCCAAAAAAGAGAAGTTTTGACTAAGTATTAGATTAGATCTAATCTAACGTCGTGGACGCCGAGGCGATTAAGCGAGTTCTGGAGGACAGCGGGTTGAGGTGCACCCCTCAGCGCTACGGTGTGATGACATTTCTAATCGACCACACCGGGCATCCTACGGCCGCGGAAATTTTCAAGGCCGTGAATCGCCTGGATCCGCGTTCTTCCAGGGCCACAATTTACAACAATCTGCGGGACCTTGTGGAGGCGGGTTTGGTGCGTGAAGTGGCCGTAGAGGGGCGTGCCGCTCGATTCGATGCGACAGGCGTGCGGCATCACCACTTTATCTGTGACCGCTGCGGCAAGGTCGAGAACATGGAGTGGTACGACGTGCCTAAACCTGCCTCAGTCTCCCTCGGTAAACGAGTTCTTCGCGAATGCGAACTGATTATTCGAGGGCTTTGCACGAAGTGCGCTGCACAACACTCTGCTCGTGAGGTGTCATAGCCGTGTGGATGAATCGTGCGCATCGGCAAGAGCAATTCGCTGCCATTGCGCGCATGGGCGCTTCACGAGACTGGTTCATTGTTTACGTAGCTTTTGAGGGGAAGAATTCGAAGCGGATGAATCCCTAGATCGAAACAGAGTACAACGGCGGGGGCGCCAGTCTCCGCAAAAGGGAGCAGAACTTGTCGAACGAAGAAATGAAATGCCCGGTAACGCACAACTCTGAGACAGAATCGCCCATGCCTGGCGCTGTCACACATACGGCCGAACGGATCAAGACGAATGCGGATTGGTGGCCACATCAACTGAACCTATCCATCCTTCATCAGAACACCGCCCTGTCCAATCCAATGGGTGGAGATTTCGATTACGCCGAAGAGTTCAAGAGCCTTGATCTGGATGCAGTGGTCAAGGACCTTCACGCATTGATGACGACTTCGCAGGACTGGTGGCCGGCGGACTATGGTCACTACGGGCCGTTCTTCATCCGCATGGCGTGGCACAGCGCCGGCACCTACCGCATCAGCGACGGCCGCGGTGGAGCAGGCATGGGCACACAGCGCTTTGCCCCACTCAACAGCTGGCCGGACAATGTGAGCCTGGATAAGGCGCGCCGCTTGCTCTGGCCGATCAAGCAGAAGTATGGCCGGAAAATCTCTTGGGCCGATCTCATGATCCTGACCGGAAACGTCGCGTTGGATTCGATGGGGCTCAAGTCATTTGGCTTTGGCGGCGGCCGTGCGGATGTTGGGTACCGCAGGAGGATATCTTCTGGGGCCCCGAGGGTAAGTGGCTGGGCAACGACCGCTACAAGGGCGAGCGTGAACTCGACAATCCTCTCGGCGCTGTTCAGATGGGACTGATCTACGTGAATCCGGAAGGGCCGGATGGCAAACCGGATCCGCTGGCTGCGGCGCGAGATATCCGCGAGACCTTTGCCCGCATGGCGATGAATGACGAAGAGACTTTCGCCCTCGTGGCCGGCGGCCATACTTTCGGCAAGGCCCATGGCGCTGCGGAACCAAACAAGTATGTTGGCCCGGAACCTGAGGGAGCCGCCATCGAAGAACAAGGCTTCGGGTGGAAGAACTCCTTTGGCACTGGCAAGGGGGCCGACACTATCTCAAGCGGTCTCGAAGGTGCATGGACTAACGATCCAGCCAAGTGGGATAACAACTACCTGGAAAACCTGCTCGGCTATGAGTGGGAACTGACGAAGAGCCCTGCAGGCGCATGGCAGTGGAAGCCCAAGGACGGCGCTGGAGCGGGTAGTGTTCCTGACGCCCACGATGCCTCCAAGCGGCACGCTCCCATCATGTTCACGACAGACCTCGCTCTGCGACTGGACCCGATCTATGCGCCCATCGCCAAGCGCTTCTACGACCACCCTCAGGAGTTTGCAGAAGCCTTCTCCAAGGCGTGGTACAAGCTGACGCACCGCGACATGGGGCCGATCAGCCGGTATCTCGGTAAGTTGGTGCCTGCCGAGCCGCAGATCTGGCAGGACCCAGTGCCCGCAGTAGATCATCCACTGATCGGCGAACAGGATATTGCCGCTCTTAAAACGAAGATCCTGGCATCTGGTCTATCGATCTCCCAACTGGTCTCGACTGCGTGGGCTGCGGCCGCTTCCTTCCGCGGATCCGACAAGCGCGGCGGAGCGAACGGGGCGCGCATTCGCCTGGAGCCGCAGAAAAACTGGGAAGTGAACCAGCCGAAAGTTCTGGCGAATGTTCTCAGCACACTTGAAAAAATTCAGCAGGAATTCAACGGCAGTCAGAGCGACGGCAAGAAAGTCTCTCTTGCTGACCTGATCGTTCTTGGAGGCTGTGCGGCTGTTAAAGAGGCTGCGAAAAAAGCGGGTTACGACGTAAAGGTCCCATTCGCGCCCGGGCGAACGGACGCTTCGCAGGACCAGACCGATGTGCATTCTTTCGCCGTGCTGGAGCAGACCGCGGATGGCTTCCGCAACTACCTGCGCCTGGGGCACACCACACCGGCGGAAGAGCTGCTGATCGATCGAGCGCAGTTGTTGAATTTGACTGCGCCCCAAATGGCAGTCCTCGTCGGCGGCTTGCGAGTGCTGAACGCGAACTACGGGCAGTCGAAGGAGGGCGTCTTTACCGATCGGCCCGAGACGTTAACGAATGATTTCTTCGTCAACCTGCTGGACATGGCAACGGAGTGGAAAGCCTCTTCCACAACGGAAGGCGTGTTCGAGGGGCTTGATCGCGCTACAGGAGAAGTCAAGTGGACCGGCACTCGTGTCGATCTTATCTTCGGCTCGAACTCCCAGCTTCGGGCGATCGCGGAAGTGTATGCATCCTCCGATGCGAAGGATGCGTTTGTAAAGGACTTCGTGGCTGCGTGGAACAAGGTGATGAACCTGGACCGCTATGACCTTGCGTTAGCTTAGCGGCACATAGCAAAAGGAGGCCTCTCTTGGGGGGCCTCCTCTTTTTTGCGTCCGCGGGTTGTGGTTAGTGTGCTGCGTTTTCCATCTGTATGGCGCGGGGAAAAAGAATGTTGTTTTCCAGGTGGATGTGCTGATGCAGGTCCTGCTCGAACTCTCTGAGCCCGTCATAGAAGGCATGGTAGGTGGGACAGGCGCCTTCTGGGGGCAGAAAGCCATTGCTGAGTTTGCGAAGCTCCACGAGAAGCGCACCCGCGGCGTCGTGTTCCTGGGTCATCATTGCGATAGGATTCGCTATGGCTCCGAAGCAGCTTGCCGGTCTATGGTGTCCGGTGTCCAGCGCATCCTCAAGATCGACAATGTACGGAAACAAAACTTGCTCCTCTTTGCCGAGGTGATGGGTAAGCTCCGCGTCCAGTTGGGCGAGGGTTGTTTGAATGACGGACAGATGCGGCGTGGTGGGCCCGTGCCGCGAAACAACCTTTTCAGCCAGGACAGCTAGACGCGGCAGCTCTCTCTTCACATATTCGTGATGCGTCGCGATGATATGGCTCACCAGGTTCTGCAGCGAGGCCGTTGACCAATCAAGTTCAGCGGCAGGACGAATGTCTTTCGCCGATTCCAAAACTGCGAGCACTACTGCGACTTCCAGGTTGTTCTCCAGGCAAGCATCGGTCAGAGGCTTGCGTCCGCCACAGCAATAATCGATTCCAAGCTTCTCAAATATCCGTATGGAGGAGGGGTTCTCCAAAGCAATCTCTCTTACTGTTTGTGTGGCTAAGCTTCATTTCAGTCTCCAATGTCTCCAAAATAGATTGGTTCCAAGGTGCATGCAGGGACTTAAGTCACTCTGACGCAAGATTCGTTGCGAATCGTAGTTTTCTTTCTGGCCGCGCTTTTCTTCCGACGCGTACGTGACGAAACATTGCAGCGCGTGTGACTTAAGTGCCTGCGTCAAGCTGACAATCTCGATAGCGTGTGTATACGCGCCTTAGGAACATAATTTTCGGCGTGAAGCTGTAAAGAAATCTTAAGGAATAATATGAAACGTCTTAGCGTCCTGCTCGCCTTTGCTATGCCGGCACTGTCCGCGTTGCCTTGCTCGTCGCAGACAAATTTCTGCTCTGCCTGGGAAAACGTGTCCGTACTACATCAGCACAACAGCCCGGATGGGCGGTGCCTGTGGTTACATCTTCATCCGGCATTGTGCAATTGGTGCGTCCCGAGCTAGTGCATCAATACACCGCGACGCATTTTGTCACAGTCAATTATGGAAACAGCAAAGGATTCAACTTCATCCCTTACTACAAGACTGAAGTAGATGTGAACCTTCCACCTTACATAGTTCACAATGATCCCAAGGTGCGGGACGGCGCCGGCGATTTCTCAATGTTGTCGAAATACCGGCCATTCTCGGGGAACGAGAAACACGGAAACTACTCAACCGCATTTCAGGTTCTATGGACTTTGCCTCTGGGAAGATATAAGAACGGCGCAGCCCATAGTGCGTTCACGCCCACATTTGTTGCCGGGAAGGGAGCAGGGAGATTTGACGTTCAGTCGAGTATCGGTGCTCTGCTGCCCGTCGACGGTGTCAACGCAACGGGACGGACGATTGTCTGGAACACGGTTGCTCAATACAAGGTTGCGAAGATATGGTGGCCTGAAGTCGAAGTGAATTCCAGCTTCTATCATTTAGGCACGAATGATGGCAAGAATCAGACCTTCCTCACGCCGGGCTTAATGGTCAGCAAGATCAAACTTTGCCATGATCCCAAGGATCGTCTTGCGTTCATCTTTGGCAGCGGCATGCAGATTGCCACTTCACACTATCACTCGTACAACCACAGCCTAATTCTAACGACCCGGATCACTTTCTGATCGGCTAGCGAAGAGCGGCGCTAGCGAATGCTTCGACGACTATCTTCGGCAGCTCATCGCGATTTCGTTTTGTGATGAGTTCGTGCCCCGCGCCAGAGACGGGAAGCAATTCGGTTTCGGCCGGGATTAGTTTTAACGCCGCCGACACTTCGTCGATGGAGCCAAAGCCATCCTTCGTACCGTGCACGAAGAGCGCCGGGGTTTGGAGGCGAGGGAAGTGTTGTGTCCGCAGTTCTTCCGGCCGTTGTGGCGGGTGGAGTGGGTACGAGAGCAGTAGAAGATGATTGACCAAACCGGGCTCAGACGCGGCCAGCATTGATGCTTGCCTCCCTCCGTACGAATGACCACCCAAAAACATTCGGCCTGCAGTCTGTCGGCGCATGGATTCGATTGCCGCTCGAAGCCCCTGCTGGTCTCGCTCCGCACTGCCGCGCGGCGGTGGCCCGTATGGCCGCAACTGCCGAAACGCGAGATCGCAGCGAAGGACGGTTATACCTGAGGCGCAGAACGCATCGGCCAAGGCCACGAGAAGTGAAGCGCTACAGTTTGATCCCGCGCCATGCGTGAGGACGAGGCAATCCCCATCCCCATGAGCAGGGCGGTGGAGAAAGCCCCGGACGGGCATCCCACTCTGCGAATCGTCCAGGAATTCTCGATAGGTGTCCATATCCACAGCTTAATCCAGGTATCGGCCGCGACGATAATCGCGGCCAATGGCTGTCGATGAAAACTGGATCCACCAGCAGCGCTATTTCAGCTCTGCCGCCTGCTTTCCAGGTTGCGTGCGAATTGTTATTTCGCCGCCAGTCATCCCGGGTGCGCTGCTTGTAAGCCGGATTGTCCCTGCGGTTCTGGACGTTCTTACAACAACGATTGCGCGTCCGTTGAAGAGTGCTCGGTGGTCGCCCTGATACGACTCCTTGCTCTGTCCGTCTCCGTTGCCTACGGCAATGATCGTGCCGGGACCGCTGAGGGTGAACGCTATCTCGGCTGTTGCATTGGGCTGTAGTCGTCCTTGTGCATCCAGCGCTTCCACAGTGATGAATGACAGATCCTGTCCGTCGGCAGTGCAGCACGCTGCGATCCGCCGTCAGGCGAAGTTTTGTCGGGATACCGACGGTCTGCAGAACATTGGTGGCGACCTCGCGATCGCCATTCACTCCGACCGCCTTCAGTGTGCCCGGGGCATAAGGAACAGTAAATATGGCCTTGCGTTGCTGCTCAGCAGTTGTAGGCATTTCGCCAATCAGTTTGTCGTTGAGATACAGACGCACCTTTTCGGTGCCCGCATACACCTCGACCTGCATGTCCTTTCCATCGTGCCCGGGCCAAGTCCAGCTTGGCAGAGTGGGATAGACGCTCCAGCCAATCGCAATGATCTTCTTGCCTTCTGGTTCCGGAAGGCGAACGGTTGCAAAGACCCTGTCTGCCGCCGTTCCATAGAATGTCTCGATAGTAGGACGGGGGCTTTCGATAGCCGGTCAGGTCAAGATCGCCCGAATACGCCGCGTGCCAGGGGTAGCCTGGAAACAGAAAGGTCATCATAGGATTTGGTTTTGCGTCCTGCGGCGGGTTAGCGCTTCGAAGGGATTCTTTCCATCGGCTCCCATGTTCGTTCATCGCCTGGCCCATCATCGAGCTAACCTGGGCCGCCTAGTGCTGCCTGCTCCGGCGTTGCATACGACCAGCTTCCGATTCCGGATTCTCCAAGGTAGTCCATCGCCGTCCAGACAAATTCTCCGAGGATATACGCGTGCTCCTGAGCCAACTTCCAATTGTCGAATGCGGCAGACGGCATGGATTCCGTTGTCATCATGATCCGGCTCGGTACTCGCTCATGATCCTTAGCCTGATTTTGTTTCGAGGTTGTAGTTGTAGCCGGAAACATCGAGCTGCGACATAACGGCATCCGTGCTCGGTGTATACGTCGCGCCGGGAAATGCCTCGGTCAAAGGCCTTGTGGTGTCGAGCGAGCGAACCCGGGCGGCGAGTTGCTTTGCGATAGGCGCGCCTTCCGGCGTCCACGCTTCCGGAATCTCGTTGCCGATGCCCCAGAAGATGATCGACGGGTGATTGCGGTCGCGCATCACCATGGAGTCGAGGTCCCGCTGCCACCAGTCGTTGAAGAATTGCGCGTAGTCGTACTTCGCCTTGCTTTTGTCCAGACATCGAACGGCTCATCCAGCACCAGCAGGCCCAGCCGATCGCAAGCGTCCAGAAAGGCGGGCGACGGTGGATTGTGCGCCGTGCGCACTGCGTTGAATCCCGCGGCCTTCAGCAACTCGACCCTTCGTTCTTCGGCTCGATCAAAGGCCGCGGCTCCGAGCGGGCCGTTGTCATGATGAACGCTTCCGCCCACCAGCTTGATGGATTGACCATTGAGCAGCAGGCCTTTGTCGACCGACCATGCAAGAGATCGCACTCCAAAGCGGGTCTCGACGCGATCGACCACTTTGCCGCCTAGATGATTTCGGTGACAGCTCGATACAGAATCGGAGTTTCGGAGACCAGAGCTTTGGTTGAGCGAGAGGCAATCTTCTGGGTGGTTTCTTCGTGGGCTGCCGCACCAATCTGCAATTGCGATTGATCTTTCGCAACTACCTGTCCGGTCGCCGAAAGCAGTGTCGTTCTCACGGTGGCTTCGGTCGGTGTCGCGGAGTCGTTCTCCACCTGGGTATGAACCAGAACCGTCGCACTCGCGCTCGTAGCGTCCGGAGTGCTGACGAAGACTCCCCACGGGGATATGTGAGCCGGCTCTGTGACGACAATTCGCACATGCCGATAGATGCCTGATCCGCTATACCAGCGGCTGGCTGGCTGCTGCGAAGTATCCACGCGCACGGCCAGGACATTTGCCTTGGAGAAGTCGAGCTCATGGGTGAGGTCGAATCGAAAACTGGTGTACGCATAAGGATGAATCCCCAGCTTCTTGCCGTTCAGATACACGGTCGCGTTGCAGAAACGCCATCGAACTCAACGCTCACTTGCTTACCCTTCCAATCGGCAGGAGCCGTGAATGTCTTGCGATACCAGCCGACACCGGAAGAGAAGTATCCGCCACCAGACCCGGTCAGATTCTTTTCCTCCGGAGCAGTCTCGATGCTCCAGTCGTGCGGCAGGTCCACAGAACGCCAGTCGGCATCCTTGAATGACGATGTCTCTGCGTCGGCGGGATCACCGAGGAAGAATTTCCAGCTTGAGTCTGCGGCGAGCTGTTGGCGCGGCGATGGGGCCTGCGCTGCCCACACAGTGGTGGCAGAAAGCGATAGTGCGGCCACGACGGTCACCATAATCCCACGGATCGTTCTTTGCATGAGTTGTTCCTCTTACTGCCAATGAAATGTGGCGAGCAGCTTTGGCTGTCGCCGGCACAGCTAGGTCGCGCGCAAACCCGCCAGAATAATGCGCACTGTTTCGCGAAAAAGGAGCTCTATCGGCTGCCCATATTCCTTCTCCACTCGATTTCCAAGTGAAGCCAACCGGCGCTGCGCGCCGACAACAGCATTCAAAACTGACTGCATGCTAAGGTCCGGATCGAGGTCGGGACGGAGCGAGCCGTCCGCGATGCCCTCTCGCGTCAATGAACCAAGAGATTGAAAACGACCGGGCATAATTTGGTCTTCCACTTCAAGTAGCCGCTCGACAGTCCAGTCGCGCGCATACATCGCATCGAACTGCGCCATAAAGCGCACTCTCGCGGGATGCTCGATCAACTCGCGTCCAAAGGCTTGCAGCAAGGCGGTGATCTTGGCCAAAGCGGATCCAGAAACGGCTGCGGTGGACTCTACAAAGAGGGCGGAGGACTGCGTCATGAACTTCTCGAGGAGGGCCCAGACAATTTCGTCCTTATTTGAGAAGTACTCGTAAAGCGTGGAGGCCCGAATGCCCGCCGCCGTGACGATCTCCGCCATCGTGACGCGATCGATGCCGCGCAGATCGAAGAGTTCCTCAGCCGCAGTCAGAATGCGACGACTCTGTCGTTCACGGTGGGCCAGATAGGCGCCGGAATTGGTCGTTGTTTCGGCTTTTGTAGGCATGGTCCAGTCTGAGAAATTCGAATTGACAATTCGAATTTGGATAATCCATCTGAAATTAACAGTCGATGCCTTGTCAATTGGATTTTCTTTAAATCGCTCGGATTGCCGAGGGGCAGCCAAACGGAGCGACCCTCACTCCGGCTGTAGGGGATTTGTAACGGCGTTTGCTCCATAGGTTCGAGTGTGCAGGCGCGACGAAGGGGTGCGGATGATTATCAGTTTTTCTATTGCAAAACGAACCGAGCTATGGCATTCTCTCTAAGCTGTTTTCAGCCCAGAGGCATTTACGATGACGCATTTCATCCAAATCGAAGCGCAGCGCAGGCCGTTTGTACGGCTCGCGCACCTACGCGCGACGAATGGCTTCTGGACTCCAGGCGCATCGCACAGATCTGCCTAGTCCTCCCGGGACTTCCGGGATACGGCGCAAATTCCTCGCATACTTCAGCAGGAACTTCATCGCATCCGATGGCGACGTTCATCGACGCGAATGCTTGTTCCCAACTACTTCCGGTAATTCCGGATTAGAAAGCAAGGCTTGCCGTGATCAAGCTCAACTTGAAGGGTGGAACTCCGAGCGGATGGGCTTCTCTGTGCGATAGCTGCGCATCGTCCCACATCGTCAAGGGGTTTCGAGAGGCGGAGTTGGTGGTGATCTGCACCGACGTTCATCCCAATATCCCTGTGCCCTTCAAGGTGCAGGATTGCACGAGCTACGAAGCAATGACCGAGTCGGCAATTAAGCTCGAGCCTCCTCGCCGCTCGGTGGGATTCAGCGCGGCGACGGTCGAGGATGAGGATTTGGAAGACGTCACTGCCTGACCGAACCAAGGATGCAGTCAGTATGCGCCGGAGCACATTATCTCCGGCACACACGACGCTGCGCGATTGCATTCGACTGCGCGGACGCAATCAATCGATGAGCATTGTCACTTCGCCGGCGGCGGTCCGGCATTTAGCAAGCGGGCAACACCCGCGACTCGATCGGTGATAGCAATGTCGAGATAACCGTCCCCGTTCAGGTCTAGCAAGGTGAACTGAGTTGCGCTGAAGGGCGGGATGGAATCAGCATTTTGATTGATGCCAAGTTCCCTCGGGGCAGCGAATTTGCCACCAGCAAGTCCCTGGAAGTACTCGATGTGTTTGTAGGTGGTCACGATCGCATCGACAATGCCATCACGATCGAAATCGGCTGCAAGAACTTTATCCGTATCGAAACAGCAATAGTGCGCGGAGTACGGATAGGTTGCCTGCGTTCCGAAGGTGCCATCTCCCTTGCCTAAGGTCACCCCTAGAGCAGCGGGGAAGAGTAAGGAATAGAGCAGGTCTGGAATGCCATCCTTATTCACATCTGCTACTGCGAGGCCGTCGAAGCTACTGGGGGCAGTGTAGACCAGGACGTTTGGAAAGGTACCCGAGCCATCTCCGAGAAGAATGTGTACTTGCCGGTTGTTAGAGATCGCGAGGTCCAGGAAACCATCGTGATTGAAATCGCTCCACGCGATATCAGAGATGTTCCCAAGACCGGCTGGAAGTGGTTTTGCTGCCTGAAACGTGCCGTCGCCCTTCCCGAGCGCGACACCAAATACACCTACCAGATCGAGTTTGTGATCGTTGTTGATATCAATCAGGAATGCGAAGCTGCCAACACCTCCGGTATTGAGAACGAGATAGTTGTTGGGAGCTTTGAATGTGCCGTCTCCCTTGCCTAGAAGGACGGTGACGTCGTAGCTGCCAACTCCGGTAGTCGCAGTGTTGGTGCCTACAACATCAAGAAAGCCGTCACCATTGAGATCTCCGACAGCCAACACTCCGTTGATGGACACCGGGTAGAGTGCCATTGGGTCCAGATATCCCTTGCCCGTTCCCGGGAAAATGCAAAGCTTAAGGTTCTGGCAGCGAACAGCGACATCCATGATGCCGTCACGATTGAAATCGCCGCTGGCAATGGGCTGCAGTTCAACATTAACAACCGGGTCCGGGGCGACGGTCTCGAGTGGTGCGTTGAAGGTGCCTCCAGCAGTGCCGAGAGCGGCGTTGATGTACCCTCCCATCTGATCGGTTTGATCGACCCAGATAAGGTCGGGATTGCCATCGTTGTTTACGTCGAAAGAGATCTCGGGATCGCCGCTCTGCGCATAAAATTTCGAAATTCTGAACGTGCCGTCTCCGTTACCCAGGTAGACCGACGGCCCTACGGCGAAGTCCGGAATTCTGTCGTGGTTGAAGTCGCCGCTCATCACGCTGTAGCCCTCTGTAATGTCAGACTCAATTCCGGCTACATACCGAAGAGGTTTTTGAAGATTGCCCGTTCCCCGCAAACTGCCGTCGCCATTGCCGAGCAACACGAAGGCCCGGTCGGCCAGCGCGATGACCACATCAGGGCGCCCATCCCGATTCACATCCATGATCTGTGCTGGATGCTGGGAGTAGCTTAGAGGGGTGGGAAGCGGATATGAGCCTCCAATCGTGAATGTTCCATCCCCAGCGCCGCTAAGCACTTGCACCTTTGATTGGCTTGCGATGAGCAGGTCGGTATGTCGGTCCGAGCTGAAATCCGCAGCGCCGATTATTCGATTGAAGCTTGCAGACAGCGCGATGCTCTGACCGGCGCGGAGCGTACCGTCTCCCTGGTTGATCAGGATCTGAATATTTCCAGGAGTTAACACTGCGATGTCAGGTCGCAGGTTACCGTTTACGTTGGCGATGAAGAATGAATAGATATACGAAGTATTGCTCTGCAAATAGCGCTGGACGCTTTTGAAAGTGCCATCGCCATTGCCTAAATACACGTCAAGCTCTGTTCCCGTTGTGATCAGGTCGAGGAAGCCGTCGCCGTTGAGATCAGCCAACTGGAACTGCAGGTCGGTCACAAGCATGGGGAATTGCTTCACAGCAAAAGTGCCGTCACCGTTGCCCTTCAGCCATTCCAAATAGTTCGGCGGAGTTGTGTTGTTTTCATCTTCAACGCCGATGACCAGGTCTGGCTTGCCATCGCCGTCTATATCTCCGGCTGCGATGTCTGTGACATTCCAGGCTGCCAGCGCATTGACATTCTGCGGCACTGGAGAAATGCCGATAGGAGCTATGAATTGTGGGCGACCTGACTGGGCGGTCGCGACGTTGAGGGACACGAGAGGCAGGGCAAAAATGAGCACAGCTAATTTGAGATTCATCGAGAACAGGCTCCTAGCCAAAATGGAGAACCGATCGAGGTCCTCTACACACGGGGCCCTGAACAGCGAGCAACGACAAGCGCAGTCATCGTACTACGCGATAACATTTGGCGAAACAATTCGGCACAGCATTCTTTGAGCAAGGCAAAGGTAAAGTTGACAGGATGCCAGCGGCTACCGGCAAATCGTTGCGAGGTCCAGATCGAGAGCCGGCTGTGGGGGAAGCATGAGCCCACGTGCCTGCATCGCTTGTCCCAGAGTATCTGGGGATGCGGGCAGCGACAGATCGAGATCGTTGCGGTAGAAGGGATCTTTTTCCGCATCTTCGAGACTCACGAACGATGCACCCTTCGCTCTGTAAAGCTCGATCAGGCGCGGGAGCAATTGCGCGTCCAGGGCGCCCACATGCATCAGCAGCACATAGGGAATGTCTCGTCCATTCGCGGCCTTCGACAATTCGCGGGTATAGTCGAACGCTGCAGCGGCAGCGCCCAGGTAGCTCTTCTCCAATTGCGCTATGCCGGCACTGTCGTTTTTTGCGACGCAGCGTGCGTAGGGCTCGTTGAACATGTAATCGTCAAAGCTCATGGTTACGGCGGCAATCTTGTAACCGCGCCCCGCCAGGAATTTACGCGCAGCGTTCCGCTTCTCGGGCGTATCGCCTTCGGCCAGGTAAGGGAAGCGAATCCAGTGCCAGTCACTCTTACCCATGTACGCCCGGAGCAGGGGCTCGTTCTTTACCAGGTCGGCTTCCCAGTCGGCCAAGGGTTTCTCGTTCAGGTTCATATGGGACCACGTGTGATTTCCGAGAGGCAGGCCCGCGTCGCGCCAATGCTGCAGAACCGGAGTAGAGGCTGGTTCGTCTTCGGTTGGAGCGCCGTTCACAAATCCATATGCGGGTGGCATGCGGGCCGCTCGCATCGCGCTGACGATCTTCTTTCCGATCTCTACGCGAGTTTGGCCGGGAGGCAGAGCGCTGTGCGAAGGCAGGTCGTCCCAGGTGAATGCAATCTGCTGCGCCCAGGCCTGAGAGCAGGGAAGTGCGGCGATAGCAACGGCTGCAATCAAGGCGAACAAATGGAATTTTCTGTTGAGGCGCACTGTGCTTTTAGTCATGGTCTGCATCGTGATTGCTGGATTGCCGCGACGCAAGCATATCATCCCAAAGTTCGCGATGTGCCAATAGCGGTGGGGAGGTTTGCCTGAATGCCTCCAGTTGAAGATGCGGCTCCCAAAGTCGTTTCCGACTCAGCTCGCAAGGAGAATTGGGCAGGCGCTATCAACCAGACTTCCCTTAAGAAAATCGTTTTTCTTGTTGTCTAGCAGTGCCTCCATGATTAGACTGTTGAGCAGCTTAGCGCATGACTTATAAGAGTACGGATTCTTTTGGGAATCCGGAACCATGATGGCTTTGCGCTGCCTCTTCGGGATTTCTATGCCTTCGCCTTGTTCACGAGTGCCGAGCGTACTTGCCTCCTCCAGGTGCAGGGTGTCGAATTCCTTCCTCTCATACCCCGCGTGGCCCGCCAGGGTTCATCGCTCGGAAATGCGCCAGCGTCCCAATCTCGATTTTCGCCAACAATACGCACCCATACAGGAACGGTACACATGAAGAAGCAAGCTGAAATTTCCAAGCAGAGGCGCGGAGCAGTTCCCGCCTACAAGAATCCGAATCTTCCTGCAGCGCGGCGGGTCAAGGACCTGATGTCGCGCATGACGCTCGAAGAAAAAGCGGCGCAAATGATGTGCATCTGGCAGAAGAAGCCGGAGACCCTCGTTGATGCCGACGGCAACTTCGATGAGCGCAAGGCAAAGGCTGCATTCAAAGACCGCCGGGGTCTTGGCCAGGTAGGTCGTCCCAGCGATGCGGGCAAGGGCCAAAACGCACGCGACATGGCGGTGCTTACCAACGCCATTCAGAAGTTCTTTCTCGAGAATAGCCGCCTGGGGATTCCGGTGATGTTCCACGAGGAATGTCTGCACGGGCACGCGGCCGTGGACGGAACCAGCTTTCCTCAGCCGATAGCGCTGGGCGCAACCTTTAACCCCGAGCTCGTCGAGCAGCTCTACACCATGACGGCGGCGGAAGCTCGCCTGCGCGGAACGCATCACGCGCTTACGCCTGTGGTAGACGTGGCACGCGAGCCACGGTGGGGCCGCGTGGAGGAGACCTATGGTGAGGATCCGTATCTGGTCTCGCGCCTCGGAATTGCTGCAGTACGCGGCTTTCAGGGCGACGCGAGCTTTAGCGACAAACGACGAGTTATTGCCACGCTCAAGCATTTCGTGGGACACGGCCAGCCCGAATCAGGCATGAACTGTGCGCCGGCCAACGTATCGTTGCGAGTGCTGCGCGAGACTTTTCTTTATACCTTCCGTGAGGCACTGCGCGAATCGGGCGCTATCAGCATCATGGCTTCTTATAACGAGATTGATGGTATTCCGTCGCATGCGAACAAGTGGCTGCTGCGCGACGTGCTGCGCAAAGAGTGGGGCTTCAAAGGGTTCGTGGTCTCTGACTACTTCGCGATCTGGGAGCTTGGCTACCGTCCCGATACGCATGGTCACTTTGTTGCCAAGGACAAGAAGGAATCCTGCGCATTGGCAGTTAAAGCCGGCGTCAACATCGAGTTGCCTGATCCGGATTGCTATCTGCATCTCGTCGAGTTGGTGCGCAAGGGCGTGCTGAAAGAGGCTGAGCTCGGTGAGATGGTAGCGCCCATGCTTTTCTGGAAGTTCAAGATGGGCCTCTTCGACGATCCGTATGTTGACCCCGACGAAGCGGAGCGAGTGGTGAGCTGCGACGCGCACCGCGATCTGGCTCTCACCGCCGCGCATGAAGGCATTACGCTGCTGAAGAATGAGAATCAGCGTTGCACCCCTCGACCTCAGCAAGATCAAGTCCATCGCTGTTATCGGCCCCAACGCGAATCGCGGATTGCTGGGCGGCTACAGCGGCGTTCCCAAACATAATGTCACCGTGCTCGACGGCATCAAGGAGAAGGCTGGCAAGAAGGTAAAGGTCCTCTACAGCGAAGGCTGCAAGATCACCGTCGGCGGCAGTTGGAACCAGGACGAAGTTGTCGCGAGCGATCCCGAAGAAGATCGGCGGCAAATCGCCGAAGCCGTCAAGAGTCGCGAAGAAGGCTGACGTCATCGTGTTGGCCATCGGCGGCAACGAGCAGACCTCGCGCGAGGCATGGTCTCTTCAACACATGGGCGACCGAACCAGCCTCGATCTGATTGGCAAGCAGGAAGAACTCGGTGAAAGCGATGGTCGCGCTGGGCAAGCCGGTAATCGTGTTCCTATTCAACGGCCGGCCCCTCTCCATCAATTACTTAAGCGAGAATGTGCCGGTAATCTACGAGTGCTGGTACCTGGGACAGGAAACCGGGCGCGCCATTGCCGATGTGCTCTTTGGCGACTACAACCCTGGCGGGAAGCTCCCCATCAGCGTACCGCGCTCAGCCGGACACCTGCCCATCTTCTATAACTACAAACCTTCGGCACGTCGCGGATATCTCTTCGACGATGTTTCTCCGCTCTACGCGTTCGGGTACGGACTTGAGCTATACAAGCTTCTCGATTGCAAATCCGCGGCTCACGAAAAAGAGAATCCGCCGCGATGGATCAACGCGCATCCTCGTGGACGTGACGAATACCGGCAAGCGCGAGGGCGCGGAGGTGGTGCAGTTGTACATACGCGACGTAGTGAGTTCCGCAACACGTCCGGTCAAGGAGTTGAAGGGCTTCAAGAAGGTGTGGCTGCAGCCAGGCGAAAGCACGACGGTTGCATTTGACATCACTCCGGCACATCTCTCGTTCTACGACGTCGACATGAACTACGTTGTCGAGCCCGGCGACTTTGAGTTGATGATCGGCAACTCTTCCCGCGACGGAGATCTGACCAAACTAACCTTGCAGGTCACGCAGTAGACGACGCTGACGAAAGACGAGGCACGTATGCGGCAAACACTCTCATTTACGAGAGAAATTCGGTTACAGCCTGGGCGATCTTGGCGGCCAATTTTATCTTTCAGGCCATGCTCGCCCTGCAACTTGACTTCTATACGCACACCTTTGGGCTTACCGCGGCACAGGCAGGAACACTCTTCCTTGTCGTGGGCCTCGGTGGTGGCGTGCCTCAATCCTGTGATGGGCCTCATCGCCGACCGCACGAATACCCGGTGGGGGAAGTTTCGCCCATGGCTGCTGTGGACCGCGCTGCCTTTCGGCGTTATTGGCGTGCTCACTTTCACGACCCCGAACATTAGCCCGGCCGGCAAGATCATCTATGCCTGGACCACGTACATCCTTCTCCGCGTCATCTACACGGTCAACAATGTGCCGTATGCCTCGCTCACGGCGGTGATGACCTCCGATCCTGACGAGCGCACCAGTATTTCGTCGTATCGCCAAATCGCCGCCAACTCCGCTGGATTTATCATCGCCAGCCTCGCCATCCCCATGGTCAGGTACTTCGGTCATGGCAACGACGCGCGCGGCTATCAACTCACCATGGGTCTGCTGTGCGGACTCAGCGTTATTTTTTTCATCATCGCGTTCCTCTACACCAAGGAGCGCATACTGCCGGATCCCGCAGCAGAAGACCTCGCTGACGCCAGGATCTATCCGACCTCTTCAAGAATCGGCCCTGGGTGATTCTCTTTTTGGTCACGCTGTTCTACTTCGTTGCTATCCTGGTGCGCGGCAACGTCATGCTGCCTTACTTCCGATTTGTAGTCGGCAACGTGGACCTCTTTGCATGGTTCAATGGATTCGGACTCGCAGCACTGTTGGTTGGCGTCGCCTGCTCCACCGCCGTATCGGTGCGCGTGGGCAAGCGGCAACTTGTTTATTGCGAGCATGACCTTGACCGGCGTCTTCAGTATGGCGTTGTACTTCCTGAATCCGGCTTCGACGGTGCAGATTATCGCAGTGGAAGTGCTCCGCCAGTTCGTCTATGGATTATCAGGACCCATCATCTGGGCCATGATGGGCGACGTGGCCGATTACGGTGAATGGAAGACCGGGCGCCGCGCCAGTGGCACTGTCACCTCAGCTGTAGTCTTCGCACTCTGGGCGGGCATCGCCCTTGGGGGCGCCATCGCTGGATGGCTCTTCTCCTACTACGGCTTCGTCTCCGAGTCTTCTGTGCAAACACCGCACGCGCAGATGGGCATCCTGCTCACCGCCAGCATTTATGCTGGCCTGGCCTTCTTCGCCGCAGCTGTTTGCCTGCTTTTCTATCCCATCTCGCGCGAGCAAAGTCAGCAGATCGCAAACGAACTAGCCGAACGGCGCAAGGCATTCACCCGCCCGGCAACCTCCTAGAGCGAAATTGGTGGAAGTGGCCGGTCGTCCAGATTGCTAAACTGATAACCTGCTAATTCGCTGACTCGTTTGCTACAGGAGAATCGTCACATGCCGAAGACCTCTCAATCATCCCTGGCTGCGCAGGCCGGCTCGATAACCCTGGGCGGAGACATGACAGTGCATCGCCTCGGATACGGCGCCATGCGCATAACCGGCAAGGGCGTGTGGGGACCTCCTCCGGATCGCGATGCTGCGCTTGCCACCCTCAGGCACGTGACTGAGTTGGGAGTCAACTTCATCGACACCGCCGACTCCTACGGCCCCGATGTGTCTGAAGAGTTGATTGCCGAGGCCCTCCATCCCTATCCAGAGGGATTGGTGATCGCGACCAAGGGTGGCTGGCAGCGTGTCGGTCCTGGTCAGTGGACACACAACGCCAGTCCCAGGCATCTGGAGGAGGCAGTCGCCGGAAGCCTCAAGCGTCTGCGGTTGGAGCGCATCGACCTTTACCAACTCCACATTCCCGATCCCGCCGTATCGTTCGATGCGTCGATGGAGGCGCTCGTCCGCATGCGGGAGCAGGGAAAGATTCGCCACATCGGACTCTCCAATGTCACGCTCGAACATGTGGAGCGGGCTCGCAAGATGGTTCCCATCGTCTCGGTTCAGAACCGCTATAGCTTCTCCGACCGCGAATGGGACTATCTCGTCGACTATTGCGAGTCGAACGCAATCGCGTTCCTGCCATGGGGCCCGCTGGCCCAAAGCCGCAAGGCAAACGACGCGATCGAAGCAATTGCCGCGGCGCGGAATATTTCCACTGCGGTAGTCTCGCTGGCATGGCTGTTGCGCCGCTCGCCCGTCATGCTGCCCATACCCGGAACCTCCTCCATACCGCATCTCGACGAAAACATGAGCGCGGCTGTGTTCCAACTCACAGACGAGGAGTTCCAGAAGCTTGCAACGGTAGTCCCGGTTCCGTTCAGCCTGCGCTGAATCGCGTTGAGACTCCGCCCTCAGACGACCAAGGCAACGCGGTGCGCGTTGAATCCCCTGGCCGTCTTGAGCCGCTCGCGGCAAATTATGAGCGAATTTTCGGGGAATTCGAGCTCCGCGGGTACAAAATCTGTCCGCGAGTGTATCGTTACTAGCAGCAGATTCCATCGACTTTTGAGGGGCAACTAATGGCAGTGTTGAATCGTAGGGGATTTATTGCGGCCGCAGGTGGCGCAGCAGCGGGAACAGTGTTCGCACGGGGAATTAACCTGATGGCCGAAGCTCAAACTGAGCCCGCCAAGCCCGTCGCGGCAAACGATCATATCCAGCTCGCACTTATCGGAGCAGGTATTCAAGGACAGGGCGACACCAAGGTCGCTGTGCAGGTTCCAGGTGTGAAGCTCGTAGCGGTGGCCGATTGCTATAACGGCCGTCTTGAGCACAGCAAAGAGATCTGGGGCAACGACATCTTTACAACCCGCGACTATGCGGAAATCCTGGCGCGCAAGGACATCGATGCCGTCATCGTAGCTACTCCCGATCATTGGCACAAACAGGCTTCCGTCGACGCGATGAAGGCCGGCAAAGATGTTTACTGCGAGAAGCCGATGATTCATATCTATGCCGACGGCCCGGAGATGATCGAGACCGCTCGCACGACGAACCGGATTCTGCAGATTGGAAGTCAGCGCGTAAGTTCGATGGTCTACGCGAAGGCGAAGGCGCTGCTGGCCTCGGGCTCTATCGGCCAGCTCAACATGGTCACTGCGCGCTGGGACCGCAACTCCGCCCAGGGAGCATGGGACTATACCGTGCCTCTCGATGCATCCACCGAGACCTGTGACTGGCCGCGTTTCCTGGGAACCGCACCGAAGATTCCTTTCAACGCGGAACAATTTTTCCAGTGGCGTAAATGGCATGCCTACGGAAGCGGTGTTGCCGGCGATCTTTTCGTGCATCTCTTCAGCGGAACGCACTTCATTACCGGCTCGCATGGACCAACCAGAGCAATGGCTACCGGTGGACTGCGCTTCTGGAAGGACGGACGCGATGTGCCGGACGTCATGCTTGGCTTGTTCGACTACAGCCAGGGCTTCAACCTTAGTCTGCGCGTGAACTTTGTTGACGGCGGCGAGGAGAGCGAAGGCCTTGTATTCACAGGCTCAGAAGGCACAATGGAGATTGCCGGTAACGAGGTCATCATTAGCCGCACTCCATTGGCAAAGGGACCGGGCTACACCATCGGCACCTACACTGAGGCCATGCAGAAGGCACTCATCGAAGACTATACGAAGAAATATCCTGTGGGTCATCCCACCGGAGAGCCGCCGGCTGAGTACGAGAAGTATGTGGCGCCGCCGGGATACAGCGACAGCTACGATCACTTCAAGAACTTCTTTGGATCGGTGCGTACTCGCCAGCAGCCTGTCGAGGATGCGACCTTCGGATACCGCGCTGCTGGGGCTGCATTGCTCAGCAATATCAGCTATGAGAAGGGGACCGTCGTCCACTGGGATCCAGAGGCGATGAAGATTGTAAGTTAGGAAGAGCTAAGCCAAGGAGCCGGAGATGGTAATCTCCGGCTCTGTGCTTTAAGGCTGTAGTTATTGCGCGGCGTAAGTCTCGGACTATTTCTTGATTAATCGCACGACCCAGGTCAGAAGGACCGCACCACCAATGGCCACAAGGATGGTGTAGATCATTCCGCCCTCGCCGGTTCCGCCCAGCATGCGCATGATGAACCCGCCGATCAAAGCGCCCGCAATGCCGATGACGATGTCCATCAGCGTTCCGTACCCTTCACCCTTCATGATCTTGCCGGTGGCAAAACCTGCAATCAGTCCGACGATTACCCACCAGATGATAGTCAACATCTCAGATCCTCCTTATTTGGTTCAGTGAGAAACTTTGAGTTGTAAACCGGCGTACCCTACAGATTGGATATCAGCGCGGTGCTCTGCGCAATGGGGCGACGGTTAGCATTTCATGAATGTTAGGCCCGCTATATGCAGTGTGGCTTTGATCTTGCTGCAAACACAACCTACAGGCTGTAAACAAACTCAACAATTGGACCTTAGTCCCATCTGCGCGGATGGCGAAGGCCCCGGCGTATCAGGAGCCTCCGCGTCCGCTCGTTAGTTGCTCGTGCCTTTCAATGCGATGGTTTGAGGATTCCCAGTTGCATTGTCATAGAGGAGCAGGGATGCCGCGCAAGCGGCCACCGTCGCAGCTTTGAACGAGACAAAGATCCTGCACGTACCGCCGGCTCCCAGCGTCGTTGCACGGGTGTTGAGTTCAATGAGGGACTGGCTTGGCGAGAGATAGAGGCTGGGTCGGCGGCAAAACGGATGCGTGCAGAAGTGCTGCAACTGCTGTGTGTGCAGCGGATTTTAGTGGCGGATGGGAAAGGGGATCAGTTTTCCGCGGGCCTCGTGCTGGGCGGCTAGTTCGCAGCGGACTTCGTCCATGATGAGGGCCCAGCAATTGAGATCCTGGAGAACACCGGAGTCCTGGAGTGCGATGGCTAATTCGCCGATGTCGTTGCGGGCCGCGTCGTTGTTGACGTCGGAGGCCTGCTCGCGCATTTGCATCAAGAGTGCGTAGACCGCGGCTTTGGTGCCTTCGGCGGGAATTGCGGAGCCCTGTGGTTGGATCGGGAGCTTCATATTGGGCCTCGTATGAATTAACGGTAGATGAGAAAAAAGCTTTTGCAAGTGATCTCTGACACAGTAGCTTGGGGGGCAAAAAATGGACATACGAAAAAGGGGCTATTGACGTTTTCTGAAAGGCGTTTAGAGCGCTAAAAACGCCGTTTTTGTGGCGTTTTGGTGTGTTTTTAGCGTGTTATAGGTGTGCAAAAAGCGTCGTTTTTGCACACCTGTAGAAAAATAAGTGTTTCGACGCAGGAATATTCGATATAAGAATGTCGTTATAACAAATATGGCTTAAGAGCGGCTAACTAAGGGGCGGTTAGCTAAAGAGCGGTCAACAAAAAGAGCGGTCAGCAAAGGGATCGGTCACTGAGTTGGTTTTCTAGCGGGGCTAACAACCCCGCCCTAGCCAACAAGGCTAGGACAGGGCACCCAGATCGTCCTGGGTATTGAGCTTTAAGGGATGGCGGGCAGGGTTGCGGAGATGGAGGTGGCGGCGGCGGAGCAAGCGGGATGACCCCAACCACTTGCGCTTACGCCGATGGTGAAGCCGGGTTGTGTGGTGATGTCGTAGACGATGTTGTCGGGTCGCGTTGCGTCGCCGCTGACTCCCGCGGGGACGTGATCGAGTCCGAGATTATTGCGGGTGCGCCAGGCGATGTTGTGGTCGGCGCAGGACGAGTCTCCGCTAACGCCGACTGCACCGATGAGCTGCTTCTTGTCGTTATAGAGGGCGAGTCCTCCGCCGAAGACGTTGACGCCTCCGATTTTGCCGCCAACCATGGGATCGTTTTGCTGGCCGTAGTTGGACGAGTTGCCACCGTAGGCCACGAAGGTATCGACGGGGTTGCTGTGCTGCAGTCCGTAGAGCGTGCCGCCGGGCTGGGTTGCGCTGTAGATGTTGGCGGTGGAGAGCGAGAGGCCGGGCAGGCTGAAGGAGTTGGCCGTATTGGCCTTTTGCGCGGAGATTACGCGGCTGCCGGGCCACTGATCGCCGCGGCTGTTTCCGGTGAAGGCAACGGCGCAGACGATGCCGTCGCGGTTGACGATGGTGCCCCACATGTTGAGGCCGAATCCTCCGTTGGTCGCCGACTGTGCATTTTTGAGCGCGACGCGCAGGGCGCTCCAGGAGGGGAGGGCTTTGCATGCGGAGCGTGAGTCTTCGCCGTTGTTGTCTCCGGCATAGGCGATGGTTTGGCAAGTGAGCGTGATGACGGTGAGCGCGACGAGGGTCTTCAAGAATCCACCCTTGGACATGGGAGTTCCTTTCATGGAGAGGATGTAGAGGGATGTTTGGAGGGGACCCGATTTTGCGGGCTTACAGTATCAGCTAGTCAGCTAGTTAGCAAGTCAGCAAGTTAGCTAAAGGGCGGTTAGCTAAAGGCGGTTAGCGGGTCAGCCTGACTCTGTCCCACTCAAGCCAACGGAAGGCTTGAATGGGGCACCTGGCTAGTTAAGAGGGGGTTCCGAGCGGGTCGTGTTATCAAGTGGTAACTTCCGGGTAGGCGGTGTCGTTAGCACATGATGTGTCCGGTGTTTATAGCAAGTGAAGTGTCCGCATAGCGGGCGGCGAAGATGGAGCCATGCGCGAGAGCATGGAGATCTATCCGAGGACCGCGGCGGAGCGGGCGATGAAGTTACAGGAAGTTTTGTTACGAGCCACATCGGGCAAGATCAAGTGGCGTCAGGCAGCAGAGTTGATCGGCATCAGCGAGCGGCAGATGCGTCGCTGGCGTAAGCGCTATGAGGCGGAAGGCTACCAGGGCTTGCTGGATCGGCGACGACGGAAGCCGAGCAGCAGACGAGTGCCGAAGGCGCAGGCGGACGAGGTACTGAGCCTGTACCGGGACAAGTACTTCGATCTGAACGTGCGGCACTTTCATGAGAAGCTCGGCGAGGAACATCAGATCGGGTTGAGCTATACGTGGGTCAAGCAGGCGCTGCAGGCAGCCGGTCTGGTGAAGCGCAAGGCCAGGCGCGGCGTGCATCGCAAGCGGCGTGAGCGGCGTCCACTGCCGGGGATGATGCTGCACATCGACGGCAGCGAACACCGGTGGTTTCAGGATGAGCGTCGGCACGATCTGATCGTGATTCTGGACGACGCCACCAGCGAGATCTACTATGCGCAGCTGGCCGAGGAAGAGACGACCGCCACCGTGATGGCCGGGCTGCGGGCAGTGATCGAACAGAAGGGGCTGTTCTGTTCGCTCTATTCCGACCGTGGAGCCCATTTCTGGCTGACGCCGAAGAGCGGCGGCAAGGTCGATTATGAGCGCCCTACGCAGGTGGGCCGCGCCATGAAGGAACTGGGAGTGCATATGATCCCGGCCTACTCTCCGCAGGCGCGGGGACGCTCGGAACGCAACTTCTCTACCTGGCAGGGACGGTTGCCGCAGGAGCTGCGATTGCGCGGGATCCGAACTCTCGAAGGGGCCAACGAGTTTCTCCATAAGACCTACATCGCGGAGTTCAACCGCCGTTTTACCGTTCCGGCAGCGCAGCGAGGAACAGCATTTCTATCCTGCCGGCACAGGAACCTGGAAATGATGTTCACGCAACGCTACGAGCGCACTGTTGATCGAGACAACACCGTGCGCTTTCACAACCTGGTGATGCAACTCGAGCGTGCCCACTGGCGCCCGACCCTCGCCGGATGCAAGGTCGATCATCCATCAGCACCTGGACCAGACACTGACCCTCATGATCGCAGGACATCGCATCGGACACTACAGCGCGGAAGGAACGCTCCTGACGCCGCTGAGCAAAAAACAAATCAAGGCCGTGGAAAAGACGTGGAGTGGAAAAGCCAAAAAGACAACTTTCCCACCCCACTTGCAAATCCCGCAGACTACGCGCGATTCGCACTTTCCCACCGCCTCTACGGCTACTAACTTATGAAACCGGACATTTCATTTGTTCTCAAAAGCGGACATTTTCACTTGCTAACGACACTTCCGGGTAGGCGGTCACTCGCCCTGAACGTACTGGACGTGAGGGCGGGAGTACCGAAAACTACTGATTGATTGACAAGAATCGCCAGGCCGCCTTAGTTTCTTTGAGGTTGTGCGCGGGAGGCTTTCAAGGCCACAGCGCGGGAGGATTCATGAAAATGGGCAGGTCGGTTGTTCTGATGTTCTCAGCCCTGGCGTTGTTGCCGTTCGTTGCATCCGCTCAAACATTTCCCAAGATTTCGTTTTCGGCTCCGATCGATACCGGGATTGTGCCGAACGGGGTTCCGATTGCGATTGGAGACGTGAACAACGATGGCAATACGGACATAATTCTCGATAATCATCTCTATCTCGGCGACGGGGCGGGGCATTTCGCGGCTTCGCCGATTGATGAGTCGGGGATATCGGGGCCGTATGTGGAGTACACGGCGCTGGGGTTCCAGGATTTGAACGGGGACGGAAAGCTGGACTATGTGCGCATCGATCCCTCGTTTGATTCGCTGGGATCGAGCTGCCCGCTGGCGCCGCTGGTGATTACGGTGCTGCTGGGCGACGGGACGGGACACTTCACGCCCAGCCAGACGATCAGCCGGGGAGGCACGGTGGACGTGTCGGCGGCCTATGGGGATTTTGACGGCGACGGGAAGATGGACTTTGCGGTGTTTACGGGGGAGACGGCGTGCACCCCCAACTCGGTTTCGGTTACGAAGCTGGAAGTGACGGCGTATCTGAACAACGGGGATGGGACATTTCGCGCCAAGACCACGGTGCTGCCGCTGGCGCTGAGTCGCGACCAGATGGTTTCGGGCGATTTTAACGGGGACGGCAAGACGGACCTGGCATTTACGGGCTCTACGTTGAATTCAAGCGAGCAGCAGGTGTGGAACGTGACGACGCTGCTGGGATTTGGCGACGGGACGTTCAAAGCCGGGACGCTGTACACGCTCGATTCGGAGTATTACAACTTCAGCGCGGGGGATATGAACGGCGACGGCAGGACGGACATTGTGATTTCACTGGCGGCGAAAAACTCGCCGGGAGCGCAGCCGCGCATTGCGACGCTGCTTTCGCAGCCGGATGGGACGCTTCGTTGGCTGTCGGCGGTGTCGGTGGCGACGCTGCCGGGGACGCTCACATACCTGGAGCGCATCCAGTCGCACGTGTTGGATCTGAACCTCGACGACAAGTTGGATTTCTTCATTCCCTCGACGCAATCGGTGACCACGCTGAAGACGGGTGTGATCGCGGCGCTGTCGGGTAACGGAACGGGAAACCTGAGCACCGCGCAGCGGCAGCCGGCGACGGGGTCGCTGGGATACGTGATGTCGATTCCGCTGACGGTTGGAGCGCCGGCGAGCGCCCTGTTCGAGTCCAGCGCCGGGCCGACGATCTGGGTGCTCAAAAATCTGAGCCATTGAAAGACTGAGAAAGAAAAACTGCAGCACTGGCAAACATAAAGGCAGGGAAGTTCCGGCCGGCGCCGCGTGGCGCCGGTCGGCTTCCGTCTGGGGCCCGACCAGGTACCGAAGACTTTTCCGGGCAGGAGAGCTTGGTGATTCGGGTTTCGTCTTTCATCTATCTGATGATGGCGTTGTGTTCGCGGACGGGTTGATTGATGCGAGCATCGCGATCCCGCATCTCAAAAGCGCGATGCGGGGCACCGGCAATCAACTCGGAAGGTGACTCATTATGTTTAGAATTGTTCCGCTTGGATCCACCACAAAGAAGCGGCGAACGCCCCACGGCTCGTCAGTCAGCGGGTAGGCGATTTTAAGGCCGCGTGCCGTTGCATCGGCGTAGACCTTATCAACATCCTCGACCTCTATGCTGACATTGGGCAGCAATGCTGAACTGCCATCATCATGCAAGACATTGATCTGGGATGTTGGATTGCCTGGCGCTACGAACGTCGTGATGAAGCCCATGTCCATTGCGACGTTGAAGCCCAAAAAGTCAGCGTAAAACGCGCGGCTCTCATCCATCTGCCTGGACCTGATATCGGGCACGACGCGCCTAATTTTCATGGGTTGACTCTACCATAAAGCGGACTTCACTTTGCGAAGGCGAGGTAACCACAGCCGGCGGAAATCCCGGCTTTGGGCTTAGTGCTCACGTCTGTGCCGCGCGCGAATCGAGTTGCTTCAGGTGGTTCGCAACTGGTTCGCAGCGAGGGCTTGTTCGGTCCAACGCTGGCTATTGACGCCGAAGGCGAGGAGCCATAGTTGCAGAGGAATTTCCGCAAGGGCGGAAGCAGTAGCGATGAAGGGAAACAACTGATTGGCGAGCGGTGGATACATATAGAGCATCCACCCCACGCCGTCGATCGCCAACAGCAGCCCCAGAATTCGCGGCAGGAAGGTCGACCTGATGATGAGGTAGCCGGTGAGGGTGCACCAGAGACCGAAGAAGACGAGGTCAACGTAGAAGGCGTAGGAATTTAATTTGAGAAAGATGAGCACCAGGGTCTGCAATTGTGGCGCGGTAAATGCGGCGAAGGAGTTGGCGCCTCGCAATATGAGCAAAGGGGCGATGTACAAGAGGGCGGTAAGAGCCTGCATGGCGCAGACCACCAGACCGACGAAGGCCGCGAGTAGAGAGAGGCTTTTGTTTACTGGCTTAAACAACTGGTAAAAGAGAAAGACCCAGACGATATGGAAGATGACGCCGAGAAGGGACGATACGAAACCCAACCAGAACAAGGGCTGGTGTCCCATAATATTTGCCGCGGTGGCGGCGGCGCTTCCATCGATCACGAGCCTGCCAAGGATGAAGACCTGGCCGTATGAGGAAGTGAGGCCTTCGAGCGCTTCAAAGACGCCGGCCACTCTGGCCTTGAAGCGCGGCGATACTTCTGCGATCCGCTCCATTATTCGGGTGCCTCCCAAAGAGGACGGCTGCAGACTATGTTGTATCACCGATGCCGGTTGGTAAGCGCCTACTGACTTGCGATGAGCCTGGTTATTGGTGAGTGGGATTTCGCGAAGAGTCCTGTTGCGGTGTGGCTCTTTTGGGGCATGGCGCGGTTACTGATCTGCCAACACAATCAAAGATGATGAGAGAGTTGCCGTGAGCCGTGAATTCGCACGGCTGCGCGATTTATGTGGAGTGCACGGAGAAACGCGCATCTTACTGATTGGATTATCAGAAACGTTGAGGGAAAGAATGAAGCAAAGATTATTTTTGGTGTTGTTACTGATCGCATTTGTGCCTGGATTTCTTTTAGTTTCGGGAAGCACCGCGCGTGCGGATGACCACGGGAATGGGAACGGTCATAGCGACGATCACGATAAGGGCCATGGCAACAAGCATGACAAGGACGATCATCACGGCAATGACGAGCACGCGGAGTATCACTATGACCACGGCGGATATAGCCATAATCAGAGTTACTATTTTCGTGGATCGGACTACGTAGTTCTGAGGCAGCACTATGCGGGGCCACACGATCTGCCGCCGGGGCTGCGCAAGAAGTATTACCGCACGGGCACGCTTCCTGTGGGATGGGAGAAGCGTTTTCAGCCGATGCCTGTGGTAGTGGTGCAGCAGCTTCCGCCGATTCCGGTTTACTACCAGCGCGGCTACATTGACGGATACGCGGTGGTCTATGATCGCCGGACGCGGATGATTGTGGACTCGGTTGATCTGATCGGAGCGATCACGGGTCACTGATTTCTAAAGAGGACATTTCACTCGGCGCAGGCTGCCTGAGATTACAGCTGAAGGTGACGAAGCGCGTCGTCTGAATGCTGGTATCGGATGAGCTTTAGTGGCATGCGATCATGGCGTCCCCATGTCTTCAAACCGGAGAGATGGGGCACGTGCATTTGCGATTTATTTTCATTGGCGGCCATTAGGCCCGAGTGCTATGTGGGCGAAAAATCAGGGGTTAATTTACGGCAATTTTCCGGTAGACGAGAGTAGTAATTTTTCACATATGGAGGCCCTCTGCGAGACTAGAATTGCGTCTGCGGCGTTGGTCCTGTCAGCGTCGGCTGCTCGAAAAAGGCACCTGATTTAGTCCCGCAATTCCGAGAGTCTCTGACCCTCCCTTGCCCACTGAGTGGTGACCTGAATCAAGCCCACCATCCACAATCGAAGGAGATGAATCATGTCGATTTCTACCCAGGAACTTACACAAGTCGGGGAAGAGTTGAAGCGGTTTTCGAAAGATCTGAACCTCTCCGAAGATCAGAAGCACAGGCTTCACGACGCTCTTGCAGAAGCTCGTGAGAAAGTCGCGGAGTATCTCAAGGCAAATCCCAACACCACGAGGGCGGATATCATCGCGAAGGTGAAGGCGAATCGCGAGGAGATCGGCAAGCGGGTTGCAGCTTTCCTCACTCCCGAGCAAATGACCAAGTGGACCGCCGAAGTAGCCAAGGCCAAGGAATTTCTGGGCCAGAAGCTCGAGGGCTAAGTCTGTTTGCCAGGAAGCCATCGCGGACAGGTGGCCGTTCAGTCGAAAGCGGTCACCTGTCCGCGGAGGGATGGCGAGTCAGCAGGAGTCTGGAGACTCGCCGAGGGCAGTGTTGAGTAGTGCGATAGGTGGTCGTATGGCTATTTATTCAGGTCGTCATCCTTGTAATACTTTGTGCCCTGAAGCGTGAGTTGGAGGGCGAGGCCATTCTTGGTGATCTGGTAGACATATACTCCGGGACTAATCTCGACCGCTCCGGAAAATGCTCCTCCCGATGTCCCTGCCTTTGCAGCTGCGTCTGTTTGAGCCGACGCGTTCCAGCCGGAGTTGAGGAAGTTGTTGAACGCGTCGTCGGTCGCGAATACGAAGATGACGCGGAAATCCTTGACGCCTACACCGAGTCCGCCGCCAGCCGAAATCATCTTCATGTATGTTTTCTGACTTGATTTGGAGTTGGTGGCAACGCCAGCGCCGCTTGCTGTACTTACGATCAGTAAGTTTGTTCCGAAGCTCTTGAAGACGGCATAACCGGCTGCCCCGCTGATGGCCCCCTTGGCTCCGGGTTGAAGTTTGTAGAGGTCCGAAAGCGTCTGTGTCGCAGCCTTATCGATTTTTGCCTTCTCCTCAGCCGGGTTATCCGCCAAGGCTACGCTCACCGTCAAGAAAACCATGGCGAGGACTGACGCGATTATTCTGGGCATCGTTTTCATCTTGTTGCGGAAGAGCCCTTGGTTCGTAGGAGTAGCCTGCGCTAATTGGTCTGAGGACAAGTCACCAACGTAGCGAACGTTGTTGATGCGGGTTTCATTTGTCATGCGTCTGCACCGTTCCCTTTCCTGTTGCCCAGTGGGCTGGGCATGTTTGAGTAATTTCCTGGAGTGTCCATGGGGCCCGCGTTTTTCCCGGGGTCAGCAAGACAAGCGGATAGCATGTCGTTGCTTTCGCTTCACTTGTTGCGAAGCAGATCATTGTCTCTTGGGCATATTGCTATGCCGGGAGACTTATTCCGACGTTGACCAGGCAGAAGTTAGTTGCGATGCCAGCTATGCTGTGAATGCCGCCGAGTATCTGCGAGAGAGACCCGGCGGGCACGCACTAAATTATTAGAGCCCGTAACTAAGAACGCGGGGGCCTGTTCCGGATCACGAGCCAGCCGATGATGCCGGCCAGAAGCACGAGACCCAACAGCCAGTACATCCAGCGGATTGGAGAAGAACTTTCGGTTTCCGGCGTAGTTGCCGGCGCTGGCGCTGCTGCTGGTGTTTCAGCTTCGGCAGCAGGCACCGGAGTCTCGTCACCCTCGGCAACCAGGATCGGTGCTTTGACGGACGGCAGTGTTGTTTGCAGTGCCGGCGCCGCAGGGGCCGGAGCTGGCGGAGCCTGGCCGGTCACAGTGGTTGATTTCGTGACTTGAACTGAGGGCACTTCCGTAATCTTCGTGGCAGTGACGATCATGCCCTTGCGCACGGCAAAAGCATCGATCTCCTGTCCATCCACGTTGAATTTCTGGTCCTCGGGAATTTTGAATTGCTGGTTCTTGCCATCTTCCATGGTGAGGATGATGCTGGCCGGCGGAATGATATGCCAGACCTTTCCTTTGACGGTCTGGATGGTGGTGACGGTCATTGGGGTAGTGGTGGTGGAGATGGTTCGCTGTAGTTTCATGCCCGGCTTCAGATCGTGGACGCTAAGTTGTTTTCCATCTACAGTCACTCGGGCGCTATCGGGAACATTCGTAAAATGGCGGACGCTGCCATCGGCCATCTTGACGACGAGGTCGTTGCCGGAGACCGTGACGACTTCGCCGCGGTCGATTTTTGTTACCACGGAAGAGGGGCCCACTGTTGCGGAAGATGTTGTCTTTACCTGCGCGGTCAAGGTGAAATTTAAGGCCAGGCAAACCGTGGTTACGGCAAGCGCCGACCAGCCAAACTTCAAACCTAGTATCTTCATCGCCAGTTTTCCTTTCAGTTAGTTGCGCCCGGGGGGGCTTTTAGGGAGACAAGCATACTGCATTCCGCGAAGGCGTGAAGGAATTAATTCTGTTCAGGTGTGGAGACGGCGTGAAAGATGGCAGCTAAGAGGTGGAGAGTGAATTAGTTAGCCAGTGAGAGTGCGAGTTGACTAGAGAGTGGCCGGGGGACAAGTGGTTAGTGAGCCAGGGATTTAGCCAAATCAGAACTGGTCAGTGAGCCGGCAAGCCAGTGATAAGCATTGCCTTGTGGTGACAGGCGCAGCGACTAGGAGAGCAGGTAGAAGATATCGGTTCGGAGGTGCGCTGGGTCGTCGCTCCAATGGCCGTACACTTCCCAGGAGGGTCCGGCGAGCTTGCGGCCGTTTTCGCGAGCCCACTGATGGATTGCGACGTGGGCGGGTTTCATCTGGTTGTACGGACCCATGTGAGTAGTGGTGGCTACGGGTCCCGCCGGGGTGGAGGCATTGCCTCCCTGCTCAAGCTGAACGCCACAGGCGATATCGAATTCTCCAGCCGCGCCCGAGCAGGGATAGTAGACGATGTTGAGGCCTCCCTTGCCCTTGAAGCCCGCGTAGAACTGGTCAAACAATTCGCGGATTTTGGCGGGGAGGTTGTTGCTGTTCGCGTGTCCGTGGACGACGGCGATTGGTTGTTCAGGAAGCTGGATTGCCTGTACGGTGTGTTCCACGAAAAGATTGTAGAACAGCTAAGGAACGGTTAGCTAAACGGCGGTCAGCTAAAGAGCAGTTAGCTAAAGAGGGGCTAGCGAGTTAGAAAGTCAGAGAAGACCGCGAGGGCTTGTGAGAGGTTGCCAGTCTGTATGCAAGGTCGGAGTGGGGGAGTATGATGAGGCGGATTTCTGAGCGCTGAAGAGGAGAAGTGAATGAAGATTATTTTGATGATGGGGAGTTTGCTGCTGACTTCGACTCTATCTGCTGATTGCGTGAAGAACGCACGCGGCAAGACGATTTGCAGCAATGGGACCACGACGACTGCGGTGAATCCAAATACGGGCAATGCTGCTGTGGCCCACACCAATTCAAATGGCGTGACCACTACTCAGACGAACAACGGCAACACAGTCAAGAGCGCCAACGGAGTGGCTGTGGCGCAGGGGCCGAATGGCGCCGCTGCGACGAATACGCGAACTGGGAATACTGCTACTGCGCAAACGAATGGAAATGGTGTGACGACGACCCAGAGCAGTAACGGTGGCAAGGCCAAGACCAAGAATGGCAAGGGCGTAGTGGAAGGCCCGAATGGCACGACCTGCGCGAAGGGTGCGAACCAGCAGGGCTGCGTCAAGAAGTAGCATCTAAAAGCCGGTTAGCTAAGGGGCGGTTAGCTAAAGAGCGGTTAGCTCAAAGCAGCGGTTAGCTAAAAGCAGGGAGTCAGCAACACAAGTCCGCAATAGAACGGGTGTTTACTGACGGATCAGTTACCCACCCTTCGCGAAGTGCGCGAAGGATGGGGCACCCAGATCGCTCCTGCTCATCTGGAGTTTTTCCCGCTCGAGCCAACGTCGGGCTTGAATTGGGCCCCCCGCTGCTGCGCATGTCAAAGCCAGATACCGGGCCAGGCACCACTAGTGGTGGGAGCCGAAGGTCACAGTCATTTGCGTGGTGAGCTGGACTGGTTCGCCGGCGACCAGGTAGGGCTTGTAGACCCACTGTTGCACGGCGATGAGAGATGCGAGGGATAGTTGTGGGTCCGGCGATTTAAGGACCTTCAATCGATGGATGCGGCCGTCGCTTCCGATGGTGGCCTGCAGAACCACATCTCCCTCGACACGGTAAGGCGCGAGCGCCTGGGGATAGATTGCTTCAACTTTTTTGATGAGCAAACCCGCCATGATGGACGGCGATATCGGCCTGCCTGAGTAGAGATTGGGCGCGACAGCATCAGGAGGCGGGACGAAGATGGTCTCGTCGAGGGCGGCCATGCCGGTGAGATTGTCGATCTGAATGTTGATCCTCACGGTTTTCATATCTTTCACGACGATCTGCCGGGCGAAGAACTTTCCCTGAAAGATGGCGGGATTATCGAAGAAGACATCGATTCCGCCGGAGAAGGTGGCGGCACGCAGCAGGGGCATGTTGGTGTCAAAGCAGTAGGTGGGAAAGACTCCCAGGGGCGCGTCTACGATGCGAGTGTTCTTTTGCGAAAGCATGACACATGCGAGTTTCACTTTGCCGAAGTCCTGATCGCGGCGTTCTGGGCTGGCTTCATCGACCTCATCCTGAGCCGGCATGGGATGCATTAGCTGCTCGCTGAGAAATGCCTGAGGGTAGGGCACTCCGTTGGGATTGCCGGTGCGAAAGATGCCTTTGTCGGTTACGTATTCAGTTTGGGTGAAGTCGGCGCTGGTGATGATCTGCTTGTACTTTTTCGGTCCTGCCCAGTAGACCTCGAATGTGCCGCTGCCGTCGGGCTTTCCCTTGCGGGTGAAGGCGTCGTACTTTGCGGTGAGGTGCCAGGGCTGGAGGGCGAGCGATCCGAGGCCGTTGGTCCGTGAGGCGAGAGCGAGGATATCCGCAGCTTCTTTTGGCAGCTTGAGCTCTGACGGCTTGACTGCCGGGGCGGCGGCCTTGTCCTGCGCGAGGGAAAGTAGAGGCAGGGTTGCCAGGAGGAGTGTCAGACACATCGTGCTGATCTTGCTGGTGGGTATTGGCAGGATGCTCCATGAGGATCCTGGGGTGTGGAGATACTATGCCATGAAAGGGCAGCTAAAGGGCGCTTGGCGAAAAGCAGCGAGTCAGCAAGTTAGCGAGTCAGATAAGAGCCGGGTATTGACTGAGGGGGCGGATACCCACCGTTCGCAGAGTGTGCGAAGGATGGGGCACCCAGATGGGGGTCGCTCATCTCAAATGCAAGATGCGGGCCACTCGCCGGTTAGCGAGCGATGGTGCGTGCGGATGGCGGCGAGTTATTTATTGCTTGATGGTTGAGCCGTAGTTGGCGAGTGGGGGAGCAGTGCCGCGAATCTGCGCGATGAAGAGCTGAACCTGACTCAGGACCAGAGCCTCGCGTTCGGTGTGCACCTCATGTCCGCTGCCTTTGGCGATGATTCTGAGGTTACGGGTGGAGAGCTGCTTTTGCTCTTCCTGCATCTGGCTGGAGACGGGTTCGAGTTTGCGCTGCTCGGGAGACTCGTTGGGGACTGCTCCTGTGTCGGAATCGTGGGAGATGATGAGGAGCGGCAAGTCGCCGTATGGCCCGGTGTGCAGGGTCTGAGCGCTGGAAGCGTCAAAGTTGTTGTACTCGTTCACGAGCGCATCGAAGTGCATCCGGCACGAGTCCTTGCCCAGCGCTATGGCAGCGTCTGGGCGCATGCCTTTGACGGGGGAGCACATACCTATCAGCCGGGGAATGCCGGCACTGTAAGCGAAGCGAAAGACGCGGATGGTGAGTGCCTGGTGGGATGTATCCTGCGGCCCGGCAATTGCGGCGAAGCGCTGCTGCTGATCGGGTGTTGCGCTATCCAGAAGGACAAGGCCTACGATGTTGGCGGGATAATGGGTGATGTAATCCCGCACGTAGATCCCGCCCCAGGAGTGGGAGATGAGGACAATCGGGCCGGTAATGCCAGCCTGCGTGAGCAGCTCATGCAGATTTGCGGCAGTGTGGTCTGCGTCGGCCGGTCCCGGTTGCGGTTCGCTCCAGCCAAGTCCCGCGCGGTCGTATGAGCAGACGCGGGTGATCTGCGCCAGGCCGGGCTGAAAGTTGGCCCAGCCCATGACCGGGCTTGAAACTCCCCAGCCCGCTTCGAGCACGATAGTCGGCGAGCCACTGCCGGTGCAGTAGAGATGCATCTTATGGCCGTGGACATCGTAGAGCTTGCCAGGCGCTGGATGGGTTACGTGGAATATCTGCAGAGCGCTCGCGTTGTAAGCGCTGCTGAGCGCCACGGTCGCCGCAATGAGAACGATGACGGACAAGACGAGGCGTTCGGCAACCTTCCGCCACATCCGATATTTGGGTTGGGAGAGCGAGATCATTCGGCGAACGCTGAGCCAGGTAATGAGGGTTCCTGCCAAGAAGAAGATAGCCGGCATTACAACGTAATCGAAGAACATTTATGGCCCCGGTCCTTACGTGCGATCTGGCACGCGCGTGGTTATATCTGGAATTGTGGAAGCCAACTAAAGAGCAAATAGTGCGTCAGTGGTTGAGTGGCTGACGGATCAGTTCCCAGCCTTCTCAGAGTGCGCCGCGAATGGGGTACCCAGATCGCTGGCTAAAAGCAGCGAGTCAGCAAGTTAGCCAGTTAGCAAGTCAGTGGAAAGACGACATATGGGGCTGCCGACATTGCTATCCCACTCAAGCCAACGGAGGGCTTGAATGGGGCACCTGGCTAAAGAGCGGTTAGATGGAACCCGATTCGCTGGTCAGTTATTTGGCATTGAGGACGGCGGCTTCTCCCATTTGCATTACTACGGAGCGGGGCATGGCACCGGAGCCGTCGGAGCACTGGACGAGCATGATGCGGATGAGGTCGTTTTTGGGATCGATCCAACCTTCGGTTCCGAATGCGCCGCCGTGTCCAAATGTTCCCGGTGAGTGGAGGAGGAGCGTGCCCTCGGGCTGATTGACGATTTCAAAGGTGAGTCCGTAGCCGGTGCCGCCCAACCATCCTGAAGGTTTTACGTCTGGGGTGAAGACGCGGGTCATGGTTTCGACGGTCTGGCGGGCGAGGATGCGGTGGCCATCGATGGAGGTGCCGCCGTTGAGCAGCATTTGATAGAACTTCACGAGGTCGGCGGCGGTGGTGTAGAGGCCGAATTCGGGCGCGGGATATTTTGCACCGGCGCGATAGAGGGTGGGGTCACCGGCGAGGATCTCGCTACCGGAGCGGACTAGCTTGCCATCGACATGTTTGTAGACGAGGGCGATGCGGTCCTTCTTGTCGGCGGGCGGGAAGAAGAAGCTGTCGTGCATGCCGAGGGGTACGAAGATGCGGCTGTTGATGTAGGAGACGTAGTCTTCGCCGGAGATGACCTCGATGATGCGGCCGAGGGTGGCGATGCCGAGGTTGCTGTACTTCCACCGTGTGCCGGGTTCGAAGAGGAGACGGCTTTGGCCGTAGAGCTTGACTGCGTCGGCGAGGGGCATGGCCATGGTGTGCTGATTTTTGGCGAGGTCGCCGGCGGGATCGCCATCGAGTCCGCTGGTGTGGTCCATGAGCTGCCAGACGGTGGGCGGAAGCTTCGGCTTGCGGGTGATGACGGTGCCGTCGGGGAGCGTCTCCTCAACGAGGATGCCCTTGAACTCGGGGAGGTAGTCTTCGATGGGGCGGCGGAGGTCGAGCTTGCCATCTTCGACGAGCATCATGATGCCGACGCCGGTGAAGTTCTTGGTCATGGACATGACCTGGAAGATGGAGTCTTTCTGCATGGGCTTCTTGTCTTCGACATTGGCGTAGCCGACGGCGTCGAAGGCGGCGATGCGACCGTGATGGGAGACGAGGTAGACGGCTCCGGGAATTTTTTGGGCGTCGCTTAGCTCCTGGAGTCGGGTGTGGATGGCGTCGAGGCGGGCCTGATCCATTTCTGCGGAGACGGGGGCGGGCTGGGTTTTCTGGGCTGCGGCGGGGAGGAGGGAGAGAGAGAGGATTAGGGCGGACGTCAGGCGGAATGCGGGTAGGGTCATTTTGGGATTGCTCCGGTGGTGAGTGGGGAGTCAGGAGGATTCTAGCAAGTTAGCGAAGGAGCGGTTAGCTGAAGGCTGTCGGCGTCGAATTCCTCCTTTGTTTTTCAGCAGCCGCCGAGACCCGATTCATAGATATTGTTCCAGATGCCACTTCTCATCCCATACACGGCGAAGCTGTAGGCCTCGTAGTAATTAGACTCAGTGAAGATCTCGTCGATCCCATCTCCGTCGATATCAAGTTGATCGAGATACTCCTCCTGCTGCGCATCCGTTCGATCTTCGAGATCCTTAACTTTGTGGATTTTGGTTATTGCAGGGTGCCACTCGCCGCCTTGTTGCTCGAGTATCACGAAGAGCCAGTATTCGATCCTCTGCTGTAGAAAACTGATTGATCCCACGAGCAGGGGGTTTCCAGTGCTGCTGGTTCGTGTGCTGGCGAGGTGATGTGTCTTTGTTGCCGTCTTAGGCGTGATTGAGGGATGCGATTTTGCGAGAGCTTTCTGGCTTACGCGAGCGAAGATCGCTCGCTCCGCCTCGGTTGCAGATTCACGATAATTCGAGTGCCCAGGCCCAATGTCTTGGCTGGATGCTATTGCACCCTGTGACTTGACAAAGCTCGTCTTGCCGATCGGCGTGGCGTGAAAAGTGTAATCGGAATCGCACCCAGACTGCAGGTTCCCGAGCCGCAATTTCCCGCGTGCCTGCCCCGATTGCCAAATAAACATCATCGTACCCTGCGCGTAATGCAGACGGAAAAAACGGTCGATCGCCTGTTGATTCGTTCTTTGATATAGAACCGGGTTCAGGAGCTTGCCATTTCGCATAATGGCAATCGGAGTGAGGTGGAAGTTCTTCGAATCTGCAGAGACCGCTGCTAACTGGATATCCGGTTGTGCTGCCGTGGAATTGAGCGGCACGAACGACATCGCGATCATCGCTAAAACACTCTTCCACATGGGCCGTCAGCTTTTGCAGCGAATGGAAACACCCTTCAGTTGTTGATCCACTATAGCGAATTGAGAAGAGATTCACGGCTGCTAGTTTGCGAAATACAGCTAGGGAGCGGGTAGCGTGGTGGAGCGGGGAAATCCCAGGTCTCAAGGGCGAGATTTGGGGCACCCGCATTTGTTCATGGATAGAGATGCTGGCACACGGCTGGGAGTCAGTCTCACTTTATCCCACCCTTCGCAAACGGCGCGAAGGATGGGGCACCCGCATTTTTCTGGTCGACTGGGTGGGGCCGCCGCTGAAGTTATTTGTTGGCCAGGACGGTTTGGCTGGAGATGTAGTGGTGGGCGTGGTCCAGTTCGGGCATGCCGGGGTCGGCGTCGGTCCAGGCTTCGATGAACTTGGAGTATTCCTTGATGGCCTGGGCGGAGTTTCCGGCGGCTTCGCTGCTGCGGGCTAGGCCGTAGAGGCCGAAGCCGGAGTTGGGGCGCTCGATGAGTGAGTCGGCGTAGGCCTGATGTGCTCCGGCATTGTCGCCCGCGCTGATGAGGGCGAAGCCTGCGGTCTCCGCGACGGGGCGGACGTAACGCGGGGGCTCGTGGTAGCCGAGGGCTTTTTCTTCCTTGGCGGCCTGGTCGAAGAGCTTCTTTGCTTCGGGCAATTTCTTCTGCGCGGCGAGGATGGTGGCGCGCAATTCAAGCGACATGATGGAGAGATTGGCGAGGAGTGGCGCGGCTTCGGCGTCGGGGAGTACGGGCTCCATGACAGGAGTGACGGGCTTTTCTTTTTCCTTCTTGGGCGCGTCCTTGACCTGCTGGGAGAGGTGCCACAGATCGGCGTCGAGGGTGGTGGACGCGGCCAGGGCTGCAGGGATGTCTCCAGTTTGAGTGGCCTGCATGCCGGTGGCGAAGAGCTTCATTTGTCCGGCGAGGAATTTGAGGTTCTCAAGTTTTGCATCGGGCTTGGCGCCTTCGAGGAGCTTGAGGACTTCAGGCCAGTCGGCGGTGCGCAGGGCGACGGGGAGTTGAGGATCGATGCGGGCGAAGCCGTCGCGCGGCGAGTTGGTGTAGAGGGTGGGCGAGAGTTGGCCGCGAGCGCCGGGGAGCTTGGCGGATAGTTCAGTGGCCTGGTTGAACTTGCCCTCTTCCATGAGATTGGCGATGGAGTACATGAGGTTGTGGACGTAGTTCCAATCGTCGTCTACGGCGACGTGCTGGTCGCGCATGTAGGCCTCGTCAACGGAGGTGGAGGCGAAGAACCAGTGCTCGGCCTGTGCGTAGTTGCCGGTGCGGTAGTAGATGTGTCCCGGCATGTGGACCATGTGGCCGGAGGCGGGGGCGAGGCTGGCGAGCAGAGCGGCGGAGGTGATGGCGTTTTCAGGGTGCGCGCTGGGCTCGATGGCGTGGATCCAATAGTGGTTGGCGGCGGAGTCGTTGGGGGATGACTTCAGGACTTCCTGAAGAACGGCGATGGATTCTTTCGTGCCTTTCTTGGGTTCGCCTGCCGGAGTGTAGCCGTCCTGGAGCGATCCGGCGAGGAAGATTTTGGCTTGGGGATCGTTGGGGTTTTCCTTTACTAGCTGACGCCAGATTGCGACTTCCTTTGCGGGGTCGGGATCTTCGCCGGGTGCGGCGGCCTTGTCGGCTTCGTCGGCTGCTACGGCGGCATCGATGTAGAGCTTCTCAGCTTTGTTGGCGTGGGTCTTCAGGCGCACGGCGTTGGCGAGGGCCTGCTGGGAATACGCGGAGGCTCCGTTGTGGCGGAAGATGAGCGCCTGGTAGAGGCCCCAGTAGCACATGGCGCAATTGGGATCGACGCGGATGGCTTGCTGGAAGGCGCGGGCGGATTCGTATTCCCAGAAATCGTGGTAGAGGGAGAGTCCCTGATCGAACCACATTTGCGCTTCGGGGGTGGCGGTGATGGCTATGTGGCTGTTGCCGATGCCGGTCATTTTGAGGGGCGCGGGGAGCTTATCCGGCGGGGGAATTTCGCGCATGGCGCCCATGTCGTGTCCGGCCATATTCATTTGCGCGGGGGCGGAGGCGGCGCAGATGAGGATAGTACAGAGGCAGAAGAGGAAGCTGAGGAGACAGTGCTTTGATGCTGATCGTGCGGGTCTTGCTTGCGGCATGAGGCTCCGTAGTGACATGGGTTCGACAGCATTCCGAAGCGCGTTTTCGGCACGGCATACGAGCCTCAATATTTCGCAGTATACGTGCGGGAGGGTGCGGGGGGTAAGGGGGATCGCTGACGGGGTTGAGGAGTGAGCGTACTTAGCACTTCCGTTACACAACAAACCGGAGACGTCAGCGGCTTACTCGGCCGGGCCTGCAAAGAGAATCAGGTTTTCGTCAGGATCCGATACGACAAAGGTTCTCGCGCCCCAAGGCTCTTTCTTCAGTGCCTGATGGAACGAAACTCCCGCAGCCTGATAATCCAGGAACAGTTGTTTCAGTTCGCTCGCAGTGGCAACCGTTATGGAAGCGGAAAGCAGGTTTTCGCGCTTGCGAATGTCGCCAGCAAAAACCGGCTCGCAAACCAGCCGCAAATTGAGTTTCGCAGAATCTCGCACCACCTGGCCGTAGAACGGCGGGTTGCCATAGGCGAATGCGACCGCGAAGCCAAGCTTGCTGGTATAGAAGTCAGAGGAATTCTGGACGCTCGCAACATAGAGTTGCGCCTCGATTGAATTGAGAACTGCGCGGAAGGTCGCCCGCGTGGATGTCTCTCTCATGACATTTGCTCCTGAGATGAGCGCCTGCCAGCTATCGAAGCCCTCCTGTCGCGCGACAAGCTCCTGGGCATCCACAAGCTTGAAGCGTGACTTCAGTATTTCCACGTCTCCCATCCCGTGAAAGCGGGGTAACGTGGACCTGATCTGGGCCGCGACCGGATAATACTGATCACGATGCCAGCGCAGATACTGTTTGGCTTGCTTCTTGAGGTTCTCGATGTTCGGCATAGGCGCAATTGTGCTCAAGTACCGTAGGTAGGCGTTGCCTTTTCGGTCTACCGATGCGCCCTACGCAGCAAGACAAGATTCGCTGAAGGCGTGTCTAGTTGTCAACGATCATCGTCTTGAGCCGGAGTTATCAAGGCAGTTCTGCGCAACGGTGCATCCCGTCAGTCAGAACGAGCGCAAGGTCATCCGTCACAGCGGGTGGGCCGGAGTTCTGAGAAAATGGACCATGGCTGACAATTTGAGCAAGACCATCGACTTCAGGACCGACTGGCCCACACTGGGTTTGCCCGCACATGTGATGGAGGTGCTGAGCGCCGCTCCGGCACTCTACGTACCGAACAGCAGGGAAGATCTGCTGGACTGGGCGCTGGGCCGCGACACCGGAACTACAGACTGGAATATTGGCAATCGCGAGGACATGGGCGAGTTCGAGTCCGTGTTTGAGGTGCCGGGTGTTGGTCCGGTGGTGGAAGCGGTAGTGACCAAGGCGCGCAATGGGCTGGCGGTGAACTTTCCCGATGCGCGGATGCGGCGGCGCGACCCCGATGCGATGGTGATTGGCGATACGCTGCCAACGGACAAGCCGACCTATCAGCAGAGATTTGGCGAGTCGTTTGAGCTGACGCGGCAGAAGACGCTGGACTGGCTGAAGACGCAGGAGCTGATTGTCACTCCGTTTTATGCGGGGCCGGACGATCTTCGTTATGGCTCGCTGCTGATTATTCCGCGCAAGGCGGGATTTTTTGCCGGGGCGCTGGCGGATCTGCAGGGAATGATTCCGGGTAACCAGGTTCCGGCGGACTTCAAGATGAGCGGGGGCGTCCTGTTTGTTGCTCCGCCGTTTCGGCATACACATTTTGACGGCAGGCAGGTGGTGGTGCATTTTCGCACGCACACACACCAGGAGATCTACGCCTACAACCTGTATCCCGGACCGAGCGCGAAGAAGGGCGTGTACTCGATTCTGCTGGACATTGGCGAGCGCGAGGGGTGGACAACAAATCATTGCGCCGCGGTCGGAGTGGTGACTCCGTATGACAACGAGATTGTGATCATGCACGAGGGTGCTTCGGGCGGCGGCAAGAGCGAGATGACGGAGCACATCCATCGCATGGAAGATGGGCGACTGCTGCTGGGACGGAACGTGGTGACGGGGGAGACGCGCACGCTGGTGCTGCCGGAAGCGTGCCGGCTGAATCCCATGGCCGATGATATGGCTTGCGCGCATCCCCACTACAACGAGGGGCAGACGAAGCTGAATATTCGCGACGCGGAGAACGGCTGGTTTGTGCGCGTGGACCACATCAAGAAGTATGGGACCGATCCTGATCTTGAGCGGCTTTGCATTCAGCCGCCGAAGCCGCTGATTTTTCTGAACCACTATATAGTGCCGGGCGGGAACTGCCTGACGTGGGAACACATTGAAGATGCTCCGGGAAAGAGCAACACGAATCCGCGAGTAATTATTCCGCGGGATTTGATTCCGGAGATTACGACGGGATCGGTGGCGGTAAGTATTCGCAGCTTTGGCGTGCGCTGCCCGCCGACGCATAAGGAGAGCCATCGTTACGGAATTATCGGGATGCTGCATGTGCTGAGTCCCGCGCTGGCATGGCTGTGGAGACTGGTGGCTCCGCGAGGGCACGCGAATCCGAGTATCCAGGATTCGACGGGGATGCAGTCAGAGGGCGTGGGATCGTACTGGGCCTTCTGCACGGGGCGGCGCGTGGACCAGGCGAACCTGCTGCTGCGGCAGATTGTGGAGAATACCGACACGCGGCACGTGCTGATTCCAAACCAGTATATTGGCGCGTGGAAGGTGGGCTTCATGGCGGAGTGGGTGGCGCGCGAATACCTGGCACGGCGCGGGAGCGCGCGTTTCAATCGCGACCAGCTAGAGGAATGCTCGTGCGCACTGCTGGGCTATGTGCCGAAGCAGATCCGCGTTGAGGGGTCGCTGATTCCTCCTGTGCTGCTGCATGTGGAGACGCAGTTGCAGGGCGGGCAGGATGTATATGACGAAGGGGCTCGGCAGTGGCGGGAGTTTTTCCGGCGCGAGCTGGAAGCGTTTGTTACTCCGGAGCTTGATCCGCTGGGGAGAAAGATTATCCAGGCTTGCATGGATGATGCTAGCCAGGAGGATTATTGGAAGCTGATACCGCATACGATTTTCAAGAGCTAAGAGGCGGTTAGCTAGAAAGCGGTTAGCTAAAAGCCGGTTAGCTAAAGAGCGGTTAGCTAAAGGGCGGTTAGCGAGTTGGTGGAGGCGGCGATATGTGGGACCCGGCGGGTTGTAACCAGTGAGGACGCATGAAATCGAATGGCATTCGTTGGACGCTGCTTATCCTAGCCGTAATCGTCGCCGTTATTCTGACTTGGTTTGGCTTGATGGATTTTGCGTTCAGTACGAATGGTCAAGACAATCCGATCGCAGTTGCACTGATCTGGATCTTGCCGTTGTTTTCTCTACCCTTGCTCGTTACCTACTGGATATGGGAGAAAGTGCGGCCTGCTGTGTTTTGGGCGTTTGTTGCTTGCCAGTGGGCAACATTGTCGTGGTTCAATTGGGAGTCATGTCTTCGAAAAGGGTGCACAACTTCGAACCCTGTGCTAATCGTGCTGAGTGCAGGAATCATTTTCCCGGTGTGGCTCTGGATCATCATCGCGAGCCTATGCCAGCTTGAATATCGTCTCCGACGCAGGGAGTTAAATACCATTTGATCAGGCGAGATGTGGGGCACCCGGCAACAACCCCGCCCTAGCCAACGGCAGGCTGGAACGGGGCACCCAGATCATTTTGGGTATTAAGGGGTATTAGGAAATGAAAATCTTAGGGTGGGCCACCCTGCCGTTCGAAACTGGTATTAATGCAAAAGATTAGGTCACAGGACGAAAGCGAATATGACGACGCACGAGAAACAGGATTTCATAGGCATCTCCCTCTGGATCACTAGCGATCAACTGTCTCCTGAGACGATTACACAGAAAGTTGGGATCGCTCCTACTCATGTTCGAATAAGGGGTACGCCCACGAAGACAGGTGTGATGAGGCAACCTCAATTTGATTTGAATGAGTGGGAGTTGGGCGAACGACTCCGTGCGGAGCAAAACGATTACATCGGTAATCATTCGGAGCGTTTCTTCACCGATTTCTTGCGCAAGCTCAAGCCCTTGGTTCCAAAGATCATGCACCTAAGCGAGTTCGTATCGGTTTCGATTGGCATCGTCTATAGCGTGCGTGAGATGCCGTATATCGGGCTGACTCGTGAACAGGTTCAAGTAATAGCTGCTTTAGGAGCGCGCGTAGATCATGAAATAATCCTATATGCAGGTGTCTCGAACTCAGAAGAGGAGATATAGCTGCGAAAGCCTAGAGACTTGTGTCGCCTTCCGCGTAATCCCCCATCTGATCCTTCCCTCAGTGTACTGACCTGCATCCCGAGATCCGCACATACGACAGTATGCTTTCTGATTGATCGGGGGCACAAGCAGCATGCTGCGTCGAACAGAAAAGTTCTAAAATCATCCTCCAGAGCCGGCGAAAAAGCTGTCAGCGAAGCGGTGGGGAGTCCCACATCCTGCGGGCTGCCAGAAGGAGTAGATTGGTGAGTGGTCTGTGTGTTGAGCTGGACTGATGAAGGACGCGTCTGCGCTGGTGGCGTGGATGCCTGGGACGGGAATGACAACACGACGGGATGTACTTCGCTTGATTCCGGCTGCTGGTCTGGCGGCTGCTAATTTTCTTCCTGCACAAACTACTGCACAACTGGATGAGAGACCGGGGACCGCTGCTGCGGGCGCTCGGGTGAAGCGCGTGCCGTTGAAGCTGAATCCTGAGCCTGCGGGAAAGCTGACGCCGCTGGACAAACTGCGCGTGGAGAGCGCGGTGGCGGGGCGGCTGGTGGTTCGCGATGGAGAGCAGCAGGTGTATGTGGATGCTGCGATGGCGGGGAGCGCGGAGTTCACGATTGGCGGGGCGCTGGGTGCGCATACTGCTTCGCTGATTGGGAAGGACGGCGCGGTGCTGGATATGCGGACGTTCTTTGTGGACTGCGAGACGCAGATTGACGATGACGGCGGAGTGTTTGGGAGTTTGCTGAAGGATCTTTACTGGACGATGGCGACGGATGGTCCGGTGACAGCGACGCGCTATCGCGGCGAGGTGATTACGTACTGGGCGTCGTGGCTGATGGACAATACGCAGACGCTGAAGGGGATGAAGTATTTCTGGCCGGAAGTGAAGTCGAATGTGGACCTGTACGCGGAGTCGCAGCGGGAAGACGGGATGATCTGGGAGAACGTGGAGGCACGCACTCCTCCTGAAACCTACTGGGATAGCCGCTTTACATATGCGGATTTTGCGCGGTCGGCGGAGGGCGGCTATCTGCAACTGCGTCGCGCTCCGGTAGAGAACCACGTGGAGGCGTTTTATCTAGAGGCGATTTATTTTTCGTGGAAGGCGACGGGCGACACGGCGTGGATGAAGGCGAAGCTGGATAGCGCGATTCGCGCGGTGGGGTATGCGACGAGCGATGCCTACCGGTGGTCAGAGAAGTACCAGCTGCTAAAGCGCGGATTCACGGTGGATACGTGGGACTTCCTGGTGGAGAGCGAAGCGGCGCGGGTGGATGGCGACATTATGAAGATCGATCTGAAGAAGACACACTTCGGGATCTTCTTTGGGGATAACACGAATCTGATTGCGGGGATGCGCAGGCTAGCGGAGATGCTGGAGGTGGCGGCGCGCGGCGCGGATGCAGCCGGGATGCGCAGCAAAGCGGATGCGATGGAGAAGCGGCTGAATGCGCTGGCGTGGAATGGGGAGTTCTTCACGCACTGGATTCCGGAAGACAAGGAGTTGAGGCTGGAGCTGGGCGTGGATCTGAATCGTCAGGTGGCGCTGTCCAATGCATACACGCTGAATCGCAATGCTACGCACGAGAAGGCGGTGGCGATTATCAAGACGTATCAGCGGATAAGGCGAGAGATGCCGGCTACTTCGCCGGGTGAGTTTTACGCGATCTATCCGCCATTTGAAACGGGCTTTGGGGCGGAGGATGCGAAGTGGGAGTACATGAATGGCGGCGTGTTGTCGTGTGTGGCGGGCGAACTGGCGCGGGGCGCGTTCGATAACGGCTACGAGCAATATGGCGTGGATATTCTGCGGCGGGAGAAGGCGGTGGCGGACAGGTATCGCGGCGTGGTGCCGGCGATTCTGCGGGGGAAGGTTCCTGTGGCTCCCACGCGCACGTGGCGAGAGCTGGATATGCGGTCGATTGCGAATGCGGATTTTGGCGGCGGCACGGCGGCACCGGGTGTGCTGGTGTGGATGGGGGAGACGGAGAACGATCTGCCGGCGATGCCGGTGGGGAAGCAGAAATTTCGCGATGTGGAATTTGAGGTGATCGATCCGGCGAAGAATGGGCGGCGGGCTTGCCTGGCGATTGGCGAGGACGCGGGCTTCAAGAAGAAGGAGACGCTGCGGGTGAATGCGACGGCGAAGTCCTTCTACCTGCTGCATACGAAGGGCGGCGATGATCTGGCGGGAAGGCTGACGGTGCATTACGCGGATGGAACGTCGAAGCGCGAGTATGTTCGCGCGGGCGTGAACATCAATCACTGGTGGGCTCCGCATGACGGGGAGTTTGAGGTGAGGTATGGGCCGGGTGGGCCGGAGCGGCTGCAGGTGGCGTGGCGCGGGGCGAATCAGAAATTCGGGAATGTTGGCGTGTATGTAGCGGGGTTTGAGAATGCGCATCCGGAGAAGGTGATTGCTTCGCTGGAGTTTGAGTCGGTGGAGACGAGCGCGAAGTGGATGATCCTGGGCGTGACGCTTTCGGATGCGGAGGTATTTCTTCCGCCGTGGAATGAGCTGTCGCAAGGCATGCCGAACAACTGGGGCGCGGCGGCGCTGGTGTTTGCGCTGGTGGAGGGACTGGCGGGCGCGAAGGATACAGGCGCGGCTTTTGATAAGGCGCTGATTGCTCCGCGATGGAGTGCGGCGGGAGTGAAGGATGCGCGGGTGTCGGTGCGATATCCGGCGAGCAATGGATACGTGCGCTATGAGTATGGCTACGATGAGAAGGCGCAGAAGATGATGGTGCGCTTCACGAGCAGCGCGCGCGAGGCGGAGGTTGCGGTGCTGCTGCCGGAGGGGCGCAAGGTGCGCGCGGCCAGGCTGAATGGGAAGAGCGTGAATGCGGAGATGCGGCGCGTGGAGGGATCGACGTATGCGCAGGTGCGGGTGGGCCGCGGCGGGGCGCATTTGCTGGAGATTGAGTTGAGTTAGTGGCGGGGCTTATGGCGTGGAGATGATCCACTGCCAGAGGACTGTGAGGAGGCCGATGACGAAGAGGGTTCCGAAGATGGTTTTGTTGTGGCGGGCTAGCCAGAGGGGCAGGTAGATGTCGAAGTTATCGGCGCGCTCGGTGGTGTAGCGAGCGGCAAGATCGGTGAGCGGGCAGCGGCCGTGATTGAGGGCGAGGACGGCGCACTCGGCGAGGATGATGGCGGTGAGGGCGGCGACGAATCGGAATTGATGATGAAGCGCGGCGAAGGGCAGCCAGGCTACGCAGGTTGCCATGAAGAGCCAGATCGCTGTGTGCAGAGCTTTGATGGATGTGAGCATGATGATTGATCGAGGCCCGGTGAAAATGCCGGGCCTCTTCTATTTGCGCGACTACTTCGCGGGTGGTTGAGGATCGCTCTTTAGCTTGATGGAGAGATCGGTTTTGGAGAAGACGGAACGTGAGGGTGTGCGCACGATGAGCTGCGATTTGTCCTTGTCGTAGCGCCAGCCGGGGGCGTTTGCGTCGCTGGCTGCTGACAATTTTTTGCCTTCCACCTTGATCTCGGTTGCGGTGGAGGCGGACCAGATCCTTACTTCGTAGGCGCGGTTGGAGTTCATACTGGGATAGCTTCCCTGGGCGGCGGCGATGTTGACATCGAATTGTTTGGGGAAGGGATGTTTGACTTCGATGCTGGTCCAGGCGAATTCGCCGTGGATGTAGTTCTCACCCTTGCTGGAATCTTCGTAGACGCTATAGATGCTGGCGTGCTGGTTGCGGGCGAAAGGGAAGACTTCGAGGATGAGTGGATCGACGGGCTTCTCTCCGGTATAGCTCATGGGCGGCTGCTGGGGAAGGATGGTTCCGGCCTTCACGTAGACAGGGACTTGCTGCTGGGTAAAGGTGCGGTCGAAGGTGCCGGGGCCGGTTAGCTGCTTGCCTGTCGAACCACTCCACCCATTCGCCTTTGGGGAGCCAGATGGACTTGGTGGAGAGGTGAGTTGTTGGGTCGGCGGGGGCGACGATGGGGGCAACGATCATGCTGTCGCCGAAGGTGTATTCGCCTTTCTGATCGTAGGCTTCCTTTGCATCGGGGAAGTCGTAGTAGAGCGGGCGCAGAAAGGCTACGCCTGTGTCGTAGGTCTTGCGCGATTCAGTGTAGAGGTAGGGCTGCATGGAGTAGCGCAGCAGGAAGGAGTTGCGCATGATGGTGGCGTAGGGCTCAGGGTATGCCCAGATGCGGCGCTCGGCGTCACGATTTTTTGTGGTGTGGGTGCGCAGGATGGGCGAGAAGGTTCCGAACTGGATCCAGCGTGAGTAGAGCTCGCCATCGACGGCGCCGGGAGTGTGGCCGCCGATGTCGTGGCTCCAATAGCTGTAGCCGACGTTGGCTGCGGTGGCGGTGAAGTAGGGCTGAAAGGCGAGCGAATCCCAGACGGAGATGGTGTCTCCTGAGAAGCCGATGACGTAGCGTTGATTTCCGAGTCCGCCCCAGCGATGGAAGATGAGGGGGCGCTTGCCTTCGCGCTGCTGATCAGTGAAGTGAACGTAGTTGAGCCAGAAGGTGGGGTTGACGTTGGGGAGTGCGGTGTACATTTCCTGCTGCCAATCGATCCACCAGAAGTCGATGCCCTGCTGCTCGATGGGATGGTGGAGGAAGTTCATGTAGTTGATGGCGAATTTTTTGTTGGTGATGTCGAAGGGCACGTATTTCTGCGTGGCGGGATCGATGCCCATGGACTTGGCCATGTCGGGGTAGGCCTTCTCCCATGGCTGTGCGCCGGAAGCGGGATGGAGATTGAGGGTGGCCTTGAGGCCCTGCTGATGAACCCATGCGAGGAAGGTGTCGGGGTCGGGGAAGTATTTCGGGTTCCAGGTGTAGCCGGACCATCCGGTATCGTGATTGGACTGATCCTTGAAGAACGTCTTGGAGGTGTCGAACCCGCGTTCCTTGATGGCGTCGGGATTGAGGTGCCATCCCATGTCGATGACGAGGACGTCGAGTGGGACATTGTGCGCGTGGAACTGTGCGACGAGGTCGCGGAGTTCCGCATCGGTGTAGTCCCAGTAGCGGGACCACCAGGTTCCGAAGGCGAAGCGTGGAGGCAGGGGAATTTTTCCGGAGATGCGGGTGTAGTCGCCGAGGGCCTGCTTATAGTCGTGACCATAGCCGAGGAAGTACCAATCCTGGCGCCCGCCGGGAGTGCGCTCGACGACCCAGGGCCAGACGCTGTCAGCGGAGTTGAGGCGGAAGTCGGCTGAGTCAAAGACTGGGCTTTTGCTGTCGTCGATGATGGCCCATCCATCGCGAGAGACGAGGCCCTGTTCCAACTGAGTGCCCTCGCGGACGCCGTCGAGAGTGCGCGTGGTGCCGTAGAGATTTCCTGTGGGCGCTGTGCCGGGTTTCCAGGATTGCTCCGCGCCGTCGAGCTTGAAGGTGATACTGAGGTTATCCGGCGTGAACTTGCCGGAGCCTTTGCGATAGCGCAACTGGAGGGCGGTGGTGTCGATGATGAAGTTGTTGTCGTCGGAGGTCTTCTTGAAGAAAGGCACCGGGAGGTGGCGGTTGAGGACGACGAAGGTTGGGCGATCCTCAAACTTGCCGTCAGCGCTCCACTCCATGCGGATGAGGCGCGGGGTGAGCACGGTGAAGCGGGCCTGCCCGTCGATGACCATGGCACTGGCGTCGGCTGCGGGCTGATAGATTTGCTGCGCGTGCGAGGATGCCACCCCCAAAGATAACAGCGCGAGAAGGGCGGGGAACAATGTGCGGCGGGAGAGGAGAGAGGTTTGCGACGACATGAATACTCCAGAGGTTGAGTGTTGCGGTGGACCCGCGGAGGGCAGCGGGCGGGACCAGCAAGTTTACTCCAGTGCGGCGGCTTTTTGCGGTGATGGGTGTTCCGGGTACGGGACGAGGGCGGGGTGCGTAGAATGGGTCGCATGTTTGCTCACAAGCGGTTTGCGATCTGGAATTCTTTGCTGATTTTTGGGCTGCTGATTTTTTGCTCGCGTGGAGCGGGGGCGCAGGAGGGACGCTGGCAAGGTGCTGCGGTGGACTTCAGCCAGGGAGATCTTCGCGTTTCGGCGGACGGCCATCATCTGCAATTTACGAATGGGAAGGGATTCTTTTTTCTCGGCGATACGGCGTGGGAGATGTTTCACCGATTGAAGCGCGCGGAGATGGAAACGTATTTGGAGGACCGCCGCAGCAAGGGATTCACGGTGATCCAGGCAGTGGTGCTGGCGGAGTTTGATGGTCTGACGCAGGCGAATGCGGAGGGCAATCTGCCACTGGTGGGGGGCGATCCGGAACATCCGAATGAGAAGTATTTTGAGCTGGTGGATTATGCGGTGCACACGGCGCGCGCGAAGGGCATGTTCATCGGGATGTTGCCGACGTGGGGAGACAAGGTGGGCCCGGTGCTGTGGGGTAAGGGGCCGATGATCTTCAACGAGAAGAATGCTTACGCGTATGGGCTGTTCCTTGGGCGCAGGTATGCGAAGGATGCAAACGTGATCTGGATACTTGGCGGCGACAGGATGCCGACAGAGCACGAGCAGGTGTGGCGTGCGATGGCTAAGGGACTGCGCGAGGGGGATAAGGGGCGGCATTTGATTACGTATCATCCGGGTGGCGGGAAGTCGTCGTCGGATGGGTTTGCGAATGCGGATAGTCCGTTGGACTTCAACATGATGCAGTCGGGGCACGGGAGCAGACACTTTGCGAATTACACGATGATCGAGAAGGACTACGCGATGAAGCCGCTGAAGCCGACGGTGGATGGCGAGGCGCGGTACGAGGATCATCCCGTGAATTTCAAGCCGGAGAATGGATGGTTTACAGATGCGGATACGCGTGAGGCCGCGTATTGGGCGGTGTTCGCGGGTGGCGCGGGGTTTACTTATGGGTGCCACGACATCTGGCAATTTCTGGATACGAGCGGCAACCCTGCGGTGACGTTTGCGCGGACACCTTGGCAGCAGGCGCTGAATTTTCCGGGTTCGATGCAGATGCTTTATCTGCGGAGGCTGATGGAGTCGCATGATTTTCTGCGGCTGGCACCAGCGCAGGGAATGGTGGTGGGTGCGGAGAAGCTGCCGGATAGCGCGGAGCTATTGCATGTGGCGGCGCTGAAGGATCGCGACAGGAGGGCTGCGTTGATCTATGTTCCCGCGGGAGTGTTGCAGGTGACGGTGGATATGGGGCAATTGGGCGCGGGGAAGAGCACGTGGTTTGATCCTAGGACGGGGAAGAACTTGCCGGCGGAGGGGATGAAGCAAGCGACACAAGGGACTTTCAGGTTGCCGACGGCTGCGCCGGGCGAATGGCATGACTGGGTGCTGGTGGTGGGGGCTGTTCTTCAGAAGAAGTGATGCGTGTGTAGAATTCCCCTGATGCTGACAGGTAGAAATTTCGCGGGTCTTGTGGGGTGCTGCGTTTTCGCGGCGTGTAATTTTGGTGTGGCGCAGACGAGTGCGGCGCCGCAAGCATCGCGCGCAAACGTGGAGTGCCGCGTGCGGGCGTATGGCGCGACGGGCGACGGACGCACGCTGGAGACGCGGGCAATCAACGCGGCGGTTGCGGATTGCCATGGGCGGGGCGGCGGCACAGTGGTGGTCGAGGTGGGGACGTACCGCACCGGGACGATCCGACTGGTGGACAACATAACGCTGCAACTGGAGCCGGGTGCGACGATTCTGGGGAGCGAGAACCTGGCGGATTATCCGCGCATATCCCGGGCTTCAGAGGATCGCGATACGGCGTTGATAGTGGCGGAGAATGCGCGCAACGTGGCCATTACGGGTGGCGGCACGATTGACGGAAACGGGCGCGCATTTACCGACACAAATATGCCGCACTTCGATCCTTACTTTGACGCGGCGGCGACGCGGCAGGGGCAGGCGCTGGTGGCGCGGATGGGCGAGACGCGCGAAGGGCCTGTGCGCATGCGCGACAGGCCGGGCGTGCTGGTGCTGGTGCTGCACACTGATGGCGTGGTGATGCGCGACTTTCACGTGATCGATAGTCCTAACTGGGGAGTGAAGCTGATGTGCAGCAACCACATCCAGGTGAGCGGTCTGGATGTGCGGAACAATATGTTGGTTCCGAATAATGATGGGCTGGATATTTCGAATTCCAGCAACGCGTTTATTTCGGATTCGTCGATCGAGGCGGGGGACGATGCGCTGGTGGTGGGTGGTCCTTGCGCGGATGGGTGGTGCCAGGAGGTAACGGAGAACGTCACGGTTTCGAATTTGATATTGCGGAGTCGATCGGCGGCGATACGGATTGGTCCTGCGGCGAAGGATGTTCGCAATTTTACGTTTAGCAATATTGTGATTCGTGAGAGCAACCGGGGAATCAACATCCAGGCGCGGGCGGGGGAGACGGTTGAGAATTTGATTTTCACAAATGTAGTGAGCGAGACGCGGTTGATAGACGGGCCGTGGTGGGGATCTGGCGAGCCGGTGTCGATGACGGTGGCGCGCTGGGCCTATCCGCCGTGGCCGCAGACGGAGGCGGTGGGGCGCATTCGCCACGTGCGCTTCAACAGCATGATGGCGAAGAGCCAGTCGCCCATCGTGATCTATAGTACGGAGCCTGGTCACATTGAGGACGTGGAGTTTCGCGATTTGTCGTTGACCATGCAGGCGGGGCCACTGCAGGAGATCACGGGCGGCAATCTTGATCTGCAGCCGACGACGCCGAGGAATCTTGGGCTGATTCGCCAGGATCTTTCGGGGGTGATGGTGCACAACGTACGGGATTTATCCTTTGTAGGTTTGCGGGTGAATTGGGAGGGGAAGTTTCCCCCGTTCTACCAGCATGCTGTGCATGCAGATGGATTTGATGGGCTGAGTATCGATGGATTCAAGGGAGCGGGGGCGATCCCGGGTTATGCTGCGCTCGAGTTTCGGCGGGGGAAGAATCTTTCGATGCGGAATGCGCATGCTACGGCCGGGGTGCTGATGGATTCGAAGGATGTGCAGGGGAGCATGGCAGCGGTGCCGGCGAAGAGGCGTTAGGCGCAATAGTTTGATCGCACGGACAGGAATGGTGAGTGGGCTGCAATCTTCACGTTGCGCCGCGATTCGATCTGTTCTACTACTTGCGCTGTAGACAAATTAAATTCCCGGAGGAGAGATGGCAGATCTGGAGCAGTTGAAGCAGAAGTATGCGCCGGTTATTACGACGATTCAGGAGTTCGCGAGCGATGGAGCCACGCTGGACGCGGTGGATCTGGATGGTGACAAGTTGCACTTGAAGGGCACTGTACCCTCGGAGTTGATTGCGAATCGTGTTTGGGATTCGATCAAGGCGGTGGATCCGCAGTTTTCTGATTTGCATCACGAGATCGTGACGACGGGCACGGGAGACCAGACGTACACGGTACAGTCTGGCGATAATCTGTCGAAGATCAGCAAGCATTTTTATGGATCGGCGAATCACTACCAGAAAATTGCTGATGCAAACGCGATGACGAATCCTGACCTGATAAAGGTTGGACAGCAACTGGTGATTCCGATCATCTAGTTGTTGCAATGCTGTTGTGCACTTGAAGTGCCGGCATCTAAGAAGATTGAAACCGGGAGTTTCTCCTTATGCCCATGCCTGCCGATGCAGACATGGGCATACGCAATTCTGGGGCTAGTGGAGGATTTGAATTGTGGTGGATGGTCCCAGATCGGTTGGGGGCGTCCATGAGCGCAGAGCCCAGACAATCTTTTTCGCTGGGGTGACTTCGAGAGCCTGCACGGGGGCATTGGCCGGATCGACTTTGCCTGACCACTGGTTGAACCAATTGTTTAGGATGGTGTTGCCGTTGTCGAGGCGGGTTGCGGTCTGGATGTTGGAGAGGTCGAATCCGGGGGCATCGGACGCGGTAAATTGCCAGACGGTCTCAGCCTTTCGGTTGACCTCGCGGACCGTGGACTTTCCGGCGATGAGGACGTTGCCGTTCTTCAGCGGAGTCGCAGACCAGACGCCGGGCGCATCGATGCTCCAGAGTGCTTTGCCGTTGAGGTCGTACTCGACAACCTTCTCCAGATCCATGTGGGCGACGAGTAGAGTGCCCGCGGGGGTGATGCGAGCCTGACGAAACTGTGGGTGGACGCTGTTGGGATATTTTACGGGCAGGACGAACTCGTGCTCGATGGCGTTGGTTTTCTTATTGAGGATGATGGCCTTGGCGGGGGCTCCATTTTGAATGAAGACGACGCTGTTTCCGCCGTAGGGCTGGACGGTGTGGATCTCAGAGTTGGGCGGGGCGTCGTAATTCCAAGCGATTTTTTTATCGGGCGTGATTTCCGTGATGGCGAACTGGTGTGCGAAGAGGATGTTGCCGTTGGGGAGCATAACGGCGTCGCTGATTTCTCCCTTGCCATCGTGGGTGTAGGACCAGGTGATCTGCCCGCCACGGATGATGAACATGCGCTCCTGCTGGCCCTCGCCCGCGTAGAAGAAGTCGTGCTGGGCCAGTCCCTGGCCGGGAAGGGTGGCGGGGGAGAGCGGGGCAGACGTTTGCGAAGAGGCCGATATGGTGGCTGCGACGAGGAGCGTGCTGGTAAGGCAGGCGGTAAGAGAGCATCGTTTCAGAGGGATCATGGGCTTTCCTTTTCGGGTGATGCTGTTGCTGGGAATTCTTTTGCGAGAAGTGTACGCGAAGAGGCCGGGATGGGGGCGAGCAGAAATTGTGTTCAGCGCGGTGCTAAAAGTCGCGTATCCCGGATAGCGATATGAACAACAATCGCCGCAGTTGACATCGGCGAGAGTATTGCGGTCAAAGCCCTTTATAATTCAGTAGCCATGTCCCTTTTCTATCGCAATGCAGGTGCGCGCTTCAGCGCCGTCCGGTTGTTTGTCGCAGGTGGTCTTTTGTGGTTTGCGGGTTCGGCATACGCGGCTGATGCCGTGGCGGTGCGCGCGCAGGCGGCGAAGGAAAACAACATGGGCGTCGCGCTGATGAATCAGCAGTTGACGCAGAAGGCCGTGGACACGTTTGCCAAGGCTTACAGCATTGATCCGACAATGACGACGGCGGTGTTGAACCAGGGGATCGGGCTGCTGTATTTGAACAAGATGCCGGAGGCGGAGAAGGCGTTTGAAGAGGCTGCCGCCAAGGATCCGAAGAATCCGGCGGTGTGGTATTGCCTGGGGCTGGCGGCGCACGCGCAGGGCAAGAGCAGCGAAGCGGCGGAGAATTTTCAAAAAGTGGTGGACCTGGCGCCGAAGAATCCTGATGGGCATTATTTTCTCGGCTCGTCGTACATGGAGATGAAGGATTACGAGAAGGCCATCGTTGAGTTCCAGGCGGCGCTGGCGATTAATCCTTTGCACACGTCTTCGGAGTTTGGGCTGGCGCGCGCGTTGCAGCGCTCGGGCAAGCCGGATGAAGCTAAGGTGCACTTTCAGCGATTTGAGCATCTGTCGCGGGACAAGATTTCGGCTCCCATTACGCATACCTATGGAGAAGAGGGGCGTCTGGCGCGGGCTGCGGATGTGTTCACTCCAGAGCCGAAGGTGGGGGCGATGAATTCGATCACCTTTGTGTCGCTGCCTATTGGCGGAGCCGCGAAGGAGCAGCAGAAGGTGGGCGGAGGCGTCTGCTTTCTGGACGTGGACGGGGATGGGCTACCCGATATTGTTCTTCCATCGACGGGGGAGCAGGCTGTCAGGGTATTTCGTAACAGTGGCAGTGGCAAATACGAAGAGGCCAAGGCGCAGGAGCTTGGGTTGACGGCGAGTGGCGCTGCGGTGGCTTGTGCGGTGGGTGATTTCGATAACGATGGGCTGCCAGATCTGGCGCTTGCTCTGACGGATCGCGTGGTGCTTTTCAGGAATGAAGGCAAGGCTCACTTCACCGACGTGACGAAGGCTGCGGGGATTGAGGCGCGAAATCAGCCGGCTGGATTGACGTTTGTGGACTACGACCACGATGGCGATCTGGATTTATTTGTGACAGGCAAGCCAGCGGCGGGAGCAGAGGCTGGCGCGGCTGTGAATGTGGTGTGGCGAAACAACGGCAACAAGACGTTTACGGATTGGACAGAGCAGACGGGGTTGGGTGGAACGGGCGAGACGACGGGTGCTGTGCTGTCGGACATCAACAGCGATCGCGCGGTTGACCTGGTGGTGACGGGTTCGAGCAAGTCTCCGGTGGTCTACATCAATCCTCGTGAGGGCAAGTTCAAGGCGCTGCCGGAGTTTGATGACGCGGGGCTGACGCCGACGGTTGGAGTGTATGTGCTGGACTTCAACAAAGATGGATGGATGGATATTGCGGTAACGCATGCGGGTGCTCCGGGGATAAGCCTGTGGCGCAACGTGGACGGCACGCGATTTGAGCGTGTGCCGTTGCCGCTGAAGGATGCGATTGGCGGCTGGGGTGTGACGGGATTCGACGTAGACAACGACGGATGGCTTGACCTGGCCGTGGTGATTGAAACCGCGAAGGGGTCAGAAGTGCGCGTGCTTCGCAACATGGGACCGGCGGGCTTTGAGGATGTGAGCCGGAGCCTTGGACTGGACAAGCTGCAACTGCGCGATGCGCGATCAGTAGTGGCGGCAGATGTGGATGGCGATGGCGATGCCGACCTGGTGGTGACGCAATTGAATGGCGCGCCGCTGGTGCTGCGGAACGACGGCGGGAATAAGAATCATAGCTTGAAGCTGGCGTTGAAGGGCGGCGCTGACAACAAGACGGGTACGGGCACGGAGATTGAAGTGTTTGCCGGGGGGCTGTGGCAGAAGTGGGAGATGGCGGGCGCGTCGGGCTACATGAGCCAGGGGCCCCCTGAGCTGATTGCCGGGCTGGGAGCCGCAGAGCAAGCGGACATCGTGCGGCTGCTGTGGCCGACGGGAGTGCCGCAGGATGAGATGGATGTGGCGACGTCGAAGCCGGTGAGCTTTACGGAGATTGACCGCAGAGGAAGTTCCTGCCCGGTGCTGTTTGCGTGGGATGGGACGCGCTACCAATTTGTGACGGATGTGATTGGCGCGGCGGTTGTGGGGCATTGGATTTCTCCGGTGGCGAAGAATACGGCTGATCCTGATGAGTGGGTGAAGGTGGATGGAAATCTTTTGAAGGCTCGCAACGGCAACATGAGCGTGCGTTTCGCGGAGCCGATGGAAGAAGTGAACTACATTGACCAGTTGCGCATGGTGGCGGTGGATCATCGCGAGGGGACCGAGGTTTATCCCAACGAAGGATTTCTGAACGAGCCGCCATTCCCGGTGGAAAAGACGATGGTCTCATCGTCAGCGAAAGTTCCGGCGGGAGCGTGGGATGATAGTGGGCGCGATGTGCTTGAGTTGCTGCGCAGCCAGGATCATCAATATGTGACAGACTTCAAGCTGCTGAACTACGCGGGCTATGCGAATATGCACACGCTGACGCTGGACCTGGGTGAGTGGACGGCGAAGAATCCTCTGCGCTTGCTGCTGCATGGGTTCATCGAATATTTCTCAGCGTCTTCGATGTACGCTGCGTGGCAGGCTGGACTGGAACCGATCGCGCCGTATGTGGAAGCGCAGATGCCGGATGGCAGCTGGAAGCGAGTGATGGATGAGATGGGATTTCCAGCGGGACTGCCGCGGACCATTGTTGCGGATCTGACGGGCAGGCTGCCGGAGGGTACGCGGCGCATAAGGATCACGACGAATCTGCAGATCTACTGGGATCAGATATTGGTGGAGAATGGCGCGGATCTTTCGAAGCACATTCATCAGACGGAGATGCCACTGCGGCTGGCGAAGGTGCAGTATCACGGGTATCCGCAGCAGATTGACGGCGCGACGCACGGCGACCTGAGTTACAACTACGAGAACGTTAGCGCGACGGGGCCGTTCATTAAGCAGCGCGGCAGCTACACGCATTATGGGGATGTGACTCCGCTGCTGAAGAAGGTGGATGATCGGTTCGTGATTTTTGGCAGCGGAGAAGAGATCGATGCCGAATTCAGTACGGACACGCTGCCGGTTTTGCCTGCGGGGTGGAAGCGCGACTACTTCTTCTATGCGAACGGTTTTGTGAAGGACATGGACTTCTATGAGGCTTCGCCGTTCACCGTTGCGACGATGCCGTTCCACGGGATGAGCAGCTATCCGTATCCGGCAGGCGAGCATTTTCCAGATGACGCGGCGGCGGTGAAGTACAGGCTGGACTGGAACGAGCGCTTTGAGTCAGGGAAGACTCCGAATGGATTTCAGCTGCATTACGTTCCTACTCCCGCGGAACCACCGACGGTGCCTGCGGAGAGCGGGAACGGCAGGTAGGCGGTAGATCGCCGTGAAGAATATTACGCTGGCGCCGGCGGTGGACCTGCTGGCGATGCTGCGTCGGTCGGCGATCTCTCCCATGGAGCTTGCCGAGGAATACATTCGCCAGATTGAGAAGCTGAATCCTCGCATCAATGCGCTGATTGATTTCGATGCTGAGCGGGTGCGCGAGCAGGTGCGTGCCGCGGAGCGAAGCCACTTGCGCGGGCCGCTATATGGGCTGCCGATGACGGTGAAGGCCGCGATTGCGACGGCGGGTTATCGATGCGAAACGGGCAGCGTGCTGAACCGCGGGTACATCCCTGAGGAAGATGCGGTGGTGGTGGCGCGCATGCGTCGTGCGGGAGCTACGGTGCTGGGCACAACCAATTGCCCGGAGTTCCTGATGGCGTACGAGACAGAGAACCGGTTGTATGGGCGCACGTCGAATCCCTGGAACCTGGAGTATACGGCGGGGGGATCAACCGGGGGCGAATCGGCGGCGATTGCTGCGGGGCTGTCAGCATGCGGAATAGGCAGCGACAGCGGTGGGTCAGTGCGGGAGCCTGCGCACTTTACGGGCATCTGCTCATTGAAGCCAACGCCGGGGCGGATTCCATCGAAGGGACATCTTGCGGGATCAGACGGGCCGTTTGCGATGCTGGGAGCGCTGGGGCCGATGGCGCGCACGATGAAAGATGTTGAGTTGCTGTTTGATGTGCTGTCCGGGCGCGAGGTATGCGATCCTGCGGGCGCGCCGGTGCAGACGCAGAAAATATCGATCGAAGAGTTGAAGCGGATTCCCATTGGAGTATTTGAAGACGATGGATTGACGCCGGTGACGGCAGAGACGCGGCAGGCCGTGCGGGATGCGGCGCAGGCGCTGGAGCGGCAGGGGTTTTGCGTGAAGAGATACCGTCCGCAATCGCTGGAACTGGCGCGCGAGTTGTGGTGGAAGCTGTTTGTGCGGTGCGGACTGATGTTGCTGGAACCGGTGATCCAGGGCCGCGAAGGGGAGCTTAGCGAGACGTTCCGGGGCTTTCTTGAGATTGCCCGGCGTGCTGGGCCGCTGAGCGGCGATGAACTATTGCAGGCGTGGTGTGACTGCTCAGTGGTGCGCGCGAAGCTGTTGGAAGAGATGCGCGAGTTTCCGGTGCTGTTGTGCCCAGTGTGTGCGATCCCAGCATTTCGTCACGGGGAGCGCAGCTGGATGGTGGATGGGCAGCGTGTCGAGTATCTCGACGCGATGCGCTACACGGTATGGTTCAACCTGCTGGCTTCTCCCACTGCGGTTGTTCCTGTGGGGCGCTCGCCGGAGGGATTGCCGATAGGGGTGCAGATTGCGGGACGTCCGTATGAAGACGAGATTGTGCTGGCGGTCGCGTCGGCGGTTGAGCGCGAGTTCGGGTATGTGGCGCCGCCTCTTGCGATTGAATAAGAGCGGCACACGCCAAGTGTCGAATACTTACTGCGCGGCGATGACGGGCTCGCCGGTTGATTGGAAGCGCAGGCCGGCCATCGGCTGACCGGATGCGAGGGCATCGCGAATCTTCTCAGGGTTTGGTCCGGAGTTGCGCAGTGCAGCTGCGAGGCAGGCAATGGCCTGGTCGAGCGTGGTCTGCGCAGGCGTGCGGAAGATCCATGGGATGTTGGTGGATGTGAGTGTCTTGTCGGTTGCGAGCGCGAGCACGGGGACGAATGATTTCAGTCCCAGCTGCTCAGCGAAGTGACTGGAGTTGCGATCAAGAGCGATGATTCCGAGTACGTGCTGCGAGTAGATTGCGTTGACCAATTCGGAAGAGGACTTGCCCCAGGAAGCATCGCTGGAGATGCCGATGAGCGATATATGCTGGCCACTGTTTGCGGCTAGCTGCACGGCACGAAGCGCCTCGGGAGTGTGCACAGCCTCTTCAGCGTTGGGTCCGAAGACGGCAATTTTGACGACGGCGGGTGTGGTGTCTTTGACAGCGGGTCCGTTATACATCACGCCATCCTCGCCTACTCTCGCGTAGGGCACTGGAGTGGCAGAAGGAGGGGCGGCCTGCGGGGTAGCCTCTTCTGCGACGGCTGGTTTCTTCTCCATCGATGCTGGGCGGTAGGTGATCTTTCCGTCGTGCACAGTAGCGAGGAACATGGGTGTGGTGTTCTTGCTGTTGGTGTCGAAGACCATGTTTGAGGTGACGCCCTTGTAGGTCTCGATGTCGGCCAAGGCATCGTGGATACGGGCGCGGTTCAAACCTGCTTTGCATATGGAAGAGAGCATCGCCTGGGCCGCGTCATAGGCTAGCGAGGCGAACTGCTCCGGCTCTTCGTTGTACTTGGCGCGGTAGTCTTTCTGGAACGCGATCCAGCGTGGGTCATTGCGGGTTGGGTCGTAGGGATAGACGGCTTCAAAGCCCTCAGCGGCGGGTCCGGCGAGCTGAAGCAATTCGCTGCCCATGGTGCGATGGCTGCCGAAGACGCGCTGCTTCATTCCGGCGTCGTGCATCTGCTTGAGGATGGCGGCAGTCTGTTGTTGATCGGCCCAGATGACGATGCCGTCGGTGCGGGATTCCTGGATGACCTTGAGCTGATGGCGGAAGTCGGTGTCTCCGGGCATGTACTTCTGCTCAATGACGATGGGGTGGCCGAGTCGCCGGGAGGCATCGCGCAGCTTCATTACACCGAAGCGGCCGTAGCGGTTGTTGACGCGGAGAATGCCGACGCGCTTGAGTCCGACCTCGGTGTAGATGCGGCGCGCGAGGGTGAGGCACTGGACGCGGTCGTCCTGAATATCGGTGAAGTACCAGGGTATGAGGGTTTCGGGAATGGTGAAGTCGGTGGAGGCGCTGTTGACGATTGGGACTTCGGCTCGCAGTGCAGCACGCAGAGCGATGTGCGTGGTCTCAGAGCTAATGGATCCGAAGATAGCCCAGACGTTTTCGTCGTAGACCATTTTTGCAACGGCGTCGGCAGCGGCGCCCCAGATCTCAGGATCGGTGGGACGATCGGGGCCGTAGACCTGTCCCGCCTGCCAATTGTCGTAGTCGTTGTGGAGCATGAGCTTGAAGGGCTTGCCACCGTAGCCACCGCCGGCATTGGCTTCGTCGACGGCGAGTTGGACGCCATGAAGCATGCGCTCGCCGAAGGGGTGATCGGGATTATTTCCGATGGGTCCGATGAAGCCGATACGTATCTCAGAGAGGTCTTTGTAGTTGGGTGCTGCGACGTCGCGTGCGGCGCCGCTGTAGATGTTCGGCGTGATGTAGTGCTGATAGTAGGGCGTGGTGAATTTGGAGAAGGGGCGCAGATCCTCCGGCTCGCCGGCGTACGGAGTGACCGTACGCATGGCTGGCGGCGGTGGGGGATTGCTTCCGCAAGAGCAATGTTCAGGGGCCTGCGCCCACGCCGCAAACGCAAAGACAGGGAAGAGGGCGGCTGCAAGAATGGGTCGCATCATTTCGGGCTCCTATGCTTTCTGCTGGCGGAACATGGCGATGGCTTCAATCTCGATGAGCAGGTCGGGGCGGCAGAGGATGGCCTGAATGCCGGTGGACGCTGGGATCGGATCGAGCTGCTGTTCTTTGAAGAACGTGGTGCGCTCTTCATTGAAGGCTTCGTAGTCGCGCTCGATATCGCGTAGATAGCAGGTGGTGCGGACGATGTCTTTCCAGGTGGCGCCTTCGGCTGCGAGCAGGCCGGTGATGTTGTCGTAGGTGCGGTGCAACTGGGCGCGGAAGTCGCCGACGTGCACCGTCTTGCCGTATTCGTCGATGCTGGCTGTTCCTGAGATCAGGAGGATGACGACGCCGTTGAGATCGATGCGCATGGCGCGGGCGAAAGAGCTCGGCTTCTCGTAGTCATAGGCTTCGTTGAGAACGTTGAGGTTGGTGACCGCCCTCTTCTCGATGGGCATGGTGGCGGGTGCGGTGGCGATAGCGTTTAGAACTTCCTGTACGTTCATAAGTAAGACTCCTTAGAGATTATTTCTGTCGAATTCCGTGGCTGAGGCCCTTGGCGGTGGCGACCCAGAGGTCGTCGCCCTGAAAATCAATTCCGAGAACATAGTTGTGCGCCGGCGCGGTGTCGGCGGGTAGTGGAGTAATGGTGCCGTTGGCGTCGCGCGTATACATCTCCGGCTTGCCGGTGGTGGGCGAGGTGCGGTAGACGGCCCAGTTGGTGCCGTCGTAATATGCGAGGCCTTTATCAGTTCCGAACCATGCGCGGTTCGCGTCAACGCCCTTGACGGTGTTGGTGAAATTGCTGGGGAGGCCGCTGTCCTTGGTGAGGAAGTTGTGCCAACTGCGGCCGTCGTAGCGGCTGTCGCCGAAATAGGTGGCTACCCAGACGATCTTGTCGATGTAGCTGACGGAGGTGGTGATCTCGTGGATCAGGCCTTCATCCTTGAAGAGGACGATTTCGGTTTCGCCGTCGGGATCGTCGTAACCTTTCCAGCGCTCGGTGGCGACGTCATATTCGAGCAGGCCGCTGCCCCAGACGGCGTAGTAAACCTTGTCTGTGCCGGGACAGACGGCGTACGTCCAGATTTCAGCCATGGGGGTGTTGCGCTCATTATAGAGTGTCCACTGACCGGTGCGGGTATTGAGTCGCGAGGCGCCCGCAGCGGTAGCGGTCCAGACGTAATCGCCGAGTACGCCGACTCCGTAGACGACATCATTGCTGAGGCCGGAGTTCAACTGGGTGTAGGTATCAATGTGGCCGCCGCTGATGCGGCTGAGGCCGCCCATAGTTGCAGCCCACACATCTCCGGTGCGTTTATCGAGAGCGAGCGAAAGAACGACACGGTGGGCGAGGCCATCGGCAGTAGTGTAGGTTTTCCACTTGCCGTTGTCGTAGACGGAGAGCCCTTCTTCCGTGCCTGCCCAGATGCGGTTGCCATCGACGAGAACGCAGAAGACATGCGTATTTGGAAGGTCGTTGGAGGTGGTGAAGTTCTCCCAGCGGTAGCGCGGCATGTCCGGTGGCGCGGCATGGAGCGCGAGGGGTAGACCGCAGAGGAACAACAGGATCAGGATGAGTCGCTTCATAGTGTCCTCAGGTACTCGATCAGGTCGTTCAGTTCGTCCTTTGTCAGGTCGTTGGTTACGCCGTGCTTATCCTTCGGGTTGAAAACGGTCCAGATCTCTTCGAGGGAGCGGGCCGAGCCATCGTGCAGGTAGGGTGCGGTCATGGCGACGTTGATGAGTTGTGGCGTGTCAAAGATTGGTGATCGGTCGCTGGTTTTTCCGGTGCCAACATCGAAGCTCTTCTGACTGGTGTACTTGGGGCCGCTATGACAGAAGGCGCACTGATCGTTCTGCGGGATGGCGTTGCCGCGCTTGTCCTTGATGCGGTTGAAGATGGCCTTGCCGCGCTCCTGTTGCGGAGTGAGTTCGCCGGTGGGAGTGCGGAAACGATTGGGTCGCGCCGGCAGGTTGCGGATGAAGAGCGCAATGTCGGTTAAGTCCGCGTTGGAGTAGATCTGCGAGCGGTAAAAATATTTCTCGGTGCGTGGGCCGCACTCGGTGGGGATGTCAGGGTTGCCGCCATTCCACTTGAATGGTTCGGTGCCCTTGAGATCTTCGAGAAGGCGATTGTCGACGATATCGATGCCGAAGCCATCCGGTTCGAGATCCCACTGCAGGCCATCGAAGGTGCTATCGAGGTGGCAATTTGCGCATCCGAACTGGCCTTGGAATCCATACTTTGCGGTGGCGAAAACTTGTTCGCCGCGACGCAGAGGGCTGACCTTTTTAGGCCCGCCCATGTCGATGGTGGAGATTACTTCGTTGGTGCTGGTGTTGACAACGGCGACAGTGTCATCCAGGCGATTCGTTACGTAGAGGCGCGATCCATCTGGAGAGAGCGTGATGCCGCGTGGGTTATGGCCAACGGGGATACGGGCAGTGACGTAGTTCGACGATGCGGATAGGTCGTTGGCAAAAGATTTCGGATGGGCGTGAACGAAGTGCAAGAGCTTCGCGGTGTCGATGACGGTTACGCTGTCAGAGCCTGCGGTGGAGACAAATATTTTTGATTTGTCGGGGAGGATGGCGACACCGAAGGCAAGCGAGTAGTAGCGATCGAGTTCGTCGATGGGTACTTGGACGACGCCGCCTACGTCAGAGCCGAAGATGGTGAGCGCATTGCCGATGACCCATCCATGCTCGACGTGGGCGAGCGGCACGAGGTTCTTGGGGCGTTCATCGGTGGCGATGAGCAGCTTGCCGTCGCTTGAGCTTGCGATGTGGAAGACTCCGGCAACGTTTGGAAGGGGCATGCGCTCACGAATGGATTGTGTCGCGGTATCGATGACGGTGATTTCGGAAACGGGCGCGGTGCGATACTCGCCGATCTTTGGGTAGATGTGGGTGCCGTAGATTGTGCTGTCGTCTGGCGAGAGGACGAGGTAGCTGGCACCACGGCCGCCTGCGAGGCGCTTCTTCTCGATGCCGCTGGCAACGTCGATGATGGAGATATCGTTGCTGACGCGATTGGCGACGTAGAGGGAAGTGCCGGGTTTGTCGAAGATTGCGTCGATTGGTTCAGCGCCCGTGGCGATAGTGCGCACGACGGAGCGGGTAGCGAGGTCGATTACGGAGATGTTGTCTTCCCACGAATTCACAACGTAAAGCTGGGTGGCGTCGGGGGAGAGCGCGAGGCCGCGGGGCACATGGCCAACGGGAATGCGCGCGGAGACCTTGCCGGTTGCCACATCAACGATGCGCAACTCGTCGCTGCGTTCGCAGGTGACATAGAGCGAGCGACCGTCCGCGGAGAAGACCATTTCGCTGGGAGAGAGGTATTCGGATTCCGGTGTTGCTGAGCCCGCGACTGCACGTGGCCGCAGCGATGCCGCGAGGCAAAGTGTGACCAGCGTTAAAGCCAGCGCGAGGGCGAGGTTCCGCTTCACTTAGGCTCCTCGACGATGACGACGCGGTCTGCGGGAAGGTTCTCCATGACCTGCTGCTTGCCGCTGGGCCATTGCACGGTGAGCTTATCGACCTTGGTCGCCGTGCCCAGGCCGAAGTGGACGCGGGCGTCGTCCTGCGAGAGATAGCCGGAGCCGGCAACGCGCTCGGCTACTTGTGTAGCGCCGCCAGCTTCGACGGATAGATGCGTGCCGATGCCGTCGCGATTGCTCTGTTCTTGCCGCCGCCCTTGAGCTGAAACGCGATCCAGTGATTCTTCGTCGTGGTGGCGTTGTGCAGAAGGGTTCCGCGTGCTCCGAGGTTGACGAGGAAGGCGTCCATTTTGCCGTCGTTGTCGTAGTCGGCGAAGCAGGCTCCGCGAGCCACGCTCTTGACGTCGAGGACGGAACCGGCATCGCGGGAGACGTCGGCAAACTTTCCGTTGCCGGTGCCCGTGAAGAGCGAATGCTCCTGCGGGATGAGGTGAATGAGGCCGCCGTGGAAGATGAGAATGTCGCGCCATCCGTCGTTGTCGAAGTCGTAGATGCCCGATCCCCAACTGACGTACTGCGCGGTGGCCTGGGAGATGCCCGATTGCGCGGATACGTCGTCAAAGCGCTTCTTTGCCGGCGTTGTGCATGAGGCGGTTGTATTTTGAGTCGGTGACCCATAGATCGAGTTTGCCATCGCCATCGACGTCGGCGAAGACCGGTCCCATGGCGGAAGTAGATTCGCCGTTCTGGCCGTAGGCGACGTCGGCCTCGGTTGGCGATTTCTTCGAAGGTGCCGTCGTGCTTGTTGTGGAAGAGGAAGTTTTCGGTCTTGTCGTTGGCGACGTAGATGTCGGGCTAGCCATCGCCGTCGAAATCCGCGGCGGTGACGCCCATGGTGCGGCCGCGCAGGGCGGCGATGCCGGATTTCTCGCTGACATCGGTGAAGGTGCCGTCGCAATTGTTGTGGAAGAGCTTGTTGGTTTCGCCCTCGTAGTCGAGCGGGCCGGGATAATTGTCGGCCGAGTAGAAGGCGCGATACTTGGGATCGAACTTGAACGTAGCGTCCGACGAAGAGATCGACGCAGCCATCCTTGTCGTAGTCGAGCCAGGTGGAACTGATGGACCAGCCATCGACCTTGATGCCGGCCTTCTCGGTTACGTCGGTAAAGGTGCCGTTGCCGTTGTTGTGGTAGAGGATGGCGCGGCCATAACCGGTGACGAGCAGATCGATGTTAGCCGTCGTTGTCGTAGTCTGCGGCGGCGACGGCGATGCTGTAGAGGTCCGGCGCGAGGCCGGCCTTCTCAGTAACGTCAGTGAACTTGCCATTGCCGTCGTTACGATAGAGATGGTTGTGGGGCGGATCGACTGGCTTGGTCTTGAGCGGGATAGGGGTGCACGCTGTCGTCGAGCGGTTTGCCGGTGACGACATAGAGGTCGGGGCGGCCGTCGTTGTTGTAATCGAACCAGACGCAGCCTCCGCCGGTCCCTTCGAGCAGCGAGCCGAGCTGGCGCGAGCCGAAGCTGTGAGTGAAGTCGATGCCGGAAGCAGCGGTGGCGTCTTCAAATCTGATCGGAGCGGGTGCCGCGGCGGGCGCTGGTGCAGTGGTCTGCGCGACGAGTACGGAGGAAAATAGGAAGAGAAGAATCGCGCGGGAGTGCATCAGTTGGCTCCTTTAATGTTGACGGAGGCGGGCGCCTTGGCCATGGATGTTGTGAGGTCTGCCGGAGTGGTGGAGCGATTGAGGACGGCGGGAACTGCATTCTCCGGCGCGTGCTCCGGGCCAGCGTGGCAGCCGACACAGATGCGCTGCTCGCTCTTGCGAGTCCACATCCAACCGGATTGCTTCTGCAGGGTTTTGCCGGCGCTACTGAGCAATTCGAACTGAAGGGGGGCATCGCCGGGAACATGCACGTAGAGCGAGCCATCCTTCTCGACGGGCGCGCTGCCTAGCAGTTTCCGCTTGCCTGCGTCATCGAGGGTGTAAACGCGAACCGTCGCGATGGAGCCGGGCTTGAAGTCGAGCTTGGAGGTGTATGCGTCGAGTGTGAGAAGGTTGGCAGCGGTCCAGTTGCGAAGGGTGGAGGGATGACGATTGGGGAGTGCGCGCGGTGCAATGATAGCTGGCTGTACGAGGTTCATTCCAGGCTGAGATAGAAATGGCTGCGACGTTTTGGTCAAAGGGTTCCATTCCTTAATTTCGTAGGTGTGCTTCGCGTCTGCGCGCCATGCCAGCAGCCATTGATGGGAGGCGGTCTCAGTCACGTCTCCTGCAAAGTCGCCGGTAGCTGCCTCAATGGAGACCTGGTGCGCGAGCGGCGAGGTGAAGTGGGCCAGTCCCTTTGCGGTGGGGAAGACGATGTCGCCGGAACCTACTTCGCGTCCGGAGTAGCGCGCGGGGCCGTGGTCGCAGCGGTAGGATTCCACGCCGGTGCCATCGGAGTAGACGGTGTAGATCTCCGGGGTGGTGCCGGTGCCGAGGGGATAGACCGACTCAAACATTACGCGGCCATCGCGGAGGACATCCGTCGGCACATAGTTGCCGGGAGCGTAAGAGAGCGGAACTACAGAGTTGTCGTGGAGGGACATTGCCTCCAGCACGAAGCGGCCTGCTGACTTTCGCGCATAGACGATGCGGTTGGCGGGGAGATACATCGGCCGGATGATGTCGTCTTTCCCTTGCGTGAGGCGCTTGACAGAGTTGTCGGAGATGTTGAATTCCCAGGCTTGCCAGGGATCCGACGTGTGCTGCTTTCCGGCAAAGAGAATTGTTTTGCCATCAAAAGAGACATTGGCGTCGGCTGCGGCTGCGAAGTGCGAAGGCAGTTCGCGGTTTCCGCTGGCGTCGTGGATCATCAATACGGCTCCAGCGGGGAAGCGTTCGCCGCCGTGCAGCCATGCGAGCGGCTTGTACTCTGGTGCGGCCGTGTAGACGATCGAGTTATTTGCGATGGCGGCGACAGGGGCAGCAGATTCCTGCGAGGTGAACGGCGATGCGAGGACGACGCAGGCGGCGAGGAGCGCTGTTGCCGCGAGAGAGACTGAGATAAGAGTTGATTTCACCTGCACCTAATCTCCTCCATCGATAGCGAGGAGTGCCGCATCGCGCTGTGAGCGGCGAAGGAGGAGGTATGGCTCCAGGTCTCGCATCATGTCATCAAAGCCCTGGAGGGTGAGGGATTGTTCACCATCGCTGAGGGCATGTTCGGGTATGGGGTGCACTTCGACGATCATTCCGTCGGCACCGATGGCGGCAGAGGCACGGGCGAGGAGGGGAACGATTTCGCGTACTCCCGCTGCATGGCTGGGGTCGACAATGACGGGCAGATGAGTGACCGCGTTGAGTACGGGGACGGCGGCGATATCGAAGACGTTGCGGGTAGCCTTGTCAAAGCTGCGGATGCCGCGCTCACAGAGGATGACGTCGGGATTGCCGCATTCCACGATGAGTTGCGCCGAACGCAGCAGCTCTTCGAGGGTGGCGGTGAGGCCGCGCTTGAGCAGGACTGGACGGCCGCTGCGGCCAACTGCTTCCAGCAGCGAGAAGTTCTCCATGTTGCGCGTGCCTATCTGCAGGATGTCGGCATATTCGGCAACCATCTCAACATCGCACTCCGACATGACTTCGGTGACGATGGCGAGGCCGGTTAGTTCGCGTGCCTTGGCGAGAATGCGGAGGCCTTCTTTGCCGAGACCCTGAAAGGCATAGGGCGAAGAGCGGGGCTTGAATGCTCCGCCGCGAAGAATGCGGGCTCCACTTTTTACGACAGACTCCGCGGTGTCGAGCGTCAACTTCTCTGTTTCGACGGAACATGGTCCAGCCATGACGACGAAGTCCCCGCCTCCGATTTCGATGTCGCCAATGCGCACCACTGTGCGCGGTTGGTTCTCGGCTCGAACGACTAGATCGAAGTCAGCGAAGGACCGGGTCCACTGAGAGTTCAAGTTATCAATCCCCGAGGTACAAAACGCTTCATCATAGGTTGCGGAAGCCAATGTTCTTCGTGACTTACGTCACGGTCGGGGATGGAGGTGCGAGTCAATCGAAAGGATGAGAAAAGGTCAACCAAAAGGATGAGTGCTGGTCAATCGAAAGGTTGAGGCAGGTGCTATTGGTACATGGAAATCGCTCCATCAAAAGGATTAGGAAATAACCCATCGATGTATCCAAGACAGAACGTCGAGGAATTGCGATCCTAATGATGTTGCCTCCTCAGAAACACTATCCCAAAGGCGCTCTTCGCAGAGCGCCTTTCTTTTTTGCGCAGCGTTAGTTTCTCTCAAGGTGCGTTCCGTGCTCTAGAGTTGTGCATAGGTGGCGCGAACTGTTTCAATGAAGCGGCAGGGGCCTATGACGCGAACGGCAGTTCAACGATGGTGCATGTTCTTATTGTTCGGCGCGGTTGCCATCGCTCCCCTGTATGGGCTGGATCCTCATCGCTCGCTGAAGGAATACGCGCATCAGACGTGGCAGACGGACAATGGCCTGCCCGAGAACACGGTTCACTCCCTACTTCAGACTAGAGACGGCTACCTGTGGCTGGGAACGGAAGGCGGGCTTGTCCGCTTCGATGGGATCGACTTCGTTACATTCAACACCGACAACACACCAGCGTTGAAGAGCAACACGATCTACGATCTCTTCGAAGATTCGTCCGGAGCTTTGTGGATCAGTACGGCGGACGGCCTACTGCGATACCAGGGTGACGGACTGGTGCGATTCAGCCAGGAAAGCGGCTTGCAGGGCAACGTTGTCTGGTGCACCTACCAGGATCGTCGGGGCACGCTGTGGGCGGTGACGTCGGATGGCATCTCTGCATTTCGCGATGGCAAGTTTCAGCGCATCTCCGAGTCGGGAAGCATTGATGTTCTGACGCGAAGCGCGTTGGCGGAAGATCCTGAGGGCTATCTGTGGATTGCCACAGGCAGTGGTGTATTGCGCATTCACGAGCAGACGCTGAAGGTGGAGCAGGGCACGCCCGAGTTGGATCATGCCAATGCTTCGCAGGTTCACTTCGACAATGCCGGCAAGTTATGGATTGCCACCCGTCAGGCCCTGCAGGTGTTTTCGCATGGTGAGTTGAGTTCCCGGTCTCCCACTGCTTCGGCAACGAAGCCCGAGATTACAGCGTTGCTGGGGGATGAACGCGGCGGGATGTGGGTTGGGACGTCTGCCGGGCTGGCTCACTTTGGAGAGGAGAAGACGCTGTGGCTGACGACCACGCAAGGCTTGCCGGGACAGCGGATACGAACGCTCACGCTGGATAAGCGCGGTGCGCTGTGGATCGGGACCGACCAGGGTTTGGCACGTTACTTCGGCGGAGCACTGCAGTCGTTGAAACAGAAGGATGGCATCGCAGGAAACGAAGTGTTGTCGATCGTGGAAGACCGCGAGGGAAATATCTGGTTCGGCACCGATGCCGGCGGATTGACGATTCTGCGCGATCAGCGATTCACGACTTACACGACCAACGACGGGCTCTCAGGAGACCTGGTGCGCTCGGTGTTGCAGGACGCGGCGGGAACGATCTGGATAGGAACGAATGGCGCGGGTCTGAATCGCTCGACGGCCGAAGGGTTTCGCGCGCTGACTACTGCGAATGGGCTCTCAAGCAACGTGATCCTGGCGTTGGCCAGTTCGCCGAATGGAGATTTGTGGGTGGGCACACCGGACGGTCTGAACCGACTGCACGAGGGCGCGGTGCATACTTTCACATCGGCCGAGGGATTGCCAGATGATTTCGTGCGCTCGCTGCAGGCGGAGGATGATGGCTCGTTGTGGATAGGAACGCGGCGGGGTCTATCGCACTGGAGCAATGGGAAGTTCACAAACTATTCGCGTCTCGATGGGCTGGGCAGTGATTTTATCGGCGCGATGAGCAAGTCAAAGAATGGGGATCTGTGGATCGGGACCTCCGGCGGATTGAGCCGGTTCAGCCATGGGGCTTTCTCAAACTTCACGACGAAGGACGGGTTGTCTTCCAACGTGGTGACTTCGATGTACCAGGACGCGGAAGGAACCTTGTGGCTGGGGACCAATGGTGGAGGGCTGAACCGCATGCGCGATGGCAAATTGCAATCGCTGCGCGGCGAACATGCCGGACTGCCGGACACCATCTACGGAATTCTTGAGGACAACGAGGGGCACCTGTGGTTCAGTGCGCGAAACGGAATCTTCCGGGTGCCGAAGGCTGATTTGGGATCTGATTCGGGAGAGCTTCCGCCGACGATGCAGGTGGTGAGCTACGGTACGGCCGATGGCATGAAGAATCGGGAATGCAGTAGCGGCGGGCATCCCGTGGCGTGGAAGATGAACAACGGCACGCTTTGGTTCGCGACGCTTATGGGGGTTAGCTTCATTGATCCGGCGCGCGCATCCGAGAAGCGCATTGCGCCGCTCGTCGCTATTGAGCGCGTGTTCGTGGATGATCACGAGATTTCGCCGAATGGGCTGGTACCGCTGCAGGCAGGAGCACATCGGCTGGAAGTACAGTATTCAGGGCTGAGCTTTGGTGCGCCGCAGGACGTTCACTATCGGTATCGGCTCGAAGGATTTGATCCGGAGTGGATTGATGCGGGAGCAAGAAGGGCTGCGTTCTACACAAATCTTCCTCCAGGGAAATACCGTTTTCACGTGTATGCCGCCTCAAAGGATGGCACGTGGAGTACGGTGGGAGCATCGGTCGAGCTACGCAAGTATCCTCACGTCTATCAAACGGTCTGGTTCTACGTGCTGATTTTTCTAGGTGCGGTGCTGGCCGGATACGGGATCTATCGTTATCGTGTGCACCAGGTGGAAGCCAGGTTTGGAGCGGTATTGCAGGAGAGGGGAAGAATTGCGCGAGAGATTCATGACACGTTGGCGCAAGACCTTGTAGGGGTATCGGTGCAGTTGGAGGTTGTTTCCCGGCTGATGACTACTTCCGCCGAGGCTGCGCGCAATCAGTTGAACCAGGCGCGGACGCTGGTGCGCAAGGGTATTGAAGATGCGCGGATTTCGATATGGGATCTTCGATCGCAGGGCAATGAAGATTTGCCTGCGAGACTTACCAATGCGGTTACAACCGCGGCGGCGCATTCTTCGACAAAAGTATATGTGCAGGTGAAGGGAACATACCGGCCGTTGGAGCAGAGGGTAGAAGGAGAGCTACTGCGCATTGGGCAGGAGGCGGTGGTGAATGCCACGCGTCATGCGCAGGCTACGCGAATCGACGTGGAACTGGCTTACGATGATTCTTTCCTGCGTATGAGCGTGACGGATGACGGTCGTGGATTTGCAGGGGCGCAGAACGCAACCAGTCCCGATGGCCACTATGGGATACGAGGGATGCGCGAACGTGCGGAAAGTATTCGAGCGCAGTTGAAATTGGAAAGTGAGTTAGGAACTGGCACGAGAGTATCTGTGGAACTTCCAGTTGCCAGATAAGTGGTCCCGAGAAATAGCAGAGTTAGAGGAAGGACTGAGTTATGGCTGATCCTATTCGGATCATGATCGTTGAAGATCACAATATTGTTCGACTGGGGCTGGTCGCGTTGCTGCAGACAGTGCCTGATTTCGTCATTGTTGCCGAGGCGGCAGATGGGCGGCAGGCAGTGGAGTTGTTTCGCGAGCATCAGCCGGATGTTACGTTGATGGACCTGCGTCTGCAGAAGATGAACGGAGTGGAGGCGATAGGCCGGATTCGTTCGGACTTTCCGCAAGCGAGGATCATCGTGCTGACGACCTTCGATGGGGACGAAGACATCTATCGCGCGCTGCAGGCGGGTGCGCGCGGATACCTGCTGAAGGGTATGGAGGGCGACGAATTGATGGATGCTATCCGGGCGGTACACTCCGGCAAGTCGCGGATTCCTTCCGCGGTTGCAGAGCGCCTGGCAGGACGGATGAGCGGTCCGGTGCTGACCGATCGCGAGACGGATGTTCTGCGCCTGATTGTGAAAGGGAACAGCAACAAGGAGATCGCGAGCAAGCTAACCATTTCAGAAGCGACGGTGAAGACGCACGTTAACAGCCTGCTGGGGAAACTAGGTGTAAGCGATCGCACGCAGGCGGCCACGACGGCTTTGCAAAGGGGGATTGTTCACCTTGACTAATCGGGAGCGTGGGTTCTTTCTGCTGGGTGTGGTGCTGATTGTTTTGCTGAGCGCGACCAGCCTGGTTCGTGCTCAGGGGTCCAAGGCAAGCACGTGGCGCGTGACGAGCGAGGACGAATTGCGATCCGTGATTCCGGCCCGGGCGCCTGTGGTTGCCGAGCACATTGAAACGGAGTTCCGCACGGCTTCGGGGATTACGGATGGCCACGGACGCTTCATAGCCGGCGTTGTGTTGATCACGGCGGGATATTCCGCCGAAGGGAAGTACTCGCACTACATGCTGACCCAGGTGCCGATGAAGTTGGGAAGTCTGACGCTTCCGCCGGGTCAATATGTTTTTGGCTGGACGCGGAAGGATGAAACCCTCACGGTTCACTTCTACGATGCTGCTACGGGCAGAGAACTAGGGCACACGGAAGCAACTCGCAATCCCACGATTACGCGTGTCGAGTCGTTTCGCATCTGGCCGCCCTCTGACAAGGCAGTGATTCAACTAGGGCGATTCACGTTTCAGTATTCCGTTGCCGAATAGCTGCTAGACCCTAACAAATATTCTCCTGCGATAGAGGAAGTAGACGGGCCAGAAGCACACGAAGACATAGAGCAGGGAATAGAGAAGTGTGGCAAAGGCGAGGGAAACTGGGAGGCCATGCAACGCCGAGTTGGTGAGCTTGGCGACGCTACCCTGGTTGCCGGAGCCGATGAATGGGAACCAGACGAGTGGTGCCAGCAACTCAGAGAAGACATAGGCAACGATTGAATTGCTTCCGAAAACGAGGGCGGGGAACGTCCATCCTTTTTTCCATCCCTTGATCTCGATTGCCCAATAGCAGAGCGCGAGAAACAGCAACGACCAACCAGCGGCAAGCAGGACATAGCTACTTGTCCAAAGCTTCTTGTTGATGGGGAACCACGGGTTCCATAGCTCGCCGAGCAGGGCACACGCGACGCCAGCATAGAGCAGGCCAAGAGCCTTTTGAGGCTTGGTGCGATCGGAGAGCAGCCATTCTCCGGTGAGCGTTCCAAGCATGGTTGTGGCGAGCGAGGGCAAGGTGCTTAAGAGCCCTTCTGGGTCGCGCACGCCTTCGTAGAGACGCTTCGCGGGAAGGATGAGGCGGTCGAGCCACGCTGCGAGATTCTGATTGGGGTCCAGCAGCGGGATGTCCCTGACTGGCAGGCCGGCTGCGGGTACGGGGACGAAGCGCATGAGGATCCAGTAGGCAGCCAAGATGACTACGGTGGCGATAATGCGCACCCGGGGCTTGGGATTCCACAGCATGAGGAAGCTGATGACGAAGTAGCAGATTGCGAAGCGCTGCAGTACGCCGAAGATGCGCAGCGTATCCATGTGAAAGAGCGGGAAGGTGTTCACCAGCAGGCCAAGCAGGAAGAGAATGATAGAGCGGCGGATGATATGAGGGACAGCGGAGGCCTTCGACAAACCCTTCGCCACTCTTGAGCGGTCGGAGAAGATCATCGACGTTCCCATGAGGAAGAGAAATGTCGGGAAGACCATGTCTGTCGGAGTCCATCCATTCCATTGCGCATGATGGAGAGGCCAGTAAGCGCCCTCGCCGGAGTTGTTCACCAGGATCATGAGCATGATGGTGAGGCCGCGCAGCACATCGACGGCGATTACGCGACCGGAGGAAGCCGTTGTCGATGGATTCTGAACAGTCTGTGTCGTCAAGGGAGAAACTTTTGCTGTCGTCATTTCACTCCTGTACAACTGCCTTTACCAGGTTCCGAGGGCTATCGACGTCGATTCCCCTTTGAATCGCAAATTCGTATGCGAGCAGTTGAAGTGGCACCACTTCGAGAATCGTCAACAGGTGTTCGCTGGCCTGTGGTATGTGAATGCAGTGCTGTGCAAGCTCTGGAATCTGCGTGTCGCCGGCGGTAGCCAGGGCAATCATCTGTGCCCCTTGAGACTTCATGTCCTTCACTAGCTGGACGGTTTTTGAATAGCGCAGAATCGAGTCGGGATCGGCGCGATCGCAGGTGGCGAGGATCAAGAGCGGAGCACTTCTGCTGACCAGAGCATTCGGCCCGTGCTTCAACTCTCCGGCGGGGTAGCCCTCGGCCTGCAGGTAGGCAGACTCCTTTAGCTTGAGTGCTCCTTCACGAGCAATAGCGTAGTGAACGCCGCGTCCAAGGTAGAGGAAGGTCTGAGAGTCCTTCATGCTGGCCGCGATCTTGCGGCAGGCATCCTCCCAGGAAGGCAGAGCCTGCTCCAGGGACTTTGGCAGGCTGGCGAGCTGGTCGCAGTGCGCCTCAATCGCCGCGGCTGTCATGCGTCCGCGAAGTCTTGCCAACAGCAGGGTCAGACAATAGAGGACGGCGAGCTGAGTGGTGAAGCTTTTGGTAGCGGGAATTGCTTTCTCAATGCCCGCAATGGTGGGCAGCGAAGCATCCGCTTCACGCGCCATGGTGGAGGCGCCGTGATTGGTAATGGCAACGGTTACGAGCCCGCGGAGTTTAGCTTCTCGCAGCGCCGCGAGGGTGTCCGCCGTTTCGCCGGATTGCGAGACGACGACGACTCCGGGGTCCTGCAGGGTAAAGCTGGAGCGGTAGCAATATTCGCTGGCGTACTCTACATCGACGGCCAGGCCGGCCAGATCTTCGAGCATGATCTCAGCTACGAGGCCGGCGTTGCGGCTGGATCCGCTGGCCGCAATCACGAGTCGCTGCTTGCTGCCCATCGCCTCCGCTACGGTGCTGAAGGCGTTCTTATTGAGCTTTCCATCGGGCATGTAGTGGGAGATGGTGTCGAGCAGGGCGCGTGGCTGCTCATAGATCTCGCGCAGCATGGCGTGGGGAAAGGTTCGGCCATGTTTCGCAGGGCCCTGGAAGGTCACGTCTATGTTCTTTGAATCACTCATCCGGATCTTTGTTTACCTGCCTGCCGTCTGCATATTTTGGCTGCACCTTAGCCTACTACGGATGTGGAGGCGGAGCATCTGGAAAGGCGCGGCGGCCTCGGAGGCGCAGTATCGGCGTCATCAAATATTGAGTGTAGACGGGGCACAGGTTTGGGCGGCTCCGCGCAGGGGCCGGGAATCCGTTGAAAGAGAAGGATTTCGCATCCGATACTATGTTTCACTTGAAAAGTAGCAAGGTCAGAGTTCTTATTGCAGGGTGGGGTAAACGAAGTGAAGACCGACGTGCTGCAGGCTGCCTTGCCTGCTGTGACCAATGCGCTCACGCCCGGGGAGATCAGCGATCTGCTGAAGGACCGGATTGATCCCTCGAGGATTCTGATCCGCGAAATCGAGCGGATAGCCTTCGCCTCCGATGCGAGTTTTTACCGGCTCATTCCCCGCGCAGTGGTGCAGCCGCTCGGTGTGGACGAAGTTCGGCATCTCTTTCACTTCAGCCATGAGCATCAGGTGCCGCTGGTCTTCCGGGCGGGCGGCACCAGCCTTTCCGGGCAATCCATTACCGACGGCGTGCTGGTTGATATTGGGCGGCACTTTCGCGGGGTGCGCGTAGAAGAGTTGGGCAAGAGCATTCGGGTTCAGCCGGGCTTGATCGGTCAGCAGGCCAACGATGCTTTGCGGCTGTATCGTGCGAAGATTGGTCCTGATCCTGCGTCGATCAATAGCTGCCGGCTGGGTGGCATTCTGCTGAACAACGCCAGCGGCATGTGCTGTGGCGTGTCCCAGAACGCGTACCACACACTGCGATCGCTCACGTTCATGCTGCCATCGGGGACGTTGATCGATACTGCGCAGCCTGAAGCCGATCGCTCCTTTGCGGAGCTAGAGCCGGATCTTTATCGCGGGCTGCTGCGCTTGAAACAGGCCATCGTTGGCAATGCCGCAGTTGCTGCGCGCATTCGGCAGAAATATCTCACCAAGAACACTACCGGTTACGGGCTGAATGCTTTTCTCGACTTTGATACGCCGATCGACATCTTCAGTCATCTGCTGATCGGGTCGGAGGGGACGCTGGCCTTTGTTGCGGAGGCGGTTCTCGCTACGGTTCCTGACAAGCCAATCAAGTACACCGGGCTGCTACTGTTTCAGGATTTGCATGCGGCGTGTTCTGCGATCTCTTCGCTGAAAGACGCGGGAGCGGCGGCGCTGGAGCTGATGGACCGCGCATCGATGCGCTCCGTCGAGAACAAGCCGGGCGTGCCTGCCATGCTGCGTACTCTGCCGCCGGATGCGGCGGGCTTGCTGGTGGAGTTCCAATATTCCGTCGAGACCGAGCGAATGGAGGCCGAAGAAACCGTGAAAGCCGCTGCGGCCGGACTGCAGCTTCTGTCGCCGGCGATTCTGACGCGCGATCCCGCGGTTCAGGCGCAGTTGTGGAAGATTCGCAAGGGCATGTTCCCATCAGTGGGCGCCGTGCGGGCGAGTGGGACAACAGCGATTATCGAGGACGTGGCGTTTCCGGTGGCGAGGCTCGCAGATGCTGCTGTGGATCTGCGGGTGGTGCTGGATCAGCACGGCTACGCCGACGCCATCATCTTCGGACACGCCAAGGATGGCAACCTACATTTCGTAATTACGCAGGGCTTTACGCATGCGGAAGAGGTGCTGCGCTATCGCAGCTTCATGGATGACGTGGTGCGGCTGGTGGTGGATAAATACGATGGAGCACTGAAGGCGGAGCACGGCACCGGGCGCAACATGGCTCCGTTTGTGGAGACGGAGTGGGGTGGCGAAGCCTATGCCGTCATGCAGCAGATCAAGGCACTTGCTGATCCGCATGGCCTCCTGAATCCGGGAGTGATACTCAACGCCGACCCCGAAGCTCATGTTTCGAATCTGAAGAATCTGCCAGTGGTGGAAGCGGAGGTGGACAAGTGCATTGAGTGCGGCTATTGCGAGCCGAAGTGCCCCAGTCGCGATCTGACGCTGACTCCGCGGCAGCGCATCGTGGTGCGGCGCGAGATGCAACGGTTGAAGGATTCGGGCTTGCACGCAGCGAGATACGAGGCGCTGGATCACGACTTTCCGTACATGGCGCTCGATACCTGCGCGGTTGATGGACTGTGTGCGTCGGAGTGCCCCGTGGACATTGACACGGGCAAGCTGACGAAGCGTTTTCGCCAGATTCGGCACACTGAGTTTGCGAACAATGTGGCGCTGGCGATGGCGCGAACACTGAAGCTGACGGAGTGGGGCGCGAGGCTTTCGCTTGGGATCGGCCACCTGGTGCAGCACATCTTCGGATTGCGCGTCATGGTGGGGATCACGCGCCTGCTGAACAGGATCTCGCGTGCCGTGATGGATGAACCATTCTGGCAGTGGTCGAAGGAGATGCCGAGGCCGCGGCGGGGATCGCTTCCAGCAACATCGCGGCAAGGTGCGGAGGCTGTGTATTTTCCGGCGTGCATCTCGCGCATCATGGGCGCGCTGCCCGGAGAGCCCGACGACACAACGACGATGCAGGCTCTGCTGAACATCGCGGCACGCGCGAAGGTTTCGCTCTATGTTCCGAAGGACGTGACAGGCAATTGTTGCGGCGTGCCGTTTTCTTCGAAGGGCTTCGAGGCGGGGCATGCTACCGCAGTTAACCACGCTATTGAGAACTTTTCGCGTTGGTCCAACGACGGCGAGATTCCGATATTGATCGACACCAGTCCATGCACGTATGGCCTGAAGACGGCGCGCCCACACCTAACGCCGGAGAACCAGGCGAGGTTCGATCGGCTCACTATTTTGGACAGCGTGCAATTTGCCAGTGAGCGGATTCTCCCGACGCTGCCGATCCTGCGCAAGGTAAATTCGGTTGCGCTGCACCCGGTATGCTCGGCGGCGAAGATGGGTATCGTCTCGCAGTTCGTAAAGATAGCGGAGGGCTGCAGCGAGAATGTCGTGGTGCCAGAGCACGCGGGATGTTGCGCCTTTGCGGGGGACCGGGGATTTCTCTTTCCGGAGTTGACTGGGGCGGCAACGGCAGGCGAAGCGGGCGATCTGGATCACAAGACGCTAGAGGGATATTTCTCCAGCAGCCGTACCTGCGAAATTGGCATGACGCGGGCAACCGGGAAAATATACAGGTCCTATCTTCATTTGCTGGATTACGTTTCAAGGCCATGAGTGGCTTGACAGCCTGGGCAAGGGGGCCTGCGCCCAGCAGCAGCGTGGAATTCAGCTTCGCAATCCAAGTACGCAAGTGCTAAGCTCGACCCGTCTACTTTCGGAGCTGGCAGAAAGTCTGAGAGTCCGGAGAGAGAAAATGGCCGAACAGTCGCTCAAGAGTCACGCACGTTTCGATCCGCCGTACCACTTCTTTGTGCTTCCCGTACTGCTGTTGAACTTCATTGTGTGCATTGTGCACAGTTACCACCAGCCTGGCCATTTCAACCAGTGGCTGATCCTGATGTCGATTGTGCTGATCGTGCTGGCGCTGAAGGTCAGAACGTATGCGCTGAAGGTGCAGGACCGTGTCATTCGCCTGGAAGAGCGCCTGCGCCTCGCCACGTTGTTGACCGGCCCTCTAGCCGCGCGAATTCCCGAGTTGACCGAGGATCAGCTTATTGGTCTAAGGTATGCGTGTGACGCCGAAGTACCTGGCCTGGTGGAAAAAACCCTGCAGAGCAATCTGAAGCGGAAGGATATTAAACAGGCGGTGCAGAACTGGCGGCCTGATTTCTGGCGTGTCTAGAGACTGTGATTTATCAGGGGCGTCTCATGAATGAGGAGCCGAGTTCATCGATGCACTAGGTGAGCTTGGTTTCGAGCTCCGCCCAGCGGGCATATAGGGCATCCACCTGTTCCTGTGCTCGATCGCTCTCTGCCAGCGCCTCCTGCAAGCGCGCGGCATCCGTGGCTACGGCGGGATCGACAAGCACTTCCCGCCAATGCTGCAGGACTTCCTCAGCCTTGGCTACGCGCTCTTCAATGTCGGCATATTCGCGGGCTTCCAGGTAGGCCAGCTTCTTTTTAGCTGCGCCGGGCGCTGAGCTGCCTTGCGGAATTCGCGGGGCATTGGCGCTCTTGCTCTTCGGCTGTTTCCGTTCCGCCTGCCAGGCTTCCCACTGGGGGTAGTCAGCAAAGCGCTCAATGGAACCGAAGCCGTCCAACCCAAGGACCGTTGTGGAGATGCGGTCGAGCAGGTAGCGGTCATGCGTGACCAGCACCAGGGCGCCGGGATACTCCAGCAGGCTCTCTTCGAGAATCTCGAGCGTCGGAATATCCAGGTCGTTGGTAGGCTCGTCGAGCAGCAGCAGATCGGCAGGTTGCAGCATGAGGTTGGCGATGAGCACGCGGGCCCTCTCGCCGCCAGAGAGGCGTCCCACTGGCTGATTCAGTTGCTCGCCCGTGAAGAGGAAGCGCGAGGCCCACGATGCGACGTGAATGACGCGGTCCTGGTAGATGATCGAATCGCTGTCAGGCGCGAGGGCGCGACGCAGAGTTACATCAGGATCAAGCACGCGGTTCTGATCGAAGTAGACGATGCGCAGCGAATTGGCTGCACGAATTTTGCCGGTGGTCGGCTCGGCCTCGCCGTTCAGCAAACGCAGCAGGGTGGTTTTCCCGCTGCCGTTTGGTCCTACAAGCCCCACGCGCATTCCGGCAAGAATGGCGAAGTTCAGATTTTCGAAGAGAGTCCGGTCGCCAAAGCTGTAGCTTACGTTTTCCACCTCGACAAGCCGCTTGGTCTGACGCTCGGTTGCGGTGAAGTCGATGCCGGTGGTTGATGTGCTGCGGCGCGCACTAAGGTCGGCTAGTTCGCTGATGAGTTCATTTGCCCTGTCGATGCGCGCCTTGCTCTTGGTGGTGCGCGCTTTCGGTCCGCGACGCAGCCATTCCATCTCGCGCTTGACGCGGTTTTCGAGAGCGTCCTGGCGCTTTGCCTGAGACTCGAGGAACTCCTCTTTCTTTTCGAGGAACTGACTGTAGTTGCCTTTCACGCGCAGCAGGCCATCGGGATAGGCCTTGCTTAGCTCGACCATTTCTGTTGCGACATTCTCAAGGAAGTAGCGATCGTGGCTTACGACGACGCAGGCGAACTGCGCGGTCTCCAGCAGATTCTCAAGCCATTCGATGCCGGCCAGGTCCAGATGATTCGTAGGCTCATCCAGAAGCAGCACATCGGCTTTGAGCGCGAGAGCTTCGGCAATTGCCAGCCGCTTTCTCCAGCCGCCAGAATAAGTAATAGCCTCAGTGTCGAACTCTTCGAAGCCTGCGCGGCCCAGCGTTTCGGCCACTCGCGCTTCCCATTCGGATTCGGGAACACGCGCTTTTTTTAGCGCATCCTGCAGCACGGAGCGCGCAGTTTGTCCGGGCGCAAATTCTGACACTTGCGCCACGTAGCTGAGCCGCGTGTGCTTGCGCAGGGAGAGCTCTCCGCTGTCCGGTTCGATGTCGCCAGCCAGAATTCCAAGCAGCGTCGACTTCCCAGATCCGTTGGGGCCAATGACCCCGATGCGGTCACCTTCCGAGATGACGAAGCTGATGTTCTGGAAGAGAGTGGTCGCGCCGAAGCGCTTCTCTAACCCTTGTCCGTTCAAGATCGGAGTCAAGCGGAGCCTCTCAACTGGCGGTACTAGTTGCTGTAACGTATTCCTCGTAGGGGCCCTTGAAGTCTTCGATAGCGCCGTGCTCAAAGTGCCAGATGCGCGTGGCAACTTCGTCGATCAAGTCGTGATCGTGTGTGACGAGCAGGACCGTGCCCTCGTAGCGCTGAATCGCGATGTTCAGTGCGTTGATGGCCTCCAGATCAAGGTGGTTCGTTGGCTCGTCGAAGATCAGGATGTTCGGTTTCGCCAGCATCAGCTTGCAGAAGAGCAGGCGCGCCGCTTCGCCGCCGGAGAGCGCATCGGTCTTCTTCAAACCTTCTTCGCCGCTGAAGAGCATCTGGCCAAGCAGGCCGCGAATATCTTCCTTCGTGGCCTTGGGATCGAACTGGTGTAGCCAGTCGGCGACGGTCATGCCTTTCTCAATCACGTTGGAAACGTCCTGCGGGAAGTAGCCTATCTGCGCCTCATGTCCCCACTTCACCGCGCCGCCGTCGATGGCGAATCCGGGCTCAGCGAGTTCACCGTCGCCTGCCAGCAGCGACTTGAGCATCGTTGTCTTGCCCAGACCGTTGCGGCCCATCAGGGCAATCTTTTCGCCACGCATCACAGCGCTGGTGAAGCCTTCGATAATCTTCTGGTCGTCGTAATTCTTTGACAGATCTTCGATCTCGAGAACGTGCTTGCCGGAGGGCCGCAGCATGTCGAAGCGGATATATGGACGTTGAATGTTTGAGCGCGCCAGCTCATTGGTCTGCAGCCGCTCTACTTCCTTCTTACGGCTGGTTACCTGGCTGGAGCGTGTGCCTGCTCCGAATCTCGCGATGAACTCGTTGAGCTGCGCAATCTTCTTTTCACGCTGCGCGTTTCCGGCTTCGAGCTGAGCACGAATTCCGGTCTTGGCCAACACCATCTCGTCGTATCCCCCGGTGTAGGGAATGATGGTTTCGTAGTCGATGTCGGCAATGTGTGTGCAGACGCTGTTCAGGAAGTGCCGATCGTGCGAAATGGTGATCAGCGATCCCTCAAAATGAATCAGGAAGTCCTGCAGCCAGTGGACCGAGTCGAGATCGAGATAGTTCGTCGGCTCGTCGAGCAGCAGTGCCTGGGGCTTGCCGAAGAGAGCCTGAGCCAGCAGCACACGGACTTTCTGACCGCCCTGTAACTCACCCATCTTGCGCTCGTGCAGCTCGTCGGGAATATCGAGACCCTGCAGCAGAATTGCCGCGTCGCTCTCGGCCGTATAGCCGTCTTCCTCGCCTACGATGCCCTCAAGTTCGCCCAGGCGCATGCCGTCGTCGTCGGTAAGCTCGGTCTTGGAGTAGATGATGTCGCGCTCTTCCAGCGCCGACCATAGACCCTTGTTGCCCATAATTACGGTGTCAATCACGCGATACGCGTCAAAAGCGAACTGGTCCTGGCGCAGCACGCCGAATTTCTTCGGGCGTACGACGGAGCCCTTCTGCGGCTCCATGTCGCCGGTCAGGATCTTCATGAAAGTAGATTTGCCGGAGCCGTTCGGGCCAGTGAGACCGTAACGGCGACCCGGAATAAAGCTGATCGACACATCCTCAAAGAGGACCTTCGACCCGTACCGCATGCTGACGTTGCTGACTGAAATCATCTTCCCTTATCTCTTGTTGAATTCTGCATTTCTCATGGGGCGCGGCTTAGCAGTTGCGCGCTTTCTGCTTCCATCTTGTATTCGGATGTGTCCGATTGCGGCTAAAGCGGTGGAAACCCTGGGGGTGGCGTCACAAAATGAGACAGGACGCGCATATTGCCCACTCTTATAGGTTCTCACAGATTCGCCGGTGCGGGAAACGCAACTGCCGCAAAGAAACGTGTATCTGCGTTAAAAGAAGCGGGTAATGATCTGGTTGGTGGCGAAAGCAGCGGAATAAGCGAGCACCAGCATGTAGCTGAACTGCAGCGCTGGCCACTTCCAGCTGTTCGTCTCGCGCCGAACAACGGCGATGGTGGAGGTGCATTGCATGGCGAAGGCAAAGAACACGATCAAAGCAATTGCGCCGCCCAGGTGCAGGTCGTTGTGGATGGCCGTCTGCAGGCTGAGCGAGTGCGTCGCAGAGTCGGCTCCGTAAAGGGTACCCAGCGTACCTACGATCGTCTCGCGGGCAAGGACTGAAGTCAGCAGGCCAATACCGATCTTCCAGTTGAATCCGAGGGGCTGAATTATCGGCTCCATCCATTGCCCGATCCTGCCGATGACGCTGTCTGCAAGCTGCGGAAAGGCTCCGCCATGCATGGGCAGGTGGCCCAGGATCCAGAGAACAATTGTTACGCTGACGATGATCGTGCCGGCCTGATAGAGAAAGACGCGAGCGCGGTCATAAAGCCGCAGTGCAAGCGAGCGCAATGTGGGCCAGCGATATTGCGGCAGTTCCAGGATGAAGGGAGTTTTTGAACTCTTTAGAATCGAAGACTTGAGCAGACGCGCAGTCATCAGCGCGGCCAGGAAACCCAAGAGGTAGAGCGAAAGCATCACGCAGGCGCGCAAGCCGAAGAAGCGCCCCAGCACAGGCCGATTCGGGATGAAGGCCGCGATGATGAGCATGTAGATTGGCAGCCGCGCAGAACACGTCATGAACGGCGCAATCAGGATGGTGGCGAAGCGATCGCGTTTATTCTCAATGGTCCGCGTGGCCATGATCGCGGGAACAGCGCAGGCATACGCAGAGAGCAGCGGAATAAAGGCCTTGCCATTCAATCCGATGGTGCGCATCACGCGATCGGCAATCAGAGCTGCACGCGCGAGGTATCCGGAGTCTTCAAGGATTCCGATGAACAGGAAAAGCAGAAGAATCTGCGGAAGGAAGACGAGCACAGACTGCACGCCCTTCCACACGCCATCGATCAGCAAAGACTGCAGCAAAGCGTTGTGAATGAACGGGCGGAGATACGATCCCGCGTTTGTAAGCAGCACGCCGAAGCCATCGCTGAGAGGCTGGCCGATGCTGAAGACCGACTGGAAGACTCCGATGACGACGGCGACGAAGAGCAGAGGGCCCCAGATGCGATGCAGCAGGATCCTGTCGATCTTCAAGCTGGAGGCGGCGGAGAGGGGTGCCTTGTACCCAGTCTTCGAACTGATTTGTACCGCCCACTGGCGTGTACTGGCAGCGTTTCCAATCACGGGCAATTGGAACGGGGAATTGGAGGAGTGCTGGTTGAGGAAGACATTGATCGCCTCGAGGCCGGTGCCTTTGGTGGCGCTGATCTGGGCTACTGGAACTCCAAGCTCCTGCGCCAGCTTCAGCGGATCGACGTTGCCACCGCGCTGCTCCATCAGATCGGACATGTTCAGCAGAACGAGTGTTGGCAGGCCCAGCGCGAGGATCGGCGCGGCCAGCATCAACTGGCGGGTCAGGTGGAGCGAATCCAGAACCAAGAGGACGGCGTCGGGCTTGGGAGTGCCCGGCATATTGCCATGCAGGACATCCACCGCAACACGAGCGTCTTCTGAATAGCTGTCAAAACTGTAGATTCCAGGAAGGTCAATCAGCGTCAAATCGGCTCGGCCAATACCGCTCAGGTGACCGATCTTCTGTTCGACGGTCACGCCGGGATAATTCGCGACCTTTTGCCGCATACCGCTCAAACGATTGAAAAGGGTAGTCTTGCCGGAGTTTGGCGGTCCTACTAGAGCTACGGTCCGGATTGTGCCCGCCACTTTGGGGGTGTTGGGCAGCTCAATCGTCGTCGTGGTGCAGCAGCTCATTTAACCAGCCTCTTCCACCGTAACCAGGCCCGGACGCATCACGATGGATTGTGCGGTCTCACGCCGTAACGCAATCTCCATCCCATCAACGGCATAGACCGTTGGGTCCCCGGCGGGAGCGCGCCGTAAAGCCAGAATGCTCGCCTCGGGCATTATGCCCATATGCATCAAATGGTACTGTACCTGGGCTGGCAGATTCAGCTTGCTGACTACTGCAGATTCACCAACCTTCAATTCGCTGAGGACATTCAACTTGTGCTTCCGCATGAGACTGCCTTACCTGGCCGCCTGGTAATTGCGACCCGTTTGGTCCGACTTTGAGTATACGACCAGTTGAGTCTGAATTACAAGCCAATCGGTCAGGTTTGAGTTGTCCACACCAACGCAGGGAAATTGATCCCGTCGCCCCCGACGTCCCGCTGCCTTGGCTTCCCAGTGTGTATATCGACTTCAAAGATTGTTGAATCATATTTATCAGATTGTGGGCGTCGATCATGTGATCCAGCTCACACAAGATGCCTTAGAATAACCCCCATGAAAACAGAGGACTTTCGCCAGACTCTGTCAAAGGAAGTGCCTCCGGCCGGACTCGACGCGCCGTTGAGGGCGCTGTGGTGGGATGGCCGCGGCGACTGGGAAAAAGCGCACGCTGAGGTCGATGAACTAGAGACAAAGCCCGCCATGCTGGTTCATGCTTATCTGCATCGCAAGCACGGGGACGAATCGAACGCAGCCTATTGGTACAGGCAGATCGGCAAGCCCTTTCCAAGTTGCACGCTCCAGGAAGAGTCTGCGATGCTGCTGACGGAATTCCTCCGCGATAGTGAATAGCAAGTCAGGCCATCCATTCCTCCAGGGAACGACGCCGATCGAAAAGCGAGAGTATGTTGCTCGCGATTCGTATTGCGTGGGCCTATGTGTCGTTCATCACAGCGTTTTGTGAGAGCGAGTAGCAGACTGTCTGCAAGGGTCCCATCACAGAAAACTGAAAAGCCAAGGTGAGGTCGGAAGACTACTTGTTCCGCGGCTGCTGGCTGGCATAAAAGGAGAAGCATGAGAGAAGCGAAAACGGTAATTCTCGACGGAAACGAGGCAGCTGCGTCAGTAGCGTACCGGCTAGCCGAGGTTGTCGCGATCTATCCGATTACGCCGTCGTCCCCGATGGCGGAGTGGTGCGATCAGTGGAAGTCTGAAGGCAAGAAGAACATCTGGGGCGCGGTGCCGATTGTTGAAGAGCTGCAGAGTGAAGGTGGTGCGTCCGGTTCGTTGCACGGTGCCCTTCAGGCTGGAGCCTTCGGCACGACCTTTACCTGCTCGCAGGGTCTGCTGCTCATGATCCCGAACATGTACAAGATCGCGGGCGAGCTTACCGCCGCAGTCATGCATGTTACTGCCCGCACGCTGGCCACGCATGCGCTGTCCATCTTCGGCGATCATTCTGACGTAATGGCTTGCCGGCAAACGGGCTGGGCCATGCTCGCCTCGAACTCCGTGCAGGAAGCGACGGATCTGGCTCTTATCTCTCACATCGCGACGCTCGAATCCCGGATTCCTTTTCTGCACTTCTTCGACGGCTTTAGAACCTCGCATGAAGTGAACAAGATTGCCAGCATATCGGACGACGACATTCGCGCCCTGCTGGATGAGAAGTATGTGATCGCTCATCGCGAGCGTGCATTGAGCTCCGATCGTCCAATCCTTCGCGGCACGGCGCAGAATCCCGACGTGTTCTTCCAGGCGCGTGAAGCCTGCAATCCCTTCTACATTGCCTGCCCGACGATTGTGCAGGATGTGATGGATCGCTTTGCGCAGCAGACTGGCCGCAAGTACAACCTGTTCGATTACGTTGGCGCACCCGACGCGGAGAAGGTTGTCATCCTGATGGGATCTGGCGCGGGTGCCGCTGAAGAAGCGATCGAGTACCTGGTCGCGCAGGGCGAGAAGATCGGCCTGTTGAAGGTTCGCTTGTTCCGGCCCTTCTCAGCCGAGGCCTTCCTGAGCGCGTTGCCGAAGACCACCAAGAAGATCGTTGTACTGGACCGCTCTAAGGAGCCCGGTGCTATTGGCGATCCTCTCTATATGGATGTGGTCACAACATTTGGCGAAGCATTTGCCGAGGGCAGGTCGCCATTCGAGACCATGCCGCGGATCATCGCAGGACGTTACGGGCTGTCGTCAAAGGAATTTACGCCGGCCATGGTCAAGGGTGTATTCGACGAGCTGGCAAAACCGCAGCCTAAGAATCACTTTGTTGTCGGCATCGACGACGATGTTACGCACACCAGCATCAGCTACGATCCTGACTTCTCCACCGAGAGCCCGCGCACAGTGCGCGCACTCTTCTACGGACTGGGTTCGGACGGCACGGTGGGCGCCAACAAGAACTCCATCAAGATCATCGGCAGCAACACTCCCAACTACGCACAGGGCTACTTCGTTTACGACTCGAAGAAGTCTGGTTCGGTGACGACTTCGCACCTGCGTTTCGGACCCGAGCCTATCCGCTCCACCTATCTCATCACCAAGGCAAACTTCGTGGCGTGCCACCAGTTCTCCTTCCTTGAGAGAATGGACATCGTGGCTGCGGCTGCTCCCGGCGCAGTCTTCCTTCTGAATTCGCCCTACAGTGCTGAAGATATCTGGGCGCATGTTCCGCGCAAGACGCAGGCCGAGATCATCAAGAAGCAGCTGAAGTTCTACGTGATCGACGGATACAACGTTGCCCGCGATGCAGGAATGGGCAACCGCATCAACACGATCATGCAGACATGCTTCTTCGCGATCAGCGGCATTCTTCCGCGCGAAGAGGCGATCGAGCAGATCAAGAAGTACATCAAGCAGACCTATGGCAAGCGCGGCGACGCGGTTGTGCAGCAGAACTTCGCTGCGGTGGACGCGGCTCTCGCGCATCTTCACCAGGTACAGGTTCCGGCGACTGTTACGGCGAACTTCGAAATTCTGCCGGCCATCCCAGCCAAGGCTCCAGCGTTTGTGCGCGACGTACTCGGCATGATTGCGAATGGTCATGGCGACGATCTTCCGGTCAGCGCGCTTCCTGCCGGACGGAACGTTCCCGACTGGCACTGCGCAATGGGAGAAGCGCAACATCGCGCAAATGATTCCGGTATGGGACGAAGAGCTTTGCATCCAGTGCGGCAAGTGCGTGCATGGTTTGCCCGCACGCGGTAATTCGCGCCAAGGTGTACGACACCGCTTTGCTGGCCAATGGCGCCGGCGACCTTCAAGAGCGCCAAGCCCAAGTGGAAGAACATGGACCAGGAGCTCTACACGCTGCAGGTGGCGCCGGAGGACTGCACCGGCTGCAAGCTGTGCGTGGAGATCTGCCCGGTCAAGAGCAAGAGCGAAGCCAAGCACAAGGCAATCAATATGGAGATGCAGGCGCCACTTGCGCGAGGCTGAAGCGACGAACTGGAGCTTCTTCGTGGCTCTGCCTTCTGTGGATCGCAATCGGCTCTCACACACGCAGGTCAAGGATATTCAACTCCTCGATCCGCTTGTTTGAATTCTCGGGTGCTTGCGCCGGTTGCGGTGAAACGCCTTACTTGAAGTTGCTGACCCAGCTCTTCGGCGACCGGCTGTATATTGCCAACGCCACTGGCTGTTCCTCGATCTATGGCGGTAACCTGCCCACTACGCCCTACACGACGAACAAGGAGCGGACGCGGTCCCACCTGGTCTAATTCGCTGTTCGAAGACAATGCCGAGTTCGGCATGGGCATGCGGCTGGCGTTGGACCAACAGAAAGGGTATGCCGAGAAGCTTCTCGGGCGGCTCGCACCCGCTCTGGGAGACGAACTGGTGACCGCGACCTTGACCGCCGACCAATCGACCGAGGAGATCGAGATTGAAGCCCAGCGCGAGCGCGTGCGGGCGATTCGAGAAAGCTGTCGGACGGTGGACTCTGACGGAAGCCCGTGCCCTGCTCTGCGGTCGCCGACTCTCTGGTGCGCAAGAGCGTCTGGATCGTCGGTGGCGATGGATGGGCTTACGATATCGGCTTTGGTGGCCTTGATCATGTGCTGGGATCGGGCCAGAACGTCAAAGTGCTGGTGCTCGATACCGAGACGTATTCGAACACCGGCGGGCAGATGTCGAAGGCCACGCCGCGAGGTGCAGTTGCCAAGTTCGCCGAGGGAGGCAAACCCAACGCCAAGAAGGACCTGGCAATGGAAGCTGTCAGCTATGGCTCAGTCTACGTGGCGCGCGTCGCGATGGGCGGCAGCGACATGCAGACGGTAAAGGCCTTCCAGGAAGCAGAAGCGTACGATGGGCCGGCAATCATCATCGCCTACAGCCACTGCATCGCGCATGGTTATGACCTTACCTACGGCATGGAGCAGCAGAAGAATGCGGTTCTTTCCGGCTACTGGCCTCTGATGCGTTACAACCCCGCACTCCGTGACGAGGGTAAGAACCCCTTCCAACTCGACTCGAAGGCTCCGACGATTGCGTTGAAGCAGTACAGCTACCACGAGGCTCGCTACACCATGCTTGCTCGCAGTCACCCAGAAGTCGCGAAGCAACTGCTACAGGAGGCGCAGGACGATGTCGAGCGGGCGTGGAGAGTCTACTCTGGTCGCGCGGCGATGCCGGGACGGGCCGCATCTCCGAACATTGCTCCACCTGAACAAGAAGGCAAGGTCGCGCCCTTGGGCACGGGAGGGAACTAATGGTTGACCTGAGCAGCACGTATCTTGGCTTGAAACTGAAGAGTCCACTTGTCGTTTCTTCTTCACCGCTGACCGAATCGCTGGATAATATTCGACGGCTGGAAGAAGGTGGGGCGGCGGCTGTAGTCGTCTCCCTTCCATCTTCGAAGAGCAGCTTGCGCTGGAGAGTAACGCTTTGGACAGTGACCTCTCTCGTGGCACCGATTCGTTCGCCGAGTCCCTCAATTTCTTCCCGGTATAGAAGACTACCGGCAGGGCCAGGATGCCTACCTTAGCAGGTCTTCGCGGGCAAAGAGCGCATCAGTATTCCGATCCTGGCGAGCCTCAATGGCGCGACCGCGAGGGGTTGGGTTCGCTTTGCCAAGGAGATAGAACAGGCTGGCGCGGACGCGCTCGAACTGAACACCTATTCGCTGGCCACCGATCCCTTGATTGCAAGCACCGATGTGGAGAAAGGGTTGATCGAACTGGTTCGCCAGGTCAAGGCTGCAGTTACTATTCCCGTCGCCGTCAAGCTCTCTCCCTTCTACACCAGCATTCCCAACCTCGCAGCCCAGTTGGATACGGTGGGGGCGGACGGACTTGTCCTCTTCAACCGCTTCTATCAGCCGGACTTCGACATCGAGAACCTCGATGTCGTGCCAAGCTTGCACTTCAGCACTTCAGAGGAACTGCTTCTCCGTCTGCACTGGGTCGCGATCCTCTTCAGCCACGTGAAGGCCGATCTTGCGATCACCGGCGGCATCCACACTTCGGAAGACGTCCTCAAAGCAATGATGGCGGGTTCCCAGGTAGCGATGATGGCATCCGCACTGCACGTGCAGGGCATCGATCACCTGACGAGCCTGACCGAGCAGGTTGTTCGCTGGATGACCGAGCACGAATACGAATCGATTCGCCAGATGCGGGGCAGTCTCAGCAGACGCTCGGTGCCGGATACTTCGGCTTTCGAGCGCGGCAACTACATTAAGACACTGAGTTCGTACACCCTCGAAAAGCCTACGACGCTGCAGTAAAGGCGACGACGCAATTCTTGTGGAACATCACCACCACGACGCACTTCACTGGTCGTGGTGGTTTTTTCTTGCAACAACCATCGCTTTCCCCGCCTATTTACGCCCTATATGTTGCGAAATTGTGATTGCTTCCGCTTTGGATTGAAATCATCCAGGACTCTCTTCGAAGTCTTGAAATTCCTTGCACGAGTGTGATGGAACTCACAGTCAGGTGTACTCCGCAAAGCCGAGAATCATACACGGATTAGCAAGCCTGGATCGACAGTCAAGACCGAAGGCCGGTTTGCTTCCTCTGATTTTTTATCAACTTACGGAGTGGAGTCGGCTATGAGATTAACTCCCGAGATGCTGGTGATGATCGCCCCCTGCGCTTTGATTGTGGGAGTGGTTCTCCAGCTCTTGCTGGTGAGAGTGCTCACCTCGCGGGGGAAGGGCATTCTTGCCGTTCTATGCTGCCTCCCGAGCTTGGCGGCAGTCCTTGCGGTCTTTCCGCTGGTTCGCAATGGGGCGGCAATCGATCTGGCCGCGCTCCCCTGGGACGGTCCCCTGTCGATTGTGTTGCATGTCGATGCGCTCAGCGCGATGTTCGCGCTCATGGGAACGGGGCTCGGCCTGATCGTTCTGTTCTATTCCATTGATTACATGGCCAAGGATCCATCGGCCACGCGCTTCTACGCGTTGATGCTGACCTTTATCTGTGGCATGGTCGGCCTGGTCTATAGCGCGAACCTGTTCGTTTTCTATCTTTGCTGGGAAATGATGGGGCTCTGCTCGTTCAGCCTGGTCGGCTTCTGGTACAAGGATCCGGAGGCGGTCGCGGGTTCCCGCAAAGTGCTGCTGATGACGCACCTGGCGGGCTACGGTCTGCTGGCCGCAATTCTGATGATCTACGGCAGAACCGGCAGCGCTCTCTGGACCGATCCCGCGGTTGCGCAGGCATTCTCGGGCGGCGTCTTCGCCCTGATGCTGATCGCGCTGGCGGCGAAGTCCGTGCAGTTTCCGCTGCATACATGGATTCCCGAAGCAATGGCGGCGCCTACTCCTGTCAGCGCGTTGCTGCATGCGGCCTGCTACGTGAAGGCTGGCGTATATCTGGCCGCGCGCATGCATAGCTTCGCTCCCTGGCACGCGTCATGGGGAGCCATCATGATGGGGACTGGCGTTGTAACGATGATGGTCGGCGTAGCTTACGCGATGGTCCAGCAGGATCTGAAGCGCATGCTGGCCTTCTCCACCGTCAGCCAGATCGGATACATGATCCTCGGCATCGGCATGGGCACGCCGCTCGGCATCGCCGCAGGATTGCTGCATTGCCTGAATCACAGCTTTTTCAAAGGTGGCCTGTTCCTCGCTGCCGGCTCAGTACAGCATGGTGCAGGTACGCGTGATATGGACCGCCTCGGTGGCCTTTCTCGCCTGATGCCGCGTACAACATTCTTCTGGCTGATCAACGCGGGCGCCATGATGGGCATCCCCTTGATGAGCGGCTTTGCCAGCAAGTGGCTGCTCTACACCGCCGCATTGCAGGCGGGATACATCGTCCCGGCCCTGGCGGCCTGGATTGCCAGCGTTGGCACAGTGTTCATGTGCATCAAGGCGACGAGCGCCGTGTTCCTGGGACCGGCAACCGCTGAGACTGAGCACGCTCACGAATCTCCACGGTCAATGGTCTGGGCGATGGGGCTGTTTACCGCAGGAACGCTGGTGCTGGGTGTAGCGCCACAAATTGCGGTTCGCTTCGTCATCAATCCGATTCTTCCGGTACTGGGCCTCGAGACGGTTCGGGTTACGTGGTTTGGCCTGTCAAGCTCGGCAGGCGGCTGGTGGACAGCCGGCGGCCTGATCCTCGTATTCATGTCTGCGGCTGTCGGCGCACTCGTCTACGCAATGGAGGGCTCCTCTCGCGCAGTAGTGGTTCAAGGGCAGTTCGCCCTCGCTGGATCGCCCGGCGTATTTACCGGCGGAGAGTCGATGCCCGGTCCGGGCAGGCTGCCGGCAAGCGAATTTTCAGCGATCTTGAAGAACCACTTCGCCCCTATATTTCGCATCCTGGATGTCGATCGCTACTACCTCGGACTCTGGTCTGGCTTGCAACTCGTCGCTGAGATCCTTCATAAAGCTGTGAAGTCTGCGGAGAAGAACGCCATCGCGTGGACGGCGGCCATCGTCGCGCTGCTATTCTGCGGCGTCCGCTGGCTGGCGCAGCCCGTGGCCATCTCGACCGGCGTTGCCAATCCCGGAATGCCCGCTCTGCTGATTGAATCGTGCGCCGTAGCATTTTGTGCGCTGTGTGTGTGCGCACTGATCATCCCCGCGTGGAGACGCCTGGCTCCGTTGATGGCGTTGAGCGGACTAAGCGCTGTGGCAGGTATGTTTGTCTCTTCGCCTACCATCCGGCTGACGCTGCTGGAGCTTTCAGCGTGGCTCGCGGTATTCCTCGTCTGGCGTTGTATTGGCTCGAAGCTCGCGACCTGGACCTATCTGGCGGCAGTGGCAATCTCATCCGTCGGTCTGGTAGGCGGCTCCATATTGCTCGAGTCAGGCCATTCTGAAGGCGCACGAGCACTGCTGATCTGCGGATTCTTCCTTAAGCTCGCCATCGTCCCGTTGTTCCTGTGGCTGCCGCAGATCGCGGAAGAACTTCCTGCCCTGGTCACCGGACTCATCATCGCGGTGGTAGACATAGCCGCATTCGGCGAGCTGTATATTGTCGCGCAAACTAATCCCTGGGTGCTGACTCCGCATGGGCTGTGGCTTGGTGCAGCGATCGCCTCCGCACTGCTGGCCTCAATCCTGATGCTGGCGCAACGGAATCTCAAGCGCCTGCTGGCCCTCTCCACAATTGAAGATATTGGCTTCCTGACCTTGGGCGTCGCCTCCACCACAATCATCGGTCTGAAGGGCGCGTTATTTGCGGCAGTCGTGCATTCGCTTGCGAAAGCTTTGCTCTTCGCCTCGCTAAGCATTCCGGAAGCTGACAGCGCGCTTACTAACGAGAGCCGCGGATTGGCGTCGCGCTATCCACTTAGCGCCACCGCATTTGTCTTCGGCATGCTCGCGATGCTGGGCGTGCCTCCGACGCTAGGTTTCGCTGGGCGCTGGAGACTCTACGAGACCGCTGCGCAAGCCGGACCGTGGGTTCTGGTCGCCTTCGTCCTGTCGTCGATGTTCTCGCTGATCTCCTACGTTCTGGCCCTGAGCCGATTCTGGTGGGGACCACCACCCACTGATTCCGGCACAAAGACGAGCAGGGAATCGCTACTCTTCGGCGCAACCGTAGGAGCGCTGATTGTAATTCTGCTGGTTGGCGGGCTATGGCCTGACTCGCTTCCAGCGCTGATTCGAGGGATACGATGAGCTTCGTGAAGCGCTTCATCAATAAATGCCGGAGCAAGAGTCCCTGGCTCTTTCATATGAACACGGGGAGCTGCAATGGCTGCGACATCGAGCTCATTGCTTCACTCGCGCCGCGTTATGACGTCGAACAGCTCGGCATCCATGTGGAAGGCAGTCCCCGTCACGCCGACATCCTGTGCGTCACTGGACCGGTAACGCGCAACTCACTGGAAGCGGTTCGCACCGTCTACGGACAGGTCTGCCACCCAAAGGCTGTAGTCGCTCTCGGCTCATGCCCCGCGTCGTGCAACGTCTTTGCCGGTAGCCCGGTAGTCGCCGGCCCGCTCAACCGCCACATTCCGGTTGATGTATTTGTGCCGGGTTGCCCGCCTCATCCAGACGCCATCATCGCAGGAATCGCGCGCGCAGCCGGAATCCTCGCCGCCCGCGGCGTTCCTGAGTCCAGCGAAGGAGAGCCCCAGCAATGACTTTGACTATGGCTCTGCTGCGATTCCTCATCTTTCCCGGGCTGCTCTTCGCTATTCCTGCGGCGTGGCTATTTATGTGGGGCGAGCGCAAAGCTGTTGCCCGCATGCAGCGGCGCATCGGTCCCCCGCTGCTGCAGCCCATGTACGACTTCGTCAAGCTGATGGGCAAGCGGCCTCCAGTGCGCCCGGGAATTCAGGGTACGATGCTGAACCTGTGGCCCATGATCGCCATCGTGTCGATGGTGGGCGCGATCGTGCTGCTGCCAGTTCTTCCTGGTAGCGCCGGATTCGCCGGCGATGTCATTCTGCTGGTTGCGCTACTTGAAATGCCCTCTGTGTGCCTCATCCTTGCGGGCTTCACGTCAGGGTCGCTCTACGGCGAAATTGGTTCAACGCGCGAAGCAGTGCTGAGCGTCTCCAACAACCTTGTCTTCCTGCTGGCTTTTACTACCATCGCGGTCGTGGAACACACTTACCGCCTAGCCGACGTTGCCGGAGCTTCGATGAACCCCGGACACTGGCTCGGAGTTATCGGAATCCTGATCTGCATCCCGGCAAAACTCCACTTGAATCCTTTCTCGACCTCAAGCGCCGAACAGGAGATTTACTCCGGGCCGCTGACAGAATATGCGGGCCCTGAGCTGGCCATGTGGGAACTGGCGCACGGATTGGAGTGGCTCGCACTCACCGGCCTGGTAGCTACGCTGATCCTGCCGCGCGGCGGAGCCTGGTGGTTCCACGTTCCCATGTTTGTAATCGTTTCGTTTGGCCTGGTGCTGACGCTGGCGGCTGTTGCTGCCGGGACAGCCCGCCTCACGCTGAAACGCTCGATCCGCTTCTACTGGAGGTGGGCGCTGGTTCTTACGGTGCTGGCCGTATCGTCATCGCTCTTTATGAGGCTGAAGTCATGAACATCCTGCGCCTGATTCTGGACAATCTGAAGCGAGGGACGCTCACGGCACCCTTTCCGGAAAAGCAGCAGCACAACGGCGGCTATCGCGGCCTTGTCCACATCGACGAAGAGCGTTGCGTCGGGTGCGGTCAGTGCGCCTACAGTTGCCCTTCCTGCGCGATGGAAGTTCATCGGGATGGCGATAAGTATCAATGGAAATACGATGCCGGCAAGTGCACCTTCTGCGGCCGCTGTATCGAGCGGTGCAAGCTGCATGTCCTGACGATGGAAGCCGGGCTACCGCCGGTTTATGGAGTCGAGGGCGAACTGAAGCAGGAGTGGAACCTGACTCGCAAGCGTCCCGTGAAGGCCGCGCCAGTCGCGAGTGCAGCTAGCGACGCAGCGAAGGTCCCGGTAGCGGCTCCGGCAGAGGTGACTGAACCGGTTATCAAGAAGGTGTCTGTTGCGGCAGACGAAGCAGTGTCGCAAGTGGAAACGAAAGCCGACAACCAGCCGGCAATTATCAAGACGGCGGAACAGTCGGTCTAGGGTTGCAGTGTGGGCTCGCATCAACGGCAGCGCAGCGCGAAGCCGTGAGCGCAAGACATCGAAAGGCGGAATTACCGTGGCAACATCAATAGCTGAATTCAACGAGATCCTTCTTGATCTAAAGCTCAGCGAGAGCTGGGAGCAGAAGAACGGATCGTGGTGGGGCACGATGACCAAGGCGGAGGTTCGTCCGGCAGCCTCCCGAATGCTCGCTGAGAATGCCCGGCTCATCACGCTGGCGGCCACCGAGCTTCCCAGTCACGAACTTCGCATGGACTACCACTGGGACCTGAGCAGTCAGGTGGTGACCTTGTCAACGATTGCGGATGGCAAGCTGATCGACAGCATCGCAGACATCTGCCCCGCGGCGGATTGGGCGGAACGCGAGATCCACGAATACTTCGCAGTGGAGTTTCCCGGGCGCGTGGACACCATGCCGCTGATGTTGAGGATGGGGGACGAAATCGGAATCAACCTGCATAAAGGCGGCACAGAATGAGCTATCGCATCCCCATCGGTCCCTATCATCCTGCCCTCGAAGAGCCCTACAAGCTTGATCTGCTTTGCGAAGGCGAAACCGTCAGCGAGGCAATTCTGCACGTCGGCTTCAACTTTCGCGGTATCGAATTTCTCGCTGAGCGGCGCAACTACTATCAGGCAATCACGCTGGTGGAGCGCGTGTGCGGCATCTGCTCCAACGTTCACTCACTTACGTTTTGCATGGCGGTGGAGAAGATCGCCGGTCTCAACACGCCGGTACGCGCGCAGTACATCCGCGTCATTGTCTCGGAACTGGAACGTCTGCACTCGCACATACTGTGGGCGGGGATTGCCGCCAAGCTGATGGGCTTCAAGACGATGTTCATGAGCTGCTTTGCCATTCGCGAAAAGGTAATGGACGCGCTGGAGATGATCTCCGGCAACCGCGTAAATTACGGCATGAACTGCTTTGGCGGCGTGAATCGCGACATCACCGACACCGACGCGGTGCTCAAGTCCATCCTCGTTCTCGAAGAGGAGATTAACCGCGAGATCATCCCGGTCTTCACGCAGGACCCCACGGTGCAATCGCGCTGCGCGGGAATTGGCGTTCTCACCAATCAGCAGGCGGTCGCCATGGGAATACTTGGACCCCTTGCAAGGGCATCGGGCGTGGATAAGGATTTGCGCCGCGACGCCCCCTACTCAGCGTATGACCAGTTCGAATTCAGCGTTCCTGTGCAGACCGAGGGCGACGTGCGTGCCCGCGTAATCGTGCGGGCGTTGGAGATGCTCGAGAGCTGCAAGATTTTGCGCCAGGCCATCAAGAATCTGCCCGAAGGCCCCTTCCGTGCCATGGATCCATCTCGCGTAAAGTTCCCGGTGGGGATGGCGGTCAGCCGCATCGAGGCGCCGCGTGGCGAGGTCTTCTACTCGGTCACATCGAATGGCACCGACACCCCGGCACGAGTGAGGGTGAGGACGCCAACGTTCATGAATATGCCGACAGTTCGCTTCTCGGTTTTGGGTGCGGAACTGGCGGATGCTCCACTGATCCAGGCGTCGATCGATCCCTGCTACTCCTGCACAGATCGCTAACCTTGGCTTAGCACCTGCTGAATAGCGCCCACGGCCAGCGGGATAGCAACTTCAACCGGTCCAGTAAGTCCTTCGGCAAGCTCGAAGGACTTGCCCCCAACCGTGACGGCGACGGCGCGTGCAGGAATCCTTCCATAAAGCTCAAGGGACATAGCCAGCAATGAGCCGGGCGTGACGTTGTGGGTCAGACTGCCTACGCTGCTTTGCGCGGTCTCCACCGGGATCACAGAAACTGCACCCGGCTCTGAAATAGCTGAGCAGTCCACGAAGACGACGACATCGCATTCGCTGATCTCTTCGGCCATCTCCGGCGTCCACTGTTGCGCGATCCTTACGCGAACCGTGCTCAGCGTAGGATCACTCTCCAGCGTCTCGGCAATCTTCCAGCCCACACCATCATCTCCCCGCAGCGTGTTGCCACAGGCCAGCACGAGTTGCCGCTGCATCAGGATCTCCAGATACTCTGCTGAGGATAGCGCAAAAGGAAGCAGCCGTTCCGAAGGGAAACGGCTGCGAAGCACTTCAGCGATCTACAAAGCGATCTAGCGGTGAATCTCGTCGAGCCTCGAACCATCCGGCGCGACCAGCTCAATCGACAGCGGCATCTGTCCAAAAGCATGTGTCGAGCAACTAAGGCAGGGATCGAAGGTGCGGATGACAGCTTCCACACGGTTCAGCATGCCCTGTTCCAGCTTGGTCCCGTTCACATATTTCTGTGCGGTCTGCAGAACGCCCTGGTTCATCGCGTTATTATTTTGGCCCGTCGCGATTACCAGATTGGCGTGCAGCATCTGACCCTTGTCATCCACCTTGTAGTGATGCATTAGGGTGCCGCGAGGAGCTTCCGCGACGCCTGCGCCCTCAAGGCGATTGACGCCGGCGGTTGCCCGCACATGCGTGTCAAGGATAAGCGGATCGCTGAGGATGCGCTCGATCATCTCAATGCCATACAGGATGTCGATGAGGCGGGCATAGTGGTAATGGAACGACCCCAGCACCGGCCCATTCGACAGCTTCTTGAACTCAATCAGCTCTTGATCCGCCAGAGGTGTGCCCATGGTCTTGGCAATGTTCAGCCGTGCCAGCGGGCCTACGCGATAGCTGCCCTGGGGATAGCCAAGTGGCTTGTAGTAGGGGAACTTCACGAAGGAGTAAGGCTCGACAGCTTCGCCGAAGTTGTCTTCGAACTGTGCCGCATGAATCCCGTCCTTCAGGATGTTGCCTTCGGCATCAATCAACCTCAGCGCCCCATCTGTAAATTCCACGCTGTCGTCTTCATTGACCAGCCCAAGGAACAGCGACGGAAAATTCGCGAATACTTCGATCTCATCCTTGAAGTTCGGAACGATCTGCTTGTACCAGTTCAACGCGTACTTGATGTTCTTGTATGCCTCGGGGATCATTGTCAGAATTTCGTCGCGGTGAGCGCTCGAGAGCGGCTCCGTGACGCCGCCGGGAATCACCCATCCGGGATGAATGCGCTTCTTGCCCAGCAGCTCAATAATGTGCTGACCAAAGCGCCGCAGGGCAACGCCGCCGCGACCTAGCTCCGGCTTTGCCGCCACTACGCCAAACAGGTGCCGCACCGCAGGATCGGCATCCATGCCCAGCAGCAGGTCAGGCGAGGAGAGGTAGAAGAAGCTCAGCGCGTGCGACTGCACGGTCTGTGCCAAGTTCAGCATGCGACGCAACTGCGCGGCCGTATGCGGAATCTGGACCGACATGATGGACTCGCAGGCCTTTGCAGACGCGATGAGGTGGCTGACCGGGCAGATGCCGCAGATGCGCGCCATCAGGCTCGGCATTTCGTAGAACGGACGTCCCTCGCAGAATTTTTCAAAACCGCGCACCTGGGTGACGGTGAAGAAAGCCTCATTGATGGCTCCGTCGTCGCCGGCCTTCAGCGTAATTTTGCCGTGGCCTTCAAGACGTGTTACCGGATCGATCGTAATTGTTTGCGACATGGGGAAATCTCCTATGCACCAAAGCGGGTTAGGCTTGCGATGTCTGGCGTACGGCCGGCCAGCAGCTCACTGAGCACCGTGTAGAAAGTGTCCGCCGAGGGAGGGCAACCCGGCAGAAAGACGTCCACGGGCACAAATTCGTGAACCGGGCGCACTCTCGCGTTCAGCTTGGGAACCAGCTTGCAGGGGACCTGCTGGTTCAAAGTGGCGGTGTCAAAGAATGCACGGTCGGTGATGGCCTGCACGCCGAATTGATTTCTCATGGATGGCACGTTACCAGCGACCGCACAATCGCCCATCGCAATCAGCAGCTTGGTGTGCTTGCGAATGTGGCGAATCTTGTGCTCATCTTCGTCGCTCGATACTGCACCCTCGACCAGGGCGACATCCACGTTTTCCGGAAATACTTTGAAGTCCACGATTGGACTAAATACGAGGTCGAATTGACTGCTCAATTCGATCAGGCGCTCGTCCATGTCAAGAAATGACATATGGCATCCCGAGCAGCCATCCAGCCAGACTGTTGCCACCTTGATTTTGCTCATTGTCCTTCTCCCTCATCAAACTCAGGTTAATCAGGAAGTCAGGATGCTTGGGATGCGGAACTCCGACCCTGCTCTTATCAAACAGAGCGCCGGTCGGGCACACCTGGACGCACTTCCCGCAGCGCGTGCAGGAGGAAGACGAACCCCATGGCTCGTGCAGGTCGGTAATCACGATCGAGTCGATGCCGCGGCCCATCACGTCCCACACGTGTGCGCCTTCAACCTCGGCGCAAACACGCACGCAGCGGGTGCACAGAATGCAGCGATTGTGATCCGCAACAAAGCGCTCGTGCGATGCATCCACCGTAAGCGTGGGCGTGCGGTAGGGAAGTCGTACATGGGTCAATCCCTGGCTCTGCGCTGTCGATTGCAATTCGCAATTCCCGTTGGCAACGCACACCGAACAAATGTGGTTGCGCTCGGCAAACAGCATCTCCAGAATCGTGCGGCGATACTTCTGCAGTTTTTCTGAATTGGTGGTGACTTCCATGCCCTCTTCTACGGTTGCGACGCAGGCGGGAAGCAGCTTGTTGAGGCCCTTGATCTCTATCAGGCAAAGGCGACACGCACCCACATCCTTCAGGCCGTCCAGATGGCAGAGAGTCGGAATATTGATACCGTTCTCCCGGGCCACTTCGAGGATGGTCTGACCAGCGCGTGCGCTTACGTCTTCCCCATCGATGATTAGTGTTTTGACGTCGACCGCAGTACTCATGCCTCCACCTCCACGGCCACGGCGTGCATCGCACATACGCCGGCAGCACAACGCTTGTTCTCTATGTGATCGATGTACTCATTCTTGAAGTAGCGAATTGTGCTGAGCACCGGGTTGGGGGCGGTCATACCAAGGCCGCAAAGGCTGGTGTCCTTGATAAGTCGCAGAGATCAATCAACAGGTCGAGATCCGCGTAGGTAGCCTTCTCCATCGCAAATCTTGGTCAGTAATCCAAACATCTGCGCTGTTCCTGCGCGGCAGGGAATGCACTTGCCGCAGGATTCAGCTCATGCAGAATTCCATGAAGAAGCGTGGCCACGTCCACCATGCACGAGGTGTCGTCCATGACGATCATGCCGCCGAGCCCATGATCGAGCCGACTGGGCCGCAGCGATTCGTAATCCACCGGCAGGTCCAGGCACTGCTTCAGGAATGCAACCGCCGGAAGGTCCGCCGGTCTGCACGGCCTTGAACTTGTGGCCGTCGGGAATGCCGCCGCCGATTTCGAAGATGATCTCGCGCAGCGTGATGCCCATCGGCACTTCGATCAGGCCGGTATTGGCAATCTTGCCGGTCAAGGCGAAGACCTTGGTGCCCTTGCTCTTCTCCGTGCCGATGGCGGCGAACCACTCGGCGCCGTTGCGAATGATCGGAGCGATGTTGGCGAAGGTCTCGACGTTGTTGATCAGCGTCGGGCTTGCCCCACAAGCCCGACTACCGCCGGGAAGGGCGGACGCGGCGCGGTGTGCCGCGCTTGCCTTCGATCGAGGCGATCAGCGCCGTCTCTTCGCCGCAGACGAATGCGCCGGCGCCGAGGCGGATCTCGATGTCGAAGTTGAAATCGGTGCCGCAGATGTTGTTGCCCAGCAGGCCGCGGCGTCGTGCCTGCTCGAATGGCCGTTTCAGGCGCTGAATCGCCAGCGGATACTCGGCGCGCACGTAGATGAATCCCTTGCTGGCGCCGACCGCGTAGGCCGCGATCGCCATGCCTTCAAGCACGCGATGCGGATCGCTTTCCAGCACGCTGCGATCCATGAATGCTCCGGGATCGCCTTCGTCGGCGTTGCAGATGACATACTTCTGCGTTCGCCATGGCCTTGGCCACCGTGCTCCACTTCAGCCCCGTCGGATACCCGCCGCCGCCGCGGCCGCGCAGCCCGCTCTTGGAAATCTGATCGACGACGTCGTGCGGGATCATCTCCGTCAGCGCCTTCACCAGAGCCTTGTAGCCATCGGCGGCGATGTAGTCCTCGATCTGTTCCGGATCGATGTGGCCGGAGTTCTCAAGCACCACGTGGACCTGGTCGTCGAAATAATCTCGCAGATCGCAAGTCAGTTCTTTGACCGGCTCCTTGGCAAGACTATCGATGATGCGTCCTGCGTCTTCCGGCTTCACGGATCCATACATCACATCCGTGCGGATCGACCTGAACCAGCGGGCCCGCTGCGCATGGTCCCAGGCAACCGACGGCTGCGAACCAGCACCTTCTTGCCGGATGCCTCTGCCTTCTTGACCAGCTCATCCTTGATCTTGTCGCTGTGCTGGGACATGCAGCCCATCGCCATGCAGACATTCACTTCGTAGTCATACTTCTGGTGTTCCTGCTTCGCGTTTTCGGCAATCTGTTCCAGTTCTTCAATATTCATCAGGCTTGCCACCTTTCAAGCTGTTCCACCATCGCTGCCGACTCAACGCGCACGACGAGTTCACCATCAATCAATGCCACAGGAGCCTGACCGCAGGCACCCACGCAACGTACCGCCATCAAAGCGATCTTGCCGTCCTTGGTGGTTTCGCCCTGCTTGATGCCGAGGAATTTCTCTCCATCCGCAACCAGCTTGTCAGCTCCGCGAATGTAGCAGGCCGTACCCGTGCAGACCGTGCAGGTGTGATCAGCAGGCGGCTTCATGCTGAAGTGGTGGTCGAAGGTCACTACTCCATACGCCTGGCTCAGCGGCACGCGGAGTGACTTTGCGACAAACTTGATGGAATCATCGTCAAGAAATCCAAACGAAGACTGTACTGTGTGGAGTGTCTCGATCAGCGCCTGGCGAGCATAGCCGTGGCGGCGCATGGTTCCGTTCACAATCTTCCACCGCTTGTCGTCGGATGGCAGTGGCGGCATTTGATAAGCTTGCACATTTCCTCCTGCGGGTTACCTGCAGCATTCAGGGACCGGCGGCCTTACCCGTCCGTCCAAATACCCGGAATTCAACGAGCTTTCCAGGCGGGTGTGACGTTTCAAAACGCGGAGCCCGGCCCCAAAGGGCGTGTATAGAAGGCCTCAAGGGATTTATAGCTTGCGAAGCACGCTTTAGGCCGTGACAGCCGTCACGCTGCTAAAGGGCAGGATTGCTGCTATGGCGGACGCCGTATTCCAGGGGGTGCAAATACGCTACCACGCCAAATCGACTTGCGCGCTAGCCAAGCGCAGGAAGCTTCGCGGAAGATCCCAGCAGGAAGACGACGCCGACCGCCACGCTGTAAATTGCGCCCGCCCACGCCACTCCACGACATAGCCGCGGACGATGCGAACTGGCTCCAAAGATTCCGCCCAGCGAAGCAGTCATCAGGGTGTTCATCACGATCAGGCCAAGCGCAAATGCCGCCAAGCCCATGAATCCTTTGGCGGTGCCACCAAGAGAGGCGGTAAGCAGGAAGAGCATCAACTGACTCGGCGTCTCAGCGCCCAGCCCATGAATCACGCCGATCCCGAAAACTGAACCGCCGTTGTAGTCCCATGTGAATGGGGCAGGAGCAGGCGTCTCCGGCCGCACCAGCACCTTGATCCGCCACCACGCCCAGTTGATTCCCGAGATCAGGACCGCCAGTCGGCTCTGCACCCTCGAGTGGGAGTGGTTGTGCTTCATCAGGCTCGCGACTACGCCGATCCCCAGAACGATAAGCGTTACTCCGATCAGCTTCTCCGTCCAGGCATCCAGCTTCTCCGGCAGCCGGATATGCAGCATGATCACGGCCGCGCCCAGCACTACGACCGTAAGTGCATGCCCCAGCGCGTAGGTCATGCCCAGCCGCATCCCTCGCTTCCATGAGCGTTGCACGGCTGTAATGTCAGAGATGGCGGCCAGGTGGTCGTAGTCGAAACCATGCCTGAGTCCGAGCAGCGCGCATGAGACGAGAGCCAGTTCGAGCTGCCAGTTCATTTTCAGGCTCCTGCGGGCCGCGCGATCGTTGAGAAGGGCGCCTGCGCGTGACACTTATTTGTAATTCTTATGCGCCCACACGTCCATAGTGGGGTGTAACGTGGTTTTGCACGGTGATATGGATCACATATCAGTCGTCTTTCAGAACGTTAGAATGATTCTCGAAGTCGCTCCTTGGCCTTTGGGTCAGCCTTGGCGACATCCTGAAATGAGGTCCTGCTATGTGTCTCGCAATCCCTGGAAAACTGGTCGAAAAGAGCGAAAACGGCGGAGTTTTGACGGGTAGAGTGCAGTTCGGCGGCATTACTCGCGAGGCCTGCCTGGACTTCCTCCCCGAGGCTCAGGTTGGCGACTATGTCCTTGTCCACGTTGGATTTGCGATCAGCAAGATTGACGAGGAAGAGGCCCATAAGACCTATCAGTATCTGGAAGAAATAGGCGCGATCGACGAAGAATTAGGCCTCAAGCCCGATTCCGCCACCCCCGCCGCTATTGTGTGCCCCATCGAGGCTAAACAATGAAGTACATCGACGAGTATCGCGACGAAAAGCTGGCCCACGCGCTTGTAGCCCGCCTGAACCGCATCGCCACCCGCCCCTGGGTCTTGATGGAGGTTTGCGGCGGACAGACCCACACGCTGATGCGTTATGGCATCGACGAATTGCTGCCGCAGAAGATGGAGATGGTCCACGGCCCCGGCTGCCCGGTCTGCGTCACTCCGCTGGAAACGATTGATAAGGCTGTGGCGCTGGCCGAGCGCCCCGAAGTCATCCTCGTCTCCTACGGCGACATGCTGCGCGTTCCGGGCTCAGCCACAGACCTGCTGCATGTAAAAGCTCGCGGCGGCGATGTGCGTATGGCCTACTCTCCGCTGGAGAGCCTGAAGATTGCTCGTGAAAATCCCACACGGGAAGTGGTCTTCTTCGGTATCGGATTTGAAACGACTGCGCCACCCAACGCCGCTGTTGTATGGCAGGCAGCGCGCATGGGGATCAAGAATTTTTCACTGCTAGCCTCGCACGTACTCGTGCCTCCAGCCGTCAGCATGCTGATGTCTTCTCCCGTGAACCGCGTGCAAGGCCTGATAGCGCCGGGGCACGTGTGCGCGATCGTCGGCACTAGCCAATACGAAGCGCTCGCGAAGGAGTTTCACATTCCCATTGTCGTGGGAGGATTTGAACCGGTCGACTTGCTCGAAGCCATCGTCATGTTGACCGCACAACTGGAAGAGGGTCGCGCCGAGCTTGAGAATCAGTACACGCGATCCGTTAGCGCCGCAGGCAATGTTCGTGCGCAACAGGTTGTGGCGGATGTCTTCGAGGTCTGCGATCAGAAGTGGCGCGGGCTGGGTCCGGTGCCAAAAAGCGGCCTGAAGATGCGCGACGCCTTCCGCGACTACGATGCTGAGGCGAAGTTCGATCTGCACGACATCGCTGTCGACGAGCCGGCAGAGTGCATCAGCGCCGAAATCCTGCAGGGCCTGAAACGACCCACCGATTGCCCCGCATTCGCTACTCGCTGCACACCTGAGTCGCCGCTGGGCGCTCCCATGGTCTCGGCCGAGGGAGCATGCGCGGCCTACTATCACTACCGCCGGCATGAAGCGACCTCGCTCGTAATGATTGGGGGCAAGTAATGGCCGCTTCTACAACTCCGGCGCTTGCCTGCCCGCTCCCGATCGCTGTTAACACCCACGTTGTGCTCGGCCACGGCAGCGGTGGAAAGCTCTCAGCCGATCTTGTCCGCGACATCTTTCTGCCTGCCTTCGGCAATGATGCGCTGAATCGTCTGGACGATCAGGCAACGCTCGAAATGGGAAGCCGTCGCATCGCCTTCAGCACGGATTCTTTTGTAGTAAAACCGCTAGTCTTCCCCGGTGGAAACATTGGCGAACTCGCGATCTACGGTACGGTGAACGACCTGGCTGTGGGCGGCGCTGAACCGAAATACCTGAGTGCGTCCTTCATTTTGGAAGAGGGCTTGCCACTCGAAACCCTGCGCGCCATCGTCAACTCGATGGGCGCTGCTGCGAAGAGGGCCGGCGTCTCCATCGTTACGGGCGATACCAAAGTGGTGGAGAAGGGAAGCGGCGACCAGATCTTCATCAACACATCGGGCATCGGCGTGGTTCCGCAGGGACTAACGCTTTCAGCATCGCTGGTAAAGTCCGGCGATCACATTCTGCTCAGTGGACCCCTGGGTGATCACGGCATCACGATCCTCACGCAGCGCGAAGGACTGGAGATTGACGGCGATCTGAAGAGCGACGCAGCACCACTGCACACGCTCGCGCAGGCAGTCATCAAAGCATCTCCAAACGCACGTTGCATGCGCGACCTTACGCGCGGAGGTCTCTCCAGTGCGCTAAATGAAATTGCAGCTAGCGCGAAAGTCGGCATGGAGATCGATGAGCGAAAGATTCCCGTGCGCGACACCGTGCGCGGAGCCTGCGAACTCTTTGGACTGGATCCGCTGTACGTTGCCAACGAGGGCAAGCTCATCGCGATTGTTCCAGCCGCCGAGGCCGTTGCCACTCTAGCCGCTATGAGAGCCGTGGACATTGCCGTGGAGGCCAGCGACATCGGTGTGGTGACAGAAACGCATCTCGGGCTCGTGACCATGCGGACTGCATTGGGCACGATGCGCGTAGTGGATATGCTCGCGGGCGATCAACTGCCGCGAATCTGCTGAGGATATATGCACGAACTCTCCATCGCCGAGTCGATTCTTGATGCCGTTCGCAAGGAGATTGCGCTCAATCCCGGCGTCTACCCTACGCGCGTCGGCGTGCGTATCGGATCCATGGCTGCGATCGATCCGGAGTCACTGAGCTTCTGCTTCAACGCGGTGGTGCAAGGTACGCAATGGGATAATCTGAAGCTCGACATCAACGTTGTACCGGCACAACGCATTTGTAACAGTTGTGGTCACATATTTGTCGTGGAAGCCTACAATTCCGTTTGTACTGCGTGTGCCAGCGATAGCACCACGCCCGAAGGCGGCGACGAGTTGGACCTGGAATATCTGGAGGTTGAAAAAGATGGAGCGCCTGTCGCTTAAATCGAAGGTCCTGAGCGAGAACCAACGCATTGCCGAGTCCCTGCGTGCGCGGTTTCGCGAAAATGGCGTGCTTTGCCTGAATCTGATCAGCTCGCCGGGTTCAGGAAAGACGGCATTGCTGGAGCAGACGCTCGCTCATCTCGACCCCAAGACTCGCGTGGCTGTGCTGACCGGCGATATCCAGACAGACAACGATGCGAAACGCCTGGCGCGGTTCGGCTTTCCTGCAAAGCAAATCACCACTGGTGGAACATGTCACCTGGACGGAACGATGATTGAGAGGCACCTTGAGGATTGGTCACTCGCCGACATCGATCTTCTATTTATTGAGAACGTGGGCAATCTCGTTTGCCCCTCCAGCTACGACCTCGGCGAAGCATCGAAGATCGTGCTCTTGTCCGTCACGGAAGGCGAAGACAAGCCGCTAAAGTATCCCTCGATTTTCTTCAAGTCGGATCTCTTCGTTCTCACCAAGGTGGACCTGCTGCCCTACGTGCCTTTCAGCGCGGAACTGGCGGAAGAAAATGCGCGGCGTGTTCACCCCGGCATGGAGATTGTGCGAGCATCCGCAGTGGCACCCGGTGGCATGGACGCGTGGCTTGCGTGGCTGCACGCTCGCATGGCCGCTACAAAAGCTGACCCAGCCCTCGCCACTGCAGGTCGATGACGTGACCCTTGTCCGGCGCCGTGTGCGGGTCTCCGGAGTTGTGCAAGGGGTAGGCTTTCGCCCGTACATCTATCGGCTAGCGACTGATGAGCAAGTCTTCGGTAACATCTCGAACGACACAGCAGGCGTAACCATCGAAGTGGAAGGCCCTCTTCCACAGGTGGAGTTATTCCTTCAGAGATTGCCTCTGGAAACGCCGCCTCTCGCGCACATCGCATCGATCGACGTTGAGGAAATCCCAGTCGTGGGCGACGAGGTGTTTCGCATTACCCATAGCGAGGTGCGAGGCCACGTTGTTACGCAGATTCCGGCCGATGCAGCAACCTGTGACGACTGCCTTCGCGAACTGCTCGACCCTGGGAATCGCAGGTACCACTATCCATTCACCAACTGCACGAATTGCGGGCCGCGCTTCACAATTACGCGCAGCATCCCTTACGATCGCCCGCAAACATCGATGGCTGTCTTCCCCATGTGCCCCGCGTGTCAGGCAGAGTATGACGATCCTCTGAACAGGCGTTTTCATGCGCAGCCAAATGCGTGTTGGGACTGCGGTCCCCAACTGCGGCCGACCGACTCACGCGGCGAAGCCATCGCTTCTCCCGATCCTGTCGCAGAGACGATTGCGCGTCTCGTTGCCGGAGAGGTCTGCGCTATCAAAGGTATTGGCGGATTCCATCTTGCAGTGGACGCAACCAACAATGCTGCCGTCGAGAGGCTTCGCGCAAGAAAGCATCGTTATGGCAAACCCCTGGCCGTGATGGTTAAGGATCTGGCGTCAGCAAAAAGATACTGCGACTGTGGCGAATCCGAAGCTCTGCTGACCGGTGTTCGGCGACCAATCGTTTTGCTGCGTAAGAGCGTCTCGCAGGAGATAGCTCAGTCGGTCGCACCGGGCATCCCATGGCTCGGCGTATTCCTGCCGTACGCTCCGCTGCATCACTTGCTCTTTGCTGATGGGCGACTGCGAGCAATTGTGATGACCAGCGCCAACCTGAGTGAAGAGCCTATCGCTATCGACAACGACGAAGCGCTCTGCCGTCTCGGCGAAATTGCCGACACATTTCTGTTTCACAATCGCGAAATCCTCCAGCGCTGCGACGATTCGGTTCTCAAGAGTGTCGACGGCCAGCCGCAAATCATTCGGCGTGCGCGTCGGGTTTGTTCCGTTACCCATCTCTCTGCCGATTGATTCTCCGCCGCTGCTTGCAGTTGGCGGTCACCTGAAGAGCGTATTCACGTTGGCCCGGGCAGGCATGCCTATCAAAGCCAACATCTCGGAGACCTCGAAAATCTAACCGGCCTTGAATTCTTTCAAGAGGCTCTCGCACACTTGAAGAAGACTTTTGAGATTGAGCCACAGGCGATTGCTTACGATATTCATCCGGGGTATCTTTCCACGAACTGGGCACTGGGCCAGGGGCTACCCCTGATTGGCGTGCAGCATCATCATGCGCACATCGCCGCCTGCATGGGCGACCATTCGCTTCAGGGCCAGACAATCGGCATCGCTCTTGATGGCACGGGATATGGCACTGACGGAAAAGTTTGGGGCGGGGAAGTACTGATCGCTTCGTACACAGATTTCGAGCGCTTCGGACATCTGCGCTATGTGGCTATGCCGGGCTCTTCCGCCGCCATACATCAGCCCTGGCGCATGGCCTTTGGTCATCTGCTCGCCGCACTGGGCGAGGATGCGATGGCGCCCGAGATTCGATCCGAGCTGGGCGCAACTGAAAAGGAGACGCGATTACTTGCGCGCATGGTTCAGCGCGAAGTGAATTCGCCCCTCACCTCCAGTTGCGGGCGGCTCTTTGATGCTGCGGCCGCGTTAATTACGGGGCGGCGAGTGGTGGATTACGAGGCACAGGCGGCGATTGAACTGGAGGGGCTTGCGGTCGACATAGGCGATCTACCCGTGGATGGCGCCTACCCCATTACCCTGGTGCCTGGCGATCCGTGGCAGCTTGATCCAGCGACCATGTGGCTGAGGCTGCTTGAAGATAAGCGGAGCGGGGTCAATCCGGCCATCATGGCGGTTCGTTTCCACGCCGGCGTTGCGGCCGCATATTCGCTGCTCGCGGAACGCGCGCGCACCAAGACGGGAATTGCCCAGGTTTGCCTGAGTGGGGGAGTCTTCCACAATGCGCTTCTGCACCGCATGCTTCATCGGCTGCTGGTCGACCAGGGGTTTCAGGTATTTGCCCACCGAAACGTCAGCCCTGGTGATGGAGGCCTGAGTTACGGTCAAGCTGTGGTAGCCGCGGCGCGATCCGTCGGCGGGGCGTCTATATAACGTAACTTCCATTGTTATATGTAGAGATTAGACGGAAAGTTTCACCAATTGTTCGACGTCGATTCTCGGTCCGAGGATCGAGACTTTAGGTACTTGCCCGCGAACCATTGCGACTTCATCGCATTTGTAGAGCCTGGGGCAGCTCTGGCAGTCCTTGTAGATCTTATCGGGCAATGCGGAGCGATCTTCCACGATCCGGAAGCCGTGATGGAAGAAGAAGTCCGGAATGCGCGTGAAAAGGCACACGGAATTTACGCCATTCTCCTCAGCCTCGTGTAGCAGCGACTCGAGAATCTGGCTCCCTGCACCTTGATGTACAGTCTCCGGCTTCACGATGATGGAGCGCACTTCAGCGAGATGTGGCCCATAGAGATGCAAGGCCCCGCAGCCGATGAAGGTGCCTTCATTGGATTCAGCAACAGTGAAATCGCGAATGTTTTCGCAGATCTCCGCGAACGCGCGACGCAGGAGCGTGCCGTCTTTGGAGAGACTGTTCACGAGCTCGTATACATTTGAGGCGTCTTGAAGACGCGCTTTACGAATGACCATCGATTGACCCTGCTATTTCCATCAGCCTCGGCTCAAGCGCCGCCAAGGCTTCGTGCACTCTCGCTGTCGCCGTGCCGCCCATCACGTCATGGCAATCGACCGTCGCTTGTAATGTGATGCTGGCGAAGAAGTCTTCGCCGAATTCCACGCCAAATTCCTTCAGCTCGCTGAGAGACAAATCGCCCAACTCGCAACCCTTCTCAAGACTGTAGCGCACCGCATGGCCAATCTTTTCATGCGCTGTGCGGAAGGGTACCCCTTTGTGTACGAGGTAAGTTGCTGCCGCCATGGCGTTCAAGAAGCCGGTCTCGCATCCCGCCCGCATCTTCTCAGTTTTGAAGTCGAGAGCGAGCGTGAAGCGCGTGAGCAGGGCGACTAAACTGATGGCCGCCGTCGACGCCGCGAAAACAGGTTCCTGCGTCTCCTGCAGGTCTTTGTTGTAGGCAAGCGGCAAGCCCTTCAATAACAAGGTTACCGCCTGAGCGGCGCCGCTGATGCGGCCCACCTTTGCTCGCGCGAGCTCGGTCAGGTCCGGATTCTTCTTTTGCGGCATGGCGCTCGATCCCGTCGAGAACGCTTCGGGAAGCTCGATAAATCCAAATTCCGCCGTAGCGTAAAGCGTGATCTCTTCCGCAAAACGGCTCACATGCAGACCCACAATTGTGAGCGCATGCAGATACTCCAGAACGAAATCCCTGTCGCTCGTCGCGTCCATGCTGTTGAATGTGGGGCCGGAGAATCCGAGTTCCTGGGCAGCAATTGTGCGGTCGAGCTTCAGTGTCGCACCAGCAACGGCGCCGGATCCGAGCGGGCAGAAATTAAGACGACCACGACAATCCAGCAGGCGGGAGATATCCCGCAACAGCATTTCCACATATGCCTGCAGCCAATGCGCAACCAGCACAGGCTCGGCACGCTGCAGATGAGTATATGCGGGCATCACCGCTCCGCCAGCGGCGTTTGCCTTCTTGGCCAGCGCGGCAGACCACTTTATCAATTGCCCAGCGAGAACCGTAATGCATTCCCTGACGTAGAGGCGAAGATCGGTGGCGATCTGCTCGTTGCGGCTCCGCCCGGTATGCAGCTTCAGCCCGAGATCGCCAATGCGGGCCACCAGCTGCATTTCAACGAAATGATGAATATCTTCCGCAGTAGCGTGGTCCCGGATTTCGCCATGTTTCTCCGGATTCCAAAACTCTTGCTGCACCCTATCGAGTGCGTCGCATATCGACGTCAACTCCGATGGCGTGATGATCGCGGCCGCGCACAGAGCCCTGGCATGCGCCTTACTGGCAGCGACTTCTTGCGGAAGTAGCTGCCAGTCGAAAACGATCGATCGCTGCCATTGTTCGAATGCTGGGTCCAGTGGCTCGCGAAAGCGGCCTGACCACATTTTCACTTCACAGCCTCTTTCTTCATGCTCAGCAGCCGGGCACGCGTACGCGCAGGAAGTCCAAGAATCTGAATGAACCCCTTGGCGTCCTTTTGATCGTAAGTATCTCCCATGGTGAACGACGACAGCTCATTCGAATACAGGGAGTACTCGCTCGCACGCTTAACAATGCTCACATTGCCCTTGTAAAGTGAAAGTGTAACTGTACCTGTTACGTATGCCTGCGTATTCTCCACAAATGCATCCAGGGCCTCGCGCAGGGGCGTAAACCACAGGCCGTTGTAGACAATCTCGGCATAGCGTAGCGCTACATGCTCCTTGTAATGGGCGACTTCACGATCAAGCGTCAGCGCTTCCAACTCATTGTGCGCCGCGACGATAAGCGTGCCGCCCGGAGTCTCATAGCAGCCTCGCGACTTCATGCCGACAAAGCGGTTCTCCACCAGATCGATTCGTCCAACACCATTGCGCGCGGCAATGTCATTCAGCAACTCCACCAATTGAACCGGCTCAATCTCCATGCCGTTCACCGAGACCGGGCATCCCTTGACGAACCCGATTTCCACTGTTTCGTCGCGATCAGGAGCGTCCTGTGGGCTGCTCGTCATCGTCCATGTTGTTGCCAATGGCGCGTTGCCTGCATCTTCCAGTTCGCCGCCCTCGTGGCTTACATGCCACAAATTGCGATCCCTGCTATGAATCTTCTCGCGGCTTTGCGCCACGGGGATGCCATGCGCCTCAGCGTAGTCAAGGCAGTCCTCGCGAGATTTCAACGTCCACTCGCGCCACGGAGCGATCACCTTCAACTCCGGTGCGAGAGCTTGATACGCGTGTTCGAAACGCACCTGGTCGTTGCCCTTACCGGTACAACCGTGAGCAACAGCCTCAGCGCCTTCTTCCAGAGCCACCAGCACCTGATGCTTGGCGATCACCGGGCGGGCGATGGATGTTCCCAGCAGGTACTTATGTTCGTAGATCGCACCAGCCTTCACTGTGGGGAATACATAGTCGCGCACAAATTCATCGCGCAGGTCGCGAACCACAACCTTCTTTGCGCCTGTCGCATAGGCCTTTGCTACAACGGCGTCCAGGTCTTCGCCCTGTCCTACATCGGCCACCATGGCGATCACATCCATGCCATAGTTTTCGTTGATCCACGGAATGATGATGGAGGTATCGAGACCTCCCGAATATGCAAGAACTACTTTCTTCGACATCACGAACTCCTTTAAGAAATGCTGCGAGGGCTAATTGCCCGGTTATGAAACTCGTCTGAATTTCAAACTCTAGTTGGATGCACCGTTCTTCTTCTGTCCGACCAGCATCAGAAGCAGAGCCTTCTGGGCATGCATCCGATTCTCCGCCTGATCAAAGACGATCGACTGTGGCCCATCAAGAACAACGTCGGTCACCTCGGCGTTGCGTCGAGCCGGCAAGCAGTGCATGAAGACCGCCTCGGGCTTGGCATTCGCCATCAGTGCCTCATTCACCTGGTAAGGCTTAAAAATCGGAGCGCGCTTGGTCTCCTCGTGCTCTGAGCCCATGCTTGTGCACACATCCGTATACACGGCATCAGCGCCTTTTACTGCGGCAACAGGATCGTTGGTGAAGGAGAGCGTGCCTCCCGTTGTCTGCGCAATGTCCAGCGCCTGCGCCACGATCTCTGCCTTGGGTGCATACATCTTCGGCGTGCCAATGGTGCAGTGCGCTCCCAGCAGTGCAGCCGTCAGCATCAATGAGTGGCATACATTATTGCCGTCGCCCACGTAGGTAAACCTCAGCCCCTTGGCGGTGCCGAAGCGTTCTTCGAGTGTCATGAAGTCGGCGAGTGCCTGGCAGGGATGCTCTAGATCGCTCAACGCATTGATCACGGGCACCTTTGAGTACACGGCCATCTCTGTGATGGTGTCGTGCGCATAGGTGCGCAGCACGATCACGCTCGTCCAGCGCTCCAGGTTGCGAGCCATGTCCGCAAGGGACTCGCGTTCCCCTAACGGCGACTTAGTCTGATCGACGAAGATCGCTGATCCCCCAAGTGTGTTGATTGCGGTCTCAAACGTGAGACGTGTGCGAAGCGATGCCTTTTCGAAGAACATGACCATCTGCTTTGCGTCCAGCGCCCAGCGATACTTCCCGGGGTTCACCTTCACATCATGCGCAAGATCGAGCGTGGCGCGTATTTCGGCCGGCGACAAATCGGCCGTCGAGCAAAGGTCGCGTCCCCGCAACGACTCTGTGGGGTCTTCGGCCATGCTGTTCTCAATGGGTTGGCTCAGTGGCTCTGCCTTGGTGGCCATGTCGGTTAGGTCCTTTTCTGAAGCACGTCTGCTGTGCGACTAGTTGTCAATGCTTCGGCTTCCTGCTCGGTAAGAATCTCGTCGAGGGCAAGGATGGTGGCGTCCACGTGACCTTTGCCCAGAATGTATGGAGGCAGGAACCGCAGCACAGTCTCGCTGGTTCGATTGATGACGATGTGCCGCTCCAGCATCTTTGCTGCTACTGTCTTGGCCAACTGCTCCGAATCAAGATCGGCCGCAAGCATCAGCCCTATGCCGCGCACGTCCTTGATGGCTGCGTGCCTGCCTGCAAGATCATTCAACTGCCCCTTAAAATAGCCCCCGATTTCGTTGACGTGCGCCAGGATGCCTTCTTTGCGCATGGTGTCAATCACCGCGATGGCAACAGCACATGCAAGCGGACCGCCCCCGAAGGTTGTACCGTGCATACCCGCATGAATGGCGCGCGCAGCTTCGTCGGTGCAGAGCATGGCGCCCATGGGGATGCCGCCGGCCAGTGGCTTGGCAAGCGTGGTGATATCCGGCTGAATATCATAATGCTGATAGGCGCACCATTTGCCCGTGCGGCCCAGTCCTGATTGAATCTCGTCCGCGATGAGCAGGGAACCAGCATCCTGCGTCAGCTTCCGCGCGGTTGCCAGAAACTCGGCCGAGAGCGGCCGAACGCCACCTTCGCCCTGAATGGCCTCAATCATAACGGCACACACATCACTCGAAAACTTTGCCTTGAGATCATCCACATCGTTGAAACGAACAAACTCAACACCAGGAACCACCGGAGCAAATGGCTCGCGATACTTCTCCTTGTGTGTGGTGGAGACGGACCCAAACGTGCGCCCATGAAAGCTGTTCTCGAGCGCCAGAAATTTGGTGCCGATCGCATGACCTTCAGTGCGGCGTAAGCCCGCATAGGCGCGCGCCACCTTCATCGCCGCTTCCCACGCTTCCGTTCCACTGTTGCAGAAGAAGACGCGATCCATCCCCGTCATCTCCGTCAGTCGCATTGCCAATTCCGCCTGCCCCTCGTGGAAAAAGAGGTTGGAGGTGTGAATGAGCTTGCGACTTTGTTCGGCAATTGCATTCACTATTGCGGGATGGTTGTATCCCAGCGCACTTACGCCGATGCCGCTCAGTAGATCGAGATACTGCGTGCCTGCTTCGTCGCGCAGGTAGACGCCTTCGCCGCCGACAAAGAGAATCGGATTGCGTTCGTACGTAGAGAGCAGCAGCTTTGCTTCAGCCGCGCGAATCGAATCGAGTTTCATCACCTTCTCACCCCTTATGCCACCATCACTTCGGTCCCATAGGTCACGCGAGAACTGCAGATATCCGGCAGCACAGCCGCTTCCGTAGCCGGAAGAATCCGCACGCGTTTCACACCATGCACCAGGGCCTCGCGGCATGCGCCCAGCTTGGGAAGCATGCCACCGCTTATTACTAAATCCCTCGTCAACGCAGCAATGCGATCGATGCTCAGCCAACGCATGATCTCTCCATCGGCTCCGCGAACTCCCGGCACATCCGTCAGGAAGACCAGCGTATCTGCCTGGCAGGAGACCGCGCATGCAGCCGCCATCTCATCCGCGTTGATGTTGTAGTATTCGCCATCGAAGCCGAGCGCCAGGCTTGAGAGCACCGGCACAGCATCCATCTTCCAAATTGCATCCAGCCATCGCGGATCCGACGCAACAATCTCCCCCACAAATCCAAGGTCGGGAGCGGTACGCTTCTTGCGCGCGCGAAACACCAGCCCGTCTCCGCCAGAAAGTCCCATCGCGGCCTGCCCGTGTGCACCCAGCGCAGCAACAAGCGATTTGTTTACGCTGCCACCCAGCACCATCAGCGCAGTATCTCGCGTCTCCGCATCCGTTACCCGCAGCCCGCTGATAAATTCGCTCTGCTTGCCCATCTGCTTCAGCGTGCGTGTCAGTTGCACGCCGCCGCCGTGGACCAGCGCCACCTGGTTGCCGTCCTTCACCAGGTCCGCGATCGCCTGCGCACAAAGATGTAGCAGCGAAGGATTTTCGAGCGTCGCTCCTCCCAGCTTCACGACGTACTTCATACCAGCCCCTCCGATTCATTCCAGCCGCACATCAGGTTCATGTTCTGGACCGCCTGACCCGCAGCTCCTTTCAGCAGATTGTCCAGGCAGGAAACGATCACGCCCCTGCGCCCGTCTGGAGAAAGCTGGAAACCGATGTCGCAATAATTAGTCCTTACCGAATACTGGATCTGAGGTAACTGCGAGCCGAAGTAGCGAACCATCGGGCTCCCCGCAAAATATTTCTGATAGCAGTGGTTCACCTGGGTTGCAGTCTTGGGCTCCCAGAAGGTTACGTAGATCGTCGAAAGAATTCCCCGCGGAATCGGAAGCAGATGCGGAGTGAAAGTAATCTCGTCCGTATCCAGGTGAAGCTGTTCCAGCAGCTCGCCGGTGTGCCTGTGGCTGTATACGCCGTAGGCCGAAAGGTTATCCGCCGCATACATGAAGTGTGTCTTGGCCGTAGGCAGCTTTCCCGCGCCGGAGACACCCGACTTCGCATCGCAGATGATGCCGTGCTCAGTGTTCACCCACTCCTTCGCAAGCAGCGGCTTCAGCGCTAGTATGATCGAGGTCGCGTAGCATCCCGGGTTCGCCACCAGTCGCGCCTTGCCAATCTTTTCCCGGTGCAACTCAGGCATGCCGTAGATGCTCTCCATCTGCAATTCCGCTGCGCGTTCCGGATCCTCATCCACGAACTTGTAGACGGACCGGTTGATCTCGTCATCCAGCCGCCACGCGCCGCTCAAATCTACTACGCGCAGGCCGCGGGCGATGGCTTCCGGAACCCAGCTGCGCGACTGCTCATGCGGCGTGGCAAGGAACAGTATGTTCACACCGCGCTCTTCCAGCAGCTCCCAGCTGAAGGGCAACATCTTCATCTCGGGCGAGCCGTGATTGTTCGCCAGTTGAGGATGCATGGACAGCAGCGGCACGCTTTCACGCCCTTCCTCCACCCGGCCCACAAACAATGGCGGCGCATCGGCCAGCCGTGGATGATGCAGGAGCAACCGCGCAAGCTCCATGCCCGCGAATCCGCTCACGCCCACCACTGCTGTCTGTATATGTCCGTTTTGCATCAGCTCATCATCTCTTCGAGGCGGACCCGCATCTGCGTCGCCCGCTTTTGATCCGCACAAATCACCAGCACCGTGTCATCTCCCGCAATCGTCCCCAGCACTTCGGGCCAGGCTTCCTTGTCGATCGCGAAGGCCACCGGCTGCGCGCTGCCGCTTGAGGTAATCAGCACCAGCTGGTTCAGTGCCTGGTTTACCTTCAACCCAAAAGCATTCAGCACACTTGAAATCGAGGTCATGCCTTCCGGCTCCTCAGCGCTGTTGTGGCCGTTGGCCAGTGCATAGCCATTCGGACCCTTATATAAATGAATCTCATGAATATCCCGTGAGAGCGTCGCCTGGGTCACGTCAAATCCGCGTCGTCGCAGCTTCCGGCGCAGCTCATCCTGGTTCAGGATCGGAGCCGATCGAATCACCTGCCGGATTGCGTCATGACGCTGCTGCTTCATCCCCAAACACCAACGCGGCCGATTCCGGCCGCGTCCTATGCATAAAAATACATCTCTATGTATAAATATACATAGGCGGCTTGTCAACCCAAAGAGGTGATTTTCTGTGGAAATTCCACACCCGCGGCGACCAGCTTCCGCCCACAAATTCCTATCCCTGTCTTGGATGCCGCCAGTTCGTCGTCGCCTCGCCGCCAGGCCGGTTTTCAGCAGATCAGTCTACCCCTGCAGACCACCCCATCCCCACCCGCCCCTCGAATCGCCTAACCCACGTTATCTGAATGAAGTACACTCTATGCTTGGCAATCCCGATGCCGTCGCTTAGAGTAGTGCGGACGTGATAGACGGCCAAGTGAAGTTACGTTGAAGACTACAGACGAAGCGGTACCGCAGCCTCGCGGCGGCGAGAAATACGACAGGATTCTCGAAGCGGCGATCGAAGTCGTTGCCGAGAAGGGCTTGCAGCACGCCCGCATCGCGGATATTGCCTCCCGCGCAGGCGTCGCGGACGGCACCGTATACCTGTATTTCGACGACAAAAGCCACATTCTCCGCGCCGCCATCGATGCCGCCTTCGCCCAGTTTTCTTCCCGTCTGCAATCCGCGCTCGCGGATGCGCACGATCCCCTGGAGCAGCTGAAAACAATCGCGAGGCTCCATATAGAGACGCTGATCACGCGCCGCAATCTCGCCATCATCCTGCAGACCCAGGTGCGGCAGAGCGCAAAAGCTCTCGAACAGTTCTCTCACCATTCTTTCGTGGATTACATCAATCTAGTGCGCGAAGTCATCCGCGCGGGCCAGCAGAAAGGATTCATCCGTCCGGAAGTTTCGGATCGCGTCGCCGCCTTGTGCCTCTTCGGGGCCCTGGACGAGATGATCAGTTCGTGGCTCTTTACCGGCAAACCGATTGACCCAGAGCACACCGCAACCCAGGTACTCGACATCTTATTGAATGGAGTTCGCGTAGCTCCCCATCATGCTTGATCTCAAAACCGTCAACGACATCTTCTTCATGATCGCGTCCAGCGATCGTGAACGCGCCATCCTCTGGCAGGACGAACGCGACCAGTGGCAGCCCATCTCGTCGGCGCAGTTGTATCAGCGCGTTCGCGCCCTGGCGCAGGCCTTCCTCGCATGGGGAATCAAAAAAGGCGATCGCATCGCGCTGCTTGCGGAGAATCGCTGGGAGTGGTCGGTTGCAGACTTTGCCGTGCTTGCGATCGGAGCAGCGGACGTTCCCATCTATCCCACCCTTACCGCCGAGCAGATCGCGGAATTACTGATCGATTCAAACAGCCGCATCATCGTCGTCTCCACCCGCAAGCAATACGACAAGGTTGCCTCCATCGCGCACCGCACCAAGGTCGAACATGTCGTGTTGATGGATGAGGAGAGGACTCCCGACGCAGTTCTTTTCTCCTCGCTGATTAAAGATGCCGATGCCGCGGGCAAGCAGCGCGACCCAGCCTTCGACCGGGTGGCATATGACGTTCAGCCCTCCGACCTCGCCACCATCATCTATACGTCAGGAACAACCGGCGAGCCCAAGGGAGTCATGCTCACGCACGGAAATATCGGGTCCAATGTGAGCCTCTCCACCGATAACTTCGGCTTCGGGAAAAATGAATCCTGGATCTCCTTCCTCCCCCTCTCTCACATCACCGCCAGGCATCTTGACTACGCGCTAGCCTGCCGCAACGGAACAGTCGCGTACTGCTCTAACTTTGAAAACCTGCCCTCGGCAATGACGACCATTAAGCCAACAGTCTTTGTGGCAGTGCCGCGTGTCTATGAAAAGATTCGTCAGGAGGTGGAGCGCCGCGCCGCTCTCTCGCCCGTGAAATCCCGCCTCCTCGCGTGGTCGCTTTCCACCGGCAAGCGTCACCGCGATACGCTGCTCGCGGGCAATGAACCATCCTCACTTCTTTGGAAGCTAGCCAGCAAGACTCATCTTCAGCAAGGTCCGTCAGGCATTCGGCGGACGCGTCAACTACTACGTATCCGGTGGCGCCCCACTCGGCCTGGACACAGCGCGCTGGTTTGCAGACGTAGGCATTCGCATCCTCGAGGGCTACGGCCTTACCGAAACATCGCCCCTCATCGCCGTCAACGTGCCGCAGGCATACCGCATAGGATCAGTCGGCAAGATCCTGCCCAACCTGGAGTGCAAAGTTGCAGCCGATGGGGAACTGCTCGTCCGCGGGCCGTCCATCTTTGAGGGCTATTGGCAAAAGCCGATCGCCACATCCGAGGCCTTTGAGGATGATCGCTGGTTCAAGACCGGAGACATCGCTCACTTCGACGACGATGGGTTTCTCTACGTTACCGACCGCAAGAAGGAGTTGCTGAAGACCTCTGGCGGAAAACTCATCGCTCCTCAGCCCATCGAAAACAAGCTCAAGGCGAACATGCTCGTCGCACAAGCCGCGCTCGTCGGCGACCGGCACAAGTTTGCCAGCGTACTTATCTCGCCGAACTTCGTCGTCCTGGAGCAGTGGGCCACTGCGCACGAAATTGTCGCGCCGACGCAACGCGAATTAGTAGCCCACCCCAAAGTGATCGCGGAGTTTCAGGAGATCGTGGATCACGTGAACTCGAGCCTCGCCAATTTTGAAACCATCAAGCGTTTCAGGGTCGTGCCGGAGGAGTGGTCAATCGAAACCGGAGAGCTCACGCCAAGCCTCAAGCTCAAGCGCCGCATCATCACGGAGAAGTATGGGCCGCAAATAGCCGAGTTCTATGCTGACGAGGCCGTCTCACGCAGCTAGTCGCTTCCGGCGCTAAACCGCGGCCAACACCTCAGGATGCTGCTCAGCCACCGTCACAATCATCTCGCCAAACAGCGAGTTGCACCACGCGAACCAGCTCCGCGTAAAAGTCTTCGGATCGTTCGGGTCGATCGATTCGTGCATGAATCCCGTATCGGCCGTGGTGCGCATCAGCATCTCAATGCAATGCTTCATCTCTTCCGGATCGGTGCTCGTCAGCACGCGGAAGATGATCGACAGTGGCCAGATTGTTCCCGGACCGGTGTGAGGCCCGCCTACGCCCTCGGCATACTTGCCCCGCATAAAGTAAGGATTGGCCTCGCTCCACGCAAAGTTCCGCGTGTTCTGGTAGACCGCATCCGCGCGATCGCAGCAGCCCAGGTAGGCCAGCGATACCAGCCCCGGAGCGTTCGCATCGTCCATCCAGATACGGTTGCCGTAGCCATCAATTTCGTAGGAATAAATCTGTCCATACTTGGGATGTTCCGTGATTGCCTGCGGCAGGGCTTTGCTCAAATCGGCTGACAGAGCCTTTGCCTCGGCCTCAAGCGCAGCGTCTTTCAGCACATCTCGCGCTAGTATTGCCAGCTGATCCATCGATGTCCGCGCAAACATGTTCGACGGCACCAGGAAGGGAAAGAAGCAGCTGTCGTCCGAGGGACGAAACGCGGAATGAATCAATCCGACCTTCCGCGAAGGATTGCCCTGACCGGCATTCGGCGCGTTATCCATGAAGGCGGTCGTCATGCGTGCGAAGTGATACGGGCTCGGCGCCGTCAGTCGTTGCTCCGCGCGAAACGTCGCCACAATCAAATGTGCCGCACGGCTCCACTCGGCGGTGAAGGGAACCCGGTCCCCCGTCTGTTGCCAGTACAGGTAGGCCAGCCGGATCGGATAGCACAGCGAATCCACCTCCCACTTGCGCTCATGCACTCCCGGTTTCATCGTTGTCTGGTCTGTCTTCCACTCTCCCAGCCGCGCCGTTGAATAGAACGCATTCGCATACGGATCAAGCAGGATGCACCGCGCCTGTCGCCGCATCAAGCCGCGAAACATCTCCTGCAGATGCCGGTCCTGTTTCACCAGCGGCAGGTAAGGAGTGGTCTGCGCAGTGGAGTCACGCAGCCACATCGCATCAATGTCCCCTGTAATCACAAAGGTGTCCGGCTCGCCATCGGCGACCGTGAAATTCACTGTCGTATCCAGCGTGTTCGGATAGCAATTCTCAAACAGCCATGCCAGATCAGGGTTGTGGATCTTCGCTTTCACCTGCCGGATCCGCTCCTCCACAGCCGGGGAGACAAACTTGCGCTTACCCGGCTCGGGGCGCATGGATGGCAACGTAGAAAACATCGCTCCTGCAGAGGAGGAGGAAACCAGGGGAGAAGCGGCAGCAGTAGAAGCAAGGGCAAAAATACCAGCAACGAAAGAACGCCGATCCATCAAGTAGACCTCTGTGTGGCTTACAATCCACCAATCAGAGTATCAACTTTCGACTCAAGCGTATGGACACACCTCGTAACGCACCTAAGTAGTCAGCCGGTCGCGGCTGATCGGCCTCAATTGCCACACCGAAAGCTGCTGCAACTGGTCGGCTCCCCCCTCGAACGTCACCAGCACATCCGCAGCCTTCTCCCCCGGCAGATAAATCCTCCGCGTGCAGGCAACATGGTCGTTCACAAACACCTCAATCACCGATCCGTCAAAGAACAGCCGCACCTGCAGCTTGCCATCCGGCACCTTGCCCACAATCGGCTTCCCGTCGATCGCCAGCGGTGTTTCCTTGTCCCTGGGATCGCAGCTGATGCTGAAGAATGCCCCCTGGTTCTGCGTCGACGAGGTCAGCGCTAGGCGCACCGGCTTCGTCAGCTTGTTCGTCACGCACAGCACTTCGCCGGAATAATCGGTGATCTTCAGCCCCTCCGGAACCGTTCCCGAAGCCTTTTGCGCCTTGGTCTCGGGCCCGCGCAAGGACTGCACCCGAGTGTCCACTCGCATCTCCAGGTCGCCATTGCTGTCCAGCGTCAGCACCCGTGGCAGCGACATCACGCCCGCCCAGCCCGAACGCTTGTACTCCTCCACCGGCCGCGCTTCCGGAATCCATCCCCACAAAATGCGATTACCGTCGCGGTCCACCATGCTCTTCGGAGCGTAGTAGGAGCCATCGTCCAGCAATCCCTGCCGCTCGCTGTGGAAGACCATCTTCTCCTTGTCCAACTCGCCGCTTTGCCAATACACCTTGCGCTCGGTGCTGTAGAGCAGCACGTACTTCTTGCCCAGGGCAAAGAAGTCGGGGCACTCCCACATCTCACCTGAATCCACCGGATCGTCAGTGATCTTGCCCGACCATGTCCCCGAAGTCAGCGGATGCAGATACTCCCAGTCGCGCAGATCCTTTGAGCGGTACAGCAGCACCAACCCGCCCTTCTTCTTGATCCCCGACCCAACCCCCATGTACCACCAGTCGCCCTCACGCCACGGGCACGGATCGCGGAAGCCGGCCACCTCCATCCCCGGCGGAGGTGCGGGAATCACTGCCTTGGGAGCCTTTTCCCAGGTTCGCAGCATTGGATCGCGCGAGATAGCCAGGCACTGTACCTCGGGGTTCACGCCGGTATACAAAATCGTGGGAACACCCTTGTCGTCCACCATGCTACCGGTAAAGCATCCGTCCTTGTCCGCCCCTCCGGGAGTCGGCGCCAGCGCCACCGGAAGATGCTTCCAGCGCACCATGTCCGAACTCACGGCATGGTCCCAGTGCATATCCCCCCAAACCGCCGCGTTGGGGTTGTACTGGAAAAACATGTGGTATTTGCCCTTCCAATACACCGGGCCATTGGGATCGTTCATCCAGTTCGCCGCAGGAAGCAGGTGGAACTGGGGACGCTGTGGATCCAGCGCCAGTCGCGAAGCAGGGCCCTCTGCAGCCGCAGTCAGCAATCCAAGTTGGTGGGTCAGGGGCAAGGCCGCCAACCCTTGCAGAACACGGCGTCTTGAGAGCGTCATCCGGAGAACTCCTGGCAACTGGCTATTGTATGAGTTGGATGCCGCTACTACAAACACGGCCTTCCACTCCGCCAGATAACCAGTTATCCAGCCCCTCTCTGTATCTAGGGATTCTTCTGGGCAGCCTTCTCCGCCGCCTCAACCGCCTTCTTGAACTCCGCCACAGCCGGAACGCTCGGTGAATTTAACGCATCCTTGGACGAGTACCTCCACCCCGGAGGGTTATCCAGAGGATTATCCCCGCCGCCTTCATACACGATGAACGAATCGTCCGAGACGCCAACCTCCATCCGCGGCATTCCACCCCCATCGGCCTCTCCGGGAGTACCCGCTCCCGGCCCATGCTGCACCCCGATCGAAGCGCTGTTGTCCGCCGTGTCGATCCCGCCAATGCGATTATTCTGCCGCGGATCAGAGACCGTAGCGTCCACCATCTTGCCGTGGCCCTTGCGAACCACGATGATCAGGTCCACCCCCTGCTGCGTCAGCCGCGTCTCGTATTTGCCCCACTTCAGCAGCGCCGCTTCCACGTCGTGCTGCGCCACCTCGTTCGCCCGCGGATCCTGCACCGACATCCCAGCCTCAGGATCAATCATCACCACCACCGTTTGAGCCCGCAAAATGTAAGCCGGAAGCGTGCCCTTCGACTTGTCCTTGGCAAACCCAACCGGCGCCAGCAGCAAAGCCGCAGCAACCAGGGCCGACACGCGCGTGAGCATATTCGCCTCCAGCATCACTTCTAAAGCATCCTGCGCCGACCCGCAATCCATGAGGATCGCCGCCCGCACTTGTATGGACGTATCACCCGCACTTCCGTCTCTGTGGCCTCTAATTCCCCCCGCCATCCCGCAAGATTTCGCCCTCAAAACCCCTCGAAGATTGAATCCAGCTTCAGACGCCAGTATCATTCCAGTGAGGACCCCAGGACTACTTTGCCCGCTACCAAAACCGCGCACTTTCGCGGCCGTCAGGGAGAAGTGCACTTCGGCCTCAATTGAATGCTCTTGATATTGATATGCCGGACCAATCCGGTCCCGGCCTAATTTCTCTTGGAGGAGAATTGCTATGCGTATCGGAATCTTAACGGGCGGCGGAGACTGCCCCGGCTTGAATGCGGTCATCGGCGCCGCCGTGAAAAAGGGAATCCTTCACTATAACGACGAGTTCGTCGGCTTCCTCGAAGGCTGGCGCGGAGTCCTCGAAAACAAGACCATCCCTCTCACCCTCGAAACCGTAGACGGCATCATCACCAAGGGCGGCACCATCCTGCACTCGTCCCGCACCAACGTGCGCAAGATCGAGGGCGGCATTGAGAAGTGCGTTGCCACCCTCAAGGCCAACAAGATTGACGCCATCATCGCCCTCGGCGGCGACGACACCCAGTCAGTCACCAAGGCCCTCATCGAAGCCGGAGTACCCGGCGTAGGCGTCCCCAAGACCATCGACAACGACCTCAACGGCACCGACGCCTGCTTCGGATTCGATACCGCCGTCATGATCGCCACCGAGGCCATCGACCGCCTGCACACTACCGCCGATGCCCACAACCGCGTCATCGTCTGCGAAGTCATGGGCCGCGATGCCGGATGGATCGCCCTCACCGCCGGAGTCGCCGGAAACGCCCACGTCGTCCTCGTCCCTGAGAAGCCCATCGACCTCGAACACGTCTGCGCCCTGCTCAAGTACAACCACGACCACGGCAAGAACTACGGCATCGTCGTCGTCGCCGAGGGCGCCAAGCTGCCCGAAGGCCAGATCCAGAAGGGCACCAAGGTTGACTCCTTCGGTCACGCCATTCTCAGCGGTATCGGCGAACGCTTGGCCGACCTCATCGAAGAGAAGACCGGCTACGAAACCCGCTCCGTCAACCTGGGACACACCCAGCGCGGCGGCACCCCCACCGCCTACGACCGCATGCTCGCCACCCGCTACGGCCTCGCAGCCATCGACCTCGTCCACAAGGGCGAATTCGGCCGCATGGTCGTCCTCAAGGGAACCGAGATTAAGAGCATCACCATCGCCGAGGCAGTCTCCCGCAACCGCACCCTCGACGACAACTTCCTGGAGATCCTCAAAGGCCTTGAACCAACGGTTTAAGTGTCAACCCATAAACGCAGCAACCAAACGATAAGACCAGCTCCAGCGCTGGCCTTATCCCTTTCCCTCAAGCGCCGTAACTAACCAGCTCATCAGACCTCTCAGCGAGACGATCGAAGTGAAATACAGCCTTGCGTGTCTCGGACTCATTGGCATTTTCCTATACGTATGGGGCATGCGGCGGAATCATCCGCGCATTGCTCTTTTTGGACTTGCTTGCCTTGATCTCGAATTCGCTATTGTCGGCGGGGTGCTCCTCTACGCACGGTCTTATCTGTTTGGCTGTGCATTCACTCTTGGTTCGCTCTACCTACTCACGGCTTTGCTCAGGTCTCCCAAAAAGCAGTCGTGAGAACGGGGCGGGTGGCCCACGCTAAGCTCTTCATCGCTAGATACCCAGAATGATCGGTGGCCCATTCAAGCCCTCCGTTGGCTTGAGCGGGATCTGGAAATCAGAACCGAGCGACTAGCCCCGATCTCAATCCCAACAAATGCGGGTGCCCCATGTCTCGCGCCTGAGACATGGGATCTCATCGAGCAGCCTTTCGTCGCATAGCGCATCCATCGGCACGACATCCTCTCACATGAATGCGAACTTCACTCCCGACCTGCTTGCATACTGCACATCGTCATCCATCGGCATCAGAGAGCAAGTACGGCGCAAGTGCGCAAACACAAATAGAGGAGTGATTCAATGCCATTACAGGACGTCATGCTCGACGAACTGAGAGATCTTTACAGCGCGGAAAATCAGCTGGTAAAGGCGCTGCCCAAGCTCGCCAAGGCGGCTGACGATGAGGAACTTCAACAGGCTTTTACAGCCCATCTGGAAGAAACCAAAGGACACGTTGAGCGCCTGAAGCAGGTTTTTACGCTGCTTGAGGAGAAGCCTACAGGGAAGCATTGCAAGGGCATGGAAGGCCTGGTCGAAGAGGGCAAAGAAGCAATCGATGAAGAGGAAGAAGCCGCTCCTTACGACCTGGGCCTCATCGGGGCTGCTGCACGCGTCGAGCACTACGAAATCGCCGGGTATACCGCCGTCATCGCCATGGCCCGCGGATTGGGACAAGACGAAGTTGTCGAACTTCTCACTGAGACCCTGGACGAAGAAAATGCGGCTCGGGAAAAGTTGGAAAACAAAGCAGAAGAACTCATCACCTCTGCGGTCGAATCGGAATCTGAGGATGACGAAAGCCAGGACCAGACCGATGTGCGCAGCAAAAAATCATCCAGAAGCAAAGCACTTGCCAAGTAGCGAAAAATCCTGACTTCTCTCGAGAGGAAATCTTATGTACCACCATGTTAAGAAGTTGATGTACACCGTGAACATTGATACCCCGGACCCCAAGTTTGGGCGAATGCTACTGGAGCAGTTTGGCGGCGCCAATGGCGAGTTGGCCGCCGCGATGCAGTACTCGATCCAGGGGATGAACTGCGAGGATGCTGCAAGGAAGGACCTCCTCATGGATATCGGAACAGAGGAGCTAAGTCACCTGGAAGTCGTTGGCGCCCTGATTCGCATGCATCTCAAGCCCATGAAAGACCAGCGGGAAGCAGCGGAGGCGGATCCTCTGGTTGCCATCGCAGGCGGCGGGGGTGTGGCACTTTTTGATTCCATGGGAAATGCATGGACTGCGAATTATCTCAAGGTCACCGGAGACGTCGCCGTGGACCTGCGAAGCAACATCGCCGCCGAGGCCCGGGCCAAGATCGTCTACGAACGCTTGATCAGCTTCACTGAAGATCAGGGATCAAAGCAGGCTCTGCAATTCTTGATGACCCGCGAAATAACTCACATGCGTGCCTTCAGTGCGGCTCTGGAAAGCATGGAGAAGCCCCCATTTTCAGTGGGGATCATCCAGCCAACGCCGGGCCTGGTCGATCAATACTTCAATGGCTCAACCGGCGAAAGTCAGTATGGAGAGACCGACTACCGGGGACCATGGATTGATGCGAATGGACTCACCCTGGTCGAGTCTGAAATCAGAGGTGGCGAAGGTCTCGATGTCGCCCCCTATGACCCCGAGCCTGGAACCGAAAAAACCTCTCCAGTCGATTCTTCACCCGTCGGCGCGTACACCAATGGAGTGGGCGAACGAATCAGAAAACGGAACGACGAGAAGCAAGCCCGGGCCACAAAGGAAGCAGAACCAGTAGGGCAGTAGCGTCAAGCGTTAGGCGGGTGGACCAGGGTCTTGCACTCTTAGACCTTGGCCCCCCGTTGCAATTTGGGCAGCCGAAGCAGTAGAGGCACAACCCAGCGCCGGATTCTGATCGGTGCAACAGGCGGGTGGCCCAGTCTAACTTTCACTCCACAGACCCAGGATGATCGTGGTGCCCCGTTATGTCCTCGGCTAGGGCCATACACCCCGCGCTCGCTTCGCTCGTGCGGAAGTGTAAAGTATCTCCCGGGACAATGTGTAAAGCATGTCATGAGACTGAACAACGCGATATGTGGGGCATCCGGGGAAACAAACCATGACAATCGGTAGCGGGGAATGGTTGATCAGCTCAGCGGTGTGTGTGCTTCTTTTGGGCTCGGCGACTGCCCAGAACTCACGCCCCAACTTTAATAAGGACACTACTCCGCTGGCAGAATCGCTGCACGCGCGTGGCATCGAGATACCGCAGCCCTCCCTCATTGCAGCACTACACAATTCTGATGGCGAGATTCGATCGCAGGCGGCCCTTAAGCTGGCCGAGGACCTTGATGTTGACGCCATACCATCTATCGAAGGCGCCCTGCTGGCGGAGAAGGAACCCAAGACACGCATCGGCATTGCCTCCGCGTTGCGAACTCTCGGTGACCCGAAAGGCGTCGAATACCTGACGGCAATGTGTGCGAATACGTCGTTGCCGATTGATGTCGTAACTCAACTGGTTTGGTATCTTCACGTCTTTGGGGCATCCACCGCACCCTGCGCAGATACGATCCTCACGTATCTGAACAGGCCTGGCGCTTATGCTTATCGGGACCAGATCTTCTCGCTACTCCCAGCCCTGTACGGCGACGTTCCCGGAGACCAGGGAGACCAAATACTACGCATCATCCAGAACAATCTCACCGACGAAGCACAGGCAGCAATACGCCTCGAAGCGGGCCACACCCTCGCACGAATCGAATTGCCCGCTTCCATCAAAATCCTTCAAGAAGCCATCGCCCGCGAAAAAGACCCTTTTGTTCGCGCGAGCCTACAGGGAGATCTGAACGCCCTCAATAAGAACCAATAAGAGAAGGGCGGGTGGCCCAGGGCGGGTGCCCCATGTCTCGCGTTTGAGACATGGGATACGATGATCGCCAGATGCCATACGCGCGCCCGTCGGAACACCCGCAACGTGGATAGTTAGAACTCGGAATCCTTTGCACCATCAGATCCCACATCTCAGAAGCGAGAGGTCGCGCACCTGGCAATCCGCTTACGTCCCCTCCCTACGATATAGTGCACAATGTTTCAATCAGTCTTGGGGAAACACCGAAGGCTTCACAAAAGGACAACCTTCCCAAACGAGAACGCCAAGCATGAGACTCGCGAAGCTTATATCGATTTGCTTTGTGGTTCTGTCATCCACATACGCTGTTACGCAAGATCCTGATGTAGATCCCGTCGCCGGGCCCAACTATGCAACCGTGCTGGGCCGGGTTCTCTACGCAAACGGAACTCCTGTAGAGGGAGCGTTGGTGGCAATCGCCCCCTTCGGCGGGGGTGGAGGAATCCTTCCTCGACCCGTTTATACCAACAAGGAGGGACGCTACAAAATCACCTACCCTCCGCTCGGAGACGGGTTCATTGGGGCGAGCAAAGTAGCGGAAGGTTATCCAAGCCCCTTGTGGGGTTTGTACGACACCGAGGACAAAGTAGACACGGTTGACGGAGAGACGCCGAGCAGGAAATTCATCCATCTGAAGCCGGGAGGGATTTCAGAGAATGTGGACTTCGTGCTCGAGCATCCCAATCCTGTCGTGACTTTCCAGGTTCAGGATTCGATCAGTGGTCGCCCCATCGACAATGCCCGGCTTCTTATCACATGGCCGCCGCCCGGCGGCAGCGGCTTTGTGGGTTCCCCTCCCGTGACGAAAGACGGTAACTATCTATTGGTCTTGCCCGACCATCCCGTCGCTATTACCTTCTCAGCTCCCGGACACCTTGATTGGCACTGGCATGCGGACCTGGCCCAGGCAAAGTCTGCCGGTACACCTTTTGCAATGCACACCACCGTTGTTGTGCCTTTGGCTCCGGCAGGTCCATGAGGCTATTGTTGCTTGGCAACGAGGCCCATGCCAGCCCATTGGCTTGAGTGGGGGATTGGCGGATGGCCCAGGCTACCTTTTCGCTCCACAGACCCAGGATGATCGGGTGCCCCGTTCTAGCCTGCCGTTGGCTAGGGCGGGGTTATTACCTTGGCTCGAAGTGTCACCCTCTTCAGTTGGCTTGAGTGGGCACGCTACCGTTAACTTGCTGACTCGCTGATCTTCTCTAGCTGAACCCCGGATTCCCAAAAGAGTGAAATACTTCGATATCGAATAATTCGATATCGAAACACATTTCGCGCATAAAGGTGCGTTTTTGCGCATTTAAATCGCTCCAGAAGGCCCGTTTTAACCCCCATTTTTGTGCCATTTCCGCACTATTAAATCGCTTTATCGATGCCAAAACCAGCCCGCCAACCCGCCCCATGCGATGATGAAATGAAATCTGACGCGTCGCGAGGCCCGACACATCCAAGCCTTCTTTCAGGAACTCCGCCACACCACACGGCGGCTCATCAAGAGCCCCGCCTACACCCTCGCGGTCATCCTGATCCTCGCCCTCGGCATCGGCGCTACCACCTCGATCTTCTCGCTCGTCGAAGGCGTCCTCCTCCGCCCGCTCCCATTCCAGAATCCTGACCGCCTGGTTATTTTGGGAGATCACGTCGGCGAGAGCACGGGCATTGGCGTGACGGTGCGCGAGTTCGCTACCTACGCCAACTCGACCACCGCCTTTTTCTCGATGGGCGGCTATAGCGGAGCAAGCTTTGAACTCTCCGGCGGCGCCACTCCCGAGAGAGTCGATGCCGCCCGCCTCACAGCCGGAGTATTCACCACACTCGGCATTCAACCCGCCCTCGGTCGCGTCTTCACCACGCAGGAAGACGACTCCCATCAGCCCGTTGCCGTTATCGCATACTCGCTGTGGTTGAACCGATATCACCTCGATCCTTCCATCCTCGGCTCCACCATCACGCTCGATCGCAAGCCCTATTCGATCATCGGCGTCATGCCGCGCGAATTTGAATTCCCCCTGCAGGCCGGGCACCTCAGCCGCACCCAGCTCTGGATTCCCATGAGCCTCACCGCCGATCAGCTATCCGTCCAGAACGCCGGTGTCTGGGGATATCAGATGGTTGGCCGCCTCAAGGATGGCGTCACTTCTCAGCAGGCCGCCGAAGACGTCAATCGTGTCTCCCAGCAGGTGATGCGCGAATTTCCCTCCGGCATGGCGCCCATCCATATCCGCGGAGATGTGGCTCTCCTGCGCGAGCACGCCGTCCAGAACGTCAAGCCACTGCTGCGTATCCTCTTCTTCGCAGTCTTTATTGTGCTGCTCATCGTCTGCGCCAATGTTGCCGGACTCATGCTGGTCCGCGCCATCCGCCGCCGCCGCGAGTGTGCAGTCCGCCTGGCTCTCGGCGCACGATCCATAGTCATCCTTCGTCAAGCACTCGTTGAAGGCTTGCTGCTCTCGCTTGCCGGAGGCCTCCTCGGCCTTGCCCTTGCCGCCGTTGCCGTTCGCCTCGCCCTACACGCGTTGCCGGAATCCATGCCGCGCATCGACTCCATCGCCATCGACGCGCCCGTGGCTGCCTTCGCCATTTTTCTCGCGCTCGTCACCGGCACCCTATGCAGTCTCGCGCCCGCCTTCGCCGCCCTGCGCACCAACGTGATTCAAAGTCTTAAAGAGGGAACCGGCACCACCACCGGAGCCGCCAGCCATTCCTGGCTGCGCTCCGCACTCGTCGTCTCTGAGATCGCCATCGCGCTCGTGCTGCTCAACCTCTCAGGAGCATTCCTTCGCAGCTTTCAAAGGATGCGCGAAGTTGACCCCGGCTTCCGCCCCGATCACGTCCTCGTAGCCGAATACCAGCTCCCGATCGATCAATACCCCACCGCGACTTCAGCCGAGACATTCAACCGCGCCCTCCTCAGCCGTCTCGAAGCCAAGCCCGGGATCATCGCGGCCGGCATAACCAACAGCCTGCCCGCTACCGGCTTCACCGGCATGGCCGCCTACACCCTCGAAGGTCAGCGCGCTGAAGGATGGAAGCTCATGTTCGCCGCCTTCGGAGCCATCGATGGCCACTACTTCAAAGCCATGGGAATCCCGCTCTACGAGGGCCGCACCTTTACCCCCGATGATCGCTCCGACACTCCGCTGGTTATCATCGTGAATCAGTCGATGGCAAAGGATTGCTGGCCGGGTCAGTCGGCCATCGGCAAGCGAATGCACGTCGGCAATCCCCGCCGCACCGAACTCCCCTGGGCTACCGTCATCGGTATCGTAGGCGACACCAAGGGGGGATCGCCCGATCAGCCCAGCGGCGATCAGTGGTACATCTCCACCAACCAGCCCGCCATCATCTACGGCACCGCCTTCACCGGAGCACTCACTCAGCCCGACTCCGGCTACATCGCGCTGCGTTCCGCCCTGCCACCCGAAGAAATGATCCAGACCCTTCGCGCCACCGTCGCCGCCATCGATCCGCTGCTCGCTCTCCACCATGTCCAATCCATGGATCATGTCCTCGCAGAGATAGAGTCGCCGCGCCGCTTCAACACCGGCCTCATTACAGGATTCGCCCTCGGTGCTCTTCTGCTCGCGGTCACTGGGATCTATGCAGTGGTGGCCTTCTCCATCTCGCTGCGCACCCGCGAGATCGCCATCCGCATGGCACTCGGCGCCCAGCGCGGCCGTATCGCGTGGCTCGTACTTCTCTCCGCTGCCAAGATGGCTCTGCTCGGCAGCGCAGTAGGCGTGCTCGTCTCCCTCGCCCTCTCGCGGCTCGTCGGGTCGTTCCTTTTCGGAGTCAGCGCCACCGACCCCATCCTCTATGCCGTCAGCGTCCTCATCATGATCGTTCTCGCGCTCGCCGCTTCAGCGCTCCCCGCCACCCGCGCCGCATCGGCCGATCCGGTCCGCGCTCTCCGCTCCGTATAGAAATCAAGCCCGGCGATCGCCCATGAGCTACTTGTTCAGGAAACCCTGCATCTGCAACCACTCCGCAAATCTGTCGATCCAGTGATCCGTAGGAAGGTTCTGCTTGCGCATGCCAAAGCCGTGGCCGCCCTTCGCGTAGATGTGCAACTCCGCGGACTTGTGCGCGTTCAGCCACTTCAGGTAGAGCGCAACGCTCTGCGGAGCCAGCCCGAGAGAATCATCCGACGCTGCCGCAACAAACAATGGAGGCGCATCCGCCGGCAGCGGAACATCCTTCCCCATTCCTCCCGCGTAGATCGGAGCCACAAACGCTGGGCGCCCCTCCGGCGTGTAGTGGAAGGCCACTCCAACCGTCACCGCTCCACCGGCTGAGAATCCGATGATCCCCACACGATCCGGCGAGACACCCCACTCCGCCGCGTGCTGCTTCACGTACGTCACCGCTGCCAGCCCATCCGCAATCGACAGTGGCTCAACAGCCTCCAGCATCTCCTGAAATTTCGGCCCGTCTGCGAGCAACTTCTGGAACTCCTCCGCCGCGTTATCGCCCGTGTGCGCCAGGCGATATCGCAATACGAAGGCGGTCACGCCCTTCGCGGCAAGATACTTCGCGACCTCCGTGCCCTCGCTCGCAATCGAGAGAGCCATGAAACCGCCGCCTGGGCAGATCACGATTGCGGTGCCGTTCTTCAACTCCGCCGAGGGTTTGAAGACCGTCAGCGTGGGACGAGTCACGTTCGTAACAATTTCCGTGTTCCAGGTTTTGGAAAAGTACTGCTTCTCCGGGTAGCTAGCCGCGGGCGAGCCCGGCGCAACGCCTGGATAGAGTTGGATGACATCCTGCGCGGCAGCCACCGCAGTCAGCGACAACACGATAGAGAGGATTCGAACACCGAACGTCTTCATGGCCGACAAGTCTACCAGAGTGCTCACATGTGACCCTTACTCCACTGGGGTGCCCCATCCTTCGCGCCGTCTGCGAAGGGTGGGATCACGCATCTCTACTATCCCTATTTTGATTCCCACTAGAACGCCCTTAGAAGACTTCGGGCCAACGTTGCGCGCCGTGGTAGACGGCGAGAATCACGATGCGGGCTTTCTGGATGGCATACGCGGCGATAAAGGGCGTATTGGCAACCACCAGCTCACGAGTACCCGGAACCCGGCCCGCCCTACCCGACATCGGGAAGCTTTCGAGCTGTTGCACGGTAGTGACGATCAGCATAGTGATGCGGGCGGCAACCTCTTCGCTGTTGGAGAGAGCGATGTAATCGTGAGCCTGATCCAGTTGCCGGGTCGCCTGCTCGGTCCATTCAATCATCAGCTGGCGCGTCCCGTTTTCTTCAGACGCCTTACAACCTCATCATGGCGCACAACGCGGCCCTTCCGCATCTCTTCCTGTCCCTTGCGGACCAGCGCGTCATGGTAGGCGTGCAGTTCAATGTAGTTGCTGATAGCCTCGTTGATCAGATAGCTGCGCGAACGCTCCTGCGCGGAAGCCAGCGAATCAAGCGCCTCGATCTTTTCAGAATCTGCACGGAAGCTGATAGTTTTCTCAGTTCGCATAATACCGAAACGCTAGCATGTATTATTTTGTATTACAAGACGCTGAATTGCGCTCCCCCGTCAAATGGGGTCCCTTGTCATGGTCCATCGCGTGATCGTCATCACATCTAATACCGACCCTTGGGCGCATACTTCACGCTAGATTTGCCTTCTAACCCGCCATCCTTCTCCATTCGGCAACCGAAGACCTGAGAGGCAGACCACGCTAGGTGGAGTCATAAAAATGCGCCCTGCAGGAGTCGCCGTGAAAAGCACTCGGGCCCGTGTTTTCGTAGTGGATGATCACCCAATAATCGCTTCTACACTCGCAGACATTCTGCGCCTGAGCGGATTCGATGCCGCTTGGTTCACAGACCCCCGCGATGCTCTGGCGGCTGCCAGTTCCAACTGCCCCGACGTAGTCATTTCCGACATCGAAATGCCGCGCTTATCGGGGATAGAACTTGCCATACGGCTCAAGCAACTACACCCGGGCTGCAATATTCTGCTCATCACCGGACATCCGGACTATCTCGATCTGCTTGACCCGGCCGAAAAACTGGGGCACCACTTTCATGTGCTCCAAAAGCCAATTGCTCCTGGGAAACTCATTGCAGAAATCAGGAATCGGGTGTGGGGCATTTCACGGGGGGAGTTCTGTTCTTCAATATAGATCGCAAGGACAAAGAGGTGAGGACAACGCTATGCGCTTAATTGCAAACTTAGAAACGATCGACCGCCATGTCAACCAGGGTGCCTTGATCCTAAAGGCGTTCCATGTTGCGCGCGAGAATCGTCCCGGCGGTTACCAGGAAGAGTTCCTACGGGGTGAATTCTCCGGGTGGCGCGCCGCGATACACACCGAATACCACGACTGTGCCGAAGAAATCGTGGACCGCGTGGTCGCAAAAACTGCCTTATCTATCCCTGAGGACTTCCGCTCGGGTGATGCGGTTAGAACTACCTCCTACTCCTGGCGATAATAGTGCCTCAGCTTTTGCCAGCTGCCCCATTCAAGCCTTCTGCTGGGTTAATTCGGCGGGCTCTCAATACCTTTAGCTTTTGAGTCTACCCAGCGGTTGCCGTCTCTAATAAACAAACGGATCTCGACCTAACATCGCACATTGGAGACGGCAATAGATGCTGAAAATAGGAATCATCACTGGAAGCACGCGGCCCGGACGCAAAGGCGCAATCATCGCCGCCTGGGCATACGACCTCTTGAAGAGCCGTACCGACGCGGAGTTCGAAGTTGTCGATATCGAGGATTACAAACTCCCCCTTCTCGATGAACCAGCGCCCCCGTTTATGCGCCAGTACACCAAGCCGCACACCAAGGCATGGAGCGCCAAGATCGAATCCTTCGACGCCTACATCTTCGTTGCGCCGGAGTACAACCACTCCTCCTCAGGCGCGCTCAAGAACGCCATCGACTTCCTCTTTCACGAGTGGCACGACAAGGCTGCCGGATTCGTCGGCTACGGCGGCGGTGGTGGCATCCGCGCCGTCGAGAACCTAAGGCTCGTGATGGCCGAAATTAAAATCGCCGACGTCAGGCTTCAGGTTGGCATCTCCTTACACTCCGATTTTGAGAACTACTCCACCTTCAAGCCGCACGAACGCCACCAGAAAGCCGTGCACGCCATGGCCGACGAAGTGATCGCGTGGGGCGGCGCGCTCAAGACCCTGCGAGCCGCACGATAATCTGCAGCCCAAAGTCGGGGCACATCATCCAATCAAAATTCGGGGCCCCATAGATGCTGAATTACGGGAGGGAATCACAATGGATTTTGAGGCGACAAATGTAGGCAGGAGCGAACTATCAACCACGCAAGGCAAGGGCCTCTCTGTCACGCTGTGGATACTCCAGGGACTGCTTGGAGCTCTCTTCATGTTTTCGGGCGTGATGAAATTCATCATGTCGGTCGAGCAGATGACAAAGGGCACTTCGCTCACTGGCGGCTTTATTCACTTCATTGGCGTCTGCGAAATCCTCGGCGGAATCGGCCTCATCCTTCCCGCCCTTCTGCGAATCATGCCGATTCTCACGCCCATCGCCGCCTGCGGTCTGTTCATCATCATGGCCGGTGCCACCTACATCTCCCTGCCTATGGGAATGAAGGCGGCGGCATTCCCAGCCTTCTTCGGCCTGCTGCTCGCATTCGTAGCCTATGGCCGATTTGTGCTCAGGCCCATTCAGCCGAAATAGCTGAATTTATAGTTTAGGTTTATCCCTATAAGTCGCCGTAAGCAAACACAATACGGATAGTATCCTTCGTTTTCAAGGCGTCAGTAATCTGGCGCCTTTTGCCTTTTATCGACGCGACGCAGGAACCAACCCCGCCAACGACCCAACATATAGCCTTGTTTCCCAAAAGAACCCCAACAAACGGGGTAACGCACCCATTTTCCATAGAAGAAAACCTGTGGAAAACCGGAAAAACGGCCAATGGTTTGAGATATGTGCAGGAACTTCTTGAAAGCAATGGGTAAAACAGGATATATACAAGGCGCCGGGTGCTCTTCGACACCCGCATATCCCAGAGCCATCTTTCCGAGGAGCGCCACCCGATGAAGACCTCAGCCGTTACTGCAATTGCAATACGCGAAGTCATGGACATCCGCCAGGCAGCCGACTACCTCGGAGTAAGCTCCGACACGCTCTACAAATATGCCTCTGAGGGATTCGTCCCCGCCTTCAAACTCGGCAACCGCTGGCGCTTCAAGCGCTCTCGCCTTGACGACTGGATGGACCAGCAATCCACCGCCTCCATGGCCCAGCCCGAGCTCAAGGAAGTTGTGCGCCCGCGTCAGAAGAAGCCCGTCCGCTCCGCCGTAAGGTAGCCGCGTTTTTCCTGAGGGGTCGGCCCGCAAAATCAGGCCGATCCTGATATACCTGAACGAGACATGAATCACGCAAGACGTCTGCGCACACTTCGCCGCCGCATGGCCGCCGCGGCTATTGAATCCCTGCTGGTCACCCATTTGCCGGATGTCCGCTACCTCTGCGGATTCACCGGCTCGAATGCCGCGCTGGCAATTACGCCAAATCGCGCCGCTTTATTTACAGATGGCCGCTATACCGTCCAGGCGAAGCAGCAAACTCAGGGCGCCAAAGTCGTCATCGCAAAGAAATCCGCCCTTGCGGAAGCGTGCAATTATCTCGTTATAAGTGGTCAAAAACGCGTCTTTTTTGACCCCTTTTCGACCACTTTTTCCGCACTCGAATCGATGAAAAAGTCCGTTCCGGCAGCGCAAAGGCGCAGCCTTTTTCGACCACTTTCCGAGCCAATAATCGTCGATTTGCGCATGCAGAAAGACGCCGACGAGCTGCAGATAATTGAAAAGGCTGCACTTCTGGGCTGCAAACTTTTCGAAGGCCTGCTCCCAAAAATCGCCGACGGCACTCCCGAAACCTCCATCGCAGCTGAGCTGGAATACGCGGCGCGGCAAAATGGCGCCGAAGGAATGTCGTTTGAAACCATAGTAGCCTCCGGCCCCCGCTCCGCCCTGCCGCATGGCCATGCAACGGCTGCTGCGGTGCCCCGTAACAGCTTCATTGTGCTCGACTTCGGTGTTATCCTCGAAGGATATTGCTCAGACATGACGCGCACGGTTTTCGTCGGAAAAGCGGGCAAACGCGAGCGCTTCGCGTATGATTCTGTGCTGGAAGCGCAACAGGCGGCAGTCAACGCTGTACGTCCGGGCGCAACTTGTGGCGAGGTGGATGAAGCTGCGCGCAGCGTGCTGCGAAAGGCCGGTTTGGCAGACTATTTCACTCACTCCACGGGACATGGAGTTGGGATCGAGATTCACGAATCTCCGAGGGTAGCTGCAGAACAGCCGCAAATACTGTCCGCGGGAATGGTGATCACGATTGAGCCGGGCATATACATTGCCGGAGAATTTGGCATTCGCATCGAAGATATGGTGGTAGTGACAGAGAAGGTCGGCCGGGTGATCACTCCTGCCACCAAGGCTCTGATAGAACTTTGATTTGACTCCGCAACGCGGCATAGTCTGGCACACGTAGAGGACTGAAGGACGAGATCCACAATGAATCCTGAAGACATGAAAGAACTGAAGGAACTCATCGAGTTCCTGAAAGACAACCAGATCGGCGAGTTCGATCTGGATCGCGGTGACTTGAAGGTGCGCATCAAGTTCGCGCAGCAGGGCACGTCGGCTGCGGACCTGGCGGGATTGTCCCGCCTGCTGAGTGCGTCTGCCGCACCCGCGCCGGCTCCCCACGCTGTTCAGGTTCCCGCACCCCCGGTGCATGCACCAGCGCAGTCTGCTCCCGCGCAAGAGGCTGCCGCGGCGGATGAGAATGCCGGGCTGCACATTGTTAAATCGCCGATTGTCGGCACGTTTTACGAGTCTCCTTCTCCGGGAACGCCGGCGTTTGTACAGGCAGGTGACCAGGTTGAGAATGGTCAGGTGCTTTGCATCGTCGAGGCCATGAAGTTGATGAATGAAATTGAGTCGGACGCGGCAGGCGAGATCGTCAAGCGCCTGGTTGCGAACGGACAACCGGTCGAGTATGGCCAGCCCCTCTTCGCATTGCGGCTACGGTAATCATGTTTCGAAAAGTTCTCGTCGCCAATCGTGGCGAAATCGCGCTTCGCGTCATCTGTGCCTGCAAAGAGCTGGGCATTCGCACGGTCGCCATCTACAGCGAGGCCGACCGCAACTCTCTCCACGTGCGCTTTGCGGATGAGGCTATCTGCATTGGTCCGGCACGCGCCTCAGACAGCTACCTGAATGTTCCGGCGGTGATCAGCGCAGCGGAGATAGCCGACGTCGATGCGATCCATCCCGGCTACGGCCTGCTGAGCGAGAACGCCAACTTCGCCGAAGTGTGCCGCGCCTCGAATATCAAATTCATTGGCCCGCCGCCTGAGGTCACTCGCCTGATGGGCGAGAAGGACAAGGCGCGCCAGGCGATGAAGCGAGCCAAGGTTCCGATTCTTCCCGGCTCTGACGGCATCATTCCCTCCGAGGACGAAGCGCTGGAATGGGCGCGTACTGTCGGTTATCCAGTCATTCTGAAGGCTGTGGCAGGCGGCGGTGGACGCGGCATGCGCATCATCCGCAGCAAGGATGAGCTGCCGGGACTTTACCAGGCGGCACAGACTGAGGCCTCAAACGCCTTCGGCAATGGCGACCTGTACATGGAGAAGTTCATTGAGCGCCCGCGCCATATCGAGTTCCAGGTGCTGGCAGATGAGCACGGAAATGTAATTTCGCTCGGCGAGCGTGAGTGCTCCATTCAGCGCCGCCACCAGAAGCTCATTGAAGAAGCTCCGTCGCTGCAGGTGACCACCAAGCTGCGCGAAGAGATCGGCAAGACGCTGCGCCGCTGCCTCAGCAACATTGGCTACCAGAACGCCGGCACGGTAGAGTTCCTGATGGACGAGGATGGCAGCCTGCACTTCATCGAGATGAACACGCGCATCCAGGTGGAGCATCCGGTGACAGAATTCATCACCGGCGTGGACCTGGTGAAGGCGCAGTTGCGCATTGCCGCGGGCGAAAAGCTTGAGCAGCATCATTCCCGATCCCATCGTCATGCGCGGTCACGCTATCGAGTGCCGCATTAACGCCGAGCATCCGGAGAAGTTCACCCCGTCGGCCGGCAAAATCACCGCCTACAATGTGCCCGGGGGCAATGGAATCCGCGTGGACACGGCGCAGTATGCCGAGGGCGTCGTTCCTCCGTACTACGACTCGCTGATCGCCAAGCTCATCACCTACGGCAAGGATCGTCGCCGAAGCGATGGCGCGTATGTCCCGTGCGCTGGAGATGTTTATCGTGGAAGGGATTCATACCTCCATTCCGCTGCATCGCCGCATCTTTCAGGATGAGGAGTTCCAGGCCGGGCACTTCGACACCAAGTTCATGGAACGCTTCTTCGAGCGTGAAAAGGAACGGGCGCAGACTGGCTTGTAGTTCGCCGGAGTCGAAACGTTCCGCCACGACAGCTCGAAGCGGCTGAGGCAATCTCGGTCTAGTAGTACAGCAGATCAACAGGCGAGATATGGCGGATTTCAAAACCGGTCTGTTTGCGCTGCGCCAGCGGCTCTATAGTCTGCTTGTCCGGCTGGTTCCAACGGAGCGCTCCCGCCTTTTATTTCTCACCGTTCTCAGCGGCGCGCTTTGTGGACTGGCCGCTGTCGCATTTCATCTTGGGATAAGCAAAGCCGAAGATCTTTTGATTGGCCGCGCACTGGCTGCGGCTGGCCATCGGTGGATGGTGTGGGGAGTTGTGACGCCCGCGCTGGGCGCTCTGATCTGCGGCCTTGGAATCTACTTCCTCTTCCCGGGTGCTGCGGGTAGCGGCATCCCGCAGGTGAAGGCCGCGTATGCCCTCCAAGGCGGCCGGGTTCCGCTCCGCGATGCTGTGGGCAAATTCGTGCTCGGGATTCTGCAAATCGGCAGCGGCGGTTCGCTGGGCAGGGAAGGCCCGACGGTGCAGATCTGCGCGGGCATCTCCAGTTGGCTGGCGCGGATGTTTTCCCTTTCGACGAAAAATCAGCGGCGCATGACTGCCGTTGGTGTGGCGGCCGGGATTGCGGCTGCCTTCAATGCGCCGATTGCGGCTGTGACGTTCACGCTTGAGGAGGTCATTGGAGATCTCGATCAGACGATGCTCTCTGGAGTGATTGTCGCGGCGGCCGTTGCGTCCGTTGTAGAGCGAACGATCCTGGGTGAGCATCCGGTCTTCGCATTGCGTCACGTTGATCCGCTGGTTCCTGCCAAGTCGCTGGTCTTCTATCTTGTGTTGGGTCTCGCCGCCGCATTGGTCTCGATTGTGTTCACTGATTCGCTGCTGGGCCTGCGCTCGTGGTTCAAGCATTTCAAGCTGGTTCCGCGATGGGCGCATCCCGCGCTGGGAGGCGCGATGACCGGAGCGCTGGCTGTGCTGGCGCTCTACTGGCTCAAACAAGATGGCGTTTCTGGCGGCGGCTACAAGACGCTGCTGCTGGCGCTCAACGGCTCGCTGCCGGTTGGGATTCTGCTGGCTCTCTGCGGCCTGAAGATTGTGGCGACAGTCTTCTCATACTCGAGTGGCGGCGTCGGAGGCATCTTTGCGCCGGCACTGTTCATCGGGGGAATGCTGGGCGGCGCAGTCGGATTCCTCGACATGGCTGTCTTCCATCATCCGGCGGGCACGCTGGGTGCGTTCGCTCTCGTCGGCATGGGAGCAGTCTTCGCCGGGATCATTCGAGCGCCGATGACTTCGATGCTGATCATCTTCGAGATGACGGGGGCGTACGAGCTGATCCTGCCGTTGATGATTGCGAACATGATCGCGTATTCCCTGGCGAGGCACTGGCGGCATCGGTCGATCTACGAAGCACTCCTGGAGCAGGATGGCATCACACTTCCGCATGAGCATCCGCGCAACACCGATCCCGTGCCCGGAAGATCGTTGGGCGAGACACTTCCTTAAGTCTGTTAGCAGGCTCTAGAAACGCAGCAGGTAACTGATCTTGGCGAAGATCTGCCGGTCGGCCTGCGTGCTCGGATACTGTATCGGGTACAGGCCGGGCGTCGGATTTGTGCCCCAGATGGAATTCTCGAAGGTCGTGGAATAGCCAAGGTAGAAGGCCGTTCCCGGATTGCGGAAATAGGTGAGCAGGAGCGTGGTGTCGGCTACTTTGCTGTAATCGGCGGCCACGTAGTCCGTGTTGGGCAGGAGAGCGTTGTAGTCCATGATGGCGCTAAAGGATAGCTCACGGCTGAACTGGAAATTCGCGTTAGAACGCAGGATGTGATTGTTGAAGAAAGATGCGGGGAAGGTCTCATCAGGCAGATCGCCAAGTCTTCCGAGGCGTGCGTAGATGTAAGATTCATCCAGCTTGATGCGGGGATTGGGTCGCACCACTACATCGAGAAATGCGTTGGTGGAGTGGCCGAGAGAGGGATCGACTCCATCCGGCGGATAATAGTTCACTCCCAGTCCCGAATTGAAATCCCCGGTGAGAGACAACCACTTGAAGAGATCGCTGGTGATGAAGACATCGTTGCGGTGTTTTCTGAAGCCGATGTTCTCGTAGTACTCGTACGTCTCAGAATGCGTAAACTGCGCGTAGGTCTGTCGTGCGAGAGTGATGGAGAAGTTGGGCCGCACAATCCAGTCCTGCAGCACGCCGTTGTGGTCCCAGTCGACGGTCTCGGTGACGCCGGGACCGTAACTGTTTACGGTGCCACCCTCCTGGTGCCACTGATAGCCGAAGTTGTTGTCCCACTCGCGAAGATCGACGCGGGGAATGTAGCCGAGCGTGGCGACGAAGCCAGGGCTGGTATCAGTGAAATACGATCCGGCATGCCAGTTGCGATTCGAGTTTCTTAGCGACGCAGAGTAGACCGGACCTGCGGATCCAGTGCCGTCTTCATATTGCGTCTTGCTGGTGCCCGCCTGGCCGCCGAGATACCAGTTGTTCTTCAGCAGCATGCGCGTGTCGAGCGAGCCCACCCAGTTATAGGCGGATCCGAACTTATATCCGCTGGCGAATGCGCCGGCGTGGGAGTGAGGGCCGAACTGGCGCTCGACGCGGCCTACTCCGTCGATGGCGCGATCTCCGTATTGCGGATCATCGATAGCGACGGTTTGTCCGGGGGCGCGGTCATCGGCAACGATCGCTCCGACGCTCCACTGGCCGCGCGATCCGGTGAGCTTCGCTCCGAACTGCGGATCGGCGATGTTTCTTGAGAAGAAGAGTGTCTGCGGCGTGTGGAAGACCGAGGAGTTCTCCATGAAGAAGGGGCGCTTCTCGGGATACACGACGAGGTAGCGCTGATTCACGGTCACCTGCGGTGCATCGGATTCAATCTGGCTGAAGTCGGGGTTGAAGGTCAGGTCGAGCGTGTAGGAATCCTTGATCACCATCTTGGCGTCAACACCGGCGCGCAGGCCGTTGTTGACCTGGTTGCCGAGGACGGGGTCGAGATATTTGTCGAAGGAGTAGAGGCCGTAGGGGATGATCTGAATGTTGCGACCGGGCGATGTGCCCGACGGCAGCGTCATCTCGCCGAACTGCCCTACCCATTGCGGATCGCGCTTGTGCGTGAGTGCGGGCCACGCGTCCACTTCGTTGTTGCGCATGATGAAGCGGAAGAGGCCCACTCCCCATACTTGCTTCTCACCTTGCGGGAAACGCAGGCTGCGGAATGGGACCGTAATCAGTACAACGTAGCCGTCCGCGGTGATCTGGCCTGCGCTGTACCACAGGGTTTCGAAGGTGGCATCGTCGCCAACGCCGTCTGTGGTGCGGCCGTCAAACTGCACTCCATAGGGATTCACGTCGAACCAGTAGGCATGCTTACCATCGTGGAACGTGTCCACGTTGAGCGATACGCGGTCGTCGGATGCGATGTCTTTGCGCTTGGCTACGCGGGCGCGAATCTTTTCCGGGTCGTCTTTGCAGATGAAGCCGACGTACAGATTTTTTGTGTCGTACGAGAGATAGGCGGTCGTGTGCTGGGTTGGCTCTGCGCCGTCGGACGGGTCCATCTGGTGGAAGTTTGTGACGATCATCTCAGCTTCGCGCGGCCTGCCTTCGAGGTAGTCAGAGAGCGTCGGCGGATGAGTGATGCGCGGAACCAGCAGAGAGGGAACCGGGTCCCCATGAGCGGCTAGAGATGCGATCACGAAGAGGGCTACGGCCAGCCAGATTGTCCATGCGGAGAGGCGTCGAGTGATGCTGTGTTGTTGGGGGAAAGGTTTTCCCAATGCACGGACATCCGGATTGCCGAGACAAAACCGTGCAGAAAAACAGATGTACGAAGATCTCCCCTGAAACGCCATTAAATGCTTCAAATCCTTTGTAGCCTATGTGATAAGGATACCATTATGGGAAGCGGGCTCCTATGTCATTCGAAATGCAACCGTTGTACCCACTTCTTGATGCCAGCATTTTGCTCGGTGCAAACCGTTCGGCTCGCCTTGAGCGCCTTTGCGGCGAACTCACGAGCGCGGGCGTCACGCTTGTCCAATACAGAAACAAGACCGGAAGTGAGCGGGAGATGCTCGACGATGCCGCGATCATGCGCGCTGCACTACCGCAGAGACGCTGCACGCTGGTGATGAATGACCGCGCCGACCTGGTGGTGCTTGCCGGTTTTGACGGAGTTCACGTTGGCCAGGAGGATCTCTCGCCTCAAGGCGCCCGCACAGTGGTTGGGTCGGGGCGCATCGTCGGCATCTCCTGCCACAATGCGGAGCAGCTACAGAGGGCATCTCAGGCTCCGGTAGACTATGTCGCAATCGGGCCCATCTTCGCGACAGGATCGAAGATGAATCCCGACCCTGTTGTTGGCCTGGAGGGCATCCGCATGGCGCGAGGGCTTACCACTCTGCCTCTGGTCGCGATCGGCGGCATTACTCCTGAGAATTGCCGGCAGGTGTGGGACGCGGGTGCTGACTCGATTGCGGTCATCTCCAGCCTCTTCCAAAGCCCCTCCGGCCAATCGCCCGGGAAGGTCGCTAAAGACTTTCTGGCGCAATTCCGGTAGAACAGAATTCAAGTGACAAATAGCAGCCCACCATCCCAGGTCAGTTCTGAATCGGCAGCCACACCCCATTTCGTTCAGGGCCTTGGCCTCTTCAGCGCGACGGCCATCGTTGTCGGTTCGATGATCGGCTCTGGAGTATTTATTGTGGCCGCGGACATCGCTCGCGGCGTCGATTCCCCCGCCCTCTTCATTGGAGCCTGGATTGTCACGGCGATCATGACGATCATCGGAGCTCTGAGCTATGGCGAACTTGCCGCCATGATGCCGCGTGCCGGTGGGCAATATGTCTACCTTCGCGAGGCGCTCGGCCCGCTCTGGGGCTTCCTCTACGGCTGGACGCTCTTTCTCGTCATCCAGACCGGCACCATCGCCGCCGTAGCCGTAGCCTTCGGAAAGTTCCTCGGCATCTTCTTCCCATCCGTCTCCGCCACGAACTGGATATGGCACATTGGCCACGTCCCGCCGTGGCACGTTGGACCGATGGTGCTGGGCAACATGGATATCGGCCTGAACACAGCGAATCTCGCGGCCATCGTCATCGTGGTTCTGCTGGCCGGGATCAACGTATTCGGCGTAAAGATGGGCGCACTCGTTCAGAACGTTTTTACAACCACCAAGACCGTGTCGCTGCTGGGGCTCATCTTCTTCGGGCTGTGGCTGGGACGCGATCCGGTAGCTATGGCGGCGAACTTCGGCGCGGGGTGGCATGCCTTCTGGCACAACGCTGGCTTCTCCACCATGCATCCCGTACAGGTGGGAGTTGGCGGTCCCACTGCGATGGTCGGCTTCTTTACGGTACTTGCCGTGGTTCAGGTGGGGTCGCTCTTCTCAGCGGACGCATGGAATAACGTCACCTTCACGGCGGGAGAAGTCCGCAATCCGCAGCGCAACCTGCCGCTCTCGCTGGCTATGGGCACGGGACTGGTGCTGTTGATTTATATCCTGGCGAACTTCGTTTATCTGTGGGCGCTGCCCCTGCATGGAGATCCGGCCGGTACAACGAACTTCACGCGAGGCATTCAATATGCTTCGCAGGACCGTGTGGGGACGGCGGTGCTGGAGCAGATATTTCACTCCAGCGGAACATACCTGATGGCGGGTGCGATCCTGATCTCGACTTTTGGCTGCGCCAACGGCCTGACGATGACCGGAGCCCGCGTGTACTACGCCATGAGCCGCGACGGCCTCTTCTTCAAAGCCGCGGGCAAACTGCACCCACGCTACAAGACTCCCGTGGCTTCGCTGGTAGCGCAGGCTGTATGGACGTGCCTGCTGTGCCTTTCCGGTTCCTATGGGCAGTTGCTGGACTACACGATCTTCGCTGCGCTGCTCTTCTATATCCTCACCATTGGCAGTCTCTTCGTCTTGCGGGTGCGGAAGCCGCTGGCTGAGCGACCGTATCGCGCCATCGGCTATCCTGTACTGCCTGCCATCTACCTGGTGATGGCCGTCTGGATATGTATCGTATTATTGCGTTATAAGCCACAATACACATGGCCGGGTCTGATCCTTGTTCTGCTTGGCCTTCCAGTCTTTGTCTTATGGTCGCGACACGGCCAGAGTAGAACTTCAGCGCACGAAGAGTAACCCGAGGAGGGCACCAGCCCATGCCGAATCTGTTTGCGACGAAACCCCTCTCGCTTTTGAGCGCCGAAGCGAATGAAGAAGGGGAGCACACACTCAAGCGGTCGTTGAGCGCCCTGAACCTGATAACGCTCGGCATCGGGGCGATCATCGGAGCTGGAATCTTTGTGCTCACGGGCCAGGCTGCCGCCACGCATGCCGGTCCTGCTGTCGCCTTGAGCTTCGTCCTGGCCGGGATTGTGTGCGCCTTCGCGGGGCTCTGCTACGCGGAGTTCGCCTCCATCATTCCCATTGCGGGTTCGGCCTACACGTATGGCTATGCAACCCTCGGTGAGTTCGTCGCCTGGATCATCGGCTGGGACCTGGTCCTCGAATACGCATTCGGTGCGGCTACCGTAGCGTCGGGCTGGTCAGGATACTTCGTAAGCCTGCTGCAACAACTGCACATTCATCTCCCACCACAGTTCATCACCACCTATGGCAACGTGCTGGTGCTATACAACGAGAAGTGGACCCCTCTGACATCTCTTCCCATGAACATCGATGCCAGCACCCTGCCGCACGCTACGGGCATTTTCAACATAGTCGCGTTTCTCAGCATCCTGGTCATCACCGCGATCCTCGTGATCGGCATCAAGGAATCGGCGAATCTGAACTCGGCCATCGTAATCGTGAAGCTGGGAATCGTCGCCATCTTCCTTTACCTGGGAGTCATGTTCCTGCTGCATCATCCCGCACTGGGGCAAGCCAACTGGCATCCGTTTGTCCCACCCGCTGAGGGGCCAGGACGATTCGGCTATGGGGGAATCGCCGCCGGCGCCGCTTCAGTCTTCTTTGCTTACATCGGCTTTGACGCCGTCTCCACCGCGGCGCAGGAGGCAAAGAATCCGCAGCGCGACATGCCGATCGGTATCCTTGGATCGCTGGTCGTCTGCACCATTCTCTACATCATGGTCTCGCTGGTGCTTACCGGCCTGGTCAATTTCCGCCTGCTGAACGTTGCAGATCCTGTGGCCCTGGGCATCGATGTAACCGGCGTAAGCTGGGGCAGCCTGCTGGTGAAGATCGGCGCAGTCTTCGGCCTGGGCACCGTAATGCTGGTAATGCTGCTGGGACAGTCGCGAGTCTTCTTCTCGATGTCCCGCGACGGCCTGCTGCCGAAGTGGGCGAGCGCAGTTCATCCCAAGTTCCGCACGCCGTGGATATCGAACATCGTTGTGGGCACTATCGTTGCTTTCCTGCCCGCGGTGTTACCCATCGACAAGCTAAGCCAACTGGTAAACATGGGAACACTGCTAGCCTTCACAATTGTGTGTGCGGGTGTGTGGATCCTGCGTGTGCGCCAGCCAGAGCTTCACCGGCCATTCAAGACGCCGCTGGTGCCGCTGGTTCCGATATGCGGAATCGTGAGCGCTTTCTACCTGATGATCAAGCTGCCGCTGCTGACATGGGCGGTGCTGATCATTTGGCTGGTGCTGGGGTTGATAATCTACTTCGGCTACAGCGTCCGCCACAGCAAGGTGCAGAAGCTACCCGTAGCGATGACCACAGGCCGGCCACACGCCTAGGTCCGCCACCTTAAGCTAGACGCCCGAAGCCTGCGCACTCTGCTTCGGGCACGCTCACTTGATTACGCTGATTTTGCTTTGAACCTCAGATTTGCTGCGGTGGGGTACAGTTGCGTCGAAGCGAACGCATTTCTGTTCGCACTCACCGCTGCGATCGCATTCGTTGTAGTTGACGCAGGAAAAACACTTTGGCGGGATAGGTCTGTGCCAGGCGTAGCGGAAGAGCAACCCTATCAGCGCAAGCATGATGACCGCATAGGCTGCGAACCAGTGCATTTTAAGAGCCTCAAATGGAAGGGCGACCGATCGCCCTTCGCAAAAGTCTTACAGATCCAAACTCATTCGCACTTCTGCCAATAACGATCCTGGAAGAACACCGATCCGGCGATGGACATCGCAGCAAGCACGACGCAAATCAAGCCGAGCAGCGGTTCGCCTGCCCAGGATTCACTACTGATTCGTTTGCAGAAGTGTCCCATAATATCTCGAAAATGCAATGTTACGAAAGACATATGTACCAAAAGAAAAAGACCCGGTAGATTACCGGGTCCATTCTCGGATCTGGCCGCCTGGGGATTAGGCGGTAGTTTTGGCGCAGAACTCGTTGAAGGCCCGGGCGAGTTCCTGAGCTATTCCCTGGGCTGTGTTCACCTCAATCGAGGAACGCTGCATCAGGTAAACAAGCTTTCCATCGCGCAGGATGGCGATTGCCGGGGAAGTCGGCGGGTTGCCATCGAAGTAGGAGCGAGCGCGTTCTGTCGCTTCGCGATCCTGACCCGCGAAGACGGTGATTGACTGATCCGGCAATATCGAGTTTTGCAAAGCCAGCCGAACGCCGGGACGCATCTTGCCTGCTGCGCAGCCACAAATTGAGTTGACGACGAGCATTGTTGTGCCCGGTTGCGCCAGGGCGTTGTCCACGTCTGGGGCCGTACGCGCTTCCTTAATTCCGGCACGCGACAACTCCTCGCGCATTGGAATTACCATGATCTCTGGATACATTTGTTTCTCCTCCGGCATAAAACTACCGACCTGACTCCATTGTATGTAGGATGCACCACTAACGCCAAACACTCATTGGTGTACCCTTCTACAAAATGCTGTTTAAAGAACATATTCCCCTTGCCCCGCACACCACCTTTGGCATAGGTGGGCCGGCGCGCTGGTTCGCGCAGGCGCACGCCGAAGACGACATTATTGAGGGCGTGGCCTTCGCGAAGGAGCGCAGCCTGCCCCTGTTTGTGCTGGGTGGAGGAAGCAATCTGCTGGTCTCGGATGCCGGCTTTCCGGGCCTCGTCCTGCACATCGATCTGAAGGGAATCTCGCTCGGGAACGATGGCGTGTTGAGTTCCGCCGCCGGGGAGGACTGGGATCAACTAGTCTCCCAGGCAGTGGCGGCAAACTACGGTGGAATTGAGTGCCTGGCGGGCATTCCGGGCAGTGTGGGCGGCACCCCGGTGCAGAATGTCGGGGCCTATGGGCAGGAAGTTTCGCAGACGATTGTGGAGGTTCGCGCCTTCGACACCATTTCGGGAGTCTTCGTGGATTTGCCCGCTTCAGCTTGCGGTTTCTCCTACCGGCGGAGCATATTCAACCACGGAAGCGAGGGCGGGCGGTACATTGTGACGCGGGTGTTGTATCGGCTGCGAAGTGGTGCAGAACCATTGTTATCTTATGGAGACTTAAAGCGATACTTTCAAGATTGGAGTAGGCCGCCGGGCCTTGCCGAGGTCGCCGCGGCTGTCCGCGAGATTCGCAGGGCCAAAGGGATGTTGCTGGTGGAGGACGATCCCGATTGCGCCAGCGCTGGCAGCTTCTTCAAGAACCCGGTGGTGCCTGAGGCGGCTCTTGCAAGGATCCAGAATGTGGCTGGAGGCTCCACGGTCCCGCACTTCGCGGCCGGCGATGGCCATGTAAAAGTGCCAGCGGCGTGGCTGCTGGAGCATGCGGAATTTCACAAGGAGTTCACGCTTGGGCGGGCTGGCATCTCCAGCCGCCACACGCTCGCGCTCATCAATCGCGGAGGCGCCACCGCTGCTGAAATCATTGCCTTGCGCGACCAGATCATCAGGGTTATCGAGCAGCGCTATGGCATACGGCTGGAGCAGGAGCCAGTCTGGGTGAGCTAGCTCTCTTTGGCTCTGGAGGCGCGGCTCCAGCCAATTTCCACCCGTCCGCTCGCCGATTGCTGCTAGGCTAAAAGTACTCATGAATGAGAGCCTTTACCAACTGCGTTGCATCGGCTGCGCCAGCATCATCGCCCAGGACCAGATGCCGAGCAACTTTCGCTGCCCCGATTGTTCGGAGTTGTACGAGGTCGAGTATCCCGGCTGGAGCCGGGGCGCAGGCCAGGCCAAGTGGATGCCCAATCCCAGCGCTCTCCGCTGGCTTTGGAAGGAACGCTGCCAATCCACCGAGCCGCTCGACCAGAGCGGTGTGTGGCGGTTTCGCGAAGTCCTTCCGATTCTTGACGATCTGACCCAGGCAGTAACGCTGCGTGAGGGAAATACGCCGCTTTATGCGATGCCCCGGTGCGCCGAAAGTGCGGGAGTAGACCGCCTGCTGGCCAAGCACCAGGGCATGAATCCTACAGGATCGTTCAAGGATACCGGGATGACCTCGGCGCTCTCCGTGGCGCGGGAACGGGGATTCAAGTGGGTGGCCTGCGCCTCCACCGGGAATACCTCGGCGGCCATGGCTGCCTATGCGGCCCGCGCCGGCATGAACAGCCTCGTGCTGATTCCCGAAGGAAAAATTGCCTGGGGAAAGCTCTCGCAGGCGATGGATTACGGCGCCCTTACGTGCCAGTTACGCACCGATTTTGATGGCTGCGTGAACGTTTTGGCCGAAGTGGTAAAGCGCGCGCCGGTCTATCTGCTGAACTCGGTGAATCCCTACCGGCTAGAGGGCCAGAAGACGCCAGCCTTCGAGATTGCAGAGGAACTGGACTGGGATGTGCCCGATCACGTGATTGTTCCGGGCGGCAACCTGGCGAACTGTTCGGCACTCGGCAAGGGATTCCAGGAGATGCTGCAACTTGGCCTGACTACCAAGCTGCCGCGCATTTCCGTCATCCAGGCGCAGGGCGCAAATCCGCTCTACCTAAGCATGCAGGAGAACTGCGGCAACAGCCTGCACGCCGTCGAAGCGCAGACACGCGCAACGGCCATTCGTATCGGCAATCCTGCCTCGTGGCGGAAGGCGGTTCGCATCCTGCGGGAGACGGGCGGCTTTTGCGAACAGGTGAGTGAGGCGGAGATTGCGCTGGCCAAGGCAGAGATCGGCCGCGAAGGCATTGGCTGTGAACCGGCTTCCGCAGTCACGCTGGCGGGCCTGAAAAAGCTGGTGAAGCAAGGCAAAGTTCACGCGACTGAGAGCGTGGTTCTGCTGCTCACGGGACATACATTGAAGGATTCCGACTACACCATCGACTTCCATCGCCGCAGCCTGCTGAAGCCTGAAGAGTCCGCCGGTCTTGATGCGGATTTGGCACGATTTGAACGCGGCACCTTGACGCTGGATCCTTCAGCCGATGCGGTGCTGAGCACGCTTGAAGAGTGGATGGGCAAGTGACCGCTGCAAAGCCGGATCGTCTCCATCTGCGGCTGCCGGCAACCTCTGCCAACCTGGGGCCGTGCTTCGACGCGGCTGCGCTGGCGGTGCAGCTTTATCTCGAGATCCGCGCGACGCAGGCCACGGAGTTTTCAATTCACGCCGTCGGGCGCAGCCCTGAGATCTGCGGCAAGCTCGAACACAACCTCCTGATCGAGACCTACCGCAATACCCTGGCTGCAGCAGGGGCTGAGCAGGTACCACTCGCGCTTCTGGTAGGCAACGAGATCCCGCTGGGGATGGGCTGCGGCTCCTCTGCTGCGGTTCGCCTGGCTGCGGTTGCGCTGGCTGCGCACTTCGGCAAGCTGGGCTGGGATGGAGAGCGCATTCTCGCTGAGGCCTGCATCCTTGAAGGGCATCCCGACAATGCCGCGGCAAGCTGGCTGGGAGGGTTCGTCGCCGCCACCTGTGAGGGCAGAAAGGTCTATGCGGCCAAGCTGGCCCCGCCGCCATCGTGGAAGGCTCTGCTGGTATTGCCGCATCTTCCGCTCGCAACTACTTCAGCCCGCGCTGTTTTGCCGGAAAAATACTCGCGCGAGGATGTTGTAGCGAATCTGCAGCGGGCCACGATGCTTGCCACCGCGTTCGCCCACGGGAAGGGTGAGCTGTTGCAGATCGCGATGACAGATCGTATTCACCAGCCCTATCGCGAAGAAATCTGCCCATTGCTGCCGATTTTGACCCCGCTTGCGGGCGAGGGAGGAATTTTGGGCGTGGCATTGAGCGGAGCCGGTCCCGCAGTGCTGTTGCTGGTGGAAGAAAGCGCGACGATGAAGGCCCAGTTCCTGGTCAGAGAAGCCACCAAGTCCGTTTTCGGGCTGGAGCAGCTAATCTGCCCCCTGGAGCCGTCCGGCGTCGCCTACCTGTAGCGCTAGCCCCTCTTACCCATTGCATATCAGGCACCTACACGGGTTACGAAATGTTACTCAAGTGTGATTTACAGCCGCGTTGAATCGGACTACCTTCCGATTGTGGGCAGACCTGGGGGAGGGCTGCTCTGGCGCCCGCGGCCTGTAATAGGTCCGGGCGCTTCGTATTTGCACGTTGTTCGCCAATCACCCCGGTTCTGCGACTTTTCCACCCCCAATAGCATCCATTCAATGTAGCCTTAACATTTGCAGGCGACGCTCAATCTGAAGGAGGAACATGGCTGGTCCAGGGGTTTTTGAAGTAAACGATTCAACGTTCGATCAAGAGGTACTTAAGTCGGAGCAGCCGGTTCTGGTTGATTTCTGGGCAGCGTGGTGTGGTCCTTGCCGTGCGCTGGCCCCAACGGTGGATGCGATCGCAGCCCAGTACGAAGGCAAGCTCAAGGTAATGAAGATGGACGTGGACAAGAATCCTGCCACGCCGGGCCGCTATGGAGTGCGCGGAATTCCTGCGCTGATCCTTTTCAAGGGCGGACAGGTGGCCGAGCAGATTGTGGGATTTGTTCCCAAGGACACGATCGACAAGAGCTTGAGTCGCATTCTCGTTTAAGAGACATCTGCGTAGCGTGAATCAGAAAGAGGACCCGGCAATCACTCGAGAGCCGAGTCCTTTCTTTCGTGGCGGGAAGTTGGCGCACGCACGAGCAATCCTGCGCACCGTTTTCCGGCCTGCACTAGACTTGGATAGCCATGAACGAATCAACAGGGAAGCCTCTTGCTGGCCAGGTAGCGCTGGTTACTGGCGCAGCAAAGCGCATTGGCCGCGCACTGGCCTTGAGTCTCGCGGAAGCGGGCGCAGACATTGCCATCACGTATCGCGGCTCAGAAGCCGAGGCGGGACAGACCGTCAGTGATATTGAAAGCCTCGGACAAAAAGCAGTCGCGGTGCTATGCGATGTACGCTCGCCCGAGAGCATCAGCGCCGCGGTGGGTCGGGTAGTTGAGCGATTCGGTCGGCTCGACCTGCTGGTCAACAATGCTGGCGCGTTTGAGACAGCGGTGCTTGAATCAATCACCGTGGCCCAGTGGGACGCCATGTTCGAGACCAATACGCGCGGACCGTTCCTGGTGGCGCAGGCTGCACATCCTCACCTGAAGGCATCGCAAGGCAGGATCATCAATATCGGCTCACTCGGCGGACTGCATCCGTGGGCCACGCACGGCCACTACTGCACATCGAAAGCCGCGCTGCACATGCTCACGCAGACGATGGCGAAGGCCTTTGCCCCAGACATCAGCGTGAATTGCGTAGCGCCCGGAATGATCGTCAATGACGAAGTGTCGCCGGAGTACGAACAGTTCGCTACCAAGACGCCGATGCGCCGTAACGGCACTCCGAGGGACGTGGCCGCTGCCGTGGTCTTCTTCGCCACGGGACCGCACTTCATTACCGGACAGATTCTGAGCGTGGACGGCGGATTGGGACTGTAGGGGAGGAACGCAGGCTTGATCGCAACTCGCAATCAAGCCTGCACTGGCTCTAGCGCATTTCGTAGTTCTTGTAATTCACATCGAAGTAGGTGCGCCGGGTAGAGTACTTCACGTAAGAGTCCCCGTTGGGCACAACCTCCGCTTGAATCACGACTTTTACCGGAACGATCAGCTTCTTTCCGCCAATGTCCATCGGGCCGTAGTCCGTACGAACATTTTCGAAATGGACGAGGTCAGTCGGCTTCATCTCAGCCTGGGTAATCAGCCGCATGATCGCTCCCGTCTCCGCGTCGATGTAGAGTTCGCCGTGGTAGCCGGGCTTGGCGGTGTAGGGGTGATACGTCACAGAAGTTCCCGGCGTGCCGATATTGCCGCCGCTGCCATTGTGTCCGGCTCCGATGTTGCTCGTCTCGGGAAAGCAGCAATAGTTGATTGTGTAGTGAGACTGCTTCTTGTCCACGGCGAAGGCGAAGACGGCGACCTGCTTGCCGTTTAGAAACTGCCAGCGGAGCCACGTGATCTTGCCTTTGGCAGCGTCCATCAGGACGGCGCCCAGCACCATCCCCGCGCCTCCCTGCGAAACCTGCCCATTCTGGCTTGCGGGATCGTTCGCTTTGGTCTTGGCAGGCTGCACATCCACACCGCCTTCGCTCTGCACCGCTGTGGTGCTCTGCCCAACCATGCGGATATAAAAGCTGCTTGGCTTCACTTCGAGGGAACCGCCTGCAAAGCTGCCGCCCTGGCCTGAGTTGGTGACGGTGTAGTCCACGCCATCCTGGTAGCGGATCGTCTGCTTCTCCGCCGAAAGCTTCGGCAAAACCGCATATTGCTTGGTGTCGTAGTCGACAGCCTTGGCGATGATGGCGGCCTGTGCGGCGGCATCCGGGGCGGCAGTGGATGGAATATCGCTGGGGGGCGGAGGCAGCATCGCGCTCTCAAGCTCCAGCACTCGAATCTGCGTGACGGTATAAGGACCGGGATCATACTGCGTGAGATTGTTCATTGCGTCGGTAGACAGCATTTCAGTCAGCTCCAGGTCCTGGAGTTTGACTGAAACAGCCTGATCGCCTTTCCCGGCCTTATGCTGATCCGCCAGGATTTCATCTAGTTGCTTTACCGTAATCTTTGTCGCCGCCATCGACGGCAGAGCGGCGACCAACATCGTCGCCACAAACGCACTCAGCTTTCGCACACAGGCCTCATTTCAGGGGAAACTGACTCTGGAAACAAGAATTTTCCCCGCTTCGAATGAGGGGATTGTACACCGCAGGCGCCGCCATGCGCCCTAAGATAAGCGATTTAGCCGGGGTGGGCGGGTTGTAGTGTCAGCGCGAAAAAAGACGGCTGAAGAAGGAGCGTTTCCGAGCCTTCTCAGCGTCTTCCTCAGGATAGAGACCAGTTGGCTCTGGCTGGTCGGGCCAGGCATCCCCGTTGAATACTGCGCGAGGATTGGTGATGCAGAGCCGCTTGGCTGTCTCCTCGCCATAGTGCTCTTCCAGGTAGGAGTAGGCCTTGCTCAATTGCGGCGGCCGCGAAGTCAAATTGTGAGCATCGCTGGCGATGAAATGTACCCAATTCTTGCGCAGCAATTCGTGCGAGAAACGCTCCGCGGTCTTGCCGAATCGCCCGGTCAGCGCGCCAGAGGTGACCTGGACAAGGCAGCCGTTGCGCACCCACTCAGCCAGCCGTTCGGGTTGCCGCGTGATGGTCGGATTGCGCTCCGGGTGGGTAATGATAAGCGTCATCTGCGCCAACTCAAGCTGGTAAAAAGTCTCAGTCATATTGGGCGCAATGCCGAGGTCGGGGAACTCCACCAGAAGATAGTTCTTACCATTGATGGTGTACTTGGTGGGATTTTTGAGTGCGTCTTCAATGTTTTCGTAGGAAAGGTGAAAATCGCAGCCAAGGCCGAGGGTGACGCGTCCGTCGAGCCGTTCGCGAAGCGCAGTCACGCGCTCCTGGTTGACCTCAGGCTGAAAGGCGTACACATCGTTGGCGTGGGGAGTGCAGACAATATGCGTGGTGCCGTCGGCAATCGCCGCCTCGGCCATCGCAACCGAGGTCTCAATGTCGGGCGATCCATCGTCAAGACCAAAGAGCAGGTGGTGATGAATATCGATCATGGAACGCTCCCAAGCCAGAAAAACCTATCGAGTTGCCAGCACCGACACCATCGACTGAAAAATCGCCAGGCCGTCTGACGAGCCCAGCATGGACTCGCTCGAGCGGTCAGGATGCGGCATCATGCCCAGGACGTTGCGGCCCTCGTTCAACACCCCGGCGATGTTGCTGATCGACCCGTTTGGGTTGGCATCCTTAGTGATCTCGCCCGACGGCGTCGAATACCGGAAGACCACCCGATCCTCACGCTCAAGTTCGGCCAGCGTCGCCTCGTCGCAGAAGTAGTTGCCCTCCATGTGGCCGATGGGGATCTTCACCACCTGCCCCTTTGTGAGTCGCTGGGTGAATGGCGTATTGGTCGTCTCGGTGCGCAGGTAGACCTGCTTGCAGATGTACTTCAGCCCCTGGTTGCGCATGAGCGCGCCGGGCAGAAGTCCGGACTCGCACAGGATCTGGAAGCCGTTGCAGATTCCCAGAACAAGCCCACCGTCGGCGGCGAACTTCTTTACCGATTGCATCACAAGCGAAAAGCGGGCGATGGCTCCGGTACGCAGATAGTCGCCATAGGCGAAGCCACCGGGCACCAGGATCGCGTCGCAGTTCTCCAGGCTCTCTGAGTCGTGCCAGAGAAGGGTGACGGGTTGATGCGCGATCTCCGCGATGACGTTGTAGGTGTCCTGGTCGCAGTTGGATCCGGGAAAGACAAGCACGCCAAATTTCATATCTCTAGGCTAGCAGCATCAGGCCGGATTTCGATGCGGTTTTGTGCAGGGGGAGGGAATCAGCCCGGTAGCGGAGAGCAACCGCAGTTGTGCGATGCTAGGGCGTGTAAGGGATCAGAGGAGTGAGACGAAGATGGCTCTTAACCTCCACGGCCTGAAAAAGACGAGCGCTACCGCCGGGACCGCGCTGCTGAACTGGTGGCGCGCGGCTTCCATCGAGGCCCTCTGCGTGGCCACCATGTGGCTGGCGGGGCTGTTGCTGCTGCGTGTACCTCTTGCTCCTGCATGGGCATTCATTGCGGGACTGATGGCGTTTGTGCCCAACATCGGCGGAGTCGTCGCGCTGATCGGCCCAGCTTTTGCAATTCTCTTCAGCGGCCACGACGAGGTTCGCTTCTGGTACCTGCTCGGCCTCTATGCGGTCATCGTGGTGATTGATCAGCTAGTACTGCAGCCCATGCTGATGAAAAAGGCCACGCGGGTTCCCATTTGGGCCTCGATTCTTGTGCCCATCGTTCTCGGTATCGTGATCCCGTTCTGGGGCGTTCTGCTTGCCGCGCCGCTGCTGGCGGTCTTCTATGCCTTCCGCAGGCCGAAGGAACTTCCACCTCCGAACGAATCCGCGTGAGTCCACAATGTTCAATACCGAACAACCAAGTCCGGTGGTGGACAGGTTCTTCTCGCTGCTCGGAGCCGACCCTGAATCTAAGCGCAATTATCAAAGCGACTTGCGGCGACTCGAAATTGGCGACCCGAATGCAGTAATGCCGTATGTGCCAATGGGAGGGTACGGATGGAAACCTTACTCCAGGATCTTCGCTACGCCTTGCGACAACTCATTCGAAATCGAGGCTTCGCGGCCGTCGCGATCGTGACGTTGGCCCTCGGCATTGGGGCGAATACCGCCATTTTCAGCGTTCTTGATTCCATCATGTTGCAGCCCTTGCCCTTCGCGAATGCAGACCGGCTGGTGCAGATCGACGCACAGACTGATTTCGCCAGCTTCCCCAAGGGCTGGATCCGCGAGTACCAGCGCAGGGCACAGTCCTTCAAATCGATATCCGGCTACACGCTCAACGCGGAGTACAACGTTGCTACGGCCGGTGCTCCCGACCGCGCCTTCGGCAGCACGGTCAGCACCAACATGTTTGACACTCTGGGTGTGCAGCCAGCGCTTGGCCGCTTCTTTACTCCCGCAGAAGCTGATTTTGGACAGGACCGCGTGGTTGTGCTGAGCCACGGATACTGGCGGCAGCATTTTGGCAGCGATCCAACCGTGATTGGCCGCAACATCCTTCTCGACGGTGTCAATCGCCAGATCATCGGCGTCGCGCCCAAGGGCATTCAATTTCCAGACGCGGACACTCAATTCTGGATGCCGATCTCCTTCAAGGCCGGGGACATCTTTGATCCCTGGGCAATCTTCGGATTCCGCGCCCTGGGCCGTCTGAAGGACGGAGCGCAGCCGAGCCTGGCGCAGGCTGAACTGCGTTCCTACCACTCGCAGATGCTGGCTCTTTTCCCATGGAGAATGCCCGATAACTGGGCCGCGAGCGTCTCCGTGGCGCCCATGCTGCAATCCGTTGTCGGAGATACCGGTCCCAAGCTCTTTCTGCTGCTAGGAGCGGTCGGGCTGGTTCTGCTGATTGCCTGCGCCAACGTTGCCAACCTGATGCTCGCCCGTGCCGCCTCGCGACAGCCGGAGATGGCTCTCCGTAGCGCTCTCGGAGCTAGATCCGGGCGGCTCGTTCGCCAGATGCTGACTGAGAGCGGTCTTATCGCCGCCCTCTCAGGTGTCGCGGGAGTCGGCCTGGCCGCAGTCAGCCTCGGCGCCCTTAAGCTTGTGCTGCCTCCTGATACGCCGAGGCTGGCAAACATTTCCATCCATGGGGATGTGTTGCTCTTCGCCGCCGCTGTATCGCTGTTTACGGGAATCCTTGCGGGATTGGCTCCCGCGAGAAGCGCCGCGCGCCTTGATCTCCAGGACTCTCTGAAGCTGAACGAGACCAATGTATTTGGAACTGCTCGCCGTTTTCGAACTTCCAGCCTGCTGGTGATCGGTCAAATTGCATTGGCTGTCATCGTCATTACCGCAGCGGGAGTCATGCTGCACAGCTTGTCGAAGCTCTCGAGTACTGATCCCGGTTTCCGTACCGACCGCGTTGTCAGCGCGCAGATCTCGCTCGACCGGAATGCGTGCACGAAGAAGGGCTCCTGCACTGCCTTCTACCAAAGCCTGCTGGATCGCGCCCAGAGCTTGCCCGGCATTACCGGAACGGCGCTGATCGATGTGTTGCCACTTACAGGTTCTGACACATCCTATGTCTTCGATGCGGAAGGCCATCCGCGGAGTCCAACGCAACTCTCAATGGAGGCCTCAGGCCGTATCGTCTCGGCGGATTATCTCAAGCTGATGGGAATTCGTTTGCAGCAGGGAAGGCTCTTCTCCGCCTTCGACGCCTCGGGAAAGAGTCGCGCCATCATCATCAACACATCGATGGCAAATCATCTCTGGCCCAACCAGGATCCGCTCGGCAAGCACATGATGTCGGTGGGGGTTGAGCCGTCTCCTGCTGTGATGGATATCAACGCGGCGTCGATTGTCGTTGGAGTTGTGAGCGATACTCGCCACGAGAGTCTCGACAAGGCTTCTGGTTGGGAGGTCTACCTGCCCTTGAGTCCCGCCAACGAAAAGTCGGTCATGAACATTCTGGTGCGCTCGAATGCGGGAGCGGGCGAAGTGGCCAGCAGCCTGCGGCGCATGGTCGCTGAGATCGATCCCAACATCCCTGTCACCCGCGTCAGAACGATGGACGAGGTTCTCAGCTCTTCCACCGCCTCGCGCCGGTCGCTCACGCTGCTGCTGATGGCCTTTGCCCTGCTCGCCGTCGGCGTGGGATCGGTGGGAGTCTACAGCCTCATCGCCTACACGGTCAGCTGGCGAACCCGGGAATTCGGCCTGCGCATCGCGCTGGGCGCCAATCGGATGCAGGTGGCAATGCTCATCATCCGTCAGAGTCTCGCGCTCTCCTTGGCGGGCTCAGCACTGGGAATCGCCGGTGCCTTCGCGATTACGCGCCTGCTGCGCAAATTCCTCTTCGAGACCAGCCCCGCGGATCCACTCACCTATGCCGTCGTGCCGGTGTTGTTTGCGGTGCTGTCGATCGTTGCGGCCTGGTTGCCGGCGCGCCGCGCGTCCAGGGTCGAGCCCATGAAGGCCTTGCGTAGCGAATAGGAGCGGCTAACTGGCACTTGCATGCCCCGACGAGGACGATCTTGTGGGCGGACGGGTTTCGTCTCGGAAGCGAGGACGCGTCCCGCTCCAAGGCGGTTCTTCGGGCTGCCAGACGGCCCGCTCGGCGTGTTACAATCGGGTGTTTGCGGAATGTGGCAAAACGACCTTGTTTTCAGCTCTAAGTCCGCACAAATACCCCAAAACATAGCCTCAGAGGTTCCCATGTCCGGCCATTCAAAATGGGCAACAATCAAGCACAAGAAGGGCGCGGCAGACGCCAAGCGCGGCAAGATCTTCACCACCCTGATCAAGGAAATCACCATCGCCGCAAAAGCGGGCGGAGGAGATCCTGACGGCAATCCGCGACTGCGCACCGCTATTGCAGCGGCGAAAGCGGAAAACATGCCGAACGACAATATCAAGCGCGCCATCCAGCGCGGTACCGGCGAACTCGAAGGCGCAAGCTACGAAGAGATCACCTTTGAGGGCTACGGCCCCGGCGGCGTGGCGGTCATCATCGAAGTTACGACCGACAATCGCAACCGGGCGGTCAGCGAGATTCGCCACTGCTTCTCGAAAAACGGCGGCAACCTCGGCGAGTCCAACTCCGTTCGCTTCATGTTTACGAAGAAGGGCATCATCGTCGTTTCAAAGAACGTGGCCGACGAAGAGAAGCTGATGAACATCGTCATCGAGAACGGCGGCGACGACCTGAACGATGAAGGCGATAGCTGGGAGATCATCACTGAGCCGGCTGCCTATGAGGCGGTACACAACGCCATCAAGGCTGCGGGAATTCCCACGGAGATGGCCGAGATCACGATGATCGCATCCACCTACACCAAGCTCGAAGGCTCGGCGGCGGCACAGATGATTCGCCTGCTGGAAGCGCTGGAAGAGATGGATGACACCCAGAACGTCTACTCGAACTTCGACATGGATGCCAATGCCATGGAAGAAGTAGCGGGCTAAACAGCTTCATAGGAATGGAGCGAGGGCCGCCAAAACGGCGGCCTTCTTTTTGGCCCGATAGCTCCGGGCATGCCGTTCAAAAAACGAGAAGGCTAGAACCCATTCATGGAAATTTGCAAGTTACCGCTCCTTTGTGTTCTATCGGCGGCAATCGCAATCTGCGGCCCAGTTTTAGAGGCCAATGCACAAGCCACTACGAAGGCTCCAGCGACCCCATCCGCTGAGACTACCGCGGCGGCAACGGCGAAGGGCGCGTGGGAGCTTGGCCCGTTTGCCAATGGCGGCTTCGGGGTAGGGGATCGCTCCTCGTACTCGTTCTTCTGGGCAGGCTTCCATGCAGGCAAAGTGCTCACCAGGCCAGCCGGCCCCGGCATCCTCAAGGGGCAGTTCGAACTCGCGGGAGAGATCATGCCGCTATGGCAGGCATATACGCCCGCGGCACAATTGGCTGACGTGACATATACCACTCCCGATGGGGTCGTACACTATGGTCAGGTTCCGCATGGCGGAGGCACCTTTACCGGCATCGCCATGACTCCGGTGATTCTGCGGTGGAACTTCAAGAATGCGGGAAAGCTGGTGCCGTTCATGCAGGGAGCCGGTGGCCTTATCTGGACCAACCACAAGTTCCCGCCGGACTACCTTGTGCCTGAGGGCGTCCCGGGTGGGACCAGCGTGTGGAACTTCGCTCCTCAATTCGGAGTCGGGCTCCACTACTTTGTGAAACCGAAGCAGTCTATATCTTTCGGCGCCAATGCGGTACACATCTCCAGCGCCAGCCTGGGCGACCATAATCCCGGCGTCAATGCCAGCGTGCAGTTCCAGTTGGGCTACACCTGGTGGAAGTAACTGCGGTCGCACTTTCGGCCGATTGAACAAGAGTGGAATCGAGAACGTGGATGAGCAATACAGCGGTCGATCCCGCAGGCCAGATACTCGAGTGTGTTCCCAACTTCTCTGAAGGCTCCGACGAGGACAAGGTAAAGTCCATCGTTGCCGCGATGCAGGTTGACGGGGTGAGCCTGCTCGACTTTTCGCTCGACAAAGACCACAACCGCTCCGTCGTGACCATCGCGGGTCCAGCCGCCAAAGTGGTTGAGGCAGCAGTGCGCGGTGCCGGCAGGGCTGCCGAGCTGATTGACCTGACTCGCCAGACCGGCGCGCATCCCCGCATCGGCGCTGCCGACGTAATCCCCTTCGTACCGCTCTCCGGCTGTTCACTGGTTCAGTGCGCGGTCTTTGCTCGCCAGGCGGGGATGGAGATCTGGAAGCGGCACGGTGTTCCGGTGTATTTCTACGAGGCTGCGGCTGCCAGGCCGGACCGCGCATTGCTCGAGGATGTCCGCAAGGGGCAATTTGAGGGTCTAAGAGATGCGGTTCGCAAGGATCCGGTGCGACGCCCCGATGTCGGCGGCCCCGATCTGCACCCCACCGCCGGCGCATCGGCCGTGGGAGCACGCAAGTTCCTCATTGCATACAACATCTACCTTGAATCGAACGATGTAGCCGTAGCTCGCGCCATCGCTCGCGAAATTCGCGCTTCCAATGGTGGCCTGCTGGGAGTCAAAGCTCTAGGCGTTCTTGCTCACGGCTACGGGCAAATCTCCATGAACATCACCGACTTCACAGTGACCCCGGTTTCGCAGGTGTATGCCGCCGTCAAGCAGCTTGCCGCCCGGCACAACTCCAAGCCGCTCTATGGCGAGCTCATCGGATTGATTCCAGAGGCGGCTTTTGAGCGGGACAGCGAGTGGGCGCGTCAATTAGATGGGTTTGACCCGGCAGAGAAGATCCTCGAACGGAAGTTGGAGAACCCCATGCCGTGGCCGGCAGTAAAATAACAGCAGTCTTTGCGACAAAGAGGAGCGGTCCGCTCCGGAGGATGAACAAGAGTGAATATTTGTAAGAGCACGATCCGCAAGAGCGTAGTTGCAGTGGTAAGCCTGATGCTGGTGGCGCCTGCCTTTGCGGCGCAGCTTGGCGGCGACGCGCGCTCCGCGATTCCCAAGGATCTCCAGCAGCTCATTGTGGTTGACTATCGCGCGATGCAGAATTCGCCGGCCGCCATGAATTTGAAGAATCGCGTTTTGCCGCCCGAGATCAAGCAGCTTGAAGAGGCGTTGAAGCAATCCGGCCTGAACGAAAATCACGACGTGGATCAGCTTGCCTTCGCGGCCTTTCGTGTGAACGGCGGCGGAGAGAGCACGCGTACCGTTGGCGTTGCCCAGGGACAGTTTTCAGTCACCGACATCATGGCGATCTTCAAGAAGCAGAAGGTCAAGCCCACGTTGATACGCACCAACAAGGTCTATCCCATGGCGAAGAGCGGCATGGTCATCAGCTTTCTTGACCAGACCACCATGGTCTTCGGCGCAAGCGAGGCAGTTCGCGCGGCCCTCGACGCCCGGGACGGCCTGGCGCAAAGCCTGCTCAACAACCCGACCATGCTGGACATGATGCAGTCAGTGGATACCGAACCGCTGTGGAGCGTTCTGGACCAGAAGGGCACGCAGATGATGATGCGCGGCGTGCTGGGCGATGCAGCGCAGCTGGCGGACTATGAGAGCGTCAAGAAGCGCCTGCTGACTTCGCGCTACACCATGAACTTTCAGCACGGCGTTAAATTCAATCTCGACGTGATGACGCCTGACACTTTCACCGCGGCCACCATGTCGTCTCTGCTGAATGCCGCCGCGCTCTACAAGAAGATGAGCGGCACCGACATAGAGAAGCAGGCAATCGAGAGCACCACGATTGATTCCGACGCCGGCAAGCTCTCAGTGCGCTTCTCGGCCTCTGACGGTCAGTTCGCCAGCCTGCTGCAATCGCCGCTATTCCAATCGGTTGTGCACTAAAGGGCGCTTGGTCACGCAACATGAAAAGGGACGCTTCGGCGTCCCTTCGTTTTTGCGGCTTGGTTATTTTGCGACTGTCAGGCTTGGTGCCCAGTTCACTTTGCCCGCGTCATCGATGGTAATGACCAGCGTGCCTTCCTGCCCCTCATCCAGTTCCGGACCGACGGTGTGATGCGCCTTGCCATGCGCGTCCACGAAGTCCATCTTCACCGTGCCAGAACCCTGAACCTTGAAGCGGTAGTGGTACTCGGCGCCGCTATCGAGGTTGGTTGTGCCAAAACTGGCGCTGGGATAGTCCACTTCAACCAGCCGTACCTGGGTGCTGTGATTCACGATCGTCGCCCGCACAAACGCCGAGCGACAGCCCCCGACGAACAATACCGATCCGGCCAGCGCAGCAACTACCATGGGCCGCAGAGCACTTGCAAAAGAAGATTTCTCTGAGGTCATAAGGAAGACTTGCGTTCGAGCATCCTCGCCGTTAAAACCACGCCGGTGTGATTGTTGTGCAGCGTCAGTGGGAAGCCGAGCACGCTCCACACCCAGTCGTCCCCTTTGCGGGGAAGGTTCAGGAGCCCGCGATAGGTGCGGTCGATATAGGTCTCGCGCTTCTCAGCCACCGTGCGCAGGATCTCGCGCCAGTCGGGTGCCAGATCGGGTATCTCCTCAAACATATTGCGGCCCGGGAACCACTCGCGGGGATGCCCCAGCAGGCGCGCGCAGGCATCGTTCACGTAGTGCCAGTTGCCCTCTGCGTCCAGCACCTCCAGCACGACATCTTCGCCCATCGCCATGTTGATGCGGGAGTAGAAGAAGTCGCGCGCATCCACCACCACCGGCTTACCGCGCCGCTTCGCTTCAAAGGAGCGCAGCGCCGTCACCAAGTCGTCGATAGAGCTGTAGCCCTTCAGCAGGTGCATGTCTTCCACTCCGCCAAAGCGCCGTTCGAGCGTCGCGGACAGAATGATGATCGGCACCTCCGGCCTGCGCTCGCGCAAGTCGTTTGCCACCTCGGTGCCGAATTTTCCCGCGCCCAGGTGGTAGTCGAGGACGGCGATGTCGATGTCCTCGAGCATCTCCTCGGCCTCTTCAATGGTGCTTGCTGTTTGGGTCAGATAGCCGTACTTGCGCAGAATGGTCGAGCGCAGCAGCAGGCTGTCCACGTCGTCGTCGAGCAGCAGCACGCGGATCGTCTCCGCTACTTCCTGCGTCCCGTCATTACTACCGTTCTGTCCAGAGCCTGTTCTATCGTTTGGCATGTACCTACTTTGGATGCGAGAACTGTATTAAGTGCTGAAGTTGATGGTTGGAAGTTACTCTTCCGAGGAGAGTTTGCGCTGCATCCGCTTCAGGTCGCGGGCCATCTCCGGCAGGCGGCTGAAAGCGTTCACGGCGCGAAGCCATTGAGCATGGTCAAAGCCCGGTGATCCGCTGATCATCTTACCCGGCTCGATATCCCCGTGCGTGCCCGATTGGGCTGTAATGATGACTCCGTCGCCCACGGTGCAATGTCCCGCCACTCCCACCTGTCCCGCCAGAAGAACATTCTTGCCGATATGCGTCGATCCGGCGAGCCCCACCTGCGCACAAATCAGGCTGTCCTCGCCGATGGTGCAGCCGTGCCCCACCGTCGTTACGTTATCTATCTTTACGCCGCGAGCCACGTGCGTTTCTCCAACAGCGCCACGGTCCACGCAGGATTGCGCCTGCACTTCAACGTCGTCTTCCATGCGCACGGTGCCCACCTGAAGAATCTTGTGCCAGCGCCCCTCACCGTCCTTCGCAAAACCGAAACCGTCCGCACCGATCACAACACCGTTCTGCAGGATGATGTTGTCGCCCAGCACGCAGGACTCACGCACAATGGCGTGCGCGTGCGCAAGAAAGTTTTTGCCGATTGTCGTCTTGGGATAGATGACGACATGAGGCAGCAGGGTGGCGTTATCGCCGATGGTCACACCCTCGCCAATCACTACGTATGCGCCGATGTGCGCGTCCTTACCAATTCGGGCAGTCGGGTCAATCACCGCTGTGGGGTGAATCCCCGGCTTATAGACCGGGAGCTTGTGGAAGACCTCAATCGCCTTGGCAAAGGCGAGATAGGGGTTGCCGATACGAAGAGTAGCAGTGTCAATCTCGGGGAAATCCTTGGGAACGATGATCGCCGCGGCGCGGGTCGCACGGGCGTGGACCGCGTACTTCAGATTCGCGACAAAGGTGACCTGATCCGGCCCAGCCTCTTCGATTCCGGCGACACCTGCGATTTCCAGCGTCCCATCTCCGCGGCATTCCGCCTCGAGGATGCGTGCAAGTTCTGCTAACTTCATGCTGAGATTGTACCCGTCGCCGACTAAGCGGAAAAATTCGAATGAAAAAGACTCTCCTGCACGGGAGGCGTTCCCTTTTTCTTGACCGCGCCAATCACCGCCAGTACCTCCAGCTCTTCCACCGAGCCACGCGGGATAAAGATTCGCTGCGTATTGCTGCGGGTATCCGGCGGGGTAAGGAAGAGGCCTTCCTGGTCAATCAGGGAGATATCGTTGGCGGCCAGCCCCTCGATCGCTTCACCATCCTTCAGCCGGAGGCGCAGCCAGATACCTTCGCTGCGGGGCCGGGCAGCGAAATTCTTGCGCAGCAGCTTTTCCGGGTTATTCATCTCTCCGGAGTTGAAATCGCGCACGAAACATACCCATTTCACGTCTTTCAAGTCGTAAGAGGTCACTTTTCCGGCCAGGTCCAGAAGCTCCAGCCTGCCATCCACGGCGAAGCCTGAGGGAGACAGGTACCCCGCCACCCAGTCACGGCTTAGCTTGCGCAGAATCGCTTTTTTGCGGCTCGTGGACATCTCAACTCTTCCGATCGACTACGGCGCCATTCCTCGATACAACACGCCTGATTTCGTTAGACTTCCGAAAAGGGGATTGTCGCACGGCATACCCTGCAGCAGCCAAAATAGTGCAAAACGGTAGCCAAGGGCGCTAACGTATGATAAGTTATTGCTTTGTATTGTGCGGTCGCCAGCTTCTAACCCATTGTAATCGAGAAGTTTAGAAGCACACAGCGCGACGGTTGGAGCCGTAAGTACAGGCCATGCCCGATTACATTTATCTCCTAGAGAATCGCTTATCCCCCGGACAGCAGAACGCTCTGAAGGTAGTTCGCGAGGCTGCTCGCGAAGCCCAGATGACGGTTTTCCTAACCGGTGGAGCCGTGCGCGATCTGACCAGTGGATCGCCCGTTAGAGACCTTGATTTTTCAGTTCAAGGAAATGCCCTTAAACTAAAGAAAAAGCTTGAGAAAGCAGGGGGCGTTCTTGCTGGAGAAGACGAGCTCTCCCACACGCTTTTCTTTCGTTTTGGGGGCGGCGCGCGCGCTGAAGTCAGCAGTACCCGGCGGGTCGAATACCCCAAACCCGGCAAACCTGTCTTCCATTTCGCCGGAATCCATGAGGACCTGAGACGCCGCGATTTTACGGCGAATGCCATGGCGCTCTCCCTCAACGAGGGCTCCTATGGCCTGCTGATGGACCCGTTGAACGGCGTGGCGGATATTGAATCCCGCCTGCTGCGGCTGGTCAGCAACTATGGTTTTCTTGAGCGGCCATCGCTGCTCATCCGCGCCACTCGTTTCACCGCCCGCCTGGGCTGGGAAATGGAAGAAAAGACGCGGACCCGCTTCGAAAACGCTCGCGCCGAGGGGATCATTGACGCGCTTACGAACTGGTACCGCGGATATGAGCTGGAAGAGATCGGCCACGAGGAAGACTCCCTCCGCATCCTGAAGGTGATGGAAGAGGCTGGCTGGATGAAGCACCTCTATCCCGCGTGGACGAGTGCCAAGGCCGACGTTGCCGGGCTGGAGCAGTTGCGCGAAGTGCTGAATCAGCTTCAGATGCAAGGAGTTAACCCCGACACGTCGACCGCGTCGATGATGCTTTTGACTGCGAAAATGAGCCCTAAAGAGCTTTCTGAGCTCAAAAAGCTGCTCGTTCGTCCCGGTTTCGTGGAGGAGTGGAATTCGCTGGATCACCGCGCGAAGGAGTTTGCCAAGGTTCTCACAGCGAAGCCTGTGGCGAGCCCCTCTGCGACCTGGAAGTTGCTGAATACAAGTGACCCTGAAGCTGTTTTGTGGCTGGGATTCACGTCAAAGAGCGCCCCGGTACAGGAGAGGTTCACGAACTTCTTCTCGGTATGGCCGGAAGCACGGCAGAAGATTCCGTACGCAATCATGCAGGAAATGCGCATTACGCCCGAGCTAGAGGGTTACCAGGCGCTACTGCAGGACCTGTTTTTCCAGCTGATCGATGGCAAATTGGAGACGGAAGAGCAGATCAGGGCATTCCTCGAGCCATTTTCGCCGCCAGCACCGCCACCTCCCGTCACCGTTCGCCGTACCCGTGGCAAGAAGGCCTCTGAAGCCAAAGCGCGGGCAAAGGAAGAAGAGGAAGAGGAACTGGAAGAGTTGCCCGACGGGATTCTTCCCAAGCTCGGCCTCGACGATGTGGACAAGCTCGAGGACGAAGAGGAAGACGAAGACCTGGACGACGAGCCAGTGCCGTCCCGAGCCAAGGAGTCAAAGGGCAAGCCCGAAGCCAAGGCCAAACCCGCCGCTGAGCCAAAGCACGCAGCTAAAGCTGAGGCAAAGCCTGCTGTTGCAGCCAAGGGCGCTGCCAAGGTGCAGGAAAAGCCGGTTGAGCTGAAACCTGCTGCCAAAGCCGCTCAAGTGAAGGCTGCACCGGCCAAGGTGGTCCCGGCCAAGCATGTACCTGCTAAGGCTCCGGAAAAGAAGGCAGCGGCCGGCAAGCACCCACAGCCGGCAGCCAAGCATGTCGAGAGGAAGCCCGTAGTGGTGGCGAAGAAGGGTACACCCGCAAAACAGGTTACCCATAAAGCACCTGCCAAGCCTGTGGCTCATTCCAAGGCCTCGACGCCGGCGAAGAAGTCCGTTGCGAAGCCTGCTCCGAAGCCAGTAGCCAAGAAGGCCGCGAAGCCGGCAGCAAAGGCTGTCAAGCCAGCAGTCAAGGGCAAGCCGGCTGCGAAACCCGTGCCTTCAAAAGCAGCGAAAAAGAAGAAGCGCTAGACCACTCAGAAAGCAGCGAAGGGTGCAGCCAAGGCTGCACCCTTTTTCTTCGTCTCGTAGCGCCTATTTGTAGATCAGATGAATCGAGACCTCTGTCTTGGGGCAGGTCACATGGGTCAGCGCGGACTTGAAGGGCGGCGCCTCCAACAGGACCTTGGGATTGTTGGCGAAGCCGAAGCCCTCCAGAGGCCAGCCAAGGAAATTCCTGTCGAGCTTGTGATTCTTGTTCTCATCGTGGATCGCCACGATGGCGTAATCGCCGGGAGGGATGTCGCTGAATGTGATGGTGCCAGAACTGCCTGTGAATGGCGCAGGGCCGTGGCGAAAGGACTTGTCGTTGCTCTCAGGCCAGCCATCGGGTTTGTTGTAGACCGCAGCCCCAATCACGCCCTTTTCATTCCGAATCCCGTCCACGTGGATTTCAAGGGTGCAAGTTCCGCTAGACTCGGCCCGGATGTTTGGTGTGGAGGCCGCAAAAAATAAGACAGACGCGGCCAGAATCTTCCCCAAGTGCAGTTTCATTCAACCGCCTCTCATAACGTGCTGGAACGGATGTTCAACATACTACGATGCGCGGGATGACATTCGCGAGTGCGGTGGCTGGGGGGCGGGATATTTGTCTCCAAAGTTGGTGACATGGAAAATTTGCGCGGGCAAGTGGTGTGCTGCAGTGTCCAATAGCTGTAGGGAGATATCGGCGTGCGCAAATGGGCTTGTGTCGTTCTGATCCTTGGCGGGGCTGCTAGCTTGAGTGCGCAGAGTGGGACTTCGCTGGGCTGCTGGGCGACTCAGGAATATGCACCAAAAATGGTCGCCAATCCTTTGTCTACTGTGACGTTCCAGTGCAAGGGAGCCACGCGGCTGGATTTGATTCGAGCGGTGGGAAGGCAGACTCGGATTCCAATTGGGGTGGCTGTGGGGCAGGATGTCGGCATGCTTGAGAAGACCAAGCAAACCTACGACCTGGTCAATGCGGACGCGAAGACGGCGCTGCAAGAGGCGATCTCTGGAACGGGCTACTCTCTGGCAGAGAAGGACGGCGTGATTGTGCTGATGGCGGGCGATATAACTCCGTATCAGCGAGAGTTGCTTGCGTATCGGTTGAAGGATTTCCGGAGCGGCCCGGACAGCGCGATGACCGATTTGAATTTCCAACTGAACATGTGGCTCGACGCGGCGATCAATCCGGATAAGCCCGGATACGGAGCGAGTCTCCTCGGCTCAACAAACGATGAAAGATTCACGATGGAAACCATCTCTGCTGCGAACAGGATTGTTTCGCATGGCTCCAAGGGGATGTGGATCTTCAATGCTGAAGCAGTTGCGGCGAAGGGATCACCGATGGAGAGGATGTTGATCGAATCTTACCAGCACTATTCGAATCGACCGTTGAACAACTGAAGAGCAGGTCGGTCTGTTTCTAGAACAGCGATGCACGGATGGTTGAAGTCCGGGCATGCAGATCATGATGTTAAAGCTAAGCGAGGTTAGTAGCGCTTTACCGGGAGGGGGTTGCGCTCCTGGAATTGGTGCTGGTGCCAGTAGGGGTAGGCGGCGGCGGTCTGGCTGGCGCGATCGAGGGTTTCGACTTGTGCCGGGGTCAGGTTCCATCCAGCCGCGGCGAGGTTGGCGCGAAGCTGCTCCTCGTTCCGAGCCCCTATGATGACGCTGGAGACAGTAGGCCTTTGCAGAAGCCAGTTGAGCGCGATCTGGGGCACTGTCTTGCCGGTTTCAGCGGCGACCTGATCGAGAGCGTCGACGACTTTGTAGAGGTACTCGTCGCTGACTACCGGACCTCCGGCAGAGGCCTTGTGGAGGCGGCTGACTTCCGGCAGCGGCTGGCCGCGACGAAGCTTTCCTGTGAGACGGCCCCATCCGAGAGGGCTCCACACCAGCGCGCCGACTTTTTCTTCCACGGCCTGCGGCATGAGTTCCCATTCGTAATCGCGGCCGATCAGCGAGTAGTAGACCTGGTGAGCGACGTAGCGCGCCCATCCGTAGTGGCGGCTGGTGTCGATGGATTTCTGCAGGTGCCATCCGGAGAAATTGGAGGCGGCGATGTAGCGCACCTTGCCCTCGCGCACCAGCTTGTCGAGGGTGTTGAGCACCTCGTCGATGGGCGTGAGCGCGTCAAAAGCGTGCATGTGGTAGATGTCGATGTAGTCCGTGCCCAGGCGCTTGAGCGATCCCTCGACCTGCTGCAGGATGTGGGAGCGCGACGAACCGGCCGCGTTGGGGTTGGGCTGCTTGTGTGCGAGCTGATAACTGTCGACGTCGAAGCCGAAGGTGGTTTTGGTGGAGATGAGCAGGTCCTGGCGGGGAATGTGCTTGATGGCTTGGCCGAGGATCTGCTCCGAGAGGCCGTTGGAGTAGACATCGGCGGTGTCGAAGAAGTTGACGCCCGACTCCATGCAGATGTCGATGAGTTTGCGCGCCTCGTTGACGTCGGTTTCGCCCCAGGCCTTGAAAAACTCGTTGCCACCGCCAAAGGTTCCAGTGCCGAAGCAGAGTTCGGGGACTTTCAGGCCGGAGTGGCCGAGTTGTCGGAAATCCATGTTCTGCGTTTCTCCTGCGGGATTTTGGCGTCCTGAATCTCTGATGCGGGGATGTGGAATTGGTCGCAGGGTCGACACTTATTTTCATTAGAGCAACCAACCACGTTGATACGGATTGTGTTTCGTCCCCGCTTTTCCTCAACTAAGTGTGAGGGGAGACGGTTGGCGGGGAGAAGAGTCGGCCGGGGCGGGCTAGAATCTAATCAAAGCGATGGCTGAATTCACTCATCTTCATCTGCACACGGACTACTCCCTGCTGGACGGCGCATGCGACGTTGAAAAGCTGGTATCGCGCGTCGACTCGATCGGCCAGAAGGCCGTCGCCATCACAGACCACGGCAACATCTACGGGGCCGTCCACTTCTTTGATGCAGCGAAGAAGCAGGGAATAAAGCCCATTCTTGGCTGCGAGCTTTACGTGTGCCAGAAAGAGGATCACCGCGCCGATCCCCAGGGCGATGATTACAACCACTTGCTGGTGCTGGCGGAAAACGAAGAGGGCTACCGCAACCTGGTCCGCATCACGTCAGAGGCATCGCTGCACGGCTTCTATCGCAAGCCGCGCATCAGCAAGAAATATCTGGCCGAGCACAGCAACGGGCTAATCGGATTTTCAGGATGCCTGGCGGGAGAACTATGCCAGGAATTGCTGGAAGGCAAGTTCGAAGAGGCGCGCCACACGGCGATGGAGTATCGCGACATCTTTGGCAAGAACAATTTCTTTCTCGAAATACAGGACCAGGGGCTGGAGCTCGAAAAGAAGATTCACGCCGACTTGTTTCGACTGGAGAAAGAACTCGGCATACCGCTGGTAGCGACCAACGACAGCCACTACTTATGTGAGGACGACCACCACGCGCACGAGGTTCTGCTGTGCGTGCAGACGGCAGGATCGATCCACGATCCCAAGCGCTTCAAATTTGATAGTGATCAGTTTTACGTCAAGACCGCTGAGGAGATGGAGCGCCTCTTCGCGCACGCTCCCCAGGTAGTAAGCCGCACCATGGAGTTTGCGGAGCGCTGCTCGCTCAAACTGCACGCGGTGGACAATCCCTTTCCCGCTTTTGCTGTGCCTGATGGACACACAGTCGATAGCTACTTTGAGGAGGTATGCCGCGCCGGATTTCGCAAGCGCATGGATACGGCCGTTCGCCACCTGCAGGAAAAGGGAAAGCTGAGAAGCACGGTCGTTGAATACGAGCAGCGGCTGGAACGTGAGATCGACATCATCAAGCAGATGAAGTTCTCCGGCTACTTCCTTATCGTGTGGGACTTCATCCGATATGCGCGCGAGAACGATATTCCGGTGGGTCCGGGTCGTGGATCCGCAGCAGGATCGCTGTGCACCTATTGCATGGAGATCACCAACATCGATCCGCTGCAGAATGCGCTGCTCTTTGAGCGCTTCCTGAATCCCGAGCGCATATCCATGCCCGATATCGACATCGATTTCTGCATGAATCGCCGCGGCGAAGTGATCGACTACGTGACGCGCAAGTATGGGCGCGAGCAGGTTGCGCAGATCATCACGTTCAATACGATGGCCGCCAAGGCGGCGATCAAGGATGTTGGCCGCGCCCTGGATATGCCGTACGGCGACGTGGATCGCATTGCGAAGATGATTCCGGCGACCATTGGCGTAACCATTGACGCGGCGCTCGCAGGCGATGGGCCTCTGAAGACCGCCTACGAAAGTGAGCCGCCGATTCGCGAGTTGATTGACACGGCGCGCAAGCTGGAGGGCCTGGTGCGGGGAGCGGGAGTACATGCGGCTGGCGTGGTGATTTCTCCGCAACCGCTGACCGAGCTGGTGCCGGTTGCGCTCAACAAGAACGACGAAGTTGTGACCGCGTACGACATGAAGGCCATCGAGAAGATGGGACTGCTGAAGATGGACTTTCTCGGCCTAACGACGCTGACGGTCATTGACGATTGCGTCAAGCTGATTGCGAAGCACCGGCACACGCAGATCGATCTGGAGAAGATCGAGCTCGACGATGCGGAGACCTACGAAAAAGTATTTCACCGTGCGCTTACATCGGGCGTCTTTCAATTTGAATCGGGCGGCATGCGCGACGTGCTGCGCAGGTACAGGCCCACTTCGATCGAAGATTTGACGGCGCTAAATGCGCTCTATCGCCCCGGGCCAATCCAGGGCGGCATGATTGACGACTTCATCGAGCGCAAGTGGGGCCGGCGCAAGGTTGAGTATGAGCTGCCCGACCTGGAGAAGATCCTGAAGGAGACGCTCGGGGTCATCGTCTACCAGGAACAGGTGATGCAGATCTCCAACGTGCTGGCGGGTTATTCGCTGGGAGACGCCGATCTGCTGCGTCGCGCGATGGGCAAGAAGAATGCCGCGGAGATGGCCAAGCAGCGCGAGCGCTTCATGGAAGGGGCGCGGGAGCAGGGACATCGCAAGGAGAAGGCCGGGCACATCTTCGACCTGATGGAGCAGTTCGCGGGCTACGGCTTTAACAAGTCGCACTCCGCCGCGTATGCGCTGCTGGCCTATCAGACTGCCTACCTGAAGACTCACTACCCGATTGAGTTCATGGCCGCGCTGCTGACATCGGAAATCTCGAAGCCCGAGAACGTCGTCAAGTACATCAAGGAATGTCGCGAGATGGGCATTCCGGTTGAGCCGCCGGACGTGCAGTATTCGCATGCTCATTTCACGCCGCACGATGAGGCGATACGATTCGGGTTGACGGCGATCAAGAATGTTGGTGGCAACGCGATCGAGTCCATCCTGGGCGCGCGCCACGAACTGGAAGCGAAGGGCAAGAAGTTCGCCTCGTTCTGGGAGTTCTGCGAGAAGGTGGATCTGCGCCTGATGAACAAGCGCGTGCTCGAGTCGCTGATCAAAGCTGGTGCGCTGGATTCCTTCGGACGGCGTGCGCAGTTGATGGCCGCAGCGGACAGCGCGATGGAACGCGCGCAGAAAGCGCAGCGTGATGCCGCCGCAGGACAGCACGGATTGTTCGGCATCTTCGACGACCTGCCCGCTGCATCGCGTGACGCAGATGCGCTTCCTAATGTGCCGGACTGGAACGAGAATGAGCGTCTGCAATCAGAGAAGGAAGTGCTGGGCTTCTTCGTCTCAGGTCACCCACTGGATAAGTACGCCGAGAAGCTCCGCAACATGAATGTGGTGGACACGCAGACTGCGCTCGAGATGAAGCCTGCGCCATCGAATGGACGACGCGGTCAGCAGCCGGAAAATCTTATCAGCGTCGCGGGTGTGATCGTATCTCTAAAGGTCGCAAAGTCGAAACGCAGCGGCGAGTACTACGCGCAGGCGAGCCTCGAAGATACCGGTGGCAAGATCGACCTAATCTGCTTCCCCAAGGATTACGAGAAGAACGCCGAGAATCTGAAGATGGATGTGCCGGTTCTCGTTCGCGGCGCGTTGCGTGCGGAGGAAGATGCAGCGCCTAAGCTCGCGGTCTCGTCCATCCAGGCACTGGAGGATGTGAAGGTGCGCCTGCCGCAGAACGTGCGCATTAAGGTGACATTGGAGCGTGCCTCCGATCAAACGCTGGTGGACCTGAAGAAGCTTATCGAGGGTGCTCCAGGACCGGGTCGCATGATGCTCAGCCTGGAGCAGTCTGGCGATTTCGCTGCGGTGCTTGAGTTGGAAGGAATCACCGTGGGGGCAGACCGTGGGTTCGTTGAGCGAGCGGAAGAACTGCTTGGGCGCGGCTCCGTGCAGACCGTGGATTAAGGCATACCGGCCTCGGCGAATCGGTTCATACTGCAAAAATAGATCCGCTGCCGCCCGGCAGTATTCACGAAACGTTTGCAATTCCTTCGCCGGAATAGGTTAGGCTGTTGCCATCCTCGCAGCATCTGTGTGCGCGCTATCTGTAACAAAAGCCGCGAGGAATCGAGGAATACACGCTTGAGCCAGACGGTCTTCGTTCTAGAGGACGACACGGACATCTCCCGTCTCGTACGGCACAATCTTGAGGCAGCGGGCTTCGCTGCTACTGTCTATGGAACCCCGACGAACATCGTAGCGGACGCTGAGCGGCAACCGCCGGCACTCTTTCTTCTGGACATCATGGTGCCCGGTGGCGACGGTCTGGACGTTTGCCAGCGGCTGCGCAGCAATGCGGCGCTGAGCACCGTACCGATCATCTTTCTCACCGCGCGCGCGGCTGAGAATGACCGCGTGCTGGGACTGGAGCTTGGCGCGGACGACTACATCACCAAGCCGTTTGCCACCCGGGAGCTCGTGGCCCGCGTGAAAGCGGTCCTGCGTCGCTTCGAACGGCCCACCGCGCCGTCGGTGATCAGCTTTGAGGACGTCATCATCGACGCCAGCGCGATGCAACTGAAGGTGCGGGGAGAGCTGACCACCACCACGGCAACGGAGTTTCGCCTGCTGGATTATCTTGCCCGGCATCCGGGGCGCGTCTTCAGCCGCGACCACCTGCTGGATGCGGTCTGGGGCGATGCTCGCTTTGTCACTCCGCGCTCCGTTGACGTGTACGTGCGCCGCATTCGCGAGAAGATCGAGACCGACCCGGAGAATCCGCGGTATCTGAAGACGGTGCGCGGCGCAGGATATCGCTTCGAGGTTCCACGCGCGGCGTGATAGCTTTCAGCTAGACGTGCTTCAGGATCGGCGGGGAACTACCGTCGTGAGCGGAAGGGTCTTTTCAAAGCTACTGTTTTTGTTCGTCCTCGTCCTGTTGCTGGGGACGACGATTCTTGACGTGTCCCTGCGGCGAATCGTGGAGCGCTCGCTCCACGGCAGGCGGAACGGCGATCTTTGCCGCGAAGGCCCGCCTGGTGGCTGGGCAGTTAAAGGCATCATTAAGCCTGAACATCCCGATAGCTTGGTTCGCCAAAAAGCCGATGCGGCCGGAGCGCGCAGGTGACCGTGCTGGACCGGCAAGGGTCGGTGCTGGCGACGTCGTGCCCGCGACAGAGCGAGGCGACCTGCGGCACAGCACTCCGCGCGTCGAAGCCGCCTCGCCGGAAATCGCGGACATCCTGGTGCCGGGAAAGCTCAAACCGGACGAGCGGAGCGCGAAGGCGTTCTTTACGTCGCCATGCCCGCGAGTGGTTCCGGATGCCATCGTTGACCTGGCGTATCCACTGAAGAAGTCCGCAAGCCACGATGGGGATGTTCCATCGCGACATCTTCTTCGCCTCACTGCTGTCATCTGGCACTGGCGACGCTGCTGGCGGCGCTGTTGGCACACGCGTCTCCCGGCGGCTGGAGCGGATTGTGGTCTTTGCGAATCGCATGGCGGCGGGGGATCTGACGGCGCGTGTTGAGGAAGCGAGCCTGGACGAATTGACCGAGGTAGCGAGGGCTCTGGATACGACTGCGGCGCGCTTGGAAAAGAGCTTCAACGATCTGCAGAGCAGCCGTAGAGAACTGGCCGCCCTGCTGGACAGCATGCAGGAAGCAGTGATCGCCGTAACGGACCAAGGCCAGGTGAGCTGGTCGAATTCGGTGATGCGACGCATTGCGCCGCAAGCGGTGCGAGAGGGGCGGGCGCTGGTGCAGACCATTCGCGATCCCGAGGTGCTGGCCTGCGTGGAAGAGGCTCTGCGCAATCGCGAGGTGATGCGGGGCCGGGCGACTTCGGTGGCTCCAGGGAGGATCTTTGAGATCAGCGCGGCACCTACTCCCGGCGGGGGCGCGGTGGCGGTGCTGCACGACGTGACCGAGATGGAGCGCGCGGAAAAGACTCGCCGGGACTTTGTCGCCAATGTTTCGCATGAATTGCGGACTCCGCTGACCTCGATCTCAGGATACGTGGAGACTTTGCTGGAAGAGCCGCATATTCGCGAGGATCATGCGCGCGAGTTCATGACGATCATCCTGAAGAACGCCACGCGGATGAACCGGTTGACGGAAGATCTGCTGGCCCTGGCGAGCGTGGAATCAGGCGACTACAAGGTACGGCTGCTGTCGGTGAAGGCCTCTGCGCTGGTATCGAGATGCCATCGACTCGCTGGCTGGCATGGTGTGGATTCCGAAGTGACGCTGGAGGCGGGCGAAACTACGGACGCGCTGGTGATGGCGGACTCCGATGCGCTGAACCAGGTGTTCGGCAATCTGATTGAAAACGCGATGAAGTATGGAAAATCCGGCGGGCGGGTGGTGGTGGGTGCTCGCGTGAAGGACGACCAGGTGGAGTTTTCGGTAAGGATTTTGGCCCGGGCATCGCTTTCGAGCACCTGAACCGCATCTTCGAGCGGTTTTACCGCGTGGATAAGGCGCGCTCTCGCGACTCCGGTGGCACGGGCCTCGGGCTGGCTATCTCCAAGCACATTGTCCTCGCCCATGGCGGCACGATTTGGGCGGAGAGCGATCTGGGTGCGGGGGCTACATTTATCTTCACGCTGCCGCAGGCGGCTCCCCGCGTTGCGCCGGCAACGGAATCGGAACGCATCGCCGAGACGAAGTAGCGCGCTTTCGGAACTTCTAACCGTATCGCTCCTTTTCGCGGCCTTTTCACGCGGCTGTAAATGCCTATTCACAATCCGAATTGACCAATGATGAGGATATGACTTCCGGGGGGAATTACGTGAGAAGAAGCATTTTCTTAGTGGCTGCTGTGACACTGCTTGCCGCGACCTCAAGCCTTGCGCAGAAGCTCAATGGAGCCGGAGCTACCTTTCCTTATCCGATTTATTCCAAATGGTTTAGCGAATACAGCGCAGCGCATCAGCGGAGTTCAGATCAACTACCAGTCCATCGGCAGCGGCGGCGGCATTCGCCAGGTTACGGCTGGGACGGTGGATTTTGGCGCTAGCGACGGTGCCGATGACCGACGAGCAAATAGCGCAATCCAAGGTCAAACTGATCCACATTCCGACGGTGATGGGCGCGGTGGTGCCGATCTACAATCTGCCGGGCGTTAACCAGGCGCTAAAGTTTGCACCCGATGTCCTGGCCGACATCTACCTCGGCAAGATCACCAACTGGAACGATGCGCGCATCGCGAAGGACAACCCTGGCGCTACAGTTGCCGAACCAGGAGATTTTTGTTGTGCACCGCTCCGACGGCAGCGGCACCACGTACATCTTCACCGACTATCTCTCGAAGGTCAGCAACGACTGGAAGAATGGCCCGGGCAAGGGTGCGCGCGGTGAACTGGCCCAAGGGTATTGGCGGCAAGGGCAATGAGGCCATCGCCGGAATGGTTCGCCAGATGCCGGGAGCGGTCGGGTACGTGGAGCTTGATCTACGCGATGCAGAACAAGATTCCCTTCGGCGCAGTCCGCAACGCTGCCGGCACCTGGGTGAGGGCAGCATTGAAGGCGTTACCGAGGCGGCGGCAAGTGTGAAGACGATGCCGGCTGACTATCGTGTGTCCATTACAAACGCTCCGGGAAAGAACTGCTTATCCCATCTCCAGCTTCACATGGCTTGCTTGTTCCGGTGAAGGCGCAGGATCCCGCCAAGGGAAAGGTTATCAAGGATTTCCTGGAGTGGATGCTGGATCATGGGCAGACGGAGGCGCCTGGCGCTCTACTACGCGCCGCTTCCGAAGGATGGTTGCCGGAAAGGTTCGCAAACGGTCGCCGGTACGCTGCAATAAATTGCTGCATCTGGATCAACGGCGCGTCGCGAGTCGTGGGCGCGCCTGTTGTTGTGACGGTATGCCACAGGCGGTTACCGCGGAATCGCGCTGTTGCGCCAATTTCTTGATTTCGTTACGCGTTTAACCTTCTGTTCACCTGAACCAAGTAGCGTGGAAATCGGTGAAATTCAAAGATCCAGGAAGCTCGCGTGGCACATCAGCCGATTAAACCCTCCTCCGAGCAGAGTCATCGCGTCTCCGGGAACAGCCTCAGCCGCAGCCGGAGCACTCCGCTGTGCGAAAGTATCTGCTCGAGTCGCGGCAAGTCCTCGACCTAGCGACCGGGCCTTTCAAAGGGCTGATGCTCGGCTGCGCGCGCTGACCATCTTCGGCATAGTGGCGCTGATTGCCAGCGAACTTGTGTTGCGGTCGCAGATGTCGATCACAAATTCGGCATGGCCTTCTTCTTCCACCAGGCGTGGGATCCGGTCAGCGGTGATTTCGGCGCGCTGCCGTTCATCTATGGCACCCTCGGCTCATCCTTCCTGGCGCTGTTGATCGCCGTTCCGCTGGCCATTGGGCTGGCGATCTTCCTGACCGAGATGTGCCCGCGGTTCCTGCGTGGGTCCACTGGCATTCTTTACCGAATTGCTGGCCGCGATTCCCAGCGTGGTCTATGGACTGTGGGCGGTTTTCGTCCTGGTTCCGATCCTGCGCGAGCACGTGAATCCGTTTCTGGTGAAGACGCTGGGCTGGACGGGATTTTTTGGCGGCCCGAACTTCGGCATCGGGATGCTGGCTGCGGGCGTGATTCTCGCGATCATGATTCTGCCCATCGTCTCGTCGCTCACTCGCGAGGTGATGACCGCCGTTCCGCACACGCAGCGTGAGGCGGTGCTGGCGCTGGGCGCGACGCGGTGGGAGATGATCCGCATGGGCGTTCTGCGCAATGCGCGGATCGGCATCGTGGGATCGGTGATTCTCGGCCTGGGCCGTGCGCTGGGCGAGACCATGGCGGTAACGATGGTGATCGGCAATCGTCCGGAGATTGCCAAGTCGCTCTTTGCTCCGGGCTATTCCATGGCATCCGTGATCGCCAACGAATTCAGCGAGGCGACTGACGACCTCTACCTGAGCGCGCTGATTGAGATCGGGCTGGCGCTCTTTATTGTCACGATCATCGTGAACGCGCATCGCGCGCCTGCTGGTGTGGGCGGTGACCCGCGGCGCGCCGGCAAGAGTCAACTAGCAGGGACAAATGTTATGAGACTGAGTGGCTCGAATACGAGTGCAGCAAATCGATGTGGCGCACGTTGACGAACAATACCGCGACGACGCTGGCTGTGCTGGCCACGATCCTGGTGATTGCGCCGCTGGTCGCCATCTTTTCTCTACCTGATTTTCAAAGGCGCGAGCTCGCTGAATCTAGCCTTCTTTCACGCAGGCTCCGAAGCCGGTTGGAGAAGTGGGCGGCGGCATGGCGAATTCGATTGTCGGCTCGGGGATTCTGCTTGGGCGTCGGCAGCCTTATCGGCGTCCCCATCGGCATCGCGGGTGGAATATTTCTCGCGGAATTTGGCCGCGGCGGAAGGCTGGCGAACACTGGTCCGCTTTACCGCGGATGTGTTGAACGGCGTGCCATCAATCGTGATGGGAATCGCGATCTACTCGCTGATTGTTCTGCCGCAAAAGCATTTCTCCGCGTCTCTCCGGCGGCGTGGCTTTGGGCATCATGATGATTCCGACGATCACGCGGACGACGGAAGAGATGCTGCTGATGGTGCCGAACGCGATTCGCGAAGCAGCGCTGGGACTGGGCGTTCCGAACTGGCGGTCGGTGCTATCGATCACGCTGAAGACGGCTTCGCCGGGCATTATTACGGGCTGCATGCTGGCGTTTGCGCGCGTGGCCGGAGAGACGGCGCCACTGCTGTTCACCGCGTTCGGCAATCAATTCTGGAGTGCGAATCTCAACGAGCCGATTGCGGCTCTTCCGTTGCAGATTTATGTGTATGCGATTTCGCCCTATGACGAATGGCATCGCCTGGCGTGGGCCGGCGCGCTTGTTTTGATCATGCTGATTGTTGTTGCTGTGTCGTTGGTTCGATACGTGGCATCTCGCGGGATTTTGAAAGGGACAAGCTAGTGGGCGTTGCGATCCAGGTTTCTGGTCTGAATGCATGGTATGGAGCAAACCATGCGCTGTTAGACATCAACATGAACATCCCGGCGAACCATGCTACGGCGTTGATCGGACCGTCGGGCTGCGGCAAATCTACATTTGTTCGCTGCCTGAATCGGATGCATGAGACCAATCCTCTGGCGCGGGCCACCGGCACTGTTCGCATTGGGGATATTGATATTTACTCGGAAGCCTCTCCGGTGGAAATTCGCCGCAGAGTCGGGATGGTGTTTCAGCGTCCGAATCCTTTTCCGACGATGTCGATTTACGACAACGTTGCATCTGGCTTGCGTTTGAATGGTTTCAGGAACAAGCGTGTACTGGATGAAGTGGTGGAGCGTTCGCTGCAGAGTTCGGCGCTGTGGGATGAAGTGAAGGACGACCTTCACAAAAAATCTGGCGCCAGCCTCTCTGGCGGTCAGCAACAACGGTTGTGTATTGCGCGCGCGCTGGCGGTTGATCCGGAAGTGCTGCTGATGGATGAGCCAGCGTCGGCGCTCGATCCGGTGTCGACGGCGAAGATTGAAGATCTGATCTTTCAGTTGAAAACGCAGTACACGATTGTGATCGTTACCCACAACATGCAGCAGGCAGCGCGAGTGGCTGAGACTACGGGCTTCTTTCTGATGGGCAAGCTGGTGGAATTCGATTCGACGCACAAGATCTTTACCAACCCGAGCGACAAGCGCACGGAAGATTACATTACTGGCAGGTTCGGATGACGCGACTTCGCTTTCAACAAAGCCTCGACGACCTGAAGGAAAAACTTCTGGTGATGGCCGGGATGTCCGAGCAGGCGATTCAGCGCGCGATTGAGGCGTATCGCGTGCGCGACATCTCCATCTGCGACCTGGTGGTGCGCAGCGAAGATGGCCATCAATCGGCTCGGAGCGCGAGATCGATCAGATGGCGATCGATTTGCTCGCGATGGAACAGCCCACCGCGATCGATCTTCGATTCATTCTGGCGGTGATCAAGATCAATGCAGATCTGGAACGTGTTGGCGACGCTGCTGTATCGATTACGCGAGCGCGTGCGGGATCTGCAGGCCTTCCAATCGATTGAACTGCCGGTGGATATTCCAGCGAATGGCATCGCTGGCCGCGGGGATGATTCGCAAATCGCTGCAGGCGTTCATCGAGGCGGACGCGGAGCTGGCACAGACCGTGCTGACGATGGACGACAATGTCGACCAGCTGAATGAGAACGCATTCTTACGCGCTGTCGAGCGTGATGAAGGAAAAGCCCGAGCTGACGCCGCAGGCGCTGAATGCGCTGATGATTTCGCGCAGCCTTGAGCGCGTGGCCGACCATGCCACCAACATTGCCGAAGACGTCATCTTCTGGGTGCGCGGCGCGGATGTGCGCCACTATTCCAGCACCATCCATGAATCCGCAGGTCATGGGGCCGAAGATCCGCACACAAGTTAGTAGCCGCGCATCAGGCGCTCCAGGATTCCAGTCTGCGCAGCAAGGGGTAGTAGAGACCGACGCGAATTCTGACATCGGCGCCCTTCAATAATCGGAGAAACTCCGCGTAGGCCTCGAGCTGCGGTTTGTACTCGGCCTTCTCCCGCTCGAGAAAAGCTTCCAGCGTGCTCTCACTCCGGCTGGCGGTTTTGTAGTCGATGATCCAGTAGACGTCTTCTCCGGGCGCACCGATTGTCTCACCTGCACGAAAGACACGGTCCGCGCGCACGCTTCGCAGCGCACCCTTAAGCCACCCTGTCCATGCTGCCTCGTTCTCTGCATCCGGGTGGGGAGAAAGTATCCACGTTCCCGCCTGATCCTCTAGCGTCTGGCTCACGGCTTGAATGACGTCGTCGGAAAGCGAAGCCGCGAGCGACCTGGGAACGCCTTCGCTTTTAAACAGATTCTCAATCGACCGTTTGCTGCGCGTGAGGGCGTTGGCCGTGTCGCCCGGACCGCGGCCTTCTTTCATCCATCGAGTTGCTCTCGCGAGCAGGGCATGAACGGCGATACCGAAAGCTCTGGCGCGAATCGAGCCTGCAGGACGCGAGAAGAGATCCTCAACTGTGCTCACAGCAGAATATGCAGCAGTGACAGTTACATTCTTACGCGGACTCGCGGCGGCGAATCCATCCGGCAAGCGACGCAGCACGCGGGGGCGATCTTCACCCGCGGCCAGATCAACGGCGACGTCATCCCAGAGACCTCTCTGAAGGGGAAATTTCACCAGGTTGGCTTGCGTAGAGGCTGCCAAGCGCTCTGCCCTCCAGACATTCAGCGCCTGGGCAAAGTAGTGCTCCAGCGCCGGCCACCCCGTCTTTAGGAGACTAAACGCCTCGGGGGACTTGATTTTGTATTCAGACACGCCGGTCTTGCGATCCCGTTTCTCCTGGACCTGCACTGTCGCCAGCAAGTGCAGTTCATGACGTGCGCGTGTGCAGGCAACGTAGAAAAGTCGCTTCCGTTCCTCGGTAATACGCAGGCGCTCCTGATTTCGAACCCACGTAGTCAATGTATCGGGATCATCGCCCTTGCCCCCAATCGGCGCCACCAGGGTCTCGCTCTCGCGTTGGTCGCCCGGGGAAAACTCGTCGGCAGGAACGGCTCGCTCCAGCCACGAAAGAAGCCTGGTTTTATCGGGACGCGGTTTACTGTGGAGTCCGGGAACAATCACGACGTCGAAGCCAAGCCCCTTCGCCTTGTGGATCGTCATCAGCTGAACGCCCGCAGTTTCACTGGCCGCAGGATCGGGTTGTGCGAAGAGCTTCGCCAGTCGCTCGCCCAGTTCGTCGCCTATGCACTCAACACCGCTGGCACCCAAATCCTCCAGCATGCTGAAGAAGACATGCGCGTTCTCATATCCAGTTGCATCGACACAATCGGGTCCGCCGAGGCTATGCCACACCCGCTCCATCCAGCCCGCAAGGGTTTGCGAGGAGGGATGCTCATATCTAAGATGTATCGCCTCTTCAAGGACGGCGCGAGTCTTGAGCGCGCGCCTGCTTCCGTCGGCGCTCAAAAAATTGATGCGCGTGTTCAACAGCTCTAGCATTGGCTTGCGTGCCAATAACTTGTCGTCTGCCCCGCAAAGCTGATGCAAGTCCGCGAGAGAAAGTCCGCACCATGGCGCACGTAAGACCGCAAGCCAGGCCACTCGATCCATGGGATGCATCAGCGCCCGTAGCAGGCTGGTCAGGTCACGCACCTCCTGGCGCTCACTCAGGTTCTCCATTTCAATCGCGCGAAATGGAATGCCTGCCTTGCGCAGCGCATTGGCGATCCTGACCAGATGCTGGCGGGCACGAGCCAACACGGCAACCCTGTATATACCGTTGGTGCGCAGTGCCTCCACGATCGGCGCACGATGCTTATCGATGATGGCAACAACCTGCTCAGCTTCTGACTGCTGCGCCTGCTGGCTGCTGCGAGTGCTGTCCTGACCGGGCTCCGGCGGAGCTATCAGGTGCGGAACAACATGCACGTTGTTGGGGCGGAGCATGGTGTCGCTGGACTGGGATGGCGTGAAGGCCACAGGAGCAGCATCCGCCTTCGCGCGTTGCGCAAAGATGGGACCAAATAAATCATTCAGTGGATCGACTACGCCGCGGTCGGAGCGGAAATTTGTAGTGAGCGTCAGCTTCGTGAGCTGCAGAGAGTCGTCTCCCGATCCAAGTCCGTATTTGCTGGTCTGATGGAAGAGCTCAACTTCAGCCTGGCGAAAAAGATAGATGGATTGCATCGGATCGCCAACAAGGAAGCAGGTGCTGCCCTCTTCGGCCGCCCATCCTCGAACCAGCATGCTTAGCAGCCGTTGCTGGCGCCGCGAAGTATCTTGAAATTCGTCCACCAGCAGATGCTTGAAGTGGTCGCTGGTTGCGAGAGCGAACTCGCTTGGAATTTCCCCCAGCACTTCATCCTGACGGTTCAACACTCGTTCGGCGGCAAGACCGATCTCTACGAAGTCGACGGTGTTTGCTTCGCTGAAAATAGCGTTCAGTTCGCCATTGGCCCAGCGCAGAGTGACGAAGAGCTTTTGCAGCAGCGCCCATTGTTCGTCCGTATAGTGCGCAGGGGGCAGATGCTGCACCTCCTCCAGTGTCTCCCTGAGTCCCGGAATTGCGTCCAGCCGCGCCACCATTGCCTTGAACGAGGACTTCTCAGCGTCCGACCCGAGGGGAAATCCATTCGTAGCGGTGAGGGTCTTTCTCCACGTACCTTCGTTCGTAAGCAGGAAGGAGGCTACCGACCTCCATGCATCTACGAAATCTTCGTTGGCAGGAGGGAAGCTGGCGACATCCGCCTGCGCCTCGATCTTCTTTAGAAAGCCCGCTTGTCTCTCGGTCTCCGGCAGGCTCAGATTGTCGCGAGCAAACGATGCGAGCTGCGCAAATTGCGTGCCGACGGCGAGAGCATTTGCAAGCATCCCTTCAAGTCTCCCAAGCACGCGGCGAATCGCACGTGCCATGGGTTTCTCCAATTCGAGACGCACCTTCTCCTGCCAATCATCTTCTTGTACGAGCACGAAGGCGTTGTGCCACTGATCCCGACGTGCCAGCATATCGGCGATGAGTTCGGCACATTCCGTAATGCTGTTATCGCGCAACCTCAGAAGCGCGGCCACGGCCTCATTCAATTCGTTGTTAGCGCCGCCTAACTTCTGCAGCGTCCGTCGCGCAGCCAGCGCGTATAGAGCCGCTGCGGACTCTGTCGGCTGAAAGGCACCGCCCAGCCGTGCCAGCAGCGGCGTGCGGTGCGCCAGCGCCAGGCAAAATGAGTCGATGGTTTCGATCCTCAGCAGCGCAGGATTCTTGAGCAACTCCCATCCCTTGGATTTCGCATGCGCCAATGCTCGTCGCGCGGGCTCCAGGGCCGGATCGTCCGCGGTATCGCTTTGCATCGCCGACTCAAGTCTCTCAAGGATGCGCCCTCGCATCTCCGCAGTTGCGGCGCGTGTGAACGTGATGGCGAGGATCTGCTCTGGCGAATCCACCTCGCTCAGCAGATGCAGGAAGCGCTGCGCCAGCAACTCCGTTTTACCTGAGCCCGCGGGCGCTTCCACAATGCAGGAGTCTTGCGTGTCGAGAGCCGCAGCTCGTGCTGCAAAGTCTGCTGGACGAATCTCCTCTGACTCAACCATTGCCCTGGTCCCCTTCGGAGCCGGCGTTGCCGCCTGCATCTGCAAATTCGTCTTCGAGCGTCTGGCTCGGAATATCTGTCTCCGCCACGCGACAAAGCCCTTCCAGCCCGCAGTATTTGCATGTCCTGGGATAATGCTTCGGGTTGACAGTAGCGTCGCCACGCTGAAATGCGTTGGCCAGATTGAGCAGGTCACTCCGCCACTCGGAGATCATCGAATCCTCAAGAGGCTTCTTCAGCAACTGCGATTTACCATCCATGTCCCCAAGCAGCTGCGTGGCGGCATCGCGGGTATGTCCGGCAAACTTCATCTTGCCTGCACGTATCTCCGCGAAGACCAGGCCCTGAACATTCTCCATTCCGCAGTAGGTCGCGTAGAGCGGTAGTTGCGGCTCTTCAATTCGCGGAACGCTCCACTTCGATACCGCGACTTCTCCGGTCTTGTAGTCGATGAGCAGTCGCGCGTCCTCGGGTAACAGGTCAACGCGATCCACGCGCAGATCCAGATGCAGAGGACCCACCTCAACATTCTTCAATGCCTGCTCACATGCTTCGACTTACCAGCCACTTTGGAAGAGACAAACTCCTTGTGAATGGTGAATTCGCCAATTCCGCTGATACTCCCCGGAAAGAGCGCCAGCACACGTCGGATGTGATCCACTGCATACATGTCCGCCGGATTGAAGCCCGTGATCATGGGATTCCAGCCGTACTTGCTGCATCGCCGGCAACGACTGGGATGCACCTGCGATCATCGCGTCGGTAAAGGTGTAGTAGTAAAGGGGGGCATCGGTCTGCAGATAGAAGGTTGGTGCGAAATCGCCGGAATTCGCATACGACCACATTTGCTGCAGCGGGATACCGAACAAGGTCGACCGGCCGATCTTGTCACCCATGATCTCCAGATACTTGTGGATGTCAGTCCCCTTCTGCACGTAGTTGGTCAGGTGGAAGTGCGAGTCGTCGAAGAGGTAGTCGGGCGCGGGGACAGCGGCCGTGATCTGCGAGCCCAGAGCTGCCGGCGATCACGCTGGCAATCAGTGCCGTGGCATGTGCGCGCAAAAGCTTACGCAGGCGCTGACTTAAGGAATTCAATAACGGGTGGGACACCGTGCTGGGATGGATTGTCAGGACCTCATGGAGCCATCCAGAGCATCGCTCGGGCAAGGCCGCCGGTGATAACCGAAGCTGCTCCTCTCGCGCATAAGACTGTGCCGGGAGCGCGTGGCGAACAGTTGACTACAGCAAGTGAATTGTCGGCCACCCCCTCAGTTTGCTGGTCGTGTCATTCGACTCCTGCCCAGCAACAGACACGAACGGGGTCGAAACGGGCATAGGTAAATCGCGATTTGCCGCGTCATAAAAACTCTCGACGAAGCGACGTTGGACGAG
>CAVSAX010000033.1:0-58728 GCA_963725995.1 uncultured Acidobacteriaceae bacterium | reverse complement strand
CCCTGCTGCCCATCGATTCCGAACACAATGCCATCCACCAGTGCATGCGCGGCGGCACCAAGGACGAAGTCCGCCGCATCTGGCTCACCGCCTCAGGCGGCCCATTTCGCGGCCTACCCCTGCGCGACTTCGAGCACATCACCGTGGAGCAGGCCCTCAAGCACCCCACCTGGGTCATGGGGCGCCGCATCACCATCGACTCCGCCACTATGTTGAATAAGGGGTTGGAGATCATTGAGGCCTGCCGCCTCTTTGACTTGCCGCCCTCCGCCATCAAGGTCACCGTCCATCCCCAGTCCACCGTTCACTCGCTAGTGGAATACGTTGACGGCAGCATCCTGGCGCAGATCTCCGTAACCGATATGCGCCTGCCGATTCTTTACGCCCTTAGCTATCCCGAGCGCATCCAATCTGAGTTGACCTTTGATATGGCAGCACTTGGACACCTTGACTTTGAGCAACCGGACTTCGAACGTTTCCCTTGTCTTCGCCTCGCCTACGAAGCGGCGGAGATCGGCGGAGCCCACTGCATAGCTCTCAACGCCGCCGACGAAGTTGCAGTCGCATCATTCCTCGAAAGACGCATCTCTTTCATGGGCATTCCGCGTACAATCGAAGCTGTGCTTGCGGCAACGCCAGAGCGTCATCCGGCTTCGATTCAGGAAGTGCTTCAACTTGACCAGGAGGCCCGCCGAATTGCCGGCAGCATCCTCGCAGCAGCTGGGGCCGCTGTCTCCCCGCTCTGCTAAACCAGGCTTCCCTTTGAACACAGGTTCAGTCTAAAACTTATGCCCTTCGCTCTTACTGCTACGCTCTCGATGCTTGTGGTTCTCGGCATCATGGTCATCGTCCACGAGTTCGGCCACTTCGCCGTTGCAAAACTTTGCGGCGTCCGCGTCGAGGTCTTCTCCGTCGGCTTCGGAAAGCGCATCTGGGGATTCAAGCGCGGCGATACCGATTACCGCATCAGCCTGCTGCCACTCGGCGGCTACGTCAAGATGACGGGCGAGAATCCAAACGAAGAGCATACCGGCGATCCCGGCGAATTTACCGCGCACCCGCGCTGGCAGCGCATCCTCATCGGGCTTGCAGGGCCGGCGGCGAACTTCATCCTCGCCTTCGTCCTGATGACGTGCTTTTACATGATCCACGACGAGGTCCTGCTCTACCCCACGCAGCCCGCCATCACTGACTTTGTTCCCAACGACACCCCCGCTGCACGCGCCGGAATTCAGACCGGCGACCGCATCGTTCTCTTTGACAATGTGCAGAATCCCACCTGGCAGCAGGTGCGCGATCGCGCTCTCATCAACATCAACCAGAGCGTCTCCCTGGTCGTTGACCGCAAAGGCACACAGGTTCTCCTCGATCTCCGCGTTCAGGACAACGCCAAGACCGAAGACTTCGATATGCCCGACCTCGGGCTGCTTCCCCGTGTTCAGGAAACTCCGCTCATCGTCAAGGCAGTCGAGCCCAATATGCCTGCTCTGCGCGCCGGCCTTCAGGCCGACGACAAGATCCTCGCGGTCAACGGACTCGAACTGCACTCGGTCTTCGCAGTGTTGGCCTACCTGCAGCAGGAGTCAGGCAAGCCCGTCGATCTCAAGATCGATCGCGCCGGCAAGACCATGGACCTGAATCTCGTCCCGCAGAAAGCCGGAGACGGCGGCGGCCACACTCTCTACCGCCTCGGATTTGAGCCGGTTCCTCCGCCCTTCAAGGTCCAGCAGCTATCCCTCACCGCGGCTGTCCGCCAGTCCATCAAGTTCAACGTGCATAGCTCGGGGTTAATCCTCGAAGTGCTCAAGCGCCTGGTCACGCGGCACATTGCGATGGAGAATCTCAGCGGTCCCATCGGTATCGCCCGTCAAACCGGTCTCGCAGTCCAGATGCCCGGATGGCAGCCCATCATCGGCACCATGGCCGTCATCAGCCTCAACCTCGGCATCTTCAACCTGCTGCCCATTCCCATTCTGGACGGTGGCTTGATCCTTCTGCTCATCATCGAGGGCACTATCCGCCGCGATATCAACCAAGAATTCAAGGAGAGGATCTACCAGGTGGCCTTCGTCGCGCTGGTCCTCTTCTTCGTCTTCGTCATGTTCAACGACTTCGCCAAGCTACCCATATTCACCAAGCTCAGGCCGTAGCAAGCGACAGTCCAGGTACATGACAACGGTCTGCGCTAAGCGCAGGCCGTTTCTATTTGCTCACGGTTGCCAGGTATAGCCGCAGTTAGGGCAAATGCTCGGCTTGCGCCCAACCAGCAGCGCCAATAGACCTACCGGAAAGAAACAGATGGCAACCACGATCACCCAGAACGGATATCCGCTCGACGGTGTTGCAGAACTGCACTTCGGACAGGAAACTATCGCCATCATTTCTCCTTATCAGATCGAGACTTTCAACAAAACAATCTTCACGAGTGCCACCACCCACACCGCCAGCAAACAGCCAACCGCGATGCGGCCCAGCCATGCCGACACTCTGGATACGAGAGCCGACGCCTCTGGGTTCAGAATCGCCCAGGGACGCGCCACAAGCTGAAACCCGATTGTCGATGCGATCACCAGCCCCGCGGGATTGGCTGCGATGCTCTCGCGAAAGTGCAGCCCAAAGGCCAGCAGCAAGGCATGCGTGACCCCGCAGCCGGGGCAGGGAACTTCCATGAGCGTTTGCATCACGCAAAAGTGCGGAACCAGCGGAACAAGAGGCAGCAGCAACACCACCAGCAGGTTCGAGAGCAAATACCCCGCATGCACCCGCGCCCGCGCATCAACAAATCCCCGCCGCCCCATCCACCCCAACAACCACTCCGGGCATAGATAAATTTCCATAGCGCTTGATCAACCTGTACGAACTGCGGGCGAAAGCCGTTCCCCTAGAGCATAACTCCAGCTTCCGGCTGAACTGTTTACACTGGATGTATGTCTTCCATGAGTCCTTCGCTGAGCCGGGTCCGGGTACGTTACGCAGAAACTGACCAGATGGGTGTCGTGTACCACGCCAACTACTTCGTCTGGCTTGAAATTGGGCGCGTGGAACTGCTCCGCCAGCTTGGCTTCGACTATAAGCAGATGGAGATCGCAGACGACTGCCATCTCCCCGTTGTCGAGGCCAACTGCCGTTACCGCGCCTCCGCCCGCTACGACGACGAGATCGTGATTGAGACGCGCATCACCGGCATGCGCAGCTTTATGCTCAAGTTCGGCTACCGGGTCATTCGCGCTGAGGACTCGCTGCTCCTCGCCGAAGGCGAAACGACGCACGTAGTCTGCGACCACACCATGACCAAGCGCCCCCTCCCTGAGAAGTACGCGACAGCATTGCGCCAATTTATTGTGGAAAAATCAAAATAAACTTTGCTGAACGCCCCAAATATGAGTCTGGGAGACTCAACCATAAGTGGTTAAAAACGTGCCAAAAGTCGTCATTTCGTGCACGTTTGAAATACAAAAAAGCCCGTAAAATGGGCCTTTTCCCGCTATGCGGCCAACCCGCGAGGCTTAACATTTTCGCGAATAAAATTCACCGTAGCCTCCAAAGAAGTCCCCGGCCCGAATATCGCCGCAACCCCCTGAGACTTCAGAAAATCAATGTCCCGCTGAGGAATCGTTCCCCCCAGAACCACGAGAATATCGCCCGCCCCGCGCTCCTTCAAAAGAGCCGTAACCCGCGGAACAATAGCGTTATGCGCGCCTGAAAGTATGCTCAACCCGACGCAATCCACGTCTTCCTGGATCGCTGCATTCACAATCATTTCAGGGGTTTGCCGCAATCCGGTATAGATCACTTCCATGCCCGCATCGCGCAGCGCACGCGCAATTACCTTGGCGCCGCGGTCGTGCCCATCCAGTCCCGGCTTGGCCACCAGCACGCGAATCGGGGTCTTCGGAGCCTCGGTCATAATCGTCTTTCCATGCCTATTTATCGCGCGCTACAACGAAGTCCGGAACCCACATCAGCGCACGCTTGAACTCGGATTCCGGCAGTCCTCCCAGCGAGGTGCGTGCAATATCGGCGAAGCGGAAAGCCGCCTGCATCGCATATTCGACCGACCCGTTTCGTGTGAGAATCTCCAGTATTTGCGCATGTTTCACACGCTCAAAGCTGCGGTCGTCCAGCACTGTGAGGATCGCCTGCCGCTCCGCTGCGCTGCCGTGTTCGAGCGAGTGGATGACGGCGAGAGTAGCCTTGCCTTCGCGCAGATCGCTGGCCACAGGCTTGCCCAGCACTTCCTCTGAAGCGGTCAGGTCGAGCACATCATCGACAATCTGGAAGGCCAGTCCCAGATTCGCGACCGTACTCGCCAAGTTTGGCTTCCAGCGGCTCGGCGGCGTTGGCCAGCACCGATCCCAGGCGCATGGAGACATGAAAAAGGCACGCTGTTTTGCGGTAGATCAGGTCGTAATATTCAGCTTCGGATACGGCCAGTCCCAGCTTTTCGATCTGCAGCAGTTCGCCCTCGACCATCTGCTGGGTCAGGCTGATGAGCAGGTCGAGCACCTTGAAGTTGTGCTCTTCCAGCGCCACGCGAAAGGCCTGCATATACAGCCAGTCGCCCGCGAGCACGCATTTTTCATTGCCCCAGGTGGTATTGGCGGAGGGACGGCCGCGGCGTTTGTCGGCGCCGTCGATGATGTCGTCGTGGACCAGTGTTGCGGTGTGAACCATCTCCACTACCGCACCCAGCCGGATCATTCCCTGGCCGGAATAGCCCTGCGATTTGCGCCGCGAGCAGCAGCAGAGAAGGACGAATGCGCTTGCCGCCACCGGCGCGCAGGTAGTCGGCAATCTCCGTGATTGCACCTACGTCTGGAGACGGCGTCCCTGCCCAATTCGCGCTCAATTGCGCGCAAATCGTCGCGGAGAAGGTCAAAGACCTCTTTCGCCGTCGCCATTGCCAATGTGCTCACTTACTCTCCCAGCCGTCGCCCGAAATGTGTGTCCCGGGGTTTGAGTCGTTCTGATTTTGCAGTACAAATTTGATTCAAACCCGCTACGCGGGAGCCCGGTACCTAGTTCGTACGATAGTTGGTGAACTGCATATCGATGCCGAGATCCTGGCCCCTCAATAACGCGATGATCTCCTGCAACGCGTCGCGGTCCTTGCCGCTGATGCGGACGGAGTCGCCCTGGATGGAGGCCTGCACCTTCTTCTTCGAGTCCTTGACGATGCGCACGATCTCCTTGGCTTTCTCGATGGCGATACCCTGCTTGAGGGTGATCTTTTGACGAACACTTTGCCCGGCAGCCGGTTCCAGCTTGCCGTAGTCCAGCGACTTGAGCGAGATGCCGCGCTTGACCAGCTTCTGCTGCAGGATTTCGGTCACCGCCTTCAGTTTGTACTCGTCTGCGGACGCCAGCTGGATCGCCTCGCTGCCCTCAATCGTTATCTCCGAGTGCGAGTCCTTCAGGTCGAACCGGGCGCGCACTTCCTTGATGGCCTGGTCAACGGCGTTGCGCACTTCCTGCACATCCACCTTACTCACGATATCAAAGCTGTTTTCTGCTGCTGCCATTCCGTTCTCTCTGTCCCTATTATCCGCGCAAACCGCGCTAAATTCGTTTTTCCTACTCGTGGGCAGCCTGCAAGCTGAAAAATCGGTTGAAGTTTTTCGTGGTGCTGGAAGCGATACTCTCCGCGTCTGTTTCCCGCACTTCGGCGATCCTTGAAGCTACCTCGCGCACCCAGGCCGGCTCGTTGCGTTTGCCGCGATTCGGAACCGGGGCCAGAAATGGAGCGTCGGTCTCTACGAGCATACTGTCCAAGGGCACTTTTCGGGCAGCTTCCCGTATGGGTTCTGCCTTGGGGAAGGTCACATTACCCGCGAAGGAAATTAGAAATCCACAATCGATTGCGCGCCTGGCATGCTCCCATTCGCCGGTAAAACAGTGCAGGATGCCGCCCAGGCCGGTCGATGCCCACTGCTCGCTGATCACGTCAAGGGTATCGTCCCAGGCGTTGGTGCTGCCGTCGGATGGCCGGCAATGGATGATGATGGGCTGCTTCCGGGCCGCCGCAATCTCCATCTGCCGCGCAAAGACCCGCTTCTGTTCTTCGCGCGGAGAGTGGTCGTAGTAGTAATCCAGCCCGATCTCGCCGCAGGCAATCACCTCCGGCTCCTGCAGCAGCTGATCCAGGGATGCAAGGGCAGTTTCGTCGGCAAGCCGGGCCTCGTGGGGATGGATGCCGGCGGTTGCGAGGATCCGAGGCACCCCGGGCTGGCCCGCGTAACGGCGGCTCAGGTCGAGCGCTCGGTCCATGGTGTCGGGGCCATCGCCGATTCCGATCGACAGAACCGTTCCCACACCCGCCTCCCAGGCGCGGTGGAGCATCGCGTCGCGGTCGTCGTCGTAGCGGCTGCTGTCGAGATGTGCGTGCGAATCAACCAGCAAAACTTGCCTCTTCCAACCTATTTGAGCCGCGCTCCAATTTCGACATCTTCGAGAAATCCTGCCAGCACCGGGGTTCCGTGGTCGCCGAGCGACGCGGCGACGATCATGCCGTTCGACTCCAACCCGCGCATCTTGCGTGGCAGCAGGTTGGCAACGATCACGACCTTGCGTCCGATAAGCGATTCAGGAGTGTAGGCTTCGGCGATTCCAGCGAGGATCTGGCGCTGCTCATAGCCGAGATCAACCTCCAACCGCAGAAGCTTGTCCGCCTTGGGGATGCGCTCGGCAACGATGATCTTGGCGACGCGCAGCTCCACTTTGGCGAAGTCGTCGATGGTGATTTTCTCGATCTCCGGCTTGGCAGGAGGAGCAGGCGCCTCGGTAGCCTCAGTTGCCTGCGAAGGCACTGAGGGCAGCAGCGCATCTCCCAGCGCGACGACGGCGGCGCTGGAGGTGGTGGACTCGGCTAACGCAACGGCAACGCCTTCGAGAGCGGATTCCAACCGGGAGACATGCGGCTTGGCTGGAGCGGCCTCAGGTGCCGCAGTCAAATGCGAATAGGACTCGGCGGAAGTCTCAGACTCTTTCGGCTCGGTCGTCTTCGTCTCAGGCGCGGGATTACTTTGGTTGTTCTGTTCCAGATCATGCATACGGGTGATCGCGTCCTTTTCAGCGCGGGGGAAGACGGGGGCCACTTCGCCAAGTTTCGTTCCGGGCTTCAGGCCGCCCCACTTCAGGTTTGCCAGTTCGCCGCTCTTGACGGCGTCCTGGATATCTCCCAGGCCCAATTGCTGCCAGATCTTCGCAGCCGATTCCGGCAGGATGGGATAGACCAGTCCGGTAATCATGCGGATTGCCTCGGCGCAGGTGGCAAGGATCCCCGCCAGCTGTTTGCGGTTGGCGGCATCCTCCATCTTCGCGCCCAGCTTCCACGGAGCCTGCTCGGTGATGTAGCCATCGACAGTGCCGACCAGAGTCCACAGGGATTCCACTGCGCGCGAGAAGTCCATATCCTCGAAGCGCTCCTTGTAGGCAGTTGCGGCAGTCTCGGCAGCGTGGCGAATGCGCGGCTCCAGTTCGCCGTCGGGAAGTACGCCGTCGAAATATTTCCCGATCATGGCCAGTGTGCGGCTTACCAGGTTGCCGTAGCCGTTGGCCAGGTCGGCGTTGTAGCGCTGCACCAATGCATCGAAGCTGAAGCTGCCATCCTGTCCGAAGACCACTTCGCGCAGCAGGAAGTAGCGCAGCGCGTCGGCTCCCAGGACTTCCAGGATCGTCTCAGCGCGAACAATGTTGCCACGCGACTTCGACATCTTGCTGTGCTCGAAGAGCAGCCATCCGTTGGCCGCAACGATGCGCTTTGGCAACGGCAGACCCGCGGCCATCAGGAATGCAGGCCAGTAGACGCAGTGGAAGCGGCTGATCTCCTTGCCGATCATGTGCACGTCGGCGGGCCAGTACCTCGCGAAGCGGGCCTTGTCCTCCGGCGTCGTCGCTGCCATAGCCGAGAGCGGTAATGTAGTTGGCCAGCGCATCCATCCACACGTAGATGACATGCTTCTCGTCGCCCGGCACCGGGATGCCCCAACTGAAGCTGGTGCGGCTGATGGAGAGATCCTTGAGGCCGCCGCGCACGAACGACAGCACCTCATTGCGCCGCGTCGCCTCGGGGCGAATGAATTCAGGATGCTGCTTCGTAGAACTCCAGCAGCTTGCGTTCGAAGGCGGAGAGCTTGAAGAAGTAGTTCTCCTCGCTCACCGTCTCGGTGATGCGCCCGCAATCCGGGCAGGGTGAGCCGGGAGGTGCGTCGACATACAGCTCATCGGAGACGCAGTATTGGCCGGTGTAGGTGCCCTTGTAGATGAATCCCCGCTCCCTGCAGCGCGGAGAAGAGCTTCTGCACGCCGATGCGGTGGCGCTCTTCGGTAGTGCGAATGTAGTCGTCGTAGCTCAGGCCCATGCGGTCCCACAGTGCGCGGAACTGCGCTGAGACGCTGGTGGCGAATTCCTGCGGCGAGCAGTCCGGCCTGCTGGGCGGAGCGCTCGATCTTCTGTCCGTGCTCGTCGGTACCGGTCAGAAACCAGGTGTCAAAGCCCAGCGCGCGCTTGCGGCGGCAGATGGCGTCAGCAGACCACCGTGGTATAGGCGTGGCCGAGGTGAGGCCGCGCATTCACGTAATAGATCGGTGTTGTGAGGTAAAACTTCGATGAACTGGGCATGAGCCTTCAGGAAGTGCTGTGCGTGTCGCGGACTTGTTAATCAGTCTCTGCTCAATCTTAGGGGTATGGCGGGGGAGCGTCAAACCGGGAAGCCTCCCCGGCGGCAGGCACGAGTCTGCTAAAATCGGCAACAAAATCAAGTGTTTTCGCGCGAAGTCTCGAACGCGCAGCCGGGCGGGTATTCCCAAGTGTATCTACAGCAGCAGCAGATTCTCCTTCAGCGGCTTCGCTCCGTTCTGAAGAGTAAATACCAGATCGACGCGGCAAACCTTGTCGTGGAGCAGCCGCCCGAGATTCGCTTTGGCGAATACGCGCTGCCGGTGGCCTTTGAACTGGCCAAACGGCTGAAGAAGGCTCCCCGCAAGATTGCCGAAGAGATCGTCGCGGATCTTGCGCCTCTGCCGGGATTCGCAGCGTTTGAGGTGGCAGGCGCAGGCTATATCAACGTACGGCTGGATCGCGCTGTTGCCGTGGGCACGATCGCACGCGAGGGCATTACTCCGACGAGCCACCTGCATTCCCTGGTCGAACACACCAGCATCAACCCCAACAAGGCCGCGCACGTCGGTCACCTGCGCAATGCGATTCTTGGCGACACGTTTGTGCGCCTCCTGCGTGCCGCCGGGCAAAAGGTGGACGTGCAGAACTACATCGATAACACCGGCGTTCAGGTGGCGGATGTAGTGGTTGGGCTGGAGCACCTGGAGAAGCTGTCGTATCGCGAAGTGAAGGGGCTGCTCGCGGTTCTCGAAGAGCGCGGAGAGCGCGTCGATTACTACTGCTGGGATCTCTACGCGCGCGTTTCGGCTTGGTATGAGCAAGGGCCTGACGATGAGAAGCAGGCGAAGAAAAAGATTCGTCTGGCAACGCTACACCAGTTGGAAGAGGGCGGCAATGAGACCTCGGAGATTGCCGAGATTCTTTCGACGGCGGTCCTGCGGCGGCACCTGGAAACCATGTTGCGGTTGGACATCGAGTATGATTTTCTGCCGCGCGAGAGCGAGATTCTCCACCTGAAATTCTGGGAGCTTGCCTTCGAGCAGTTGAAGGCGAAGGGCGTTTTGTACCACGAGACCGAGGGCAAGAATAAGGGCTGCTGGGTGATGAAGCGCGCTGGTACCGGCCGTGCGGCAACCGATCTTCGCGTGCCCGACACTGAAAGCTCCGACAACAGTGAAGAAGAGGAAGACTCTGGGCCGGACGAGGACGCGAAGGTTATCGTGCGGTCGAACGGCACTGTGACCTACGTCGGCAAAGACATCGCGTACCACCTGTGGAAGTTCGGTCTGCTGGGACGCGATTTTGGCTACAAGCCATTCTTTGCGTATGCCGACCGGGAGTGCTGGATCTCCGCCGAATCAGGCGAGGCCGTGCATCCACAATTTGGCGGTGCGCAGGCGATCTACAACGTCATCGACAGCCGCCAATCCGATCCGCAGAGCAACGTGATTGAGGCGCTGCGCGGCCTGGGCTACACGGCTGAGGCTGATCGCTACACTCACTTCTCGTATGAGATGGTGGCGCTTACGCCGCGCTGCGCGCTGGAACTGGGCTACGAGGTTGCCGAGGCGGATCGCGGTCGCGCTTTCATCGAGGTCTCAGGCCGCAAGGGCTTCGGCGTTAAGGCCGACGACCTCTTGGACAAGCTGATCGAAGCTACTCAACGAGAAGTAGATAGTCGCCAGCCTGAGCGCGACCAGGATGAGCGCGAGCGGATTGCGGTGGAGATCGCCGTGGGAGCACTGCGCTACTTCATGTTGAAGTACACGCGCAACTCCATCATTGCTTTCGACTTCAAGGATGCGCTGAGTTTTGAGGGAGAGACGGGGCCCTACGTCCAATACGCGGTTGTGCGCGCGCGGAATATTTTCCGCAAGGCGGGGACAACTGCGGAAGAGGTATTGGCTGCGTTCTCCGCCACGGGCATGGACGCCTACCTTGCAGCGGAAGATGCCGAGGACATCTGGTCGTTATGGCTGCGTATGTCGAAGACAAGTCTTCTACTGGAGCAGTGCATCGCCACGGCTGAGCCTGCATATCTGGCCAAACATGCGTTCCAGCTGGCGCAGGAATTTAACAACTTCTACCACCGCCACCACATATTGACGGAGGAAGATCCGGCGAAGAAACAGCTGTTGTTGGCGACGGCGGCAGTGGCCCAGCGGGAACTAATCAGAGCTCTAGGCTGGCTCGGCATCACGGCGCCTCAAGCAATGTAAATGCTTTGTACAAATCGCACCCCTGTTGGCAACGTCCGACGGGATGTCCGCCTCCAACCTCCAGTGCAAGACCACGGAGGAATTGAAATGCAGCAGCAGTTGTTGAAAGGTAAGCGGATCGCGATCCTTGCAACCGATGGATTCGAGCAGGTGGAGTTGACCGAGCCAAAGAAGGCACTCGAAAAGGCAGGGGCGATTGTCGATGTGGTCTCCCTGAAGGCGGGGCAGATTCAAGGCATGAATCACCACGAAGTCGGCGACAAGGTGAAGGTGGACAAGACCCTGGCGCAGGTGAATGCGCGGGAGTACGACAACCTCGTTCTTCCTGGTGGAGTCAGCAATCCGGATCAGCTGCGCATGGATCCGCAGGCAGTTGCATTCGTAAGGGCCTTCTTCGATCAGGACAAAACAGTGGCAGCCATCTGCCACGGACCGTGGACGCTGATTGAAGCGCGCGTGGTTAAGGGCCGAAAGATGACCTCATGGCCCTCTCTCAAGACAGATCTCAAAAATGCGGGCGCCACCTGGATCGATGACGAAGTGGTGGATGATCGAGGACTGATCACCAGCCGCAAACCGGAGGATATTCCGGCATTCAACCGCACGATGATTGAAGAGTTCAGCCGGGCGGAGCAGATGGAAGTCGCCAGCTAGTTTTTTTGGACCAACACGAAGGGCGCACTCAAACGAGTGCGCCCTTTGTACTTGGCGCGAAGCTACTTGGAGTAGCTGCGAACCCACTCCACAACGCTGCGTACGGGCAGGCCCGAGGGGCCTTTGGCGATCCACGGCTTCTGATCTTCGATCCACGCCATGCCGGCGATGTCGAGGTGGATCCAGGGCGTATCGTCAACAAACTCCTTCAGGAACATCGCCGCCGTGCTTGCCCCGGCGCCACGTCCGCCTGTGTTCTTGATGTCGCCGATATCCGAGCGAATCTGCTCGCGATATTCATCGTCGATCGGGAGACGCCAGAAGCGCTCGCCGGAGGTTTTCAGCGCCTCTGCGAAGTGCTCGTAAGTCTCGTCATTGTTGGAGAAGATCCCGGCATTCGTGGTTCCCAGCGCCACGACGCATGCGCCCGTGAGAGTAGCTGCGTCGATCAGGTGGGTGGCTCCGAGCTGTTTGGCATAGGTGAGGCCGTCGGCCAGCACCATGCGACCCTCCGCATCTGTGTTGATGATCTCAATAGCCTTGCCTGACTTGGCGATAATGACGTCGCCGGGCTTGTACGCCCTGCCGGACGGCATGTTTTCCGCCGCGCACACGATGCCGATGACCTTGACCTTCGGCTTCAATCCGGCAATTGCGCGCATGGCGCCAATCATCGACGCTCCGCCGGCCATGTCGTATTTCATCTTCTCCATGTTTTCGCCTGGCTTGATGGAGATACCGCCGGAATCAAAAGTGATTCCTTTGCCCACAAGTCCGAGCACCGGCTCTGCGGGCGCGCCCTCCGGCTCATAGGTCATCACGATCAGTGCGGGCGGCTCGTCCGATCCCTGCGTCACCGCCCAGAAGGCACCCATCTTCTCCTCGTGGAGCTTGTCGGCGCCGTAGACTTCGCACTTCAAGCCGGCTTCCTTGCACATCTCCGCTGCGCGCTGGCCCATGATTGTGGGCGTCATGCGGTTGCCGGGCTCATTCACCAGCGTGCGGGTAAAGTTCTGGGATTCAGCCAGGATTACGCCCTCGGCGTATCCGGCGGCGGCCGCGGTCTGATCGGCTTCCTTCGGCGCCAAAATCGTAAGCGACTGGATCGCCTGGTCCTTGCGGTCGGTCTTGTAGGTATCGGGGTCAAAATCGGCGACGATGGCGCCTTCGGCAGCAGCGCGGGCGGTGGCGTGAGCTGAAAAGGCCTCCCCGGCGGGCAGGGCGATGGTCAGCTCCCGAATGCCGCGGGGCTTGGCAAAGCGGACGGCCGCTCCCGCGCCCTTACGGACGTCGTGCACCGAGGCCTTGGCCTGCTTGCCCAGGCCGACGATCAGCAGACGGCTGGCCACAAGCCCGGCGGGTGCGTGCAGCAGGATCGTTTCGCAGTTGCTGGCCTTGAACTCTCCACTCGAAAGCACGCCCTGGGCGGCCTTCTGGATTGCGGTTTCCTGGGACAGAAGCACCGGTTCGGCTTTGGCTCCTGGTTCTTTTGAGGTGGATTGATCGGCGGCAAAGACCACCAGCAGTGGGGAAGTAGAGGTGGTCGCCTCGTTTTGCAGCAGTTGTGTCTTCATATCCCTCTTTTCAGCTCCAAATAGATCAAAAATGTCGTGTTTTGAGTAGCTTTAACGGGCCATTTTGCCCTTGCTGTGGGCCACTGCGGCGCGTGCTTCCTTATCGGCCTCGCGGCGGCGTTCGGTCTCGCGCTTGTCCCAGTCCTGCTTGCCCTTGGCCACGGCCAGTTCGCACTTTACCTTGCCGTTCCGGAAGTAAAGCCGGGTAGGGATGAGCGTATGGCCTTTTATCTGCGTCTTCACCAGTAGCTTGCGCACCTCCTCGCGATGGAGGAGCAGTTTGCGGGTGCGCAGCGAATCGTGATTGGAGACGTTGCCGTGCGAATAGGGGCCGATATGGGCATTCAGCAGGAAGGCTTCGCCGTTGTTGATGATGCCGTAAGCGTCTTTGAGGTTCGCCTGGCCCTCGCGGATAGATTTGACTTCAGTTCCGCGCAGCGCCACGCCGGCTTCGAACTTCTCCAGCAGGAAATAGTTGTGGCTTGCCGCACGGTTCACAGCCGCGTCTCGGTCGCCAGAGGCAACTGGATCACGAGGCTTGATTTTCTGCGGGGCCTGTTCCGTCGAATGGCTGGATTGGCGTGGCATACGGTCCGAATCTCCATGCTAGCACGCATCAACGGGAGCACTTTCAGTCAACCCAATGCGCCAGCTGCCGATGTTATAATCGCCCCATATAGTGCAAGCAAATGTATGGCTTGGCTAGGCGCCCGGTTTTTCGTTGGTATCGCAATAGCCGTAGAAACAGAGTGCGCTGACTCACCGGTTTTCTGCGGGAAACCAGTGCTCTCCCTGAACTGCCACTCTGGAGCTCGATGAACCACCGAATTCGCCGTCTAATTCGCCTTCCCCTTCAAAAATGGGCGCTGTTGGCAGCCATGTGCCTATGCCTCGGGCTCGGTCTTGCCGTGTTTACTGCGTTCGCGGAATCCGCCAGCTCACTCTTCAAGCAGGGGCAGGCGGCCGAGGCGCGGGACGATGTCTCAGCGGCCTACGAGTTCTACCAGAAGGCATATCAGAAGGACCCCAAGGATCTAACCTATCGGACCGCCTTCTACCGCACCCGCCTGTCGGCTGCGGCCTACCACATTCACCTGGGAGAAAAGCTAAGCGCCCAGGGCGATGACACTGGCGCTCTCACAGAACTGATGCGCGCTCTCGAGATCGATCCCACGGCCGAGGTCGCGAAGCAGGATATCGAGCAGGTTCGGCAGCATAGCGGTCAAAAGACGACAGGTTCCGGCGTCGGCGAATCGTCCACGATGAGGAACGCCAGCGCCGCGCTGAGCGAAGTCTCCTCGCCGGTGGAGCTGAAGCCCGTCTCCAATGATCCAATTACGCTGCACATGTCCGAAGACAGCAAGATCGTCTACCAGACCGTAGGCAAGGCATCCGGCATCAACGTTCTCTTCGACCCTGAGTACAACTCCAAGCGAATCCAGATCGATCTGTCCAACGTCTCCCTCTTTGACGCTTTGCGGATCATGGGAACAGTTTCAGGAACTTTCTGGCGGCCGGTCACTTCAAACACGATTTTTGTAGCGCAGAATACGCGAGCCAAGCGCACGGAACTCGATGAGCAGGCGGTGCAGACCTTCTATCTCTCGAATGCCGCACAGGCAAACGATCTGAACGATGTTCAGACGGCCCTGCGCAACGTGCTGGCAAATGCAAAGTTGTACGGAGTGCCCAGCCAGAATGCCATCGTGATGCGCGCGACGCCTGACGAACTCCTGCTGGCGCAGAAGCTGATCAGCGATCTGGACAAGGCCCGGCCTGAGGTTGTGGTCGATGTCGCCGTGCTGGAAGTGAACAAGGATAAGCTTCGCAATATCGGTATTACCTGGCCGGGGACGGCGTCGGTCACGCTGGTCGGCACCAATTCCACCAGTGCCAGCAACACGGCGACCAACGGAACCACCACCGTGAGCACTACGCAGGCGACTAATACCCTGACGCTGAATACCTTTGCGAATCTGAATGCAACGAACTTCGCGGTGACCGTGGGTCAGGCGACTGCCAACCTGCTGCTGACCGACACCAACACGCGTATCCTGCAGAATCCGCGCATTCGCGCCACTGACAACCAGAAGGCGACGCTCAAGATTGGCTCGCGCATCCCGATTGCGACCGGTTCGTTCTCAAACGGCATCTCGTCCGGCATCGGCGTGGCCGCTGTGCAGACGCAGTTCCAATATCTCGACGTCGGTGTGAATGTGGACGTGACTCCGACGGTGCACTACGACCGCGACGTCACCCTGAAGCTGAATATCGAGATTTCTTCGCAGAACGGCAGTGTCACCATCAGCGGAGTGACTCAGCCCATCATCAGCCAACGTAGGATCGAGCAGACGATACGTCTGCGCGAAGGCGAAGCGAACATCCTCGGCGGCTTGATGCTGAACGCCGACCAGAAGAACGTCGCAGGCACTCCGGGATTGGGAGAGCTGCCGTTCCTGAAGTATTTCTTCTCCTCGCAGAGTCACGAAGTGCAGGACGATGAGATCGTCTTCCTGCTCATCCCCCATGTCGTGCGCGCATCTGAGTTAAGCGCTTTGAATCTGCAGAGCATCGATACCGGCACCGGCAATGCGGTTGAGATACGCCGCATTCAGGCTGCCGAAGTACCGGCCGCACTGGCTGCAGCGGCTGCCGGCAGGCCCGCTCCGTCAACCTCGAATCAGACTGCCTCTGGCGGCCAGGGACCTCCTGTAGGCACGCAGCCTGTACCCGGCCAGACCGCAGCCAACGCAGCCGCGACGGCATTGAATCCCGCGGCGCAACAGCAGCAGGCTCAAAGCGGAGTGTCATTCCAGGTGATGCCTCCACCCGGTGCACAGAAGCTGAATTCTACCTTCCAGGTCGTGGTGAATCTGACCGGCGGTCAGGATCTTTATTCCGTGCCGTTGCAAATCCAGTTTGACGCAAGCAAGCTGAACCTCACGAATGTGGATTCAGGCAACCTGCTTGGACGCGACGGGCAGGCAGTCGCCCTTGTGCATCGCGACGATGGAGCGGGCGGCCTGACAATTTCGGCATCGCGTCCTCCGGGTGTAGCCGGCGTTACGGGTAGCGGTTCCATCTGCGTGTTGACCTTCCAGGCGAAGGCGCCGGGCGACGCGAACATTGCCATTACTCGGCCGGGGGCCAAGAACAGCGCGCAACAATCCTTGCCCGCCGTGGGGTCGCAGGCTGTAGTGCATGTGGAATAGGGAGTCAAGGATGCGGGGCGATACCGAGTCCGGGCTTTCGTTGGTGGAACTGATTGTCACCGTGGCAATTCTTTCCATCCTCGCTTCGGCGGCGATTCCAATCATGCGTTTTCGCGTGCAACGCGAAAAAGAGCGTGAGCTTCGCTACGATCTGTGGCAGATGCGCGATGCCATCGACAAGTACAAGGACGCCGCGGACAAGAATGCCTTTCAGACAAAGATAGACAGCAACGGCTATCCACCGGATCTGGATACCCTGGTCAACGGGGTGGATGTGCAAGGCAAAAAAGTGAAGTTTCTCCGCCGCATTCCGGTCGATCCCATGACCGGCAAAACGGAGTGGGGCTTCCGGTCCATGCAGGATGATCCGAAGAGCGATTCGTTCGGCGGCCAGAGCGTGTTTGATGTCTACTCCAAGTCAACACAAACCGCGATCGATGGAACGAAGTACAACGAATGGTGAGGCGCTTGATTCGCACTCTCAATCAATGGAACGGTAGACGGAAGCTTCGCAGGTTGTCTGCCGCGCACAGCTCATCCGGCTTCACGCTGGTGGAGTTGATGATCGTCATGATGATCATTGGCGTGCTGATGACGATTGCCATTCCGCAGTATCTTTCTTCTCTTAAGAGCGCGCGCGAGGCGGTGCTGAAGGAAGACTTGCACGTGATGCGGCAGGCTATCGACTCCTATACAGTGGACAAGGAAAAGGCGCCGCAGTCATTGGATGACCTGGTGCAGGGCGGCTATCTCAAGTCACTTCCCGTCGATCCTATGACGCGCAGCAACACTACCTGGGTCGCAGAAACCACCGACACCCTGCACACGCTGGACCAGACCGACCCCGGAATCGATGATGTTCACAGCGGCTCGCAGGAGCAATCCACGAGCGGGGATTTGTACTCAAGCTGGTGAATACGCATCTCTCGGCAAAGACGTTTCGAACGCCCAACCTCCCATGACCATCACGCTTGACGCCGCGCAGGTATACGACCGCTACTTGGCGCTGAGTGCGCTTGCAGCCGAGTGGTTTGGCGGTTCGCTGGGCGGTCGCCTCATGCTCTACGGTAGAGCGGACAAGTATGGTTCCGACTGTGCGTTGGCTGGAAATATTGCCGGGGCCGCTACGCTGGGAGTCGATGCGGATGGCGAATCGCTCAAGCTTGCAATTCGTAACGGTGTCTGTGACTTTATGGTGAACGGCCTCGATGAGGCTCTCCGCATCCTGAAAAATGAGATCCGCAAGAAGCAGCCTGTCTCCGTCTGCCTGCAGCAAGACTTCACGGCGGCGATCGAGGAGATGGTTGTGCGCGGAGTTCAGCCGGATATTCTGGCGCTGACTCCGCTTGTTACGGAAGCAATTGCTGATGCTATCGCCTCGATGCAGGCGAGGGGGGCTGCTGCTTTGCCTATCGAAACCGCTCCGCAATGGGAACGGTCGGGAGTTTCGTGGAGTGTCGAAGAGTTTCCCGCGCTATGGCTGCCAAAGGTCGATGCACTGGCCGCAGAGGTATGCGGCGATGAGCTGCGTGGCCGCTGGCTGCGGCTGGCTCCGCGATATATGGGCCGTCGCGCGCATTCGTCGCGTTACGTTGAGATGAGCGTGCCCGAAGCGGAATCCTTCGCGCAATCGATCCGCAGGTCAGTGGATGAGAGGGCGATCCAGGCGGCTGTAATAATGCGGGCTGGCGGCAGGGAAGAACGTATCGCTCCCTCGGCCTAAGCGAAGTGCGTTCAGGCCAGGGCGAACTCGTCGGCCGTGGATTCAATCGCAGCCCATAGTTCCTTCATGCCGGCGCCCGTCTTCGCTGAAACCATCAGGATCGTCTCGACCTCGAGCCCGGTCTTCAATGTGTTGTGTGCCTTCACCCGTGTGTTGCCGGAAAGTTTGTCAGCCTTGGTTGCCACCACCAGGAACTTTCGCCCTGTTGAGTGCAGGTAGCTGATGAGCTGCGCATCGCTTGGCTGGGGCGGGATGTTGCTGTCGACCAGGCAGATGCACATGGCCAGAGGCGCGCGGTTCGCCAAGTAGGGCTCAATGAACTTCGGCCATTCCGCTGAGATGGATTTCGAGATCTTTGCGTAGCCGTAGCCGGGAAGATCGGCGAAGAGCACGCGAGGAGTCTTCTTCTGTGGCGCGTCAGAGAGCGCAAAGAAGTTGATCGCGCGCGTGCGACCCGGCGTCGACGAAACCTTCGCTTCCTTTGAGCCGAGCAGCGCATTAATCAGGCTCGATTTACCCACGTTGGAGCGGCCCAGAAAGGCAAACTCCGGCACCGACGATGGCGGGAACTGTTCAGCCGAAAGTGCGGAAAGCAAGAATCGCGGATAAAGGCGCATGGGTGGGTTCTTAGTCTCCCTATTGATTGTACGGTGAGCTGGCGGAAGCACACGAATCGGGGCGTGAGTGCTGGTTCATGGTGCGCAACGAAACTCGGCCCACGACCGATAGTGCGGGTCATGGGCCGATGCTTCGTATTCGAGTTCTCTACAGCGATTACTGGTGAGCTCGCGGCTCCGGCGTGGGCGGTGGGACCACATTCGCGAGCACTTCAGGAGTCTCCTCTTTGAGGTCGGGCAGTGGAGCCTCAAGAGCGATCTTCAACACCTCGTCCATCTGATCCACAAAGTGAAGTTTCATCGCGCTCTTCAGGTTTTCCGGCAACTCAGCCAGATCCTTCTCGTTCTCGCGTGGCAGGATCGCCTCAAAGATTCCGGCGCGATGTGCTGCCAGCAGCTTTTCCTTCAATCCGCCGATGGGCAGAACCTTGCCTCGCAGCGTGACTTCACCAGTCATGGCGAGATCGCGGCGCACGGAAATCTTCGTCAATGCACTTGCCAGGCCCGTAGCCAGCGTAATGCCAGCCGACGGTCCGTCCTTGGGAATGGCGCCCTCAGGCACGTGAATATGAATGTCCACGTTGCGATAGAAATCCTTAGGCAGGCCCAGGTGATGGGAGCGGCTGCGAATGTAGGAGAGCGCGGCCTGCGCCGACTCCTGCATCACGTCGCCCAGTTGCCCGGTCAGCGTGAGCTTGCCTTTGCCGTCCAGCACCTGCACTTCGGTCGAAAGGATACTGCCGCCCATCTCCGTCCAGGCCAGTCCGGTGACCAGGCCGACTTCGCTCTTTTCGTTCACCTGCGAGTCGCGGAACTTGGCCACGCCCAGGAAGCCCGCGACCTTATCGACCGTGATCTCTTCCTTGTGCTTCAGCCCATTCTTGATGACCCGCCGCACAACCTTGCGGCAGATGTTGCCCAGCTCGCGCTCCAGGTTGCGCACGCCTGCTTCGCGAGTGTACGCGCGGATGATCTCCACAATGGCCTCGTCCGTGAAGACGATATTCTTCTCGCTCAGGCCGGTGGCTTCACGCTGCTTCTTCACCAGGTATTGCTTGGCGATCTCGAGCTTCTCGGCCTCCGTGTAGCCATGCAGCCGCAGAATCTCCATGCGATCCTGCAGCGGACCGGGGATGGTGTGCAGCACATTCGCAGTCGCCACGAACAGCACCTGGGACAGGTCGTACTCCACATCAAGGTAGTGATCCTGGAAGCTGGTGTTTTGCTCGGGGTCCAGCACCTCCAGCAGCGCCGATGCAGGATCGCCGCGGAAGTCCGAGGCCATCTTATCCACCTCGTCCAGCATGAAGACCGGATTGCGTGTGCCGGCTTTCTTCATCGACTGGATGATCTGCCCCGGCAACGCGCCGATATAGGTGCGGCGATGGCCGCGAATCTCGGCTTCGTCGCGCACTCCGCCCAGCGACAGGCGGACAAACTTGCGCCCAGTAGCCTTTGCGATGGACATGCCCAGCGAAGTCTTACCGACGCCCGGAGGTCCGACGAAGCACAGAATCGAGCCCTTGGGATTCTTCACCAACTGGCGAACCGCGAGGAATTCAAGGATGCGTTCCTTGATCTTCTCCAGTCCGTAATGGTCGGCATTCAAAACTTTTTCCGCGTGATCGATGCTGCGCGTTTCCTTTGACTTCTTCTTCCACGGCACCGCCAGCAGCCAGTCAAGGTAGTTGCGCGAGACGGTCGATTCCGCCGACATGGGAGGCATCGCTTCAAGCTTTTTCAGTTCCAGGATCGCCTTCTCAAAGACGTCTTTCGGCATGCCGGAGAGTTCGATCTTCTTCTTCAGTTCGTCGAACTCGCTCTTCTCTCCGCGGCCCAATTCCTTTTGAATGGCCTTGATCTTCTCGTTGAGGTAGTACTCCTTCTGCGCCCGCTCCATCTGCCGCTTTACGCGCGACTGGATGCTCCGGTCCATGTTCAGCTTTTCAATCTCTACGTCGAGCACGTCGGCAACGCGCGCCAACCGCTCAGCGGGGTCGAATATCTCCAGCAGGTCCTGCTTCTCTTCGATGGAGAGCTGCAGGTTCGCAGCGATGGTATCCGAGAGTTTCGCCGGCTCGTCCATGCGCACCGCCGCAATCATCGTCTCGTAGTTCAGAGACTGTTGCAGCTTTACGTATTGCTCGAAGAGCGAGGTCACGCGCTGCATCAGTGTCTCAACCTGCGGGGTGACTTCCAGTTGAACTGCCCCGGTGCGAACCGTGGCTACGAAGAAGCCATCTGCGTCTGAGATCTCGACCGCTTTTGCGCGCTCCAATCCCTCCACCAGCACCTTGATGTTGCCGTCGGGCATCTTGACGCTCTGCACGATATTCCCGATCGTGCCCACGGTGTAGATCTCGTCGGGACGCGGCTCATCCACGCCGGCGTCGTGCTGGGTTGCCAGAAATATCTTGCGGTCACCCGTCAGGGCTTCTTCCAGCGCGCGGACGCTCGACTCGCGACCCACGACGAAAGGAGGCATCATGTACGGGAAGATCACCATGTCCCGGATGGGCATCATGGGCAGCTTCCTCAGCTCATTCTTGTCTCGTGTCTCTTTTGACTGTGTCACGCCGTTTCCTTTCGTCCTCACAGTTAGATGAATCAGAACCCATCTCGATGCGGGATCCTCTCAACGGACTTCCGTTCGGTGAAACGAGAGGGGGGCTGCTTAAATAAGCCTGCGCACAGTTAAGTAGACGAGTCTGCCCGGATCGCAACGGCCCGGCGGTCCGGGATCTTCTGGCCAGCCTGGTTGTCTAACCGGCCTTCTCCAGCATGGTAACCGAAAGGTCACGCTTCTGCCACCATTTCCTCGGTGATCTCAAGCACCTTGATCTTTCTTGTTACTTGGCAGGTTGTACATCAGGTCGAGCATCAACTCTTCCAGGATCATGCGCAGTCCGCGAGCGCCCACCTTGCGGTTGAGGGCCTCACGGGCAATCGAACGGGCGGCTTCCTCAGTGAAGGTAAGCTGCACGTCCTCGTACTCGAAGAGACGTTGGTACTGCTTGATGATCGCATTCCGGGTTTGGTAAGAATCTCGACCAGGGCAACTTCGTCGAGTTCGTCCAGAATGCCGATGACGGGCAGGCGTCCGACAAACTCGGGGATCAGCCCAAACTTGATCAGATCCTGTGGCTGGGCCTGGCGAAGCAGTTCGGTATCGCGCTGATTGCGCGACGCTTGCAGCCTCCTGCGTGTCTTTCTCTGACAGGGCCTTGAAGCCGAGAGCTTTCTTGCCAATGCGCCGCCCGATAGCCGTCTCCAGGCCGACGAACGCTCCTCCGCAGATGAAGAGGATGTTCGTGGTGTCGACCGGGGTGAACTCCTGGTGCGGATGCTTGCGTCCGCCCTGCGGCGGCACGTTGGCGACGGTGCCTTCGAGTATCTTCAGCAAAGCCTGCTGCACGCCTTCGCCGGAGACATCGCGCGTAATGGAGGGGTTTTCGTCCTTGCGGCCGATCTTGTCGATTTCGTCAATATAGATGATGCCGGTTTGGGCGCGAGCCACATCTCCGTCGGCTGCCTGCAGCAGCTTGAGGATGATATTTTCAACGTCCTCGCCGACATAGCCCGCTTCCGTCAGCGTGGTAGCATCGACAATCGCGAAGGGTACATCCAGCATCTTGGCCAGCGTGTGCGCCAGCAGTGTCTTGCCGCTACCGGTCGGCCCCACCAGCAGGATGTTCGACTTGGAGAGTTCGACGTCGTTGCCGCGCGTCCGGTTCATCTGGATGCGCTTGTAATGGTTGTAGACGGCGACCGCAAGCTTCTTCTTGGTTTGATCCTGGCCGATTACATATTCGTCCAGGAACGCCTTGACCTCTTGTGGCTTGGGCAGGTGAGTGGGCGCAGCGCCAGGTTGGGTCTCGCTGCGGTCATCCTCAAGAATCGAGTTGCAGACAGCAACACATTCATCGCAGATGTAGGCACGCGGGTAGTCACTGGGCGATGAGATCAGTTTTGCCACAGCGTCCTGCGATTTATGACAGAACGAGCAACGTAGCGTGTCGTCAGATCCCGTGCGTGTTTTCATGCTGCAACTCCTTCTGGCACCTGCAACAAATCAGGTGCGTGGCCGATCAATGATTTCGTCGATAATGCCGTATTCCTTGGCTTGCGGAGCATTCATGATGAAATCGCGTTCCACATCTCGTTCAATGCGTTCCAGGGACTGGCCCGTATGCTTGGACATTAAGCGGTTGGTGATCTCACGGATACGAAGTATCTCGCGGGCATGAATGTCGATATCTGTCGCCTGACCTGAAAGCCCTCCCATTGAAGGCTGATGGATCAGAATGCGCGAATTTGGTAGCGCAAAGCGCTTGCCCGCGGTGCCGGACATCAGCAGGAACGCCCCCATGCTCGCCGCCTGGCCGATGCAATAGGTGACCACGTCGTTCTTGATGAACTGCATGGTGTCATAGATTGCCAGGCCCGCAGTAATGGAACCGCCGGGAGAATTGATGTATAGCTGGAGATCCTTCTCCGGGTCCTCGCCGGAAAGGAAAAGCATTTGCGCAATGATCAGGTTAGCCACCTGGTCGTCAATGGGAGTGCCTAGGAAAATGATGTTGTCGCGTAGCAGACGGGAGTAAATATCGTAGGCGCGTTCGCCTCGACTCGTCTGCTCAACCACCATGGGAACTAGTGCCATCTTTTGCTACTCTCGCTCTCCGGGAAAACCGCCCTGCCACTAACTTGAAGTCAGGAGCCAGTCATTTTGCCATACCGGCCCAGGCAAATAAAACCTATTCAATCTCCCCTACAGCCCGGACTAGGACACCAGCCGGTCGTAGAGGACGTTTCCAGTTTTTTCTCTGGTTAATTGTTCACGGATTCTAGCTATGCTGCCATCTTCAGTCAAACGTGACCGGAGTGCTTCAACGGGCTCACGCGTTTGCAAGGCAATCATCTGCAATTCCTGCTCGATCTCGTCCGCCGAAACCTCTATCTTCTCCTCCTGCGCGATACGATCCAGGACCATCGATCCCTTCACCTCGTTCAGAGCAGAATCGTGCTGAGCGACGCGCAGCCGGTTGAAGTCGAGCTTCCTCATATCCTCGGCGCGCATGCCCTGTTGCGCAAGAGCACGCAGGCCGCGGTCGAGTCGCGCATCTACTTGATGCTGCACGAGCGTCTCAGGAACCGGGAAATCGAACTTGGCGATCAACCTTTCGATCATCTTGTCCTTGGCCTCGGCTTCCAGGCGGCGACGCTTGTCGTTGGCGAGGTGCTCGCGGAACTTCTCGGTAAAGGCATCCAGCGTCTCGTATTCGCCCAATTCCTTGGCGAAATCGTCGTTCAGCTCCGGAATAATGCGCTTCTTGATCGCCTTCACTTCGACGTCATAGGCGACCGTCTTTCCTGCCAGGTTGTGCTCGCCAAAGTCTGCAGGATAGGTGACTTCGAACTTCAGCTCCTGCCCAGGCTTGGCGCCGCGAAGGGCGTCATTAAAGGTGGCGAGCGTCTTCTCACCGCCAACTTCGACAACCACGTCCTCGCCCTTGATCGGTTCTCCGGGAGCGGCGGCCGGCTGGCCGTCCTCACCCATGAACTCGCCGCGGAAGGTGATCTGGGCCCAGTCGCCGTCCACGAGGGCGCGGTCTTCCGTCACGGGCTCCATCGCCGCGCGGGAGTCGCGTACTCGTTCGAGTTCCGCCTTGTACTCGTCTTCGGTCAACTCAGTCTCCGGCTTGGCGATCTTGATATCTTGATACCCCTCAACTGAGAAGGTAGGCAATACCTCGAAAGCGGCTTTGCAATGGATCGGCTCGCCGTCGACGATCGTCAGGGAGGTTACCTGCGGCTGCGAGACAGGTACGAACTTCTCCTGTTCGACGATCGCGCGGAAGCGCTCCGGTACCAGGGCTTCCATCACGTCCTGCTTGATCTGATCGGCAAAACGCGTGCGAATGAGAGACTCCGGGACCTTGCCCGACCGGAAGCCGGGAATGCGAGCCATCTTCTGATATCGCTTGGTGACGCTGCGAAAGGCCTTGGTGACTTCGTCCGCAGGAACCTCGATGTCGATTTCCCGAGTGCAATCCGGGTTCAGAACGGGGCCGTGTTGATGCTGATGTCCGGCATGATCGTGGTCGTCGTGGTCGTGCGTATGGCCCTCATGGGAGGCGACGGCGGTCATCTCCGCGTCATTGGGGGTCGATTCGGGATTTGGTGAAGTTTCGAGTGACTCAGTTGAGCTCAACGTATGCCTTCCAGATGCGCGTACCCAACTCGCTTGAGAATTGCACCGCGGCACGTATGCCGCCTCAAAGAACGATGCGGGAGCTGGGCAGTCTTCTATCCATGTTAAGGGGCTTTCCAAGGGGGGTCAAACGACGCCCTGAGGGAAAAGCGGCACAAATTCAATGGGGTACCAACTTCGCGTATATCGATACGGATTCACGCGAAGCGGATTGCGGAAAAGATCACTCTTCCTCAGGGAGGGGCTTGCGAACGTGCGCAAGAAACTGTCGGTCTGCCGCGCCAAACTCCAGGTAATTCGAGCGGGCCTGGGAGAGGCTGAGGGTGCCATTTACGGAATTTCTGACAATATCGGCGTCTGCGTCGTCCTGACCATCGTCGTCCCACCAGCAGACGGGGCAGAGGGCCATTGTGGCTGGAGTTCCCAAGGTCTTGTAACCACAGCACATACAGCGAGTGAGGGGCATATAGGATAGACAATCCGGAGAGGGGAAAGGATGCAAAAACAGCTTGGGGGAGGTCGAATTTCCTCCCCCAAAATGACCGATTTTGACACTGCTGGAGCGAGTTATAGCGCGAAAAACCGCGGCTATTTTGCTGGTGTAAAGAGCTGCAAACGAGTCTTCCACGTGGTGGACTGCCCGGGCTTCAAAGTGACCATTCCCGTGTCCATGCCCTTCCAGACTTTGCTGAAGGGATCGCCGAAGTTGTACTGCTCCTCGACTGCGATGAATTGCTTGACGGGCGGAGCATAGACCTGGACGGTCTTGATTTCCGGGGAAAGGCCGATGATGTGGATGCCGTAAGCGGCCGCGGGATCTATGACATCTACGGTCAACTGACCGTTGGTCCACTTCAGGTGAGCGAAGTTGTCGTCGAGGAACTGGTCGCCCAGGGCCTTGCCGTCGGGGGCATTGAAGTCATAGGGCGTGCCTTTGACGGGAAGCAGTTTGCCGGTGGGGAAGACGTTGTCGTAGTTATCGACCTGCGCCATGACCTCGGCGGGAACGTGCAGGCGGACCTGCTTGCGGTCGCCGCTGGGGAGATTGAAGTAGGGATGCCAGCCAATGGCCATTGGCTCGGGTTCTTTCCCGACGTTTTTGGCGGTGATGGTGGTGTCGACGGTATCGCCGGTCAATGTGATTACGACGGTGACATCGGTCTCTGACAGCCAGTGTCCGCCGAAGTTACCCGCGTGGAATACGCCAGTAATGGTCGAGCCATCGGGGCTGATCTGAATATCGTCAGTCTTGCTGGCGAGGATGAGGCCGTGGATCGAATGCGGCTCGGCACCGGGCAGGTGGCCGCCGAAGTTTGCGGGCACCATGATCGTTTTGCCGTGCCACATAGTGGTGAGGGTCTTTTTGTCAGCAGATAGCACGCCGCGGATGCGGTTGGGGTAGGGAACCAGGAAGGCTCCGCCGAAGCCGAAGCTCTTGTTGCCATTCGCGTCGGCGTCTGTGCCGGTAAGCGCCGCGGCTGCTTCGCTAAGCGAGGGAGAGGCGAAGACGTCTACTACGCCCTTGCCCGGGATGTTTGCCGTGATCTGGAAGAGGTTCATGCCCCTGCCGGGAAAAACCGTCGCGGAGAGAAACTCGGGCTTGGTGCCGTTCGAGGTGGCTTTGCGTTCGAGCTTCACAATTTTCTGTCCACCCATCTCCGTTGGATCGACGACGGGTGCGGGTGTTGCGGCCTGCTCAGGGGGTGCGGCCTGTTTACAGCCAGCGGTGAAGAGCAGGGCGGTTGCCAAGGCTGCTGCGGTATATGTGCGGAGGAAACTGATGTTCATGAATATCTATCCTTCTTGAGTGAGAGATGGATCTCTTCGGGGAGACGTTTACCGGGGAGATAAGATCTGGCCCCCAGGAAGTGCCGACAGAAAATCGACCTCATTTTACCCGTCGGAGGGGAATACCGCACAATGTGTTTTCGAGTGGACGGTAGAATCAGTCCATGCCTGAGCAAAGTGCGCGCTCGCTGGACGAACTGAATGAGCAGATCATCTGCTGCGAACGTTGCCCGCGTCTTCGGCAGCATTGCCAGCAGGTGGCCCTGGTGCGAAAGAAAGCCTATGCGAGCTGGGAGTACTGGGGCCGGCCGGTGCCTTCGTTTGGAGATCCCAAGGCGAGGGTATTGATCCTGGGACTGGCGCCGGGGGCGCACGGCTCCAATCGTACTGGCAGGCCGTTTACCGGGGATGGGTCGGGGGATTTTTTGTACCCGGTGCTGCACGAGACTGGTTTTGCCTCGCAGGCCAAGTCGTTTTCGCGCGAGGATGGCATGAAGCTGCGCGATCTATGGATCAACGCCGCGGTGCGCTGCGCTCCACCGGGAAACAAGCCGCTGCCTGAAGAGATTGCGAATTGCGCGGGCTACTTGGACGAGGAGATCGGCCTGCTGCGCGACCTGCGGGTAACGGTGTGCCTTGGGAAGATTGCCTTCGATGCTTTTACATCGCATCTTGTCCGCACGGGAGTGCTTAAGCGGCGCACGGGGTTTGTGTTCGCACACGGTGCCGAGTATGTGTTGCCTTCAGGAAAAAGGTTGCTTGCCAGTTATCATCCTTCGCTGCAAAACACGAACACCGGCGTGCTGACTCGCGAGATGCTTACCGCGATCTTTGCGCGCGCTAAGCAGATTTCAGCAGGCTGAAGCGGGTACTGGTTTAACTGCACGGTGAGAGCATCTTCATCTTGCGAATGCTGCATCTGAGTTTCGGAGTGTTGAAAACAGATACGGAGGAAGATGAATCATGTTGACGATCCTGGTTGTGATACTTGTGCTCGCGCTTATCGGTGCCGTACCGTCGTGGCCGTATAGCCGGAGCTGGGGATACTACCCGAGCGGTGGAATCGGATTGCTTTTGGTCATCGTGATCGTCTTGATGCTGCTGCACGTGGTGTAGCAGGCCCTTGACGCGCAGTGGGCCGCTAGCCGATAGTTTCGGTGACTGAAAAGTTACCGCTATGGAGAGCGGCCAAGATGGCGAAAGACAAGAAGAGTGTAGAAGGCATTGAGCCAGAGAAGAACCTGCCGAAGGCAAAGCTTAAGGATGTCATCAAGCGCGCCAAAGGGTTTGCTGATCCCCATCGTGTGGCCAATGGGAAGAAATTCTCGCTCAAACACCACGACCCCGCAAGCACCGGGGACCTGGGAAAAGAAGACAAGCCTCGCTCAAAAGAAGCACTAGCCGTTGGCGTTGGTGCGTTGGCAGAACTGCAGGATGTTTTGTATGCGAATCGCGAATGGTCAGTCCTGCTGATCTTCCAGGCAATGGATGCGGCGGGCAAGGACGGCGCGATCAAGCACGTCATGTCGGGCGTGAATCCGCAGGGCTGCCAGGTGGCTTCGTTCAAGGCACCATCGTCAGTGGATCTCGACCACGATTACTTATGGCGTTGCCAAGAGCAGCTGCCAGAGCGTGGTCGCATCGGTATTTTTAATCGGTCGTATTACGAAGAAGTGCTGGTGGTGAAGGTTCATCAGGGGATCTTGAAGAGTCAAAGGCTGCCACAGGAGTTGATAACTTCGAAGATCTGGCAGGAGCGCTACGAAGACATCCGCAATTTTGAGCAGCACCTGGCGAGAAATGGCACGCTCATTCGCAAATTCTTCCTGAATGTCTCCCGCAAGGAACAGAAGCGGAGATTTCTGTCGCGCCTGGACGATCCATCAAAGAACTGGAAGTTTTCAGCGTCGGACATGAAAGAGCGCGGTTACTGGGACGACTATGCGAAGGCCTACGAGGATATGATTCGCCAAACGGCGACGCCCGAGGCTCCGTGGTACGTGGTTCCGGCGGACAACAAGTGGTATACCCGCGTGGTTGTGGCGGCGGCGGTAGTGGAAGCACTGGCGTCGTTGAAGCTGGCGTATCCGGTTGTGGACAAGACAAAACTGGATGAACTAGCGGAAGCGAAACTGATGTTGACGCAGGAAAAGGGCTGAGCGCAAGGCGTTCAAAAATAGCGAGCGGATAGCGGGGGCGCGAGGATGCGCACTTGCTGTCCGCTTTTGTTTTGGGGCTTACGGAGCCAGGAGTGGGGTCGAATGGGGATTCGAAGAATTTGGAGCGGGAGACCGGGATTGAACCGGCGACATCCAGCTTGGGAAGCTGGCGTTCTACCACTGAACTACTCCCGCATTCTATATGTAATCAATAACTTGAACGATTGCTTCGGACTCAACATCACATAACACCACTGAAACTGTAATCGCCTCATCTACACCATTTAAAAGTATGGCGGGATGCGAATCCGGCGACATCGGTATCAGGTTGGTAGCGTACGTAAAGTACCCCGGTCCCACGGTAGCTTTGCGTGGGAGTTCAGGTTCTATGCTACAGATGAGGGCGGCAAACGTAAACTGCGCGTTCAGACATTCGACTCAGCGATCTATAAGACCGAGCGGGATGTGCGCACGGCTGTAGAAGGACAACTTGCCGCTCTGAATGCAGACACTCTCGGCGGGAAAGTTACGATCACGTTCGGGCAAGTGATGGACCGCTACGTTGCTGAAGTGCTGCCGACGCTCAAGCTCTCTACCCAAGAAACGAATCGAGGGATGATTGAGAATCATCTCCGTCCACGATGGGGGAGATCAGCCCTTGGCTGGAGTGACAGCACTTCAGGTCAGGAGTTGGCTAGCAAAACTTCCGGTCAGAGCTTCACGAAAAGCAAACGCACGGGGAGCTATCTCCGGTTGCTGGATCTCGCGATGCTTTGGGAATACATGCCGGTCGTGCGGAACCCGATGAACCTGGTAAAGGTGAAGGGAAGTTCAAAGCGAACGAAGCCGGTCACACTCCTAACACCTGCCGAGTTAAAGACGATCATGAAGTGGCTCATACCTCCTTACAACTTGATCGTCGTTGTATGCGGGTGCCTGGGCCTTCGCATTAGTGAAACACTGGCGCTCAAATGGGAAGACTTCGATTGGAAAGCAAAGCAAGTCTTGATCCGGCGCGCATTTACTCACGTTCACCTATTTCGGAATCCCATTCCACCCAAAAAAATCACCGGCCGCAAATTCGGTCATTTCTTACGATGGTATTGTTTATGGTTTTATTCGAATTAGCACCGAGACCCGCATGAACATTGAGGAAAAACCATACTGCGTCATAGTCAAGAGGCCCCACCAATACGGGTCTTCTTCTTGCGCTGAGTCTTCTTTTTTGGCGCAATGTTGGAGACAATCTTTTCGAGCTCTGCCAAACGGCGCTTCATCTCCATCACTTCTTCGTCTCCTCGTGGGGTCGTATTTCGAGTGCGCGAATCCTGCGCGGTGCGGTCGGCTTCAGATACGCCTGATGTACCCATACCCGTTCGGCGCTCGACAGTCTGTCCCGACATGAAATTGAAGGGGTTGCCGGGAGGCGCGATTACGCGATAAGTGTTCTGATAAAAATCGAGGATCGCCTTCATATATTTGAGGGTGCCTTCCTGTCCTGCTCTCCCTGAAGCAATCACCATCTGCCGCAGAACATCGAGAGGGAAGTTGGAATCCGCCGTCTTGGCGTCCTCGACGATGATTTGCGTCAGAACAAGCCGTGTAATGTCTTCGCCCGTCGCGGCATCGACGACCTGCACATCCTCGCCGCGCTGCAGCATTTGCGCCACCTCATCGAGGTTCACGTATCTGCTGTTGGTAGTGTCATATAGGCGCCGATTTTCGTATTTCTTGATCAGAACTGCTTTAGACTCCATAGATTTCCATCTTACCCCTTGACAAGTCTCCTGGAGGGAGTAGGATTTAATTATGCTGCAGTGCAGCAAATAGCGCAGCAAGCCATTTTAAGGAGAAGGATATGACCACAACCCGCAAATACACCAAAGATGCACCGACCGAGAATCAAGCAGAGGTAGTGGAGACGATCACATCTCTGTACACGAAGAGCGTGGAGCGCCTTGCCGAGGTGCAGAAGAACGCCCTTGACGTTGCCCTGCAACAGAATGCCGATCTGGTTGGCGCAGCGAAGAAGATCGCCCAGGTCACGCCGGGCACGCCCGTACCTACTATTCTTGACCTTGTTGCCAATACTTTCGGTCAATTTGTCGACCTGCAAAAGGGTGCAATTGACCTCGTCCTGGAACAGAGCCAGACCATGGCGGGGCTTGCGAATGAGCGCGGCGATGCTGTGTCGAAGGCGACCGAAACGGTAAGCGCGATTGTGCAGGATAGTGTGGAACGCGCTGCGGCCACGCAGAAGAATGCAATTGAGTTTTCCGCCGCACAGACCAAGACGGTTTTTGACACCTTCAAGAAACAGTCAGGTGTAGCCGGAACTCCGGTCGAAGTCGCCGCGGACTCAATTCAGCGCGGATTCGATACTCTTGTTGAGACTCAGAAGCAAATCTTGAACATCGCGTCAAAGCGGCCCGCAAAAAAGCGAGCGCGTAGGCCGTTCTGACTAGATACGCGTTACCGGATGCAGCCCGGAGCCTGTGGCCACTGACACGTGGCTGCTGCTCTGTGGCTGCATTCGGGTGTAGGCTCTATGCATTCAAGTCATGGAGGCTCAAATGAGCGACAAAGATTCAGGGACCACGAAACAGCCAGATCCGATGGAGAAATTTCGCGAGTTGCGGGATGCCTATCTGGAAGTCTGGTCCAAGAACTTGATAGAAGCCGTAAACACCGAGGGATACGCACAGGCTTCCGGAGCAGCTCTGGATAGCTTTTTGAGCGCCTCGGCCCCATACAAAGAAGCCGCAGAGCAGGCGATGCTGCGCACACTTCAGCAGCTGAACATGCCGACGAGTGTGGATTTTGCCAGCCTGGCAGGACGATTTACCAACCTTGAGATGCAATTGGACGATATGGGAGCGAAACTGGACCGTATCGAAAAGGCAATCAAAGGTCAGCCACCCGCTACGCCCTTGGAATCCCAAAAAGCTGCATCCACTCCCGGAACAACGCGAGTGCAACAACCTGCAAAGATGCCCGCTAAAGCTACCAGGAAAGCAGCTGGAAAGACCCGTGCCGTAAAAGAGACCGCCCCCAAAAAACAGTCAGCACTCCGGGCTCGCGGAACTGCGAATCGGAAAATCGCTGCGAAGCCTGCGCGGCGGAATGCGAGAAAGGGAAGCAAGTAAGCCATGGCACAAAGAGCGGATGTAACGGACCCAGTCGCGATTCTCGCGGAGCGCCTCAAGACAGTTACGAGGGTGATAAACACCAAGGCCGCGATCGCCCAGACGCCCAAAGAATTGGTTTGGACGCTGAATAAGGCCAAGCTCTACCGCTATGTTCCCGTGGTCCCGGCAGAGCAGCGCCATCGAATTCCATTGCTTCTGGTCTTTGCGCTTATGAACCGGCCTTACATTCTGGACCTGCGGCCCGGTCATAGTTTTGTTGAGTTTCTGGTGAATCGCGGTTACGACGTGTACCTGTTGGACTGGGGCGTCCCAGGTCCCGAGGATAAAGATCTGAAATTCGAGGACTACACCCTCGAATACATGCCCAGGGCGATCCGCAAGATTAAAGCAATATCCGGCGTTGAAGAGGTGAGCCTCCTCGGGTGGTGCATCGGTGCCATTTTAACCACTATCTATGCGGCGCTTCGAGCCGATGATGGGCTGCGTAACCTGATCCTGCTGACCGCCCCCCTCGACTTTTCCGACAAGGAGAAGTTGACGTTTGGTCGTTGGACCGACGAGAAATATTTTGATGTGGACAAGGTTCTGGCAGCCTTTGGCAACATGCCGCCGGAGATGATCGACTACGGCGCCAAGGCTCTGAAGCCCGTCGAAAACTACATCGTCAACTACCTCAAGCTCTGGGACAATGTGGATAATCCTCAAGTCGTTGAGAGTTGGCACGCCATGAACACCTGGGTCAGAGACAATATCCCCATGACCGGAGGAGCGTTTCGTCAGCTCATCGTCGATTTATATCGCAACAATCGATTGATGAAGGGCGAACTCGTAATCCGTGGTGAGCGAGTGGACCTAAGTCGATTGAAGGCCAATCTGTTGACTGTTATCGCTGATGGCGATCACATTACCCCGCCTTGCCAGTCAGAGCCGATTCTCGAAAAGGTTAGTAGCCAGGACAAGGAAGTATTCCGCGTTTATGGAGGCCATATTGGAATCATGGCTGGAAACGGCGCGCAGAAACGCACCTGGCCGCATATCGAGCATTGGCTCGCAGCCCGCTCTATGTAGCAGCGGCTGGCGGTCTGAGTTTCGGCCGCCAGCCATTGTTAGCGGGCCAGGATCAATGCACTTGATCTATTCGATTGCCTCAAAAATTGCTGCGATGCCCTGTCCACCGCCGATGCACATCGTTACCAAAGCGTAGCGGCCACCGATACGGCGCAGTTCATGCAGTGCTTTTACACTCACGATGGCCCCCGTCGCGCCAAGGGGATGTCCCAGCGAAATCCCGCTACCGTTCGGATTAGTCTTCGCGGCAGGGAAGCCGAGGTCGCAAACGACAGCGAGCGCCTGCGCGGCAAAGGCCTCGTTTACCTCGAACACGTCGATCTGGTCCGCCGACAAACCCGTTCTCTTAAATACCTGCTTGACCGCCGAAACCGGACCTATGCCCATATAGCCAGGCTCCACTCCGGTTACGGCGTAGTCGACAAGCCTGGCCATAGGCTTCAGCCCCCGCTCCTTTGCCGCGTTACCCTCCATAAGAACAAGCGCGGCGGCGCCATCGTTAATGCTGGATGAGTTGCCAGCCGTTATAGTGCCTTCCTTGTCAAATACTGGTTTCAGCTTTGCAAGGTTTTCGAGTGTTGCGTCCGATCGAGGTGATTCGTCAGTGGCAAACGGCGTGGTGCCGCCCTTTATCTTGATTTCGATGGGCACAATCTGGTCAATGAATTTCCCGGTTTCGATGGCGTTCAGAGCGCGTCTATGGCTCTCAACCGCCAGAGCATCCTGAGCCTCACGGGTGATATTCCACTTCCGCGCAACATTCTCCGCAGTTATGCCCATATGGACTCCCTCAAACGGATCGGTCAACGCGCCCACCATCACGTCCACTGCGGCGGTATCGTTCAGACGCGCTCCCCATCTGAGGCTGTTCAGCCAGTACGGCGCCCGACTCATGGATTCAGCTCCTCCTCCTACTGCGGCGTCAGCATCGCCATGGATGATTGTCTGAGCCGCGGCAAGGATGGCTGATAGGCCGCTGCCGCACAAGCGGTTGAGCGTTAAGGCCGAGGTCTCAACCGGCAGACCGCCGCGCAATGCCGCGACCCTGGCGAGATACATATCCTTGGCATCTGTGTGGATGACATTTCCGAAGACAACAGCCGCGATATCATTTGGAGCCAGTCCAGAGCGTTTCACGGATTCGCGTGTGACAATTGCCGCCAGTTCAGTAGGTGGCATGTCTTTTAATGCTCCCCCAAATTTTCCAACTGCAGTGCGCACTGCACTTAAGACAACAACTTCCCGCATGTTCGTCATGAGCCCCCCTCAGTCACCCGGGTTCCCGTCGCCACGTTGCAGATGAGGTCGCATGCGATATCAGTTCCGAACGCCGCAACAAGAAGACACGAGTGCGCTATACATCGAAGTCTTCAAACTCATGGCTGTCAAGTGGGACAATTCCACCGGCAACGGTGAACTGTCTAGGGAACCCAAAGTGGCTCACCGACGAAAGAGCCTACCGGTCTCACCGCGAAGCGGGGTTGAAAGGCGTCTTGGGCGACCATCCATTGGGGACATTTCCACCCACCACCGCCCGCCTTTCTAGAAGGGACAAACGTTAGAAGTGCATCCCGCCTCCACAGATCAAGACCTCCCCGGTGACGTAATCCGAAAGCGGAGAACAGAAGAACAGTACCGCACCGGCAGCTTCTTCCGGCGTACCAACGCGTCCCAGGGGACACGAACTCTTCACCGAATCCAACACAGCTGGTTGGACGCCAAGACGAATGTTGTGACCGTGCATCTGCATCTTTGCGTTCTCGCCGTCCAGTGGTTGTACCAGCCGAGTCTCAATCAGGCCAAAGCCGACACAGTTGACGTTCACGTTGTACCTTCCCCACTCCTTGGCCAGCGTCTTCGTCAGGCCAATAACTCCTGCTTTTCCTGACGAGTAACCTGCTTGGCCAGGGTTGCCGTCGGTCGCGGCGATGGAAGTGATATTCACGACCTTGCGCATCACACGCTGGTTGTTCGCCGACTCTCTTTTCGAAGCTTCGCGAATGAAGTCGGAGGCTGCCCGCAGGATTCGGAACGGCGTTACCAGATGAATTTCCAGCATGGCTTTAAATTGCTCGTCGGTCGTTTTCTGGATGACGTTATCCCAGCTGTAGCCCGCGTTGTTCACGATAATGTCAATCGAACCAAAAGCATCCAGAACGGCTTGTACGACTGCTTTGGGTGTCGAGGAGTGAGTCAGATCTCCTGTTACGTGGCGCACTCGTTCGGCATGCCCAAGATCGGCTTCCGCCTCCCGCAGCAGATCTTCGTCCATATCGTTCAGCATCACGTTCGCGCCAGCTGTTAGCAGGCGCTTTGCTATGGCCCTGCCAATACCACGACCCGAACCGGTTACAAGTGCAGTCCGGCCTTCCAGCGTAAAAGACATTCCGTTAACTCTCCCATTGGTCGAAGCTACAAAATCGGCATCGCCGCGTGCCTCAGCACTCGTTCTTGTGCGTTGCAGCATATTCATACTGCAGCGCAACAAATCTAAATGATTCCTGTGTCAACGGTCCATGCCCATTTTGCGCAGCCCGGGTCGCAACAGGTCGAAAATGTCATCCGTGATTCGTAAATAAGAGCGCGGTATCACTTGCTCAAGCGAGAGCCGTGAGCTAGCATTGTTGGCCGCAGTCGGTAGAGGGAAGGCGGGATGCATATGGCACGGGTAGCACTGGTAACGGGTGGCACTCGCGGTATCGGGGCGGAGATCAGTCGGGCATTGCAGAAGGCCGGACGGACGGTCGTGGCTACTTACGCTAGCAATGACCAAGCTGCCGAGTCGTTCTCGAAGGAGACTGGCATCCGCGTTTTCAAATTCAACGCAGCCAGCTTCGAGCAATGTACGGCCGCGATGAAGCAAATCGTCGCCGAGGTCGGTCCAATTGAAATTCTCGTAAACAACGCAGGAATTACGCGAGATGGAACGCTGCTGAAGATGGATCGTGACATGTGGGATGCGGTCATCGATACCAACCTTGGCTCCTGCTATAACCTTTGCAAACTGACGTTCGAACACATGCGAGATGCAAAGTTTGGACGCATAGTCAATATTGGCAGCATCAATGGGCAGGCAGGCCAGTACGGTCAGGTCAACTATGCCGCAGCAAAATCTGGAATTCACGGCTTCACAAAGGCTCTGGCGCAAGAAGGTGCCAGGTTCGGTATCACTGTCAACGCCGTGGCTCCCGGATACGTTGACACCGAAATGGTGCGTGCAGTGCCCCCCGATGTGCTGCAGAAAATCATTTCGCGAATCCCTGCCGGCCGACTAGGACAGCCCAGTGACGTAGCCCGTGCAGTGCTGTTTTTGACGGCCGACGACGCTGATTTTGTGACTGGATCTACGCTCTCCATTAACGGCGGCCAGCATATGTATTGAGCTTCTGATAACTCCGGCACCCTGAGCGCGTCCCATACCTTCACAGTTTCGTCGTCACTCCTTGATGACTCCCTGGGAAGGCTCCGTGAGCTGTACTTCCCCAGTTAGGCTCTCCTCAACTACCAGCCCAATGCAGTGGAAAATGAAGCGGATTCTTGCGATCGTGTTGCCTGTTGCATCCATGATTGCAGGAGGACTCTAGAGAACCGCCAGAGCGATCCGACTCTGCGACTCGGGATCTTTCCTCGAATAGCCATCAACCGAAGTGTCTTTGGATGGCAGCGTAGGAATGATGCCGATTCATCTAGGGTCAGGACGTCTGATTGCTCGGTTTCTTGGGCCGCTTCATGGGTTCTGCGGTACTTGTCCCGGGGCCGCTCTGTTGCCTTGTCCGTAGTCAAGTCCAACTTCGGGATTTGTAAAAGTGGAATGGATCTCCTCATATAGCGGCGCAAGAATGGATGCAACAGTATCAGACAGACGGAACATGTCTGAGACTTCAGGAGAAAGTTGTGTGCCGAGTTCGCCGTGCGACGTGCGGATATCCTGCTGAAGCTTTGCGGCAGATGCAAGTATATTGGCGGGCGACGGCGATGGTTTCCCTTCTACGTCGTTCGCCATAGCACGCATGACGCAGGCGACCTCTGTTTCAAATGCTATATGAGCATTTGCAATCGACGCGGGTAGATCCCTGAGCGGCTTCTGCAGGCGGTATTGCGATGATGTAATCTGCACGAGCAGCAGTGTGCGGAGGGATGGCAGCCAGCGCCTGAGATCTTCACGGATTTTCATCTTTCGCGGGCGCGAAGGGCCGAATTCGAAGAGCAGGGCATCGGCCTGGGCATTCACGGCCTGGAAGCCGGCGTTGATACCATCGCGCAGCTTTCGGATTTGTCTGACGGCTTCATTGCGGTCATCCTTCAACAACTGCTCGCTCAACTCTGCAAACATTTCCAGGATTCGGGCAAAGACTGTTTGCGTTTCGTCGAGAGCATTTCTGACCCAGAGCCGGTCGAAGAGCAGCCACATGAAACCGAGTCCGAGGAATACGCCGAAGACGCGATCGCGGGCGATGGCGAGCGAGGTTTGTATTGTAAATTCCTGCAGGTTGATGAGGAAGAAGGCCAAGGCTAGTTGCACTCCAAGGTAGGAGAGCCTGGGAGTGGAGGTCGCGATCCACGAGGCTATCAGGGTAACCACGACGAAGAGCATGGTGAACCCGGCAATGGAATCGAGATAGGGGAGTATGAAGATCTGCGCCCCCATGCCGAATATCACGCCACCGAGGATGGTTCCGGCGAGTCGAAGAAACTGTTTCTGCCGCGACGCGCCAAGGGTCGATAGGGCGGTGATGATGCAGGTTGCAATGGAAGTACTCAAGCCTGGCCACGCGATGGATGTATAGAGGACGTAGCAGGCAGTGGCGGCGAGCATTCCTCGTATCGCGAACAGGATATGAGCGGGATTCGAGAATGCGTCGGGGACAAGGAGCCGCTCAGGGAGTTCTTCATTCATGGGCTCCGGTATGAATTCCTGAACGGATGTGGAGCCAGCAAATACGTCCGGGATGAGCGCGACGGTTCGCTCCATCGACAAGAGGAATGGAAGCCTGGTGGGCTCCTGCAGTGGAGGGAGATCAATCTTGCCGGGCAGCTGTCGTCGCAGCACGTCGGCGCGAAGAGATGCGATCGCGTCAGCGAGCCGGCTGCATTGGTCGCGGTCTGCACTGCTGACGACGAGCAATTGATCAGGATGAATGAGGAGCAGGCTCGCAGCTAGATCCACGAGGCGGCCCAGGAGCGCGACGGTGGCATTCATCTGGGCGATGAAGTGATATCCGTATCCGGATCGATAGAGTAATCTCCGCAGCCTCGAGGTTCCGAAGCCGGCATAGAGGGCGACATCCTTTTCCAGTTGGTGGTCGGCTGGGCTACTCGACGAGATATTTCTCAAAACTTTTTCTACTATGCTGAGCCGGGTCTCGATCCCTTGAGCGAGATCCGTTGTAGGGTGCACTCTGCGGAAAGCATATTCGACAGCAATGGTCACCGCTGCACCGACAAGGACGGCAAAGGCGACCCACAGCGTGTTCTCAACGCGAGCATTCACGCTGAGCCTGGTTTCGTCCCACAAGGGAATTGCACCGGCGGTCATAAAGCCAAAGCCCACTGCTGTGCCGTAATCGGGAATGATTCGAATGAGGTAAAACGCAATAAACAGGGTTGTGATGATCCAGAGAAAATGAGTCAAGGGATCGCCGAGCAGCAGAGTGATGCCAACAATCGTATAGGCGGCGGCGACCGCGAAGGCTGCAACAACGCGGACTCCTGCGCGCAAGGTTGCAGTGGGATTCTCGCGGCTAAGAAAGAGCGTGAAGATCGCGCCGAGGAATCCGCTGGGGAGGCGGAAGGTCATGACCAGGACCATGACGATGGTGGCAGCGATGGTCATGCGTCCAACCGTCCATGCTCGCCCGGGAAAAGGCGAAAGCTCATTTTTCAGGAAGTTCCAAAACCATTTGCCAGCCTGGTCGATGGCGCCGGCCGGCGACGTTAGAGGAAGCGCTGCTCCGCGAGACGCCATGCTTACTTCGTCCGCCCGGAAGAGTTACCGCGGATCACTACCACAGCAGATTCGCTGATGCGGAAGGGCTCGGACTCAGGGGCATTGATGCGTACGCGCACGGGATAGCGGGTGGCGAGATGTACCCAGTTGAGAGAGCGCTGGACATCGGGCAAGCTGGAGGAAAAGGAACCCACCAGAGTGGTATCAGGTAAAACGCCGAAGCCCACGCTATCCACAATTCCATCGTAGCGAACGTTGGGCCGCGAGAGAGTATATACGTCGGCATGCATGCCGGGCTGGATACGCCTGAGTTGGGTTTCGCGGAAATTTGCGACGGCCCACCAGGTGCGGGTGTCAATGAGAGTAAAGACCTGCTGGCCGACGTGCGCGTAAGCTCCCTGGGAGATCGTGAGATTGGTAACTCGCGCATCAAAGGGCGCATAGATAGAGCAATTGTTCAGGTTGTACTCCGCATTGCGGATCGCGGCGGTCTTGCCTTCACGCTGCGCTGTGAGCGGCTCGATCGTAAGGACGCTATGCTCGGACTGGCCGAGTTGCGCGTTGCTCTGCAGTCTCGCGGCTTTCGCCTGCTCATAGAAAGCGTTGGCTGATTGTACCTGGGCCTCCGCCAGCAGCAGTTGAGATTGAGCCTGGTGGACGGCCTGCTGCCGAGCGGTAACGGCCGTTCTCGCCTGGTCTACCTGGTCCACAGTGACAAACTGTTTCGCCAGCAACGGCTCAATGCGGTGTAGGTTATTGTTCTGATACTGCAGCTCCGCGTTGGCGCTATCAAGCGCGGCCTTTGCGGTAGCGACATTTGCCTTCGCTTCGTTTACGGCAGAGGCTGCCCGGTCGACACTTGCGGATGCTCCTACGGTATTAGCCTGCGCCGCTCCCACGGCGCTGACCTGGGAGGAGATGATTCTGCGCTGGTCGGTGATTTGACCTTCCAGGGTATTTGAATCGGATCGCGCCTTTTGCAGCGCATATTCGTAGGGACGCGGATCGATCTGAAAGAGCAGACCACCCTGCTTGATGAAGGCGTTGTCCTGAATCTCGAGGCGCGTGATGGGGCCGTCGACCTGCGGCGCGATACCAATAAAGTTAGCAACGACTTCCGCATCATCCGTACGAGGGTATTCATTGGTCTGATGGACGACGGCTGCGCCGGTGATGACGGCGCCGGCAATGATGGCGATGCTCACAACCCTGCCAAGGCGTCGTCGCTGCGGAGTCTGTTCGTCTTCAAGCATCGTATCTCCTGTCGCAATCAACTGAAGAACAGCAGCCAGAACGAGAATGTGAAGAACGCAACCAAGCACGGATAGACGACGATGAGGGGCGAGAGCTCCTGCTCAAATTTGAATCTTACAAACAGCAGCCGCACCACTATCGTGAGCAGGATGCCAAAGAGCCAGCAGAATATCCATGCAGGAAAAAAGGAGCCGAGGATATTGAATGAGGGGGCTCGCGAGCATCCCGTGAGGAACAAGGCGGCAAAGCCGGCAGCGATTGGGGCAGTCCTCAGCATTCCATTCATGGAGCCGGATTCTTTGCTCACTCTAGGGCACCTTCGCGTGGAGTAGATCTCCTGTTTGAAAGGCTAACGAGGCCATGCCGATTAACAATTGCGTTCGCGCACTCACGTCCGCCGTGCGGGCTACAGCCAGCGTGCGCTGCGCGGCGACAACGTCAATCTGGCTTCGGACTCCGTACTGGTACGACTCCAGTGCAGCGGCGTAGGATTCAGTCGATGCGGTGAGAAGTGCAGCTGCTGCTTTTTGCTGTCGGATCGCGGTCCTCGCATTGGAGTATGCGGACCAGACCTCATTTTCCACCTGGTCGTGCATCGCATCCACCTCTGCCTTAGCCTGATTCTGATCGGCCCTTGCACGCCTCATGCGATTGTCTCGGGCCAGTCCGTCAAAAATGGTCCACGTAAGACTGAGCCTTGCATTCCAGGTTCCTTGGGTGGAGTAGAAAGTGCCGGGCACGTTATTCTGCTCTCCTGAGGTTCTTGGCAGGGCGGCATCTCCGTTGATGCTGAGGGTGGGGAAGTAGTTGGATTTTGCGGCTTTCACTTCGGATCCGGCGGCGCGAAGTTCGGCCACACGCTGCATAAGATCAGGGCGCTGAGCGAGAGCGCGATCAATCGATTCTTCAACCGAACCTGTGAGGTCCTGAGGAATAGTGAGGTCCTGAATAGCCTCGACCTGAAACTGATTGGTGGGAGAGATGCCGAGAGCGGTTGCCAGGTCGCCATGGGCAATCTCCGCAGCGCCAATCGCAGCCTGCAGGTCATAGTCAGCCTGCGCAGTCGCACTTCGCGCTTCGAGCACATCCGGCAGAGTTGCCAGCCCCTGAGCGAGGCGGGCCTCGGCTGCCTCTTGTACCGTTTGCGCATTCCTGAGGTTTGCGTCTGCCGCATCCTGCTGACCCTTCGAGTTAAGGAGGTGGTAGTACGACTGCATTACCAGAAAGATGATTCTGCGGTGAGCATCATTGAATTGAAAGTTGGCCGCGCGCAAGTTGTCTCTGCTTATCGAGACTGCGTCGGACCTTCGGCCGAAATCAAAGATTGTGTAGTCGAGAATAAACGAGGGAGAGAAGGACCACAGGGTCTGTTGAAAGTAGCTGGGAGCGAAGAAGAGATTGACGCGATCATTCTCAGCGAGCGCCGCAGCCGCGAGGGTGGGATACAGACTCGCCTTGGCTATTCCCAGGTCGGCTGCGCGTGCTTTTGCATTCTCCCACGCTACGAAGGTCTCAGGATTATTGTGCTCGGCGATATCAACCAACTCAGGCAAGGTATAAGTTTTGGCAGGATCAGGGGTGAAGGCAGGTGTGGGGCGAGCCACAATGCTCTGCTGCGGGTTGGGAGCGACGTCCCAAGAGCGATTAGGCGAAGCAGGCGCCTTCTGTGCGAGCGCGACCTGCCCCGCAATCAACATGACCAGCATCATGAATGGTGCACGAAGTGGAAACATGCCTGCTCCAAAAATGACATGCGGAGGCGTCCTGATGGAGTTGAATAATAACATGGTGCGATCTCGATGGCAGCCACAGGGATTCTGAATCTCGAAGGCTGAATCCTTCAAGTTGCCGCAGCGAAAAGTAGACGTAGCCAGCCGTGGCATTGCCCGGCACAAAGATCTTTCAGGGTTTCCTCGTTCACGTTACGAATGATAGCCAGGAATTCGTCGCCGCCCCCACGTCCAACGATTTCGAACGGACGCAGCGACCTAATCATGGTTTTCGTTACCTCCTGCATTGACTCGTGCAAACGAAGTCGTTGTTTTTGGCGATAACGTTCTTGAGCATGGTTAAAACAAGCCCCTCATACGTCGTGAGGCAAAGCCGCTTCGCAAGAGGCCTAGAACTCAGTTCAGCGGAAGTTCTGAATCAATATCGCGGTATGGACGTTTGTGCCGCGCGTGCAAAGGAGTCGCCCATTCCGTGACCAGGCAAAGTGAATCAACTCGTCCCGATCGAAATGTGTAATTTGCACCGGCGGTCCGCCTGTCAGCAACTGGCGCCACACGTTGCCGACACCGTTTGTGCTCATGACAAAATCCACACCTTTGCCATCGGGACTCCAGGCGATTGTTGTTTCATCCCGGTAAGAAAGCGGGAAGGCAGTGAAGCCGCCGTTGCCTTCGATCCCCGTCACGGCCAGCAGGGCGCTGGATAGACGCGGATCTTTCCCGGGAAAATGGATGTATGCGATTTGTCTGCCATCCGGCGAAACACTGGGTATCGACGTGGGCAGTTGGGTCAATTGGATCGCTTGCCCGCCATCAATAGGAACGCGCCACAATGTCGGTTCGCCTCCAGTTCCCGGAGTCCAATCGGCGAACGACGCGTAAATCACGCTCTTGCCATCGGGGGTCAGGGCGGGATGCACGTCGTGTCGGCCATTTGTCAATTGCACCGGTTCGGTGCCGTCGCTGCGAATTCGCCAGATATTCGATTCATGTTGCTGGTAGACGATGTAGCGTCCATCGCTAGTCTGGCCGATCTCATCCTTGTCAATCGGCGAGGAAGTTAGACGCTGCGGATTGGCGCCGTTCACATCCATGCGCCAGATATTGCGATATCCGTCCGCGGGATCGGTGTAAAGGATCTTTCCGTCAGGGGTCCACGCCACCGTGGTCCGCCAGGAAGAAAGGGACGAGGGGCCAGCGCGTTCGAAGTGCAATGTGTCGTTGCCGGTGGCCGCCCAGATCGTTAGTGATGTTCTGCTTTGCAGTGCGACTATCGAGTTGCCGTCTCTGGTAATCGTGATACGTCCATAGTTATTCAAGTCGTTCGTAAGCCTGGTCGCCTCGCCCGTGTCGCGCCGCACAGCCCAGAGTTGTTGCCGATCACCGTCTGAAACCGCGTTAACGACCAGCACGTCTCCCGGTGCGGCCCACGCCAGTCCGCGTGGTCTCCATCGCTGCGAACTGATGATCCGCTGCACAGGATTGCGCAAATCGATCTCCACGAGCCGGAATGCATTGGTCCCTTCGCCCGCAAAGCAGGCGATCGATTTGCCATCAGGGGACCAAGCGACGCTCTGTTCGTCGAAGAACTGTGGCCGCCGAACGGTCTGCAACGTCGATTCGCCGCCGCCGTTCGTACTGCTCACAACGAGAGAGGCTTCCCATGTCGATGGCTTCAGGCGCACAAAGGCAACCCACTTCCCATCCGGAGATAGGGTCGCATCTCCACTGACGTCCTCGACCACGCGCTCAGGTGCCCCGCCCTTGACGGAAATTCGAACCAATTGTCCGACTCCCTCACGTCCGCTTTGCCGATAGTAGAGATAGGAATCGTCCGGGGAAAACATTAGCCCGGAGGTTCTGCCATTTTCAGCGACAGGGACAGTGTGTTCGTCGGAAGCGGCGATTTCACGTATGTGAACGCTTTGCCGTTCGCCGTCGCCAGCGATATATGCCAGAACCTGTCCGTCTTGCGCAATTGCGACATCGGAAACATCTCCTCGTGTTGCGAGGGGTGTCATGCGCATCGAACCGAATGGCGTCTCTGACCGTCGGTGCAAGGGCGCCAGGAAGACCGCAGCCAGAACCGCTATTAGCAAGAGGACAAGTATTCCGGCAGCCCACACTGTGAATTCGGGTCGACGTTGTGCTTTCCTGAGTTCCTTCAAATCCTCTTGAAGCGATGCCGCTGATGAATACCGATTTTCCGGATTCTTCGCCAGGCAACGACGGATGATGCGCTCGAATTTGGGTGGCACGTGCAGTGTATTTCTCGATAGCGGCACGGGCTCAAACGTAAGAATTGCGGCCAGGACATCAGGGGGTGTATCACCGCTGAATGGTGGCGTCCCTGTCAGCATCTCGTAGAGCACGACGCCCATGCTGAAGAGGTCGCTGCTCGCATTCACTTGTTGTCCGCGCGCCTGCTCCGGAGACATATACCTGACCGTGCCAAGTATCGTTCCCGGCCGGGTGAGTCCAGCAGAGATGAGATGCACTGGACCTACCGCGTGGTCGGCAAAGCGGGCAATGCCGAAGTCAACAATTTTCACCGTCCCGTCAAAGCGGATCATGATGTTTTCCGGTTTGATATCGCGATGAACAATCCCCGCTGCGTGCGCAGCACTCAAGCCAGCCGCTATCTGGAGAGCTATTTCGGCTACCGCTTCGACTTCGAAAGTCCCGGAAATCAACGCCTCTCTCACCGTTTTTCCACGGATGTATTCCTGCGCGATGAACTGGCGCCCTTCAAACTCTCCCATATCAAAGATTGTGACCAGGTTGCTATGGCTAAGCGAAGACGTGGTCCGAGCTTCTTGTCGAAACCTGCGCGCCTGGTCAGTGTCTCCGGCGAGTTCCCGCGAAAGGAACTTTAAGGCAACCTCGCGTCCCAACTCCGTATCTTGTGCGAGCCAAACTTCGCCAATACCGCCGGAGCCAAGTCTCGCTTTTACTACATAGCGGCCCACGTGGCGGCCTGCGAGAGAAGTCTCGAAATTTTCATCTGCGACATCGCGGGCCCACGTATCAAACGCGGGTCTTTCCAGGAATCCGTCTGCGGCCGCGTAGGCTCGAAGCAAAGCATTCACCTGGTCCAGCAACTCTATGTCGCTGCCACAGGCTCGCAACAAAAAGTCGGATCGTTGCGGCTCTTGTTGTCTCGATGCGGCTTCGGCCAGTGCGTCGATCTGCCGATAACGTTCTGGATTCATTGATATAACCCGGATGCTCCTAGGTCCCGGCGCGATTTAGTTGGGCATAAAGCCAGGCTTTGGCGGCCTTCCAATCACGCATAATGGTGTCGACCGATAGGTTGAGCGCCGCGGCAGTTTCTTCCACACTCATCCCACCGAAATAGCGCATCTCAACCACCCGGCTTCGACGTGGGTCGAGCAAAGCCAACTCATTCAGGGCGTCATCGAGAGCGACGAATTCGGCAGCCCGCGAAGATGAGAGTGTGGGAGCATCCTCCAGCGAAATCGACGGTGTATCGCCACCGCGCTTGTTGCGCAAGCGCGACCGCGCAGCGTCCACCAGAATACGTCGCATTTGCTGACTCGAAACGGCGAAGAAATGAGCCCGATCTTGCCATTTTGCGCCTGGCTGCGAAACCAGCTTCACATAGGCCTCGTGAACCAGGGCGGTTGTCTGCAAAACGTGCCCTTCCGACTCGCGGAACATGTACTGCCGCGCCATGCGCTTCAGCTCGGAATACACGATCGGCACTAGCTGCTCAAACGCAGCTTGATCTCCGCCTCCCCAGGCAACCAGCAGTCCAGTGATATCCGGTGATCCGGGAGTTTTCAACGAAGAATCCCCGCGGCGGCAAAGGCCGTTCAACTTGTGGCCTCAACAGGATACTGTAAGTCCGTTCTTCCTTCCTTGAATTCTGCAGATACCAGAGTGGCTGATATTTAAGAAATGTCGCAGGTGCTAGCTCTCCTCTGGGGGCGTCGGTGACGGGCAAAATAGGAAGAACAAAGTTGACCGCGAACTCAGATCTCGCCCTGTGTAACCGTCCGGCAAAATCACTTCACACAAAAGAAAAACCATTTCGATGCCAGAATTCGTCGAGTCTTGTCGCGTTATCTGGGTAGAGAGGAAACCTCAGCAGTGAAACCCTCGCGGCCATGACGGCGAAGTTTTCACGTCCTGACGTCTCCTCCCGATGCAGTGGCTCTACCCATTCCTTCTAAGGAGATCGACAATGCTTGTTCGTGTCAGGCCAATCGCGGCCAATGCTGTATCCCTGCTCATTCTCGGCCTGTGCACCCAGGCCTTCGCCCAGTTCCGACCCACGCTCAACGTCAACTGCAGTCGCGGCGAATCCCTTGCCACCGCGGTTGCATTTGCCTTTCCCAACACTCTCGTCAATATCAAGGGAACCTGCAACGGTCCCGTCAGCATCACTACCAATGGGCTTCAACTCAACGCCATTGGCGTCGCCACAATTAACGGAGCCGGCAAAGACGCGGTCACCATTAACGGAGCCGGGCACGTAGCTCTGAGCGGTCTCACCGTCACCGGCGGAGCCAACGGCGTCGTCGCCCAGAACGGTGCCCAGGTCTTTCTGCAGAACGACACTGTCTCCGCCAACAAGCTGTCGGGCATTGTGGCTCTGGCCAATTCCAGCGTCACAGTCACAGGCGGCTCCAGTCAGGACAACACCGTGCACGGCCTCGATATCGAATCCACATCCGCCCTGCTCGTGACCGGGTCCTACGCAGTCGCCGGCAACGGCGTCTTCGGCATCAACGTTAACAATGGCTCCAGCCTCACCCTGACCGCAGCCACTCTCAACGTCAAGCAGAATACCCTCGGCATACAGCTGGGGACCAATGCCTCCGGATTTCTGGATGGCCAGTCGAGTCTTTTTGCCTCAGAGAACCTTAGCGACGGCATGACCATTGTGTCAGGTTCTCACATGGTCGACTTCGGCGGCATAATCCAGACCGTATCGAATCGGCTTCACGGGATCTCGCTGAACTCCAAGGCCGGTCTCGATCTCGATGCCGGTTCGCAGGTTACATCCGCCTTCAACCTGGGTGACGGCGTTCACCTCGAACAGGGGTCGGAGCTAACAATCTTCAACAATCCCAGTTTCTCGGGAAATCCCAATCCCACAATGCTCACCGTGCAGACAAATCAAGCGAACGGCATCAACGTCCTGACCGGGTCCGAGGTGCTGGATGATAACTACGCCGCCATCTTCGCCCAGCAAAATCTCATGGCCGGCATTGCTATCGACAATGGCAGTTCCGTAACGTTCGGGCAAACCATCCCGGTAACCGGCGGCCTGGCCAGTTTCATTGTGACCAACAACCCCGATGTCCGCGTCACCTTCGGGGCCCGGCTTACCTATCTGTCCAACGACAGCTTCATCTCGCTCAACTGCGACGCAACCGCCTTGGTGCGCGGACCAGGCAACTTCACCTGCCCTCGCTAAGTCTTCGTATCGTTCGTCCTTCTCGCTTGCCGGCTGAAATGTGGAACGTCCGGTGTCTTCAATCGGGCGTTCCTCAACTTCGCCGGACCAGCGTTTGGCGAGATGGTAAGAGACCGATGCGCTGCAAGGATGCGACCTGTCTGCCGCATACCAGGCACGTCGAGTGGCGTCATTGTCTCGACTACGCCCCACATTTCCCATTGCCCCAATTCGTTTCTAGCGGCGTCGAGGAAGAATTTCCGCGCAGCGATGCGGGATTTGGCGCACAAACGTCGCGTATATGTGCCGGAGTTTCCGTGCTGATTCTTTCGCCCCAAATCGGGCCTCAGGAGAATATGTCCGTTCTCAATTCAACTGTCGGTACTGGCCCCACTCCAACCAACCGATTCTCCCCAACAGGGCGCGGACAGATCGCTTAGCTTGTTTGGAGCTCGGCTGGCCACTGTGCAAGTCCATCAAGAACATTCCTCACGATGACAGTACCTCCCTTGTTGCTGTGTCGAAAACAACCAACTGGTCAGCGTTCATGTGCGAGATGTAAAGCCGGCCACTTTCAGCATCCAGGCTCTGATAGTCGAAGCGGACTGCAGGCCCGGGCATTGGTATGTCTTCGACCTTTTTCGGCGCCGCTGCTCGCCTGCGAATAGCTTGCGGTGGGCTGGATAAAGAGGCCCGCGGCTAGAGAAGTAAAGATCCAGATCAACATTCGATAATTCGACGTCATTCTTATTCTCACCTGTGGTGCAAGGCACCATTTGTGACATCCAGATTCAAATACCACTGTCAAGAATCGTCGGATTTCTACGGTGATCTCCCGCCTGAGATCTCTTCGGCAGATCTTCGCTGTGGTTACATACTTTGGTGGGCCCGTGCATGCAGACTCGACTGCAGGCCTCCTGCGTGTCAAGCAGGCGCTCTAACTAACTGAGCTACGGGCCGTTACCGACTAAGTCGATTCCGGAGTAAGTCATTGGGTGAGTTCCAAGACTGCACCCTCGCAACTCTGATTTCTGACCCCATTGGTCGCAGTTCGTTTCTCAAATTCCCGCAGCGGTTTGGAGTGCTTGTCGTCTCGAATGGTGATGTGACCTGCAATCTGGATTTCGCCTCAACATGCCCAACTCGCGGTTTTTGATTGGGTGCAAACGAGGGTTGCGAAAGAACTCATGGAGCGCGGCAATGCAGCGCATATCTCGGATTTGATTGCGGGAAGGCTCCAGATTGTTTCCCCTGGTCGATGGACGGTGATGTATATCACTTAACATGTTGGGCGGATGGGCGCATAATCGCTAGCCAATCGAGCTCCCCGGTGGTCTCGCGGATGTGGGGAGCGGGAGGTTTCAGCCATGCTCCTACTCCATTCCTCTACATCCTTGAAATGGTTCCGTTTTGCCCCATGCACTTGTGCGCTGGTGGCAATGGTCGCTGTCTTCGGTTCACTCTGCGTCGCCTCAGCACAGAACCGATTTGTGCAGGTTCCGAAATATCCAGCCGGAGGTCCGCTGCCGATCCTCCTTGCGCTGGAAGATGTGGATGGGGACGGAAATTCCGACCTCATCGTGATGAACGCGAACACCACCACAAACCTGGAGACGGTCAGCTTCCTGGCGGGAACTGGAAACGGCGGTTTCCGAGCGCCGAAGATGATGGCGTATTTCCCGGTATCGTATGGGGTGCCATTTTTGGCGGACGTGAACGGTGATGGACGCCTGGACCTGATCTTTTATGTGTTTAGCACTCATTTGACCAGGGTGTACCGCGGTCACGACCAGGGGTTTGAGCAGTACGCGGTTGTGTCGAAGGCGGCGACCTGCACGGACACCAGTGTGACTTGCGTTCTTGGGGAAATGCAAGTTGCGGATGTCAATCGGGACGGCAATCCGGACCTGCTTATGTCATTTCCCGATTCGACACTCTATCTGTGTCTCGGCAATGGAAACGGGTCGTTTCGCACGCCTGTCAAGCTAGATACAAACGCATCTTCCGTTTTGGCTTTTACGACCGCCGATTTCAATAACGATGGCCGGTTGGATATCGCAATCGGTGGCTACAACGGAATTCAGGTTCTGCTGGGTAATGGCGATGGGACGTTCAGGAAGAACTCCACTCCAGGCTTGCGTAGCGCGACCGGGAGGCAACAGTTTTCGCTTGGAGGACAACTGCTGTCCGCAGACCTGCGCGGAAATGGCAAGGTGGATCTCATCATGCTGGACGCACTCGCCTCCGCTACCTCGCCAGGCGATTGTCTGTTTGGGGGGGGTATCTCCGTTTTTCTGGGCAACGGAGATGGGACATTTGCTGACCCGACGTCGTATGGGACGGGACAATATGCCGTCAGCGCGGCCATCGGCGACATGAATGGCGACGGACTGCCCGACCTGCTGGTGAAGAACGAACTGGCGGCATCCTACAGCGTCCTGCTGAACGCCGGATCAGGCAAGTTCTCGGCCTCGGTGACCTATAAAGCGCCAGAGGCGATCGATGGAAACTTCCTGATCGGAAATCTGAACGGAGATGGGATGCTGGATGTTGCAATCGCAGCGCAAAACGGCGTGGAGATTTTGCGGAACATCGGTGGCGGCCGACTCTTTGCGCCTGCTTCGCTGGCCCTGCCGGTCGCATCCCAGCCGAGTGCTACCCTTGCGTCGGATCTCAACCATGACGGTATTCCCGACCTTGCAATCGTTGGTCACCCCGATGGAAATAATCCATGTGTAGGTGCTTATCCGTGGAATTATTTCGAGGTGATTCTCAGCCAGCATGGGCAGCCGTTTTCTTCGAACACTCTCTATTATATTGACGGCATTTTCCCCGTGATCCCAACAAGCATCGGCCTTGGTGACTTCAACGGCGACGGAAGCACTGACATCGCGGTCGATGAGTTCCAGAATGGAAGCATTCCGATCGCCGAGATTTATTTCAATGACGGAAAGGGCCAATTCCCTACTTCAGGCGCGGGGCTCAATCCTGCATGCATGTATTCAGGAGGCACGTGGGGGTGCAATGACTCGAACTACACCAAACTGATCGTCGGTGATTTCAACCATGACGGGTTTGCGGACCTCGCTTTTGGGGCTACCGATTTCAGGGCCGGCCTCGGCGATGGAAAAGGTAATTTCAATTTTTCAGCATTCCCGATACAAGGCGATTCATCGGTGCCTTATCTCGTGCGCGATATCAACGGAGACGGCAAACTGGATGTCGTCAATCTGGAGAACGGTGCGGACGTCGTGGATGTTTTTCTCGGCAAGGGGGACGGAACCTTTCAGGATGTCCGCAAGTACTCCACGATCAGGGGACCGTTCCTCCTGGTCTCCGGGGATTTCAATCGCGACGGCAAGATCGACCTAGCGGTTGCCGGAGGCAGCGAAATCTCGCTGCTTCTGAATCGGGGCGATGGGACATTCGAGCCGGCGGTAGACTACCCGGCCGGGGGGCCGGTGAGCGCAATGGCCCAGGTCAGCTTGTTCGGAAATGGCAATGAGGGCGTGTTGGTGGCGGACGCCAACGACGACAAGCTGTTTTTGCTGACGGGAGACGGGAAAGGGCACCTGTCTGAGCCGATCCATTACTATTCTGGCGGCGGCAATCCTCAGGGCCTCACGGTCGCCGATTTCAACGGGGATGGCGCGCCGGATGTCCTTGTGACGGATTGGACGTCGTACAGTTACATGGTCCTGTACAACACCGGCGGCAGCAGTATCAAGTTGACCGCCAGCAGTAGCGCTCCTCAGTCAGGCCAAGTCGTCGCATTCACGGCCATCGTAGCTGCCAGCATCGCAGGCACCGGAACTCCAAAGGGCACCGTAGCGTTCAAAGACGGCTCAACCACGCTTGGACTGGTGAACCTCAGTGGCGGAACGGCGACGTTAAGCACCGCCGGGCTCAGCATGGGCACGCATACAATTAAGGCTTCTTACTATGGCAGCAGCACCTTCAACCCTCACCTCTCGGCGGGACTCACCGTGTCGGTTCGCTGAGTCGGCTCGGAGTAGCGTGCCAGTGGAGGTTTGCCGATAGGACGGGAAAACTCGATCGAGGCCGGGAACCATGGGTATGGCAAATGCCCAGCATGGACCGGATTTTAGAAGCGTCGGCGCGGATTAGAGGCTTGCATGATTTGCATGCAGCGGCTGCTCGTATTTCCGGGCTTGTTCTCGTTTCCATACCCACGAGTCTTGCTTCTGGAAGCGCGACCGCGCAGAACCGATTCGCTCGGGCGCCCGTTTCCCTGTTAGTGGTTACGCCATTAGTCCCCTCATCGCCGGCTTCGATGGGGACGGATCACTTCGCGTCCAGCTTCAGGGCGTAGATATCGTCGCTGCCAACATCGCGAAGCACGAGCGGAGAGTCCATTGGATCCAGACTCATCGAAAAGCCGACCAAACCGATCAAGTGCCACTCCCGCAAGTCGGCGACTCGTTCCGGTTTTCCGCCTGCGACGGGAATCCTGAACACTCCCTGGTCGAGCCCCGAATGCAGAAAGTAGATGAACCGGCCATCCCGCGAAAAGCTGGGGAATTGCACGTCGCCGTTTTCGGTCAGCGCAGTCCACTGCTGCGTTTTCACGTCGAAGATCTGCAAGTTGGAGGCGTTTCGGTCCAGTCCTGCGATATACCGTCCATCGGGAGACCAGCGCGGGGAAAAGAAACCACTCGATCCTGGGATGGTTTCGACCTGCCCCGTGGACACGTCCAAAATGCGCAGTTTCAGCTCCTTCGTTGGAAGCGTTTGCGCACAATAGAGCAATCTTGTTCCATCGGGAGACCAGTTGGGATCGTTGTGGTCGGCAGCCTCTTTGGGTAACAGGTTTCGCGCAATGCCGCCTTCTGCAGGAATGAGATAGGCCGCTGAAGTCTTTTCGCGGGAATCGGTGAACACAATCTGCTTCGAGTCAGGCGACCAGCGTGGATTGACCGCAATCACAGGCGGCTGTGAAAGCTGCACACGGTTGCCTCCATCCAGGTCAGCCCTCCATAGAACACCCTCAGGGAACGATACATAGGCCACGGACTTCCCATCGCCGGAAAAGGAGACAAATTCAGCTGAAATCCCACCCAAAAAGGGTTGTAAGCCACCGGCTTTTGGGTCAATTCGTGACAGCTCGCCACGCGGGGTTCGACCATCCGCAAAGATCTTCTTTCCATCCCGGCTTGAACGTGGCCCGCCCCAAATGATTGGCCCCGTTGTCAACTGAACCGGAAGGGAAGGCGGCCGCCTGAACAGCCCGCGCCGTTCATCCAGAGCCCAGATCTGGCTTCCCGTTGACCGGCCTTGTAGATTGAAAACATAAAAATGCCCATCGGGCGTCCAACTGCCGCAACATTGAACACCCGGCTCATGCCAGTCGGAAAGGAGGGGATGAAGTCCCGAGCCGTCCGACGCCATCTCCCACAGCAGGCCTTCCCGGTTGAAGCGAATGACTTTTCCGTCTGGCGACCACTGGAACGAAGCGGGTAAGCCCGCTGCAGAGCCGGGGCCTATAGTCGCCAATTTGTGGGGTTCAGTTCCATCGTTCCGGACCACGAAAACCTGACGCTTATCTGTGGCATAAACGATGGACGCCCCATCGGACGAGAAAGCGCCGTCAAAGCTCCCCACCCGTCTGGCCGATCCCCCCAGAAGGGGCACTACCCAGAGAGAACGGTCGGCTGGATAAACCCGCACCAGGGCATTGGAACCGTCAGGAGAGAGGTCCACCATGTAACTGTCTGCCCCTGGCACGTTAATCGAAAGAGGGATAATCTCGCCGCCGTTGACTCCAACCTGTGCAATGGAGGCTGGCGATATGTAGGAGAAATAGAGCCTTGCTCCATCCGTCCCGCCCAGACGTTTGCTGCGGCCATCGTGGGTGATCTGGGCATATTCCGTGATGTGCGGCGGTGAAAGGGAACGGCTCTGAAACCAAATTCCACCCAACAATAAACCGGCGGCTGCGGCGCAGACAGCCAGCGCCCACTTCCACCGAATCCGCTCAACTCGTCCAACTGCATTGCCCGCTGGCGTCGCTGTCTCGGACCCGGTCCTTTCGCCATCGGCAGCATCAAGGGCCTTCGCAGGTAAATCCTCCTCGATCGTCGCGGCGGCAGCAGTCGCCAGTGCTAATTCCGGCTGGGATACTTTCTCCTGTTCGCGCGATACCGGCACGATGATTCTGTACCCTCTCCGCGCGAGCGTTTCTATGTAGCGGGGGTTTTCAGGAGAGTCCTGCAGCGCATCCCGCAGCCTTTTCACTGCCGCATTGATACTGTGATCGAACTCAACCACCGTGTTGTTCGGCCACAGCTTCTTACGGATATCTTCCCGCGAAACCACTTGACCCTGGCGCTCCAGCAATTCGACGAGTATTTGAAAGGGCTGTTCCTGGAGCCGGATTCTGTGACCGTTCTTACGCAGTTCAGCGGCTTGAAGATCGAGTTCAAACGCACCAAAACGAATCATGGAAGGCTCGGAAACTGCGCGGCCATTTGGGTTTTTCTGTTCCATGTTCGCAGGCCATATCCAAACGGCCAGGGTGAGAGTCTAGCACGTTTTTCCCGTACATGGCCCTAACCTACGCCGTATCAGCAAGATGACTCGTGACTAATATGTCATGCGCATATCATCGCGGTTGCATCGACACACACGCTGAGGCTACTTAACGTCGCTACCACGGCGTGCCTTTCCGGTTGGAAATTCAATGGCAGGCGCGAGCGGAATTCAATCAAAGAGGGAATCGGAATGGACAATATCGCAAACTGGAAACGCTCGGCTCGCAAGCTAGGAACCTCGATGACAACCGATAGCAAGCCGCCAATTTCGAGCCGTACAAAGAGCAACCTCCATCACGCTTTGTTCGTGATGGCTGCTTTGCTGATCCTCGCTGTGCCTGGTTCTGTCCCCGCGGAAAATCTCCAGCAAAATAACAGTAGCTGCCAGAAAAGCATGCAGGGAACCTGGATTTTCACCATCGACCGCTTTACTCAGGGTGTCACTTTTTCGGCCCTGATGTCATTTGCTGATGGCGGCGTCATCTCGGCGACGGGGTCCATAGGACCTCCCATTTCCCCAATACTTGGAAGCTGGAAATGTACGGGCCCCAATAGCCTGGTTGCGACCTTCTTCTTCTATCCGCTGGATGCTCAGGGCAATTCGAACGCAACCATCAAAAACAACGTGAGCCTTCGTCTGGATGATCAGAATCAGATGGTCGGAACCGGCGCGGGTTTCGTGTGCGATGTACATGGTGAGAACTGCAACAGTGTCCCTCCCATTCATCTCACAGGAAAATTCGTAGTACCGGAGGGCTCTGGGGACGTATAGAGCAACAACATGGTCGGAAAAGGAACAGTGCTCTACATCTCACGTTTGAGTGTCTGGTCCCACGACGTACTTTCGATATGACACGTTTGGGGAAAACGGATTACCAAGGCCGATTTCGTTCCAGATGTATTACCGCCAATTCGGAAGTGTCGTTAGCAAGTGGAAATGTCCGCTTTTGAGAACAAATGAAATGTCCGGTTTCATAAGTTAGTAGCCGTAGAGGCGGTGGGAAAGTGCGAATCGCGCGTTGTTTGCGGGATTTGCAAGTGGGGAGGGAAAGTCTGTTTTTTGACTTTTCCACCCCACGTCTTTTCCACGGCCTTGATTTGCTTTTTGCTCAGCGGCGTCAGGAGCTTTCCTTGCGCGCTGTAGTGTCCGATGCGATGTCCTGCGATCATGAGGGTCAGTGTCTGGTCCAGGTGCTGATGGATGATCGCCTTGCATCCGGCCAGGGTAGGGCGCCAGTGGGCACGCTCGAGCTGCATCACCAGGTTGTGAAAGCGCACGGTGTTGTCTCGATCAACGGTACGCTCGTAGCGTTGCGTGAACACCATTTCCAGGTTCCTGTGCCGGCAGGATAGAAATGCTGTCCTCGCTGCGCTGCCGGAACGGTAAAACGGCGGTTGAACTCCGCGATGTAGGTCTTATGGAGAAACTCGTTGGCCCCTTCGAGAGTTCGGATCCCGCGCAATCGCAGCTCCTGCGGCAACCGTCCCTGCCAGGTAGAGAAGTTGCGCTCCGAGCGTCCCCGCGCCTGCGGAGAGTAGGACGGGATCATATGCACTCCCAGTTCCTTCATGGCACGGCCTAGCTGCGTAGGGCGCTCATAATCGACCTTGCCGCCGCTCTTCGGCGTCAGCCAGAAATGGGCTCCACGGTCGGAATAGAGTGAACAGAACAGCCCCTTCCGTTCGATCACCGCCCGCAATCCGGCCATCACGGTTGCCGTTGTTTCTTCTTCGGCCAGCTGCGCATAGTAGATCTCGCTGGTGGCATCGTCCAGGATCACGATCAGGTCGTGCCGGCGCTCATCCTGAAACCACTGGTGATCGCTTCCGTCGATGTGCAGCATCATCCCCGGCAGTGGACGCCGTTCACGCCGCCTGCGGTGCACGCCGCGCCTGGCCTTGCGCTTCACCAGGCCAGCTGCCTGCAGCGCCTGCTTGACCCACGTATAGCTCAACCCGATCTGATGTTCCTCGCCGAGCTTCTCATGAAAGTGCCGCACGTTCAGATCGAAGTACTTGTCCCGGTACAGGCTCAGTACCTCGTCCGCCTGCGCCTTCGGCACTCGTCTGCTGCTCGGCTTCCGTCGTCGCCGGTCCAGCAAGCCCTGGTAGCCTTCCGCCTCATAGCGCTTACGCCAGCGACGCATCTGCCGCTCGCTGATGCCGATCAACTCCGCTGCCTGACGCCACTTGATCTTGCCCGATGTGGCGCGTAACAAAACTTCCTGTAACTTCATCGCCCGCTCCGCCGCGGTCCTCGGATAGATCTCCATGCTCTTGTGCATGGCTCCATCTTCGCCGCCCGCTATGCGGACAGTTCACTTGCTATAAACACCGGACACATTATTAGCTAACGACAACCGCCAATCCGGAAGTTATCAACGAGTAACTTTAGTCATTATGGTGTGACCGGCTCGATGCGCTAGTCGTGGGTTAGGCTGAGTTTGTTAAGAACTTTAGTCCAGAGCCACAAGCGGAGGGAACCGGTCATGAGAGAGAAGTTACGATTTTTGGGTTTGGATGTCCATGCCGAAACGATAGCTGTTGCAGTAGCCGAACCGGATGGCGAGGTTCGCAGCCTGGGAACGATCGCTAACCGCGAAGATTCGATCCGCAAGTTCATCCGCAAGCTTGGTTCGCCGGAGCATCTGCGAGCCTGCTACGAAGCCGGCCCAACCGGCTTCGTACTGTACTGGCAGCTGACGCAGTTGGGAGTCAAGTGCGATGTGGTGGCGCCGTCGCTGGTTCCGAAGAAGCCCGGGGACAGGGTCAAGACCGACCGGCGGGATGCATTGAAGCTGGCGCGTAGTCACCGCTCCGATGATCTGACCGCGGTATGGGTACCGGATGAAGAATCGGAAGCATTGCGCGATCTTGTCCGGGCGCGAGAGGCGGCCAAGCAGGATCAGTTGCGAGCACAGCACCGGCTGACGAAGTTCCTGCTGCGTACCGGCCAGCGTCCTCCGCTGGGAGTAAAGGCCTGGACGGAACGTCATACGGAGTGGCTCCAGCAGGTCCGCTACACGCATCCGGCGCAGGAAGCCACGTTGCTCGATTGTCTGCACGAAGTTCAGCACATGGACGAACGAGTCAAGCGGTTGGAGCAGTCGATTGTGGAAGTGATTCAGCTGGCTCCCGCGTCGATGCAGGAAGTGATTCGCGGTTTACAGGCATTGCGCGGCATCGCGCATATCTCGGCAGTCACGATTGCTGTCGAGCTGGGCAACATCACCTCCCGCTTCGAGAACGCGCGGGACCTGATGGGGTATAGCGGAGCATTTCCGAGCGAAGACTCCAGCGGCAAGCGTATTCGAAGAGGAGGCATTACCAAGTCAGGCAACGCGCACCTCAGACGAATCGTGGTCGAATCGGCCTGGAGCTATCGCCACCGGCCAGCGATCGGAGCCCGGTTGCGCAGGCGACAGGAAGGGCTTCCGGCAGAGATCACCGAGATTGCATGGAAAGCGCAGAACCGCCTGCACAAGCGCTACATGACGCTGATGGCTCGAGGCAAGGAGCAGAGAAAGACCATGACGGCGATCGCACGCGAACTGTTGGGCTTCATCTGGGCCATCGGGATCAAGGCCGAAGCGGCCGCGCAAGCAACAAATGGCGGCATGACGAGAACCGAAAGAACAAAAGCAAAAACTTTCCAAATAAGGAAAAAGCAAAAACAAATCAACCCATGAACAACGTTATCCAACTCGAGGACAGGGTCAGCCGCAGCCGGAGCAAGCACGAAGGAGAATCCTCGGCGTCCCTTTGCGACAGGCTCAGCCGGACTCGCGTTAGTAGTCAGAGGCAGCTCCCGACGGATCATGATTATGCGGTTCCGACCCGCGAATATCAGCTTGATCAATCGTCGCCATTACCTGCCACGGCTGCTGCTGACCCTGTCCTCGAATACAAAAACAAAAACAACCCCACCGATTCCAGGATTGACAGGTCACACCATATCAACTGAATCGTGCGGCGAGGATGGAGCCATGCACATGAGCATGGAGATCTATCCGAGGACCGCGGCGAGCGGGCGATGAAGTTACAGGAAGTTTTGTTACGCGCCACATCGGGCAAGATCCAGTGGCGTCAGGCAGCGGAGTTGATTGGCATCAGCGAGCGGCAGATGCGTCGCTGGCGGAGGCGCTATGAGGAGCAAGGGTACCAGGGCTTGCTGGATCGGCGACGGCGGAAGCCAAGTAGCAGACGAGTGGCGAAGGCGCAGGCGGAAGAGGTTCTGAGCCTATACCGGGACAAGTATTTCGATCTGAACGTGCGGCCCTTCATGAGAAGCTCGGCGAGGAACATCAGATCGGGTTGAGCTATACGTGGGTCAAGCAGGCGCTGCAGGCAGCTGGCCTGGTGAAGCGCAAGGCCAGGCGGGGCGTGCACCGCAGGCGGCGTGAACGGCGTCCACTGCCGGGGATGATGCTGCACATCGACGGAAGCGATCACCAGTGGTTTCAGGATGAACGCCGTCACGACCTGATCGTGATCCTGGACGACGCCACCAGCGAGATCTACTATGCGCAGCTGGCCGAAGAAGAAAAACAACGGCAACAGTGATGGCCGGGTTGCGGGCGGTGATCGAACGGAAGGGGCTGTTCTGTTCGCACTCCGATCCCGACCGTGGGTCCCCATTTCTGGTATACGCCGAAGAGCGGCGGCAAGGTCGATTATGAGCGCCCTACGCAGCTAGGCCGTGCCATGAAGGAACTGGGAGTGCATATGATCCCGTCCTACTCTCCGCAGGCGCGGGGACGCTCCGAGCGCCGACTTCTTCTACCTGGCAGGGACGGCTGCCGCAGGAGTTGCGATTGCGCGGGA
>CAVSAX010000032.1:0-93253 GCA_963725995.1 uncultured Acidobacteriaceae bacterium | reverse complement strand
AGCTACTGCCGTGCCCCGTGCCGCAGCCTCGCTTTGCCGCTGGGCCAGCCACTCGGCGTAGGTAACGCGCTTTTGAGGCACCATCCAGCGCATCCAGGCCCGGTGTGTGGCCTCCGTGAAGTAAACGGGTATCCCAAGCTTGCGCGCCGTTACGGAGACGCCCTGAACGTGATCCTGGTGCTCATGGGTGATCAGGATGGCGTCCAGCGTGCCGGGATCTTCGCCGACCGCCTTCATCCTCTTGAAAAGCTCGCGGCAGCTTAAACCGGCATCCACCAGGATGCGTGTGCGGCTGGAGGCGAGAAGGGTGCAATTGCCCTTTGAACCGCTCGCAAGCACCGTCATCCTCACCATGAGGATCAGAATACAGCGATTCCCTGTGCAAGACAGGACACTTCATCAGCGGCGGGAGACTGGTGCGGTTACTACTCAGTTACCTATTTTCGGGTCTCTAGTACGTGAAGAAGCCCTTGCCGGACTTGCGCCCCAACCAGCCGGCGTCCACCATGCGCACCAGCAACGGGCAGGGCCGGTATTTGGGATCGCCGAAGCCCTCTTGCAGCACGCGCATAATGTCCAGGCAGACATCGAGCCCGATAAAGTCAGCCAGTGTCAGCGGGCCCATGGGATGCGCCATGCCCAGTTTGAAGACCTCGTCCACCGCCTCCGGCGTCGCCACGCCTTCCATCACCGCAAACATTGCCTCGTTGAGCAGAGGCATAAGCACGCGATTTGAAACAAATCCGGGAGCATCTCTAACCTCGACAGGAATCTTCCCCAACCGGATCGAGAGCGCCTTCACCGTCTCAAAGGTCGCGGGAGTCGTCGCCAGTCCGCGAATCACCTCGACCAGCTTCATCATGGGCACGGGATTGAAAAAGTGCATCCCCACCACCTGCCCCGGCCGACGCGTTTGAGCGGCCAGTTTCGTGATCGAAATCGATGATGTATTCGTCGCAAGTATTACGTTTTCGGGCAGCAAGTCATCCAACTCGCAAAATAACTCTGTCTTGGTGTCGAAGCGTTCGCTGGCGGCTTCGACCACGAAGTCACACTCGGCGAGGGTGCGGCGGTCCAGCGTGCCCTCAATTCGCTTCAGAGACGCAACTACTTCCTCTTCCGTGATCTTTCCCTTGGTCGCCTCGCGCTCCATGTTGCGCTTAATCGTCTCCAGCCCGCGCGCCAGGAAGCGCTGCTCTACATCGCAGATGCGGACTTCGTAGCCGCGCTGCGCAAACACATGGGCGATGCCGTTGCCCATGGTGCCTGCGCCAATTACTCCGACAGTCTGGATGGTATTCATGGTCTGTATGTCCGATTCACTGGTCGCAGAACTCTCAGGGGCGATCAGGCCGCGCCGGGATGGTCCGACGTGCAAACTCGCACCAGCAGGCAGGTGATGTTGTCGCGGCCCCCGGAGAGATTGGCTCGATCGATCAACTTCGTACAGGCCGCCTGCAGGTCACTTTCGGTTTCCAGTACCTCGACAATCTGCCGGGAATCAAGTTCGCGCGTGAGTCCGTCGCTGCACAGCAGAAAGACGTCTCCATTCACCAGCGGAAGCTCCGAAACATCGGGTGAAATGGATTTCTGCGAGCCCACCGCCTTGGTGATCACGTTGCGCAGGGGCGAACGTGCTGCTTCTTCTGCCGTAATGCTCCCCATTCTGACCTGCTCATCCACCAGCGAGTGGTCCAGCGTGCATTGCTTCAGCGCACCGTCCCTCCACATGTAGCAGCGGCTGTCTCCAACGTGAGCGATCCACGCGGAATGGCCTACCAGCGCCAGCGCAACCAGGGTGGTCCCCATGCCGTGGAGGCTATTGTCTTTTGATGCCTTGGAATACAGAGTATGGTTCGCCTCGGCGATCGCGTCGTGCAGCGCCATTGCCGGATCAGACCGCGAAGCTTCGTGGTCGCTCCAGTCGGCAAAGCTGGCCAGCATCGCGGAGACGGTCATATCGCTGGCCACTTCTCCCGCCGCCGCTCCGCCCATGCCATCGCATACCAGGAAGACCCCATCCTTCAGGCTCATCCCGTATGCATCTTCGTTCCCGCTCCGAACCCTGCCGGGATGTGTCGCCGCCGCGGCTTCACACGCCGGATGAGCCAAATCTTTTCTCTCCTGCTCAACGGCCATGGGCCACGAACCTCCAACGATCCCACGGAGAACGATACACTCCCGACGCAATAGATTGCACTCTGATTCCTTTCGGGATTTGATTGAAGCGTAACGAATAGGTGGTATGCCCTGTCCATGGTGGACCTGAACCCGCCAACCCGCAACGCCTATTCGGGACGTGGGATGGGTTGATCCAGTGGAAGTGGCTTGCCAAAGTCGGGTGTACCATCCGGATTCCAGGTAAATGGCTGGGCCCGCGGAGCCCGCAACTCCCCGCATCCCTGGTTCGCCTTCGCATTGGCATGGTAGAGAATCCAGTCCTGTTTGCCGTCTGTCGATTTGAAGAACGAATTGTGACCGGTTCCAAACGCCTGCGCTGCAGGATTCTGGCGGAAGACCGCATGATCGGATTTCTTCCACGACGAGGGCTTCATCAGGTCGCTCTTCGCCGACGCGGACAGCATGCCCAGTTCGTAATAGTTGGTCCAGCAGCCACTCGCCGAATACACCAGGAATATCTGGTCGCCATGCTGCAGAATCTCTGGCCCCTCGTTCACATCCACGTGAGGAAGGTCGATAATATGGTTCGCCGGATCAAGATCGCCCACCTTTTCCCATGGATACTCCGGGGTCGATAGCTTTACCCGTTCTCCCCCCACTGTCCACGGATTCTTCAGCCGGGCAATGTAGATGCTCTGAACGCCATTCTTATCCCCCTCCCACCCTGACCAAATTAGGTAGAGCTTGCCGGCATTCTCGAAGACCGAAGCATCGATTGCCCACTTGTCAGTGGGATCGGCAACCTTGCCCGTGAACTCCCACGTACCCTGCGTCGGATCAGCGGATGAATTGCTGACCACCCAGATGCGATGAGTATCGTTGTCACCCGCATCGGCCGCGAAATAGATGTACCAGGTTCCCTGAATGCGGTGCAGCTCCGGTGCCCATATCTCACGGGAGTACGGCCCGGTGGCAGGCGGCGTCCAGACTACATGCCGCTCGGCCGTGGCGAGATCCGCCAGGTTACGGGTCTTCCAGATCGTGAGATTCACGCCGGTGGAGTTCATGTAGTAGTAAAAACCGTTGTCGTAGATCACCCACGGGTCAGCTCCTGAGGGGAGCAGCGGGTTCTTAAAGGTAGCTGATTCTGGCGCCGCCAACGCGGGCAGAAAGCCCAGCAAGGCAATCGCGATCGCAGCAATGAGAGCTTTCACTGTGCCTCCAGGAAATAGCATCAGAAAGAACGGGCCTTTGGGGACAGGAAGAGGCGATGCCACGAGGTGAAGTTCTGTTTTCCGGTCGCAGGATGTGCGCTGATCTTCGTGCCAACGGGGACGCAGCTAGTCTTTGCGGGCCGCGCTCGCCAGTCGAGCTTCCGCCTTTGCGATCACTTCTTCGGCGCGACGGTACTTGCGGGGATTGTCCCCGGCTTCATTCCACAGCTTGTGGCCCTCTTCGAGCTTCTCCTGCGCACGCGCGGTATCAATCTCTTCGGGCTTGAGCGCGCTATCTGCCAAAATGGTGACCCGCTCCGGCAGAACCTCTACAAATCCCCACGCCACGTTGAAGCGCTGCTGACCAGCTACCCCGCCATGCAGCGTCACGTCGCCGGCGCCTAGCTCCGCCAGCAGCGGCGCGTGGCCATAGAGCACTTCCATGTAGCCATTCTTGGCGGGCAGCTCGACCGCATCCACCATCAGGTCTGCAAGAATGCGGTCCGGTGTTACCAGCCGGACCCTCAGTTGATTGTCAGTGTTTGCCATTGCCGCCTCAGGCCGTCGCCTTCAACTTCTCGGCCGCCTCGAGAACTTCCTCGATCGCACCCTTCATGTAGAAGGCCTGCTCGGGGACGCTGTCGTGCTTGCCTTCAATGATTTCCTTAAAGCTGCGGACCGTGTCCTCAACCTTGACGTAGCGGCCCGGGGATCCGGTGAACGTCTCCGCAACGTGGAAGGGCTGCGACAGGAACTTCTGTACCTTGCGGGCACGCGAGACAGTCAGCTTGTCGTCCTCGGAAAGCTCGTCGATTCCGAGAATGGCAATGATGTCCTGCAGATCCTTGTAGCGCTGCAGAATACGCTTCACGCCCTGCGCAACGTCGTAGTGCTCCTGGCCCACAATACGCGGCGACAAAATACGCGACGTAGAAGCAAGAGGATCGACAGCGGGATAGATGCCCAGCTCCGACAGCGGCCGTGACAGCACCGTGGTCGCGTCGAGGTGAGCGAACGTTGTCGCCGGAGCGGGATCGGTCATGTCGTCGGCAGGCACGTACACGGCCTGCACCGACGTGACCGAGCCTTTGTTCGTAGAGGTGATGCGCTCCTGCAACTCGCCCATTTCGGTAGCCAGGTTTGGCTGGTAGCCGACGGCCGAGGGCATGCGGCCCAGCAGCGTCGAAACCTCAGATCCAGCCTGCGTGAAGCGGAAGATGTTGTCGATGAAGAGCAGCGTGTCCGCTCCCTCTTCGTCGCGGAAATATTCCGCGACCGTAAGTCCGGTCAGAGCCACACGCAGACGAGCTCCTGGCGGCTCGGTCATCTGGCCATAAATAAGAGCGGCTTTTGATTTCGAGAAATCCTTCAGATCAATGACGCCGGATTCCTGGAACTCGCGCCACAGATCGTTGCCTTCGCGGGTGCGCTCACCCACGCCTGCAAACACTGAGAAGCCGCCGTGCTTGCTGGCTACGTTGTTGATGAGCTCCTGGATGACGACCGTCTTGCCTACACCAGCGCCACCGAAGAGCCCGATCTTGCCGCCCTTCAAAAATGGCTGAATCAGATCGATGACCTTGATGCCGGTCTCGAACATCTCCTCGCGGGTCGACTGCTCATCGAACATGGGGGCCTGGCGATGAATGGGCCGGGTCTCGGTGTTGCCGATGGGGCCAAGTTCGTCGACGGGCTCGCCGATCACGTTCATCACGCGACCCAGCGTGGGCCTTCCCACGGGCACCGAGATGGGGCCATCAAGATCGATAACCTGCATGCCGCGCACCATGCCGTCGGTCGCCTGCATCGCGACGCAGCGCACACGGCCCTCGCCCAGGTGCTGCTCGACTTCGAGAATCACGTTGATGGGCGTGGGAACCACAAACCCATCGCTGATAACCCTCAGCGCCTGGTAGATCGGCGGCATGTTCGCTTCCACAAACTGCACGTCGACCGCCGGACCGGAGATCTGAATTACCTTGCCAATGTTCTGTGCCATAAATCCTTCTTCCCTCTTCTACAGTGCGGCGGCACCGCTCACAATTTCGATAATCTCATTCGTAATCTTCGCCTGCCGCACCCGGTTCATCAGGAGCGTGTAGGCGTCGATCATCTCGGATGCGTTGTTCGTCGCGGAATCCATTGCTGTCATGCGGGCAGCATGCTCGCCGGCTACCGATTCCAGCATCGCGTGGTACAGCAGCGTGGTAACGTAGCGCGGAAGCAGATGCCGGAAGAGCTGCTCCGCCGGCTGCTCGTAGATGTAGTCGACCTCGGCGGTGCCGAACTTCTTCGCCTCTTCGTCCAACTCGGCGGTATCCGGCTGTATGAGGCTGACGCCCGCGCTGATGGCTGCCTCTCCGGCCTGCTCGCGCTCTTCGAGGGTCATCTCCTGCGCACCGGCAATCTGCTGCTTGCCTACTTCGATGATAGGAAGAATCTTCTCCACTACGACGCGCTGCGCCAGTACCGACTTGAACTCGTTGTAGACGATGTACGCGGCATCAATCTCTTCATTGATATAGCGCTGGGAGATGTTGCGGCCCAGGTCGTCAATGCGATCGAACTCCAGCTTCTCGAGTATGCCCGGATGGTCTCCGGTCACTTCGATGTGGGCTTGCCGCTTGCGTTCCGGGGCCCTCATCTCGTCGCCGAGTTCATCGGCGCTCAACTCAGCATAGGTGGCAGCGGGAAAGCGTCTGCGCATCATGTCGCGACCCTTGCGACCGATACCTTCAAGATCGATCCCCAGGTCGGGACGGTCCAGCAGGAACTGCGTGGCCACTTTGACGATGTTGGCGTTGAATGCGCCCGCGAAACCCTTGTCGCCGGTGACGACAATCAGCAGAACATTCTTCTCTGGCCGCGTCATCAGCAATGGATGCCGGCACTCGCCCGACTTTGGGTCGTAGATTTCAGCGCGGTGACGAAGCGATTCCAGGATGCTCACCATCATCTGCGCATAGGGGCGGCCCGAGAGCGCACGCTCCTGCGCACGGCGCAGCCTGGCCGCGGAGACCATCTTCATGGCCTTGGTGATCTGGCGCGTGTTCTTCACACTGCGAATGCGCCGTCGTAAATCGAGGACGTTTGCCATCTCTCTCCTGTTCCCTAGGCCTTCGCCGTTGTCTTCGCGCTCGCGATCTCCGCCATGAACTCCGCCTTGTATTCCTTCAGCGCGGCGTGGATCCGGTTCTTCAGGTCATCGTCCAGAGTCTTCTTGGTGATGATGTCGTTCAACAATGCCGTCTGCGATCCGTCGAGATACTTGTAGAGACCCACTTCAAAACCACGGATCTGATCGATGGCCAGATCATCCAGGTAACCGTTGGTTCCCGAGAAGATCATGACGATCTGCTTTTCGGAGGACAGGGGCGAGAATTGCGGCTGCTTCAACAGTTCGGTGAGTCGCTGGCCGCGATTCAGCTGGTTCTGCGTAACCTTGTCCAGATCGCTGCCAAACTGCGAGAAGGCAGCCAGCTCGCGATACTGCGCGAGATCCAGCTTCAGCGTTCCCGCCACCTGCCGCATCGCCTTGATCTGCGCGTTGCCGCCTACGCGGCTTACCGAAAGTCCCGACGTTCACAGCGGGCCGCACGCCGGAGTTGAAGAGATCCGTCTCCAGGTATATCTGCCCGTCCGTGATCGAAATGACGTTGGTCGGAATGTAGGCCGACACGTCACCAGCCTGCGTTTCGATAATCGGCAGCGCGGTGAGAGATCCGGCACCGTGCTCGTCGCTCAGTCTTTGCAGAGCGCTCCAGCAGGCGGGAGTGGAGATAGAACACGTCGCCGGGATAAGCTTCGCGGCCCGGGGGACGACGCAACAGCAGGGAGATTTCACGATAAGCGGTGGCATGCTTCGAGAGATCGTCATAGATCACCAGTGCGTGCTTGCCGTTGTCACGGAAATATTCGCCCATTGCAGTCGCGGCGTAGGGCGCGAGATAGAGCATCGGGGCTGGCTCAGACGCAGAGGCCGCCACCACGATGGTGTACTTCAGGGCGTCATATTCCGCCAGCGTCTGCACGAACTGTGCAATCGAAGAGCGCTTCTGGCCGATGGCGCAGTAAACGCAAATCAGGTTGTTCTTCGCGTTGTTGATGATCGTGTCGAGCGCGACGGCTGTCTTGCCCGTCTGGCGGTCGCCGATGATCAGCTCGCGCTGGCCACGGCCAATCGGGATCATGCTGTCGATGGCCTTCAGCCCCGTGGTCATGGGCTCGCGCACCGGCTGACGGGCAATGACACCCGGAGCTATGCGCTCTACCGGCAGAGTCTCTGTGGTCGCGATGGGTCCCTTGTCGTCAATCGGCTGGCCGAGCGCGTTCACCACGCGGCCGATCATCGCGTCGCCCACAGGTACGCTCAGAATCTTCCCTGTGCGCTTGACCACGTCGCCTTCGCTGATTTCGGTGTAGTCGCCCAGAAGCACAGCGCCCACCTGGTCCTCTTCGAGGCTCATGGCCAGCCCGGCGATGCCATGCGGAAACTCCAGCAACTCACCTGCCATAGCCTTGTCCAGGCCATGAACGCGGGCGATACCGTCGCCGAGGGAGATCACAGTGCCGACTTCATCGACCTGGATGCGCGAATCGTAATTGGTAATCTGCTCCCGCAGGAGCTGCGTGATTTCGTCTGCCTTGATCTGAGCCATGCTTCACTTTCCCAACAAATCTTTTAAAGATGTTTGAATTCGTTTCTCAGCCAGCGATCAGCTGCGCCTTCAGCTTGCTCAAGCTGCCCCGCACAGAGCCGTCGTATACCGTGCTGCCAATCCGCACGACCGCTCCACCCAGGATCGAACTGTCTTCGTCGAACTTTGCGGAAACCTGCCGCCCCGCCAGCTTTGCTACCTGCTCCTCCAACTCGCGCCGCTCGGCATCGTCCAGCTTACGCGCGGTTGTCACCTGCGCCTCTGAGATCCCCAGCCGGGCGTGCATCTCGCGCCGGTACTGGGCCAAAATCTCGTCGAAGGCCTCGAGTCGATTGTGGTTGATCAGAACTGCAAGAAAGTTGCGGACCAGCGGACTGCAGCCCATGCGCGTATTGATCTTGTCCAGCACGCCCACCTTCGTCTCGTTGGCAACGGCCGGGTTGTTCAGGACCTCGCGCAGCTCAGCGCTGCCGTTCCAGGTCGCGGCAAAATCTTCGAGCTGCTGATCCACTGCTGCGGGGTTGAGCTTCGCGCTCTCTACAACATCGGCAAAAGCACGGGCATATCGGGAAGCGTAAATGGACATTTAGTTGCGGCCTCCCTGTTTGCCTTCACCGAGTCCCTGGGCGAAATGATGAACAAGCTTGCGATCCGTCTCAGGAGTAAGTGAAAGCCGATCGGTAGCGCGCTCCACGGCAAGTTCCGCGGCAAAGCGCTTCAACTCGCGCTGAGCCGCCGCGCCTGCGGCTTCGATTTCATGTCCCGCCGACTCAACAATCCTGACCCGCTCTTCTTCGAGCGCGGCCTTGATGCGGACCTCGTCCTGCGCCGCGTCCTGCTCGACCTGTTTGCGAATTGCGTCAATGTCCTGGTCGAGACGAGCGAGCCTCTGCTCTACTCCATCGAGCCGCTCCCTGGCCACTTCGGTGGCACTGCGGGCGTCCACCAACTGTTTCTGAATCGCACCCTTGCGGTTGCGGAAGAAAGTGGGGAGAAACTTGAATAGGACGTAAAGAAGCGAAAACGCCACGATCGCGAAGTTGAGATACTCACAGATTTCAGCTGTAGTTTCGACCGGCAGGTGAAGGATGCGCGCAATCGACTGGACTACGGGAGAATGCCGAAAGGCGGCCGTCTCGTCTTCAGATTCCTCGGCCTTCTTCACGTCTTCGGCGGCAACATGGGATGGATCGGGCGCGCTTTCAGGAGTGGTGGCCTGACTGGTGCTGCTGGTCGGCGCGGGAACGTCCTGCGAGTGGGCTACGCTGGTAAAAATCGCTAGCGAGAAGCAGAGCAGAAAAGCACTGAGACTGATAGCAAAACCGGATCTGGTAATACTGAGTTTCAACGGGTACTCTCCGCGGGAGCCGCATCCGCCATTAAAACGGCCCTCAGAATCTGCCCCGCCAGCTGGTCCGCGGAACTTTCGATGGTCTTGCGCGCCGCAACTACTTCGCCATCCAACTCGCTTTTCGCCGCCAGGATGCGCTCGTGGGCCTGCTGGCGGGCGGCTTCCAGCGCTTTCTCCCGCTCCGCATTCCACTGCTGCACGCGTTCTTCGCGGGCCTTCAGAACGGCCATGCGGGCGGCCCGGAGCTTGGTCTCATACTCCTGCGCCTTGGCGTCGGCGGCGGAGATTGCGTCGTGGGCCTTCTCAACCGCGCCAGTGGTGCGGTTGCGCCGCTCTTCCAGCATCCGCATCAGGGGCTTGTAAACCAGAAACTCGTACGCAACCACCAGCATGAGAAAAAGCAGGATCGTCGGCACACTGCCGATTAGTAGCTCGCCGAGTTGCTGGAGAATTTCGTCCATCGTTTACCGTATTGCGGTGCGGGAATGTTTGCGGAACATCTAGATTTAACAGAGCCTTTTGCGCATGTCAAACAAGGTGCAGAAACACTGCATTTTGGCGCAAAACGACGCACTTTAGACGCTGTAAGAGTGCTCATTTTAGTGCGAATTGAAACGTTTCAAAATGCGAAAAACCGCACCTCTTGGCAGCCCAAAATCTGTTCAAAACCATTAAGTGTGATTTTGCTCACCTGGTCGCAGTCTTCAAACAAATCTCACGAGGGGTCGAAATTCAACGCTATTTCCATTGACTAGTACCTAACGGGGCGTAAACTATCAGGTATTACCTAGACCCGGTTCAGGGTCGGACGGGTCGTGATCCTGGGACGTTGCTCCGCTCCCGCCATCGCGACCCGTACCTGCGTCTGGCACCCGAAAACGCCGATATCTTGAAAGCAGCGAGGCCGGTCCGGCGACGGAGAGGTGCACACTATTGCCGTCAAATACGCGCTGATGAAGCACCGTGCCGCCCTCAAGCGCGGCTAGAACCGCCCCCTCTTCCTGGGGGACGACAAAATTCTGGCGCACAACCGGATCTGTAACCAATGCCGCATCAATGCGGCGGAGCAACTCATCGATTCCCTGCCCGGTCCGTGCAGAGATTACCAGTAACCCCTGCGCCCTCAAGTTCTCCGCCTGCCCGCCTGGGAGCAGGTCCATCTTGTTCAGCACTTCGACACGGGGCTTATTGAGCGCCTCCAGTTCGTCGAGCACCTTCTCCACCTCTGACCGCTGCTCTTCATATACCGGGCTGGAGACGTCGCATACGTGCAGCAGAACTTCGGCCTTCTGCACTTCTTCGAGGGTGGCTCGGAAAGATGTAACCAGCGTGTGAGGCAAGTTGCGCAGGAAGCCCACGGTGTCGGACAGCAGGATTTTGCGGCGCGAGGGCAGCTGAATGGCCCGCAGTTTGGGATCGAGCGTGGCGAACATGCGTGAGGACTCAAGCACACCAGCATCTGTGAGCGCGTTAAAAAGGGTGCTTTTCCCGGCATTTGTGTAGCCCACAAGCGCAACGGTGGGTACAGGAACAGATTCGCGGCGCTCGCGCTGCAGGCTGCGGACGCGGCGAACGGCCTCAAGATCGCGGCGGAGCTGAACGAGCCGGCGCTGAATTTTGCGGCGGTCGGTTTCGAGTTGAGTTTCGCCGGGGCCTCGGGTGCCGATGCCGCCGCCGGTCTGGGACATGGAGTGTCCTCGCCCGGCGAGGCGCGGCAGCATGTATTCCAACTGGGCAAGTTCCACCTGAAGCTGACCCTCGCGGGTGCGGGCGTGGCGGGCAAAGATGTCCAGAATAAGCTGGGTGCGGTCCACGACGCGGCACGGCAGGGCTTCCTCAAGGTTGCGCTGCTGTGTTGGCGTCAGATCATGGTCAAAGAGGATGAGGGTGGCATTAGAGGAGGCTGCGACAGCAGCGATCTCCTCAACCTTGCCTGACCCGATAAGGGTGGCAGGATCGGCCTTCTGGCGGCGCTGCTCCACTTCGGCGACTACTTCGGCTCCGGCGCTGGTCACCAGTTCGCGAAACTCTTCGAGGGCCGCGTCCGAGCTCATTTCCAGAGTAGTGATGGGATTTCTTTCGTCTTCGTCCGCAGTCGCAGCGGAGGCCGCAGCGCGAGCCAGCGAGGCAGTCCGCGGCACACCTTCGCGGCGCTGTCCCAGGTCTACGGCCACCAACAGGGCACGTTCCGGGGAAACGCCGGTGCTCTTCAATCGATTGTCATCCATGCCTATGCCGCCCGGTCATGGCCCTGCACCGCAGTCTTATCAGGAACGTGGACTCGCGACAGGGTTCTCCGTTGCCGGTGCGCCGGCGGGAGTAAGCGGAGTTGTGGCAGGCGCCCCCGCAGTCTGACCAGGTGCAGTGGTTGCCCGATGTTCCGTATGCATCACAGCCCGGTTACTGACCACGGTCGAGATCGCATGCTTGAAGATCAACTGTTCCTGACTGTTGTTCTCCAGCAGCACTGAGTACTTGTCGAAGGACCGGATCTTTCCCGTGAGCTTTACGCCGCTTACGAGGTAGATCGTGATGGGAGTTTTATCTTTGCGGACCGTATTCAGGAATGTGTCCTGAATGTTCTGTGCCGGCTTGCTTTCCATGGGCCGATCTCCTGCTTCTTCTGGTTATCACTTCGTGTCACGCATACAGCGCAAGGAACTCGTGTCAGCGCCCGCGACTCCGGGCAGACACTCAAATGTGTGCTAACAACATATAGTCCGCAGCCCTCAATATCAACTGCCCGCTCGCGCTTTTTCCTGCGATTGCTTTTGGCGCTGCATCCCGCACAAACAATTGTGGTTCCGGATGCGATACCGTTACAACCCATTTGTACGATGCGCAAAAATTGGGCGTGGATGTGCGGAAACTCTGTCCAAAAGCCGGAGAGATGCCGGTTCAGGCGCGTATGGCCGAAGGAATATGGCGTGAGAGCGGTGCTAGCATTGAATATATGCCCGAACAGAAAGTTTCAGAGACGAGAGTAGCCCCAATTGAGGGCGCCCCGGCCGCAGGTTCGACCCCGGTGCCGGTATTAGATTTTTCCCGGCAATACGCGGAGATTGGCCCGGAAATGCTGGCCGCTGTGGAAAAAGTCTTCGCGACACAGCATTACATCCTGGGTGAACCCGTAGTTGAGTTTGAGAAGGCGGCGGCGACCCACTGTGGGGTGAAGCACGGCATTGGTTGCGCCAGCGGCACGGACGCCCTCTGGTTGGCAATGGCGGCGGCGGGGATTGGCGAGGGCGACGCCGTGGTGACGACTCCCTTTACTTTTTTCGCTACGGTGAGCTCGATATTGCGTGCGGGAGCGAAGCCGGTGTTGGCGGATATCGATCCGGTGAGCCTCAACCTGGACGCGGGCCTGGTGGAATCGGTGCTGATGTCGGAGGCGCACCCACGGATGCGCGCCGTGCTGCCAGTACATTTGTATGGGCAGACGGTGGAGTGGGATCGCTTTGAGACGCTGCAGAAGCGCTTTGGCGTGCTGATGATTGAAGATGCAGCGCAGGCATTTGGAGCGGAGTGGGATGGGCGGCCGGCAGGCGCGCTGGGAGATGCCGCGGCGTTCAGCTTCTATCCGACGAAAAATCTGAGTGCCTGCGGCGATGCGGGCATGGTAACGACGGCGAGCGACGAGCTGGCGGAGCGCTCGCGGATGTTGCGCGCACATGGCATGCGCCGACGCTACTACCACGATGAAATCGGCTGGAACAGCCGATTGGACAGCGTGCAGGCGGCGGTGTTGATGGTAAAGCTGGCCTACATTGACAAGTGGAACGAGCAGCGCCGACAGCTTGCCGCGAACTATGACCGGCTCTTCCGCGCGGCGGGAGTGGTGGATGCGGAGAAGGTTTATCCCACACACGGCGTGGTGCTGCCAACCAGCCATCCTCGGGCGAAGCATGTCTTCCACCAGTACGTGATTCGCGTGCAACGGCGCGATGCGTTAAGGGAGTTTCTAAACTCAAGAAAAATCGGGTCGGAGATTTATTATCCTGTGCCGCTCCACGAACAGGAATGTTTGCAATTCCTGGGCTACAAGAAGGGTGACTTCCCCGAGAGCGAGAGGGCCTCGCTGGAAGTGCTCGCTCTGCCTATCTACCCCGAGTTACGGGCGGAGGAGCAGGAGATTGTGGTTGCAGCGATCGGGGAGTTTCTGGGGTGATGCGGACCCCACAAGAGACGCGTCAGAATGTCGGAGCGGCAAACTGGTAAGGCGAAGACCCCTCACTCCGCTTTGCTCCGGTCGGGATGACAATTCCGCGTCAACACAACAGGAAAAATGCGCTACTTAAGAAAAAGGTGCGCTACTTAGCAGCACGCCGGTTCTTGGCGTGGCGGGATTTCTTGTCGGCAGCCTTGACTGAGGCGACGGATTTGGCTGCAGCCCTCGTGGCGGCAATCTCGGCGGGGGTAGCGACTCGTTTTACTATGACTCCATCCATGCGGAAGGTGAGCGTCTCCATCTGCGCAGGTTTGGGGACTCCCGTAGAGGAGTCGATAGCGACCTGGTCTCCCACAGCCTGACGAAGGCTGAACGAGGGGACGGGTGGCCCGCCATCAAAGGACTTGTTCGCCACCGCGACGGGCAGGTAGCCCCGCAGATTGCGCTGGCGGTATGCGGTCTCATAGCGATGCTTCTTCAGGTTCCAGGTGAAGACGCGGACCTGGTCAAAGTCGTATGGGAGTCCGTCTTTGTAGGCATTGAGGACCGTGACGTACTCGGAGACCTGTTTGTCGGGCGTGGTGGCTTCAGGGTCGGTAACCGTGGCGAGCACGTAGGCTCCAACCATCTTCTGCCCTTCTGCGTAACCTGCCACGGCTTCGGGCACATCGACATCCATGCGGCGAGCGAGGAGCCATCCAACGCGACCCTTGCTGCTGCGCACGAGCCACCAGTCTTCCAGGGGTACTGGCTCAGTGTTGGCTGGGGGTGCGGGTGCCGTTGTGGCTGGAGTTGCTGGCTGTTTGGAGGCAGCGGCATCCGGCTTGGCGGCGACCTTTGGCGCAGTGGGCGCGGGAGCAGGGGTGGCGCCGGGCTTGGCGGTCTTTGACGGCGTGGCTATGGGCCTGGGCAGCGCTCCCCAGGCAGACTGCGGCTTGGGAACGGACGCGCGGACCAGTAGTTGCAGCTTTTCGCCCTCGGGAAGCAGGTAGAAGCGCTCAGTATCGCGGCCCGGAGTGAGGTGGACGTAGAGGTCGTCGCGGAGGACGGCCGTCGCGATGACGGGGTCATTCTGATGGGTCTTGTCGAGATCTTCAAAGCCCTGGTAGATAGCGGCGTCGATGACGGCGCGGTCTTCGATCCATCCAATTTCATTTTTCTCAGTCTTGACCTTGAGGAAGCGGCGTCCTCTCTCGATGACCTCGAGGCGCTGGCCGTTTACGACAGGCGCGATGCGATTGGAGACGGCGGCTACGCGATCACGCAGAAATGTCTGCTTGACCATCACATAGACTATGTCGGCCTTGGCATGGGGGCGGAAGCGGCTGCAGCTCGTCAGCAAAGGGAGCAGCGACAGAGCCACGAGGGCGCTCGCACATAGGAAGAACTTTTTGGACAAACGCATTTGCACTTAAAAGAGCCGGGGGAAACGGTGAGGCTGAAATCGCCGCACCCAACGTTATGAGCATAGCACCGGCAGATGAATGCTTCGTGTCGATTGCGAGGGGGTATTCGAGAGGAAACGATGACGGGTTGGAGTGTGGGACAGTGGACTCTATACTGCAGTGGAATGGCAAAACATTTTTGTGTAGCGCTACTGTCGATCGCCTTATGGCTTCCAGCCCAGGGGCAGCATAGTTCGACCGCCAAACACCCTACCCCCGCTCCGCTGCGGCTGTGTAACGCTTGCGTGCAGGCGGATATGAACTTTCTCGCTTCGGACGAATTGCACGGGCGCGGCAGCGCTACTCGCGACGAGCATTTGGCGGCCCAGTTTGCAGCGTCGCTCTTCCAGAGCTTCGGGCTGGCTCCGGGCGGTGATGGCGGCAGCTTCCTGCAGGAGGCAAAGATGCCGTCGCCGCTACCGGACCAAGTGCTGGTGCGGCTGAAAACTTATGAGAAGGTGCCGCGTGATGAGACCTGGAACGCGGTAGGGATTCTGAGGGGCACGGATGCGGCCGGCGAAGCGCTTCTGCTGACGGCGCACTTGGATCATCTTGGCATTGGGCCGGCGGTGAAGGGCGACACGATCTATAACGGCGCGGACGACGACGCCTCCGGCAGCACGGCGGTGATCGAGTTGGCGCGAGCTTTGTCGCGCGGGAAACGGCCACAGCGGACGATTCTGTTTGCGCTGTTTGGGTCGGAGGAGCTGGGAGGATTTGGCAATCACTACTTCCTCGAGCATCCACCGGTGCCGCTTGATCACATTGTGGCGAATATTGAGTTTGAGATGATTGGCCGCGCGGATCCGCTTGTTCCCAAAGGGAGCGTGTGGCTGACGGGATATGAACGCAGTACCCTGGGCGCGGAACTGGCGAAACATGGCGCGAATATCGTGGCTGATCCTCGGCCCGACCAGAAGTTCTTTCAGCGATCGGATAACTATGCGCTGGCGAAGAGCGGGGTGGTGGCTCACACCATCTCCAGCTACGGCATGCACAGCGACTATCACCAGCCCAGCGATGATGTGGGGCATGTCGACTTTACGCACATGGCGCAGGTGATCACGTCGATGATGAAGCCGTTGCAGTGGCTGGCGGATACGACGTGGAAGCCTGAGTGGAATCCGGGCGGGAAGCCTTAGGGTGCTGCGCTGCCCTTGCCGCGGTGTCGCGACAAGAGCAGTTGCAGGTTAGACGGTCACGGTTTGTTCCACGCGGACGGTGTCGAGGACCGAGCCGATCGCGTGAATGACAGAGGCTACGCGCACGACGGCGAGGATAGTCTCCTCCGCTGCACCTTTTTCGCGAACTACTTTCTCGTGCGCATCGATGCACTTGCCGCAGCCGTTGATGGCCGAGGCGGCGAGGGACCAAAGCTCGAAGTCGACGCTTTCGACGCCGTGGGTGCGGATGGCGTTCATGCGCAGGCGAGCAGGCATGGTGCTGTACTTCTCGTTCGAGGAGAGGTGCTGGAAGCGGTAGAAGATGTTGTTCATGCCCATGAGGGCGGCGGCTGACTTGGCTGCATCGAGGGCCTTCGTCGACATGTTGCCTGCGGCGGCATCGAGCACCGACCGCGTGAGTTCGTCGTTACCAGTGACCATGGCGCTGGCTACAACCGTTCCCCAAAGCTGCTGCGGCGTGAAGTCGGCGTTCTGGCGCACGAGGGTGGAGTAGTTCAACTTGAGATCCTTCGCATAATCGGGAAGGGTATCGATCAACTGATCAATCTGCATGTTTTGTCCCCTTGTAGAAGGTGAGCGCCACCCTTGCCGCAGTTGCGCGCAAGGATGGGCACTCGGAAATATGTCACTCGGAGTTGCGAATCGGACTAGACGTGGATTGTTTCCTGACCCTTCTGCCAGTTGCAGGGGCAGAGTTCGTCGGTCTGGAGAGCGTCGAGTACGCGGAGGACCTCCGCCGGGCTGCGGCCGACCGAGAGGTCGGTGACGTAGACGAAGCGGATGACGCCTTCGGGATCGACGAGGAAGGTGGCGCGCTGGGCTACGCCGGCCTGGAGATCGAGGATGCCGAGTTGTTCGCAGATTTCGCGCTTGATGTCGGCGAGCATGGGGAAGGGCAGGTCCTTGAGGTCTTCGTGATTGTTGCGCCACGCCAGGTGAACGAACTCGGAATCGATGCTGCATCCGAGGATCTGGGTGTCGCGGGCATCGAACTCGTTGTTCATTTTGCCGAAGGCTGCAATCTCAGTGGGACAGACGAAGGTGAAATCCTTGGGCCAGAAGAAATAGAGCTTCCACTTGCCCTCGTAGGACTCGTTGGTAATCTGCTCGAACTCCTTGCCCTTTTCGCGGCTTACCACTGCGGTGACTTCGAAGCTGGGAAACTTTTCGCCGATAGCTAGCATGTATGACTCCTCTTCTTTCTTAGGTAAGTAAAAGTGGAATGGGGGAAGTAAAAAGTTATGACGTTGCGATCAGGATTTTTCCTGGCACGACGGGCAGCGGCCGAGAACATCGACTGCGTAGCGTTCTACCAGAAAGCCATTGAGTCTCTTCGGTTTTTTGAGGAGGCCCAATTCCCTCTCGTCGATATCCGAAATAGATCTGCAGACCACGCATACAAGGTGGTGATGCGGCAGTGCGTTGACCTCCACGCGCAGTGACCCGTGGTGGGGGCTGACCTCGCGGAACATGCCGCTCTCGATGAACAAGTGAATATTTTTGTAAACGGTGGCGAGGGAGACGGAGGGGATCCGCTTTCTGACTCGCGCGTAGACTTCTTCCGGACTGGGGTGTCCGGTCATACTCTGCAAGACCTCGAACAAAACCAGCCTTTGATGCGTCGCGGCGAGGCCATGCTCTGCGCACAGTTCCCGGAAACGTGCTTCGACGGCTGATTTCATACTTCTTATTAAACGATAATTATTATTGTTTGTCAAAAGGACCCGGCTGTGATTGAACGCGACACGAAGCCGGCCATTGACATGCTTCAGCGCACGCGCAGGCTCAGCACGATGAGGCCGGAGGTCGTGGCCGATGCAATCAGCAGAAGCATGCCTGCAACGTAGGTTCCGGTGAGATCTGTGAGGAAACCGATGGCATATGGTCCAGCGAGGCCTCCGAGATTTCCCAGCGTGATGAAACCGACGGCGGCCGCGGCAACAGCGGGGCTGAGTACGCGTGTGGGGATGGTCCAGAAGCACGGAAGGTACGTGAGCACGCCCATGACCGCCATGGAGAAACCTGCCATCGCAACGTAAGGGCCAAGGCCGGGAAGCTGGCTGATGATCAATCCCAGGGCCGTCGCAAACATTGCGAGAGCGGTGTGCCATCTTCGCTCGCTGGTCTTGTCAGAGTGCCAGCTGACGAGCAGCATAGCCGGAATCGTGCAGAGGTATGGGATCGACGCCACGAGGCTTACCTGCAGATTGGTGAGGCCGCCGAACTTCTGCACCATCTTGGGAAGCCAGAAGATGAGCCCATACACGGTAAGGTTGGAGCAAAAGTACGAGCACGCGAGCAGGAGAACGACAGGCTGCCGGAGCGCCGTCAGGATGCTCACGTGGGCGTGCTCATTCTGCTTATTGAGATTCTCGCGCTTGAGCTCAGCGACGATCCACTCCCGCTCTTCGGTCTTGAGCCAGCGTGCATCCTGCGGCCAATCCGTCATGTAGAAATAGGCCACTATCCCGATGATGACGGCGGGGGCGCCTTCGAGGATGAGAACCCATCGCCAACCGGCGAGTCCAAGCCAATGCAAGCTGAGCAAGCGCCCGGAGATCATGCCTCCGAAGGCTGTGGCGAAAGGAACGGCGACCATGAAGAGGGACATGGACTTGGCGCGGTCTTCATGCCGGAACCAGTGGGTTAGATAGACGATCATGGCGGGAAACATGCCGCCTTCGGCCAGTCCGACAAAAAAACGGATGATGTTGAATTGAGCGGCGGTGTGGATGAGGCCAGTGAGAGAAGCGAGCGTTCCCCAGACCATCATGATCGCGGCGATCCACTTGCGCGCGCTCCAGCCCTGGGCGAGCAATGCTCCGGGAATTTCGAGCAGGCAGTAGCCGACGAAGAATATTCCCGTTCCGAAGCCGAAGACTTCGTTGGAGAAGTGTAGCTCGCGGGTCATGTCGAGGCCGGCGTAGCCAATGTTTACGCGGTCCACGAAGGCGATGACGTAAATCATGAAGAGCAAGGGCAGCAACCGGCGGGCAATCCTGCGTTGAGCTGTAATGGGAAGCGCGGCCGAGCCAGGCGTCACTCTGTGAGCTCCAGTGGCACGCATTCTGACTCATGCGTGACTCGCTCGTTGAGTCTACATCGTGTGGTGATTCGGCGTTGGCGCTAGTTGGGTTTGCTGCGGCGGAAGCGGTCGTCGATGGGTTTGCGGCCGCGGAAGCCGTCTTCCATGGTGTGCCAGTGGGTGATGCGGTCTTCGCCCTGTTTCCAGCAGAGAAGAACTACACGATCTTCCAGCTTGCAAGGGAAATCGAGTAGCCCGGAATCGAGGTCCTTGACTTCGACGCCAATGGAATCGATCTCGGTGACTAGTTCCTGCACCTGCTCGGCGAAAAGGGCGTGCGCTGTGCGTTGACGTTTAACTGCAGGCACGTCTACGCGCATGCCGCCCGAAAGAGAGATGCGCTGGCCTAGCTCCTGCAGGCCCTGCTCGATCTCTGTCACGGAGCGGCGAGCTTCCATGGCGCGCTTGAGGAGCGCCTCAACGACAGGAAGGACAGCTTGTGCCTCTTCGAGCGTGAATACCTTCAATCCCGGGCCTCGACTTGTGGCGTATTGGAAATCTCGAGCATTCGATTGAGCGCTACTCGCGCCCATTGTTTGACATCGTCGCGCACTTTGATCTGATTGACAACCCGTCCTTCGAGCAGGTTTTCAAGCGCCCAAGCGAGGTGCTGGGGCGAGATGCGATACATGGTGGTGCAGAGACACCCGCTGTCGTCGAGCGTGATGACCTTTTTGCCCTGTTCGGCAGCACGCTGTGCCATGCGGTTGACGAGATGAATCTCAGTGCCGACGGCGAAGCTGGTTCCCGCGGGCGCATCGTCTACGAACTTGATGAGGCGCTCAGTAGAGCCCAGGCCGTCGGACTTCTGGCAAACCTCCCAGCGGCACTCGGGATGAACGATGACCTGGATGCCGGGATACTTGGCACGGACGGCATCGACGTGTCCCGGTAGAAAGCGCTGATGCACGGAGCAGTGGCCTTTCCACAGCACGACTTTGGCCGCGCGCAGTCGATCCGGCGCAACACCGCCGTTGATCTGGTATGGATCCCAGACAACCATCTGGTCTAGAGGAATGCCCATGGCAAATGCAGTGTTACGGCCGAGGTGCTGATCCGGCAGGAAGAGAATCTTTTCGCCGCGGGCGAAGGCCCACTGAAAAGCTGCCTGCGCGTTCGACGATGTGCAGACCAGGCCGCCGCGCTCGCCGCAAAAGGCCTTGATGTTGGCTGCGGAGTTCATGTAGGTGAGCGGCACCATGGTGGCGGTGAGGCCGAGACGCTCGAGGGACTCCCAGCAATCTTCAACCTGGCCGATCTCGGCCATGTCCGCCATGGAGCAGCCAGCGTTCAGGTCCGGCAGGATGACCTGCTGATCCTCGCGGCCGAGGACGTCGGCGCTTTCGGCCATGAAATGGACGCCGCAGAAGACGATGTATTTGGCGCGGGTTTCGGCGGCAATCTTCGAGAGCTTGTAGGAATCGCCGGTAAAGTCAGCAAATCGAATAACTTCGTCGCGTTGGTAGTGGTGGCCGAGGAGAACGGTCGTGGTGCCGAGGCGCGCGCGCGCGACCGCGATGCGGTCGTCCATGGTGTGGTCGGGGAGCGTGAGGTAGTGGTCGAGCGAGCAGGTGTCGCCCGCAGATTCCTCTCGCGCAGGTGCGATAACTTCAGTCAATACACTCAAAATCTTCCGCCTTCAGTCCAGCTCACCTTGCGGCCGGACGGGGATGTTGAAAGCAATTCATGGCTGCAGTGGATTCGCTGTGCCGAGGAGACGGCGCCCAACCCACGGGGATGTTGCAACCTGTAACATAAGATGCGCGCTACTAGCCGGAGTCGCAGGAAATCAAGCGAAACCGGAAAACGGGCAACTTTTCCGATTCTAATACAACCGCAATTGAGCTGGGAACGTATGTTAGGTGAAGTATTTTGTCAGGAATACGGGCGATTTGATGGGGCCGCGGAGGCATTTGTGGGCCCTTGGGAATCGCTTGTATCATGGTGACCGATGCATTTCATGGATTCCATCTTCATATTTGGGCTGATGCTGGTCCTTTTTGGCCCTAAGAAGCTGCCGGAGATTGCGCGCCAGGCGGGCAAGCTGATGATGGAGTTTCGCCGCGCCAGCAACGACTTCAAGATGCAGATGGAAGACGAGTTGCGTGCCGCCGAGCAGGCTGACCGGCAGAAAAAGCTGGAGGCCGAGACGCAGGCCGCGCTGGCACTCTCAAACGAGGCTGCAGCAGCTGGGGTTGGTGGCGCTTCGGCGCCGGTTGGGACTGGTGAGACGACGCCGACGATTATGCCCCCGTCGGTGGGCGAGACGGTTCATGCCGAGCGACCCAATCGAATGCGGACCGACGAGCCGGACGCGACTGCGGAGAGTGTGGCCGAGGTGATCCCGGTGCCTCCGGTGGAAACGCCGATTGAGGCTAGCCCCGTGTCGGCGGAGGAGTTTTATTCGCAGCGGCAAGCTGAGCTTTTTGACGCGACGGAGACGGCTGCGCCATCGCCCGAAGTTGAGACGGCACCGGCAATGGCCGAGGCGGCCAAGGATGGTATTGCGCGGGAAGCTGAACGAGTGGAAGCGGAGGCAGCGAAGGCTGTAACTGCGAAGCTGCCGGGAACAGAGATGTATCCCGATACCGCCCCTATGGCAGAGAGCGAACAGGCCCCGATCCAACATGGCTGATTTGATAGACCGCGCACGCGCAGCAGTGAACGATCGTGCAGACCTGCCCGGCATGAGCCTGATGGAGCACCTAGAGGAACTGCGCCGGCGGATCATCCGCTCGGCCGTCTTCATCGTGGTGGCTTTCTTCATCGCCTACGCATTCCACGCGAAGATCTACCACTTCATGGAAGCGCCGATTGTGACTGCTCTGAAGGCTCACAATCTCGATACGCAGCTTGTGTACCACAATCCCATCGACCCTTTTAATCTCTACCTGAAGATCAGCTTTGTGGGCGGGGCGATTCTGGCATCGCCGTTTGTGTTGTACCAGGTATGGATGTTTATATCGCCCGGGCTCTATCAGAACGAGAAGAAGTACGTAGTGCCGTTCATGTCAGCGACAGTGGGGTTGTTTCTGGCGGGCGCTTATTTTGGATACAAGCTGGTCTACCCGCATGCGCTGGAGTTTCTGATTGGGTATTCGTCGGACTTCAAGCCGCTGATTGAGATCAACGAATATACCGACCTGTTCATGACGGTAATCCTTGGGTTGGGACTCACGTTTGAGCTACCGATTCTGATCATGTTTCTGGCGCTGTTCGGAATCGTGAGCGCCGGATTCCTGTGGAAGAACGTGCGCTACGCGATCCTCGCAATCTTTATAATTGCGGCGATTATCACGCCGACGCCGGATGTGCTGACGATGTGCGTGTTCGCTGCACCCATGGTGATCTTGTATTTCGTGAGCATGGGGGTCGCGTACATGGTGCATCCCGATCATCGGAAGAAGAAGGCAGAGCAGGCATGATGGCGGGTCGCCCGGCGTACAGGTGGGTTCAACAGTTTGCCGCCGTGCTGGCGCTGGCGCTGGCGGTGGGAGCGGCTGCCGGTGCGGCTCTGGAACACTTCAACGGTACACGCGCGTTGGAGATTACGCAGCAGATTGTGAACCTGGGCCCCCGGCCGCTGGGCAGCGAGGGACATCGCAAGGTTGAGGCTTACATCAAGAAGACCTTCGCAAAAGACTGGCTGGAGGACGACGCCTTTACGGCAAACACTCCCGCCGGGCCGATGCAGATGCATAACTTCATCGTGCGCTTCCCCGGCAGGAAAGATGGCGTGATCCTGCTGGGCTCGCACTACGACACCAACTACCCGTTGCGCGATACGAGCTTTGTGGGAGCGAACGACGGTGCGGCTACGTCGGCGCTGCTGATCGAGCTGGCTACGCATCTGCGTGGGCCGAAGCTGGAAGGCTACAGCGTGTGGCTGGTCTTCTTCGATGGCGAAGAGGCGATCCAGGCCTGGTCTCGATCCGATTCGACGTACGGCAGCAGACACCTGGCCGCCAAGTGGCAAAACGACGGCACGCTGAAGAAAGTGAAGGCGCTGGTGATGGCAGACATGATCGGCGACAAGGATCTGGATATTGTTCGAGATTCGAATTCGACTGGATGGCTGGTGGACATCGTGAAGCAGGCGGCAACGAAATATGGCTACCAGTCGCACTTCTTCCAGACGGAGTCAACGATTGACGATGATCACATTCCGTTTGTGCAGCGTGGTGTGCCTAGCGTGGACGTGATCGATCTGGATTACGGGCCGAACAACGAATACCACCATACGGTACAGGATACGATGGACAAGCTGAGTGCCAAGAGCCTGACCATTGCGGGCGACACTTTTCTTGAGGCGATCCGACTTATCAATCAGCGCTGAGGGCAGCGCTATGGCGACCTTGGCTTCGATGCAAAGGGGAGATTCTCGATGATCGAAGGCGCACCTATCCTCTACTGGATCACCTTTCACGCACTGGTGGTGGTGCTGCTGCTGGCGGACTTCTTTCTGCCGAAAGGGGAAGACCACGCGGTCCCTGTGCGGGTGGCGTGGGGATGGACAGCATTCCTTGCGGCAATAGCGGGATGTTTCGCTTATTGGATCTTGCGCACACAGGGGCATCAGCCTGCGCTGGAGTTCGTCTCCGGTTACCTGATCGAGACATCGCTTAGCGTTGATAATCTATTCGTCTTCCTACTGCTCTTTCGCAGCTTCAAGCTAAACCCGGCGGATCAGCATCGCGCCCTGCTGTGGGGCATCGGGGGCGCAGTCGTCATGCGGGCGTTGTTTATTCTCGCCGGCGTTTCCCTCTTGGAGCACTTCGCGTGGATCCAATATGTCTTCGGCGTGATTCTGCTGGTGGCGGCGATACGGCTTGCGCGACCCGCGCCGGAGGCCTCCGATCCAGCGAGCGCGCATGCCGCTCCGAAGTGGCTGAAGTGGATTCAGGCGCGCTCAGAACCGCATGGCGCAGAGTTGAGCGCTCGAACATTTCTGATCATCGTGCTGGCGATCGAGGTCACGGATCTGATCTTCGCATTAGATTCGATCCCAGCGGTGCTGGCAGTCACGCGGCGGCCCTTCATCGCCTACACCTCGAACATCTTCGCTATTCTCGGGCTGCGCTCCCTGTTCTTCGCGCTGAGCGGGTTTCTGGATCGATTTCGGCTGCTGCACTATGGCCTGGCGGCGATCCTGGCCTTTGTCGCGCTGAAGATGCTGACTTCGCACTCGATCGAGATTCCGGTGTACATCTCGCTGATCGTAATCGTGGCGATACTGGCGCTCTGCGTGGCGCTGTCGCTAATGATTCCGGTCAAGAAGGCCGACGTGGCAGGCTAGTAAGAGTGCGCCCATCCGTGTTTACTTAGTCGCTGCGCCTGATCTCAGCTTTCTACGAACTCTACCGGGCCTCCTCCGCGCACTACGGAGTGCTTTTGGAAGTTAGCGTCGTCGCGATTAGGGTAGTCGTTGCGGTAGTGGGCTCCCCGGCTTTCGTGACGGGCCAGCGCGGAGCGGACTATGAGCGAACCGACGGCGTGGAGGCTGCGAAGTTCGATGGCTTCGCGGGTCTCTGCAACCGGCATGGTGGTGGCAATGTCTTCGAGGTCTACCGCTGCGCTTTCAAGACCCTCGCGGTCGCGGAGCAATCCTGCTTTATTCCACATGGTGTGTTGAATGGCTGCGGCCAAATCAGCTGTTGAGGATTGCATTTGCTGTTCGTTCGCGGGAGGTTCGGCCGCAACAGGCAAAGCTTCGATCTTGCCGGAGAGAGTTGTTTCATCGCGCATCTCTGCTGCGGCGCGAGCACCAAAGACGAGGCCTTCCAGCAGCGAGTTGCTGGCGAGGCGGTTGGCCCCGTGCACTCCGGTGCAGGCCACTTCGCCCGCAGCGTAGAGACGCCTGAGCGAGGTGCGGCCATGCACGTCGGTCTGTACTCCGCCCATCAAGTAGTGCGCGGCGGGGCGCACTGGGATCAGGGCCTTTGCGAGAGAGAGACCGTGCTCGCTGAGGAAGGCGCTGATACGGGGGAAGCGCTCTGCGAGATTGATCTCGGTGACGTGTCGCATGTCGAGGTATACGGGGCGCGACTCGCCGGGACGAGCACCCATGCCTTCGCGGGTAATCGCGCGAGCCACCACATCGCGGGGGGCGAGTTCGAGCAGGGGATGATAGCGCTCCATGAAGCGCTCCTGCTTGTCGTTGCGCAGCCAGGCTCCCTCGCCGCGAAGGGCTTCGCTGAGCAGGAAGCGCGGCACGCCGGGCAGGCTGAGGGCGGTGGGATGGAACTGGTAGAACTCCATGTCTGCGATGGCGGCGCCGGCGCGCCATGCCATGGCTATGCCGTCGCCGGTAGCCACGGCGGGATTGGTGGTGTCGCTGTAAACCTGGCCCGCGCCACCGCTGGCCAGCAGGATGGCGCGGGCGCTGACGGTCTGACGCTCGCCCTGCTGCGTAACCATGCTGAGACCGACGACGCTATCGCCATCGAGGACAAGGTCCTCGCAGGTGATCCACTCGGCAAGCTGATGTTGGAAATTCCGCGTGCGTGTGCAAGCAGCGAACGGCCGATCTCGGCGCCCGTGGCATCGCCGTTGGCGTGCAGAATGCGGGAGCGGCTATGGGCTCCCTCGCGAGTAAGCACGAGCTCACCGTTTAACGGTCGAAGTGCGTGCCCCACTGGAATAATTCTTCCACTCGCAACGGGCCTTCTTCTACCAGCACGGCTGCGGCAGCTTCATTGACCAGGCCATCGCCAGCGCGGATGGTGTCTTCAAGGTGGAGCTCGACATCCTCTTCGCCGCCAAGGGCGACCGCGATACCGCCCTGCGCATAGTTTGTGTTCGACTCGCCGAGTTCTTCCTTGGTAATGACGAGAACACGGCCAACCCCAGCCAGTTCAATCGCAGCGCGCAGGCCCGCGATGCCTGCCCCCACAATCAGGAAATCCGTCTCCAGCGTACCGCTCATTCTGTGAGGCTATCATGCAGAAACGGTAGGCCCTAGGGGTTCCTTCTGCCGGGTGCGATAGGATGAATGGAACGTGGCAAACATACCAGTTGAAACCAGTTCGGCGAACTATCCGGTCCTGACCGGAGACGGTCTGCTGCAATCGCTTCAGCCTCGCATTCAGCGCGCGGTTGGCCGCAAACCGCAGCGAGTGTTTGTACTCACTTCAGCGGAGATCTGGGCGCTGTGGTCGGAGAAGTTTCTGGAGTCATTCGGCAATGAGCCGCCCGCAATCCTTTTTCTGCCCGCCGGCGAAGCGCACAAGCGTCTGGCCAGCATCGAGTGCCTGGCGCGGGAGATGGCCAAGGCTGGCGCAGACCGCTCCTCGCTGCTGATTGCTTTCGGCGGCGGCATTATCGGCGACCTGTGCGGTTTTCTGGCTGCAATCTACATGCGCGGCATCGACTACGTGCAAGTGCCGACCACCCTGCTGGCACAGGTGGACTCAGCGATCGGCGGCAAGACGGGTGCGAATCTGCCGGAAGGCAAAAATCTGATCGGCAGCTTCCACCAGCCGCGTGCTGTCTTTGCGGATGTCGAACACTGCAGACGCTGCCGATTCGCGAGCTGAGGGCGGGCCTCTACGAAAGCATTAAGGCTGGCATGATTCGCGATGCGCGGCTCTTCGGTTCATGGAGCACAACTCCGCGACGATACTTTCGCGCGACCCCAAGGCGCTCGAGTATGTCATCGCTTCGTCGATCGCCGTCAAGGCCGCTGTGGTTAGCGCGGATGAGCGCGAAGCGGGCGTGCGCATGCTGCTGAATCTTGGGCACACGCTGGGGCACGCGCTGGAAGCAGCTACCGGCTTCAAGAAATTTCTGCACGGTGAGGCCGTGGGGCTGGGCATGCTGGCCGCGGTGGAGTTAGGCCGGCGGCGGGCGACGATCACGGAAGAGCAGGCTGAGCGCATGAGAAAAATAATCGATCTCTATGGGCCGCTGCCGCGTGCCTCGCTTTCTGCAGAGAAACTGCTGGCGGCTTCGGCGGGTGACAAAAAGAATTTTGCCGGGATTCGACGCTTTGTGCTGCCGGAGGGTATCGGTAACGCGATCGTGGTCGAAGACGTGACAACCGAGGAGATGTCAGGGGCAGCCGAATCCATGCTGGTAAGGAGGAAGGCTCGTTGAGCATGGCGGCACCCGGCGCACAGCCCGAAGGCACGGGAGATGAGCAAGCGGCAGCAGCGGCAGTGCGTGAGATGTTCGACACCATCGCGCCGCGCTATGACCTGCTCAACCACGTCCTATCCCTGAACATCGACCGCTTGTGGTGGTGGCGTACGGCGCGACGCTTTCGGGCTGTGTTGGCGCGACCGCGGCGAAGATCCTGGATATTTGCTGCGGCACCGGCGACATGACGATGGCGCTGCTGCGCAGGCGCCCCGCCAATGCGCAGCCGATTCTTGCGGCAGACTTCGCCCATAATATGCTGATTCGTGGCGCAGCTAAATTTACACAACTGGGGGCCGTGGCGATTGAGGCGGATGCACTGCGCCTGCCGCTGGCTTCCGGCTCGCTGGATCTGATTGTGTCTGCCTTCGGATTTCGCAATCTGGCCAATTACCGCGCAGGGCTGGAGGAGTTTCATCGCGCATTGAACGCGGGGGGCGAGATCGGCATCCTTGACTTCAATGAACCGGGCGGACTGATGGGCAAGCTGTACGCGATTTATTTCCGCCACGTACTGCCCACGATTGGGGCAGCGCTGTCGGGAGCGCGAGGAGCGTACAGCTATCTGCCTGCCTCGGTGCACCGCTTTCCGCCGCCGCCGGAGATGCTGGAGATTATGCGGCGAGCAGGCTTCAGCGAGGTCTCATGGACTCCATACAGCTTTGGCATTGCGGGGCTGTACCGCGGGGTGAAGGCTTAGTGCACCAGAATCCGCAACACGCTCTAGCAGATACCAACCCAGCGTTGTAGGCTTATTCCATGGCGGCGACGGTAGCACAAACCAATGCGGAACAGATGAGCAAAGAGAAGCGCGCCGTCGCGTTGGTATCGGTTGCAGCTGCAACCGGGATGACCATTCTGAAGATCGTGACGGGAATCCTGACGGGCTCTCTGGGTATGCTGTCTGACGCGGCACACTCGGGATTGGACCTGCTGGGTGCGGCGCTGACATTCTTCTCGGTGAGGGTCTCGGATCGTCCAGCGGACGACGCCTATACATATGGCCGCGGCAAGATCGAAAGCATCTCGGCGTTTACCGAAACATTTTTGATGGCTGTGTCGTGCATCTGGATTGTGAGCGAAGCGGTCTCGCGCATCTTTCTGCATCCGGTGGACATCAAGCCCTCTATCTGGCCGTTCGGAGTACTGCTGCTTTCGATAGCGGTGGACTACTGGCGATCGCAACAGCTTAGGGCCGTGGCGCGGCGCACCGGAAGCCAGGCGCTGGAAGCCGATGCGCTGCACTTCGCCTCGGACATCTGGTCGAGTGTGGCGGTGTTTCTGGGACTTGGCGCGTCCACGATCGGTATTCATTATCACCTCCCATGGCTGCGATTCGCCGACCCTGTAGCCGCCGTGACGGTCTCAGTGCTGATTTTGAATTTCAGTTGGAAGTTGGCACGCAAAACGGTGGCCGTGCTGATGGATGCGGTACCCGCGGAGACTCGCTACCAGATGCTGGCTGAAGTGCAGCGCACTGACGGTGTGCTCTCAGTCGAGCAGGCGCGTGTGCGGCGCTCGGGGAATTCCTACTTCGCGGATTTGACGCTGGCACTCTCGCGCAATCTTACTTTCCAGCGCACAGAGCAACTGGTGAGCGAGGCGACCGACGCGGTACATCGCATTCTGCCGAACGCGGATGTAGTGATTCACACCGTACCGCGCGCCGGATTTGCCGAGAGCATATTTGACCGCGTACGAGCTGTCGCCTCGCGCAACAACGTTGCGATTCACGATGTGAGCGTCCAGTCCTTCCAGGGCAAGCTACGGGTGGAGCAGCATGTGGAAGTAGATGAACAGATGCCGCTGCGGGAAGCGCACGATTTCGTATGCAAGCTGGAGTCAGAGATCCGCAGCGAGGTGCCCGAACTGCAGTCAGTGCTGACACACATTGAGAGTGAACCCGCCACCATCGAAGAACCGGTGAGCCTGGACCGCGACGACAAGATACTGGAGATGAATCTTCGCGAGGCGGGCGCACACTTCGCGGAGATCGTGGACATTCACGAGGTGGTGGTGGGACGCACGGGCGAGCGCATCCAGGTGTCATGCCACTGCACACTGCCGGACGCGATGACCATGCAGCGGGTGCACGAAGTAATTACCTCTCTCGAAGCACGCCTGCGCATGAAGTGCCCCGAAGTTTACAAGGTCATGATTCATCCTGAGCCGGAGACGGACAATACGCACTGACGCATGATGCGCATCTTCCAATTCGCACTGGCTGTCTTGCTGCTGACCTTAGTGTCTTTGCTGGCGGCCATCACGACGATGCACTTTGCCATCCACGGTGCCGAGGTGACGATACCGGACTTCCATGGGATGACGGTGGCAGAGGCCACGCACCGTGCCGCCGTGCTGGGTATGAATCTGAGCGTGGACAACCGCTTCTATTCAGCGGATGTACCTGCGAACCGCGTGGTGAGCCAGTCGCCGGCGGCGGGCACGGTGGTGAGGCGGGAGTGGCACGTGCGCATAACGGAGAGCCTGGGTCCGCAGAAGGTATCCATCCCGAATGTAGTGGGACAGGAAGAACGGATAGCCACGATACAGATACGCCGCCTGGGCCTGGACATTGGAACGCTGGCTCATATGCCGATGCCCGGAGTCGCGGCGGAGACGGTGATCGCACAGAACCCTGCGGCAGATGCTGCGGGAGTGGAGCGACCGACGGTAAGTCTGCTGATTGCGACTGCATCGCCGGCGGAAGCGGCGGGCGTGGTGATGCCGGACCTGACAGGACAGACAGCGGCCGCAGCCAGCTATGCGGTCACCCATGCGGGGCTGAAGTTGGCCGCTTGGAAAGATGTGCCCATAGCGGTGGGCCCGCTGCCTGAACTTCCCGGACAGCCGATGGTCCCATCTGTGGCGCCTGGAACGGTAGTGGCGCAGACCCCTCTGCCGGGGCATCGAGTCGATCCAAGCGTAGGCGTGGAACTTAGCATCGCCCGGTAGCGCAAGACCAGACCCTTACTGACGAACCAGCATAGCTGCGAAAAAACCGTCGCATGGATGCACTCCAGGCAACGTACGCAGATAAGGGCCGCGAAATCCACTACTACGCAACGCGGCCGCATTCGGCTCTTCAAGCGCTCCGTTTTTTACGAGGGTTTCCAATTGATGTTCCAATGGCAGGACTTCGAAGCCAGCTTCCCTTCGCAGACACTCCTCGACTACGCGCTCATTCTCCTCAGGCTCAAGTGAACAGGTTGAGTAGAGCAGTCGGCCACCCTTCTTCAACATACTCATTGCTGAGTTGAGGATTGCAACCTGCCGCTCGTGATGACGCGCGAAGTCTTCTGGCTTGAGACGATGCCGAATTTCGGGATTACGGGCGATGGTCCCCGTGCCGCTGCAGGGCACGTCGCAGAGCACGAGATCGAAGTCACTCGCGAAGTGTAATTTCGCCGCATCTGCGACCTGAAAGCGTACTTGTGTTTTTTCTGGAAGCGCGCGCAGTAGACCCTTCATCTGCTCCAGGCGGCGCATGCTCACATCGCAGGCGAGTATTTCTGCGGCAGGGTTGCGCTCGGCAAGAATCGCGGTCTTGCCGCCGGGTGCCGCACAGCAATCCAGAATATGAGAGCCTTCTCCTGCCAACTCCGCCACAAGCTGCGAGCCTTCGTCCTGAATGCGGACCAGTCCCTTGCGATACGTAACAGTGACGGTTACATCTCCCTTAGTGATGCGCCGAGCACGAGTAAGAAAGTTGGCGGGCGCGAGCTCGATGCCTTCCTGCAGCAGGGATTCTTCTGACTGGGAGGAGGCGATGCGCACCTGGAGGGGAGGTTGTTCCTGATCAAAGGCGCAAATCGCAGCAGCGGCCTCGAGTCCATACGCCGTGACCCACCGTTCTACAAGCCACGTCGGATGCGCGCTGCTTCTGGCAATTCCCGCGGCTGTGGAGGCAGTATTCTGCGAGCGCGAGCCGCCGGCGGCAATTTTTCGCAAAACGGCGTTGACCAGGCCCGCGGCAAATTTATTCTCGCCGTGCTTGGCGAGCTCAACGCTCTCGGAGATGGCGGCGTGCGGCGGAACGCGGTCCAGGTGCAGGAGTTGAAAGGCACCCATACGCAGCGCGATGCGTACTTCGTCGCTGAGTTTGAAGTCAGGTCGCTTCAGGAAGGTGTTGATCTCAGCGTCGAGTGCAATCTGCCAGCGTAACGTTCCCATCACGAGATTGGTGGAGAGGTTGCGGTCGATGGGGGCGAGGACTTCAACCTGCCGGGTGCGCAAAAGTTCGTCGCAGTGCCCCTGAGTTCGCTCGATTTTCAGAAGAATGTCGAATGCGGAGAGACGCGCAGGCGTAATTGTAACTGCCATTGTTACCTAAAGTTTCTCGCCGCTCTTGAGGGCGTGTCCGCGAAGAAAGTCAGCGGCTGACATGCGCTTCTTGCCTTCGAGTTGGACTTCGGTTACTTCAACCATACTGTTGTCTGCACACGCCAAAAACCATCGTCCCTGATCGATGAGTATTTCGCCGGGTCGCCCTGCAGGAACGAGCGCAACTTCGGGAAGCTGCATACGCGAGATGACGAGCTTCTTCCCATTGAGAGTGGTGTAGGCTCCGGGCCAGGGCTGAAAACCTCGCCAGCGATTGTATATCTCCACGGCCGGACGCGAAAATCGATGGCACCATCTTCGCGCTTCAGAATTGGCGCCAGCGTGGCATCGTCTTCGTCCTGCGGTATCGGCGTAATCGTTCCAGCCTCAAGCTGCGAGAGCGTCTCCACCATGAGTTGCGCGCCCTCCTCTGCCAGCAGCGGGAAAACTTCGTCCGACGTCTGATCGGCGGTGATGGGCAGATTCGTCCTGCAGCAGCATGTCGCCAGTATCGAGACCGTCGTCGATGCGCATGGTGGTCGCGCCGGTAACCGTTTCTCCAGTAGCCACCGCCCATTGGATCGGAGCCGCGCCGCGATATTGCGGCAGCAGCGAGGCGTGCAGGTTAATGTTGCCGAGTGAGGAAGATCGAGCATCCAGCGTGGAATGATGCGGCCATAGGCAACAACGATGATCGCGTCGGGGCTGATTCGTTTCGAGCTGCTCGCGAAACTCCTGATTGTTCTTGATCTTTTCCGGCTGAATCACCGGCAAATTATGGGTGAGTGCAGCTGCTTTACGGGAGGAGGCGACGAGCTGCATGCCGCGTCCGCTGGGACGATCCGGTTGTGTTACGACCAACTCGACATCGTGGCCAGCACGAAGAACTGCTTCGAGCGTGGGAACAGCGAACTGCGGTGTGCCGCAAAAGATTAGGTTCATGTCTCCCCGCTGCGTGATGATGAGACGCGTCTCGCCGTCTACCACTCGCCAGCTCGCTGCAGTTTGCGAATCTTGCGCAGAGCAGATCGCGCTTCAGCGCGCTGACGCGAAAGATGAAGAGAACTCCGTCGAGGTGATCGATCTCATGCTGAAAAGATCGCGCAAGCAGTTTCTCCCCATCGATTTCGAACCACTTTCCTGTGGCATCCTGGGCGCGTACCCGCACTTTTGCGGCGCGCGAAACTTTTTCGCGAATCTCGGGAAGGCTTAGACAGCCTTCCTCTTCGTTCTGTTTGCCTTCGTGAATGATCTCGGGATTGATGAGAACGATCTTTTCTTCGGGATTCTTTTTGAAGCTGAGGTCGATCACCGTCAGCCGCTTCGAAACGCCGACCTGCGGTGCAGCGAGACCGATACCTTGGGCGGCATACATCGACTCGAACATATCGTCGACCAGCTTGCTGCAGCTCGTCGTCGAACTCAGTCACCGGTTCCGTCGGTTCGCTGCAGAATTGGGTCGGGATATTTGACGATTGGAGAACCATGTAACTCGCTCGTGCTCACTTTCTTAGAACCGGCGAATCTGTTCCAGGTAACCATCGTAGTTTCGCAGACTCCCGCGGAGTCACCGCCAAATTTCTCCAGCACCAGCCGGGCAATGGCGAATGCGACCATAGCCTCAGCGGCCACGCCTGCCGCCGGCACAACGCAGACATCGCTGCGTTCGTAGGCGGCCTTCGTTTTCTCGCGGGTGTCGAAAGCGCACCGATGCAAGCGGACGGCGCAGCGTGGATATCGGCTTCAGATAGCCGCGCACGACGACGTCTTCGCCGTTTGAGATGCCGCCCTCAATGCCGCCGGCATTGTTGTGTTCGCGGGTGAAGCGAGTGTGGCCTGCCGTGCTCCGGTCCGCTGTAGCCGATGGCGTCGTGGACCTCGGAGCCGAAGGATTCGTGCCGCAGTGACTCCGCGGCCAATCTCGACGGCCTTGACGGCCTGCAGTGACATGACCGCCCAGGCCAGGATGCCGTCGAGCCGCTCGTCCCAGTTGGCGTACGTGCCGATTCCGGCGGGCGCGCCGTGAACCACCACTTCAAAGACGCCGCCGATGGTGTCGCCGGTGCGAATGGCGTGTCGACTTCCGCCTTCATGCGTTCTTCCGTTTCCGGATCGACGCAGTTCAGCAGGATTTCTTCCTTGCCGGCGACCAGCGCTGCAATTTCTTCCCACGTCGGCATCGCGATCCAGTTCCGCGCGTGCCAACGCGAACGACGTGGCTGGCGACCTCGATGCCCAGTGACCGCAGCAGCACCTTGGCGATGGCGCCGGCGGCGACACGTGCGGTCGACTCGCGCGCCGAAGCCCGCTCCAGCACGTAGCGGGCATCGGGAAAGTTGTACTTCAGTGCGCCGGCGAGGTCGGCGTGGCCGGGGCGCGGCGAGGCGACGGCCTTGTGCTTGGATCGGATCGCCGGCGTCCACGGGGAGAATCTCTTCCCAGTTCTTCCAGTCGCGATTTTCGATCTCGATCGCGACCGGCGATCCGATCGTCTTGCCATGACGCACGCCGGAGAGGATGTGCGCCTTGTCCCGTCTCAATGTGCATGCGGCCGCCGCGGCCGTAGCCCTGCTGGCGACGCCACAGTTCGCGGTTGACGAAATCGAGATCGACTTCGAGCCCGGCGGGAAGTCCCTGAAACAAGGGCGATCAAGCTCTCGCCGTGCGACTCACCTGCAGTGGAAAAACGTATCATTGGCGTACGATACCAGTATTGATTGTAGCGCAGCAGAGCTTGTAGTTTCGCAGAGGGAACGGTTACTGGTCAGCCACCCGTACTGTTCGTCTGTGAGCGGGACCACGGAGAGTCTGCCCTGGCGGAACAGCGGAGAAGTGGCAAAGACCTTCTGCTTCTTGATGTCCGCCAGCGACTTCGGGTCCTTGAACGGCTTGCCGGCCTGAATGCGCACGATCGGAACACGCGGATTCGCGGCATCCACCGACGTGACCTTCGCCGTGCCGACGGCTATACGCTCGTCGCCAGTGTGATAGATAACGAGCTTGTCGCCCTTCTTCATGGCAGCGAGGAAGTTGTTTGCCTGGGGATTGGTAACACCGTCCCACACTGTTTCTTTATCCCGCTGCAGATTCGCAAACGAGTAAACGGTGGGTTCGGTCTTCAGCAGATAGGGCATGCTCTATTCCTCCTTTGGCTCGGGTTCAGCCGCACCAAGGTAGCCGGAAGTACTCAGAAGGGCCCGCTCCATGGCACGCACCCAATCGGTGAACTGCTCGGCCGGCCTTCCCTGCGTCGCGTTTCGCTCGAACTCGCTGCGCATGGTCTGCATCTTGGCGTCGAGATCGTCGAGGTAATGCAACAGGATTGCTTCTGGAATCATGGGAAGTTTGGGCGAGCCAAACTCGTACTGTCCATGATGGCTCAGGATGATATGCTCGACCAGCACGCGGAGTTTCGGCGGAAAATCGGGCAGGGCCTCAGTTTCTTTTCGACCATAACGATGCCGATAGTAATGTGACCAATAAGCTGGCCTTCGAGGGTGTAGTTGAAGCCCGTCGCCCAGCGAGTTCGTGCAGCTTTCCGATGTCGTGCAGAACCACTCCCGTCAGGAGCAGGTCGCGATTGATTTCGGGGTAGTGTCGGGCTGCGAGGTCGCAATGCCGAGCAGCGAAACAATGTGCTCCAGCAGGCCGCCGATCCAGGCATGGTGCATACCCTTGGCCGCCGGAGCCATCCGTAGAGCCGCTGCGATCTCCTCGTCGTTGAGGAAGCTGGTCAGCAGCGCCTTAAGATGAGGATCCGTGAAGCTGGCTACATAGTTGCTGAGTTCCAGCCACAGTGCGTCGATGTCTTTGGTTGTCTTCGGCAGGAAGTCGCCAAGATCGAACTCGCCCTGAGGTGCGCGCCGAATGCGCTCGACCTTGAGTTGCAGTCGCCCATCAAAGCGGGCCACGTGGGCCTTGACCTTGACCACCTCGCCCTGTTCAAAGAGCGGAATGCAGTCAGTGACGTTGTCCCACATGCGTCCCTCGGCCTGCCCTGTCTTGTCAGACAGGATAAGCGCGAGGTACGGATTGCCGTCCTTCTTGGTGCGAACCTGCTTCTGGGTGGCAATGAAGAAAGACGTGATCTGCTTATCTTCGTGTGCGGCAAAGTCCGCTATGTATACGTCTTTCATCTCTTACCTGAATAGCCCTACTGCTGTGGCGCCGGAGTGACCGAGGGTGCGTCGGTTCCTGCCGGCGGAACGGCGCTTTGGGGCGCTGCATCAGCCGGAGGCAATGGCTTATCCATGGGAACAGCCGCAGGCGACGGATTTGCTGACGGTGCAGGAGCAGGCGCGGGCGGCGGAGTCTTGCCTACGTCAGAGTAGCGAACCTTTTCCCCGCTCGTATTCTTGGGCTTGGGTGGCTTTTTTGAAGTATCTCCGGCGAGTCCCAGCGGAGCAGCCTGCGTCTTCTGCGTGGCTGTTTCGTCAGCAGTGGCCGGAGCAGGCGCGAAAGGATCCGTCTTGGGCCCCTTGGCGGTCTTGGGCTTGGCAATCTTGGCGCGATCGCTGTAGCGAGTCTTTTCCGGGACGGGAGCAGCCTTTGGATCGAGCGGATTGACGGGCTCCTGGACGTTGGCAACCTCGGGCGCGGGGGCAGGAGGCGCAGCGCCAGCGTCAACATGCTCAGTCTCAGTGGCAGCAGCAGGCAGCGTCTCACGCGGCGCCTGCCCATAGCGGATCTTCTCCTTCTTGCCGGGCTTCATGCTTGCCGGTGCCTTGGCAGCCGCTTGCGTAGAGGTTGTGGCCGCAGTCGAACTGGTGGTTGCGCCCGAGGCAGCATCCGTTGCGGTAGCGGACTGCGTGGCTGCCCCAGTTGAAGCGGCGGCCGTTCCTGCGGAAGCACCCGCAGCGGCCGACTGAGTGGACGCCCCATGGGAAGTCGAACGATAACGAGCCTGGGCGGTAGTCTTCTTTTTCTTCTTCGGCGCGGGAGGCGTGTATGCGCTATAGATCGGTTTGGTCTGGTTGGCACTGGCGCCCGTATCAATGAAGCCAGGTTTGATATCGATGTAGGCCTCTTCGCGTAGCTTGGTCAGATATTGCCGCAGCGCAGGCTGCATGCGTTCCATGAACGCGCCTTCTTCCACCTGCTGCTCAACATCCTTCATGTCAGGAACGCCGCCGCGAGGATGCGCGTCAACCTTGAGGATTACGAATCCCTGCTTGGTACGGATAGGCTCGGTAAACTGGCCGGCATCCATTGCAAACGTCTTGTCTTCGAGAGCCTTGGCCAGCTGACCGCGACGGAAGTTGCCTAGATCGCCGCCCTGTTGCGCGGTGGGACCAGCGGACGAACTCTTGGCGGTTGTCGCGAAGCTCGCTCCGCCCTTGAGCGTGGCGTAAATCTCGTTTGCCTTAGCCTGAGCAGCCGCGACCTTAGCGGGATCATCCGTCTCTGCAGTTGGCACCAGGATTTCACTCAAGTGGACCGACTCAGGCTGCTCAAACTCGGCCTTATGGGCGTTGTAATAGGCAGTCGCGTCAGCCTGCGTCAATTGAATATGCCGGCCAACTTCCTCGCGCACCACCGTTTGGGTGATGATAATCGTTCGCTGGTTCTGCTTGAAGTCCTCATAGGAGACGCCCTGCGACTGGGCGGCCTTTTCCAGGTCTTCCATGGACTCGAGGTGATTCTGTTTGCGGATTTCGTCCAGTTGCTTGATCAGTTCGGTTTCGCCCGTGATGCCGAGTTCCTTGCCCTTCGACAACAATAGTTGCTGATCGATAAGGTCGCGCAGCAAATCCTTCATGCGCGGGTCCGTGTCGGGGTTCAGGTTGGCGCGGCGCAACTCTGCCTGCAATTGCTGATCGGCACGCTGATAGTCCGACCGCGTGATGACTTGGTCGTTGACGCGGACGATCATGTCCTCAACCACCGTTCCCTGGCTTGCGGGGAGGGCGGGCTGCGCCGACGTTGGAGCAGAGGTGTTACGGGTGGATTGACTGAGTGCCGAAGTGGCCACAAGGGCGGTGCTCAGGAACAGCACGGCCGGGGAATGCAAGGATCGAAGAATCATGTGTCTCAACGTCTCGATGAGGACCACCTGCGCAGGACTCGGCCGGGTCTGCATCCCTCAAGGAACGCGCTCCCAGCCTGCCCGTGAAGTCTTTCGTTTGCTGACAGGCTCCGCTAAGCCCATTCTAAACACCCGTGGCGTTAAATCCAATTCGAGCGCGCGGAATGCGGGAAATCGCTGATTCCTGACTTCGGCCAGCTCGAAAAGGCCTTCGCCGAGATCACCTACCGTAAGCAGCCAGAAAGACGTCGACTGCGGCATCGACACGCAGCTTACGCTCCAGCGCGGGAGGATTGGGCGCCAGCCCGAGGGCTGCGCGCATCAGAAGGCGGCCGGTAATCATGTCCATGAACTGTTCGGCAGCGATAGCAATGTCGGCCACCTGCAAAGCCCCCACAGCGCATTGTTGCCGAATGTACTCCTGCATCAGGGTGAAGCAGCGCCCAGCGCCCCGGTCGTAGAGCAATCTGCCCAGTTCGGGAAAGCGGCGTGACTCCATATAGACAAGTTGCAGTGTGGCGACTGCATTGGGGTCCAGCACTATTTCAAGCAGCCCGGCACCAAACAGCGAGAGGGCCTTACGGGGCGGGTCCTGGAATACGAGCAACCCTGAAAGCCGGCGAAAGTTAATGTCTGCTCGCATGGTAACCGCGGCCTGAAATAGTTCAGCCTTGCTGGGGTAACGTGAATAGATTGTTTGTTTTGAGGCCTTTGCGCGCTTGGCGATCTCGCCTACACTTGCCGCCTCATAGCCCACCGCCAGAAAAACAGCGGCGGCGGTCTCGAGCAGAAACCTGAGCCTGGCATCGAAGTCGTCTTCGGCTATCGACTCAGTGAGATGCGCGTTGGCCGTGGCTGAGGCTTTCGTCATACCGGTCTTCCTGACGCAATGAGTGTAGCGAATCGCGGGCGAATGTGCTTTTTGGGACACGCTCAATTGTCTGTAATTGCATTGTACCGTACCGTACGGTACTGTAACTGAGACGGCAGCAGATTTGCTTCGATTTGCGGCCGAACCGGGGGAATAAATGGCCGCATTTGAGATGTCTTTTCAGCAGCCCTGGGGGGTGGATGGCGAGATCGTTACCCGCGTGCAGCACGGCGACAACGCAGCCTTCGACGAATTAGTGGTGCGCCACGAGGGCAAACTGCGCAGCGTTGCCCTGCGCCTGACCGGTAGCATGAGCGATGCGGAAGACGTGGTGCAGCAATCGCTGATGAAGGCGTTCGAGAAGATTCGCAATTTTCGCGGAGACTCCCAGTTCTCAACCTGGGTGACCCGCATCGTGCTGAACGAGAGCCTGATGTTTCTGCGGAAAAGACGCCGCGAGGCAGTTTCGAGATTTCCCCTGCATAACGAGGAAGGCGAACTAATGCCGGATGTGGAGCTGGCGGACAGCCTGCCCGATCCCGAGGCCACCGTAGCCACGCAGGAGAGTGCGGACCTACTGCGCCTTACAATCAAGACTCTGCCGAAGGCGTGGAGCGCCGTTATCGTTCTCCACGACATCGAGGGCAAGACGATCGAGGAGACCGCCAACAGGCTTGGTATCAGCGTCGCGGCTGCAAAAAGCCGTAGGCTCCGGGCGCGCCTAGAACTGAGGCGCCGGATTGAGAGCCGCCTGAGCCCGCACGCTGGCACGACGTTCGCCAAAGGGAATCTAGCTCTGCAATAGAACCTGGGCCTCACGCGCCAGATCGGCAAAGGCCGCACGGCCACGGGTACCGAAACGAAGCGGGCTGGCTGAGAGAGATTCCGCCTGCTGGAAGAGACTTTCGGCTGCCTGTCCACGCAGTTGCTCCCAATCCTCAATCAGCGCCCGCAAGTACTCCCGATGTTCCGGGCGCACTCTTCCCTGCCAGCCAGCGGCGGCGACCACCCCGAGCAGCCTGCCAGGATCAGCAACGCTCCTAGCGAGCAGCACCCACGCAAAGCTGGTCGCCTGGCCGGGGACAGGCGCGTAGTGAATGACTAGAAAATCGCAGGGGTTCTGAGGAGTCATGAGCCCTTTGTACCGGCTTCCTTAGCGGAGACGGGCCTTCGACCAGCACCCGTACACCGGGAAGAAGCTGTTGGAGCATCTGCCGCCTTTCGAGCAGCGATACAACTGTCAATTCCATTGGAGCGGCGCTCCACTCCGCCGGCAGAGACGCAACAAAAGTGTTAGCTGCCTGCGCGGGGATAGCGCAGATCTTTCTCATCCATTCGTTCACCTGCTTTTGTGACCACAGCCCTTCGTACATAGCGCGATCGAGGAATAGGGCAGCCGCAGCGCGAGCATCGGACGCTCCGTCTGCACCATTGAACATGTGTCCGTGATCCAGGAAGACAGCGCGCAAGCCTCGCGCGCCCGCTTCCTGAACAAAGCATGCTTGCCGATTGTCGGTGTGGTTGCACCACAGATCGAGCAGCAGCATACCTAAAAACTCCTCGCGATTCTGAACGCGGGCGAACCAACTGCGGGGCAGGATCTCGTAGACGGAACCGTCGGCCTGGGTTTCCACCAGCCTGGACGCATAGTGAAGTCCTGCAGCAGGGCGGACCCGGCCACTGGGAGTTTCGAACCACATCTCGGGGTTCTGCGCGAGAAACTCGTCGCTGATCGAGATCTGGCGCCACGCCGGAGTCTCGAGGCCGAGTTGGGCAGCCAGCCAGGAACCGAGAGCCTCGTTTGCAAGGACATTCGGTCCCTGCGGATTGCCGTGAAGTTTCACCACATAAAGAGCACCGTCGGAGGCCCGAACCAGCGAACTTTGAGCTCCGCCACGCATCCTGCGCAGGAAGTTTTCGGCGCTAAGTGCAGGAAGACTGTGAGCCGAGCGTGATTGGAGACTTCGTCCGTCAAAAGCTTGCGAATTGCACCGAGCCAGGATCATTGTCTTGTCCCAGGCAGAAAGAGTGGTACAAAGCACCGCAGGTGGAACTTGATCTTGAGTTCTCCTGCTGCCGCGAAGATCCTAGCGGATGGGCTTTTGAACTCGAGTCCAGAGTAAGGCGAATACAAGGCGAAAGCGAACATTTTACGAAACATCTCGCGCCACTTTCCCTTTCTGGAACGAGCTTTCGCCGTAACACCCCACCAGCAGCACTAGCTCAATTGGCACCCCAAGGCATTGGGGTTGAGTAATTTCTCCGAATTTGGGCTCAGCGAAAGTTTCGTCGCCGACAGCGCGAAGGCGCTGCCTGTATCGCACCAAAGCGTCATTGGCTGGCTGGTCTCAAGGGGTGGGTGCCGATGCTATACTTTGCTATAGAATTGGCTCCCGGTGAGTCTAAGGTGTCGTATGCCTTTAACTATCCAGCAGCCTCCCGAGGACTTCCCCGCTATGCCGTCCCGCACCCGCCGCACTCTCGTCTCCCTGGCAGTCTTCTTTACCGCCTGTGGTCTGATTGGCTCCGTTATCAATAAGAGAGTGGACGCGCAATCTGAGGCGGACGAATCCAGTCTGCGCGATAGCCTGCGCTCGTTCACGAGTGTGTACCAGGTGGTTGAGCAGAACTACGCTGAGCCCATTGATGGCGACAAGCCGGGCAAGATTGTTTATGACGGCGCGATCCCCGGCATGCTGCGTGTTCTCGATCCCCACTCGAATTTCTACGATCCCAAGGCCTACGCGAAGATGCGCGAGGACCAGCACGGCAAGTACTACGGCGTAGGCATGTTGATCCAGCCGCAGTTGATTGCAGGTGTACAGAAGATCGTCATCGTGTATCCGATGGAGGGTGCGCCTTCCTACAAAGCCGGTATCCGGCCGGGCGACATGATTGCTTCAATCGACGGCAAGTCCACAGACGGAATGAACTCCGAGGATGTGGCGAACATGCTGAAGGGACCGAAGGGCACGCACGTGCAGGTGTCCATGCGTGCGCGAAGGAGCGTCCAAGCCACTGGTGTTCGACCTGGTGCGCGACGAGATTCCGAATCCCAGCATAGATTTGAAATATGAGCTTCGCCCCGGCGTGGCTTACGTACACATCAAGAATTTCCAGGAGACGACCGGTCACGAGTTGTACGAGGCGCTGGATAATTTCGGCGATCTGAAGGGACTTGTCCTCGACCTGCGCGGCAATCCCGGCGGCTTGTTATCGAGGCGGTCGCGGTGAGCGACAAGTTTTTGCAGAAGGGCCAGGTGATTGTTTCGCAGCGTGGACGTGCCTTTCCGGAGCAGACGTATCGCGCATCACGCGGCAACGGCGGGCGGCAATATCCCGTCGTCGTGCTTGTGAATCAGGGTACGGCTTCGGCCGCCGAGATTGTTTCCGGTGCACTGCAGGATCACGATCGCGCCTTGATTGTGGGTGAGACCACGTTCGGCAAGGGCCTGGTACAGACGGTCTACCAGCTTTCGGAGAACACCGGGTTGGCGCTGACGACTTATCACTACTACACACCGAGCGGACGTTTGATTCAGCGCAATTACAACGGGGTTTCGCTGTACGACTACTACTATAACCACGATGGTGCGCCGCAGACGCAGGACAATACGAGCCGCGAAGTGAAGCTGACGGACTCGGGCAGAACGGTGTATGGCGGCGGCGGAATTACTCCTGACATCAAGATCGAGACGCCGAAATCCACGCATGTTCAGGACGTGATTCTGGAGCACTACGGCTTCTTTAATTTTTCCAAGCACTATCTTGCGAACCGGACTGTGAGCAAGGATTTTGTAGTGGACGATGCGGTGATGACCGACTTCAAGCAATTCATGACGAGTCAGCAAATCCCCTACACTGACGCGGAGTTGGCGCCGGTGATGGATTGGGTGAAGGCGAATATCAAGGCTGAGATTTTCACTTCGCAGTTCGGTCAGATTGAGGGCTTGAAAGTGCGCGCGACTTGGGATCCGATGATCAACAAGGCAATTGGATATCTGCCGCAGGCTCAGGCTTTGGAAGACAATGCGCGCAAGGTGGTTACGCAGAAGGCGAGCATTCGCAGCGCTCTGAACTAGCAGCAGACAAGCTGGCAAATCGGGGAGGGCGAGAGCCCTCCCCGATTTGTTTTTTGCGGTATTTTTGCAGTGTTTTTAGCGTTATTCAGGCCAGTTTTGACACGAGTAAATCGTTTGAGTAGTGTTTCGTTATGCGGATTTTGTGCGCAAAACTGGTCAATTTTGGCACGCTACGGTTGAGTCGGGTACGCTCAGATTTGGCGCATGTAAGGGGCCATAGAGCGCTCTGGGTGTCCTGGACGTTGGTGCGGGTGGATGGAATTTGCGCCAGAAATATTTGCGAGGCGTGAGATTTTGCTGGCGCAGTTGTAGAGAGGGCCTGTGGCTCCGACTGGTTCCCTTGCGGTGCGCGAGATGTCTGTTCTGAACTCCAGCCGATCGGTGACGATGCAATCGTGATTAGTGAGGGTATTTAGTGACCTTCGCTTCGGGAGATTGCGTTGGGTCGTCCAACAATGGGGATCGCTCATCTTTCAGATATTTATCGAGGAAGGCCCGGGTGAACGACTCAATCAGGTTCAAATTGTGGAGAGCCTCTTCGGTGTCTTTTGGGTTGCCGCTCGCCATGCGTAAACGGTAATCGCTGAAACTTCCGTGGACGAGGCCAGGCGAATTCAACAGGACGTGGTAACTCCCTTTCGGACACATGTTGAGTTGCGCCTCTTCCTTCCTGAGGAAGTCGTTGTATTGAGCGAGGCTAAAGGGCATCCGCTTACCCGTCTGGTCTACTTCAATTAGCAGAACAGGCTGCTGGAAGCCTTTGCCATCGGGATATTCGGGAAAGGCGGATACCGGTGGCATTTCTCCATCGAGGCTCACGCATGCGCGAATTCGTGCATCGAGCTGGCACGCCCTTGCTGCAAATGCTCCGCCGGCGGAGTGGCCCACTGCCGCGACGCGATTTGCATCGAGTCTTCGTGCAAGCGGGAAATTCGGCGAGCGGCCGTGGTTGAGCTCCACGATCTTGTTCAATACGAATATGAGATCGCCAGCGCCTTCGCTGATGCCCAGCGCAGCCGATGCGGCCATGCGCTTCCATTGCTCTTCTTGAGAAAGGCCGGACGGCACTGAATCGTGATGGGCGACGACCACCCTTCCATCCGGGAAGACAACAGCCGATGCGGTATACGTATTTTCGAGGGCCGCAACCACATATCCATGACTCACCAAATTCTCGATCAGGGCTGTGTATTCAAAGCTTGTGCCGCCCAGGCCGTGGGAGAAAAGCACGAGGGGAAATTGTTTTGGGGTGCTGGCAACCGCCGTCTTTTCGATCGCGTGCGACCGGAACTCCCCCGAAACGATGAGCGGCCACAGCGCGCCGAACTCCTCTGCCATTTGAGGACGAAGGGCAGGGTCTTCAGCCATTTGCTTCGCACCCGGCCAATACGGCTCTTGCTTGCCGGAAGCGTCCGGTGGCGATGGGTACCAGAGGTAGACCATCAGATCGCGGTGCGCTCCCGGCTTAAGCGAGTATCTGTCTGGTCGAGAGGAATCGATCCACTCGTATGCAACGCGTCCAACTCCAAATGGTCCCGAAGGATTGGGTAGCTTGAAGATTGGCGCATCGATCGTCACGGCTTCAGCACTTTTTGGGGCAGCAGACGTCTCGCTGGTCTGGCCGCGGAGATCCTGGAATAGACCAGCGAGAGTTGCAATCACGAGAGCGAAGATGAGTGTTCTGTACTTCATGCTCACGCTCCATACTTCGACCATCTACCGCTACTGCTGTTTGGCGATGGCGGCTGTGGCGAGCGTTCCGCCGAGGCCCATGGTTTCGATTGCGGACGAGGGGACGATGACCATCGCGCCCTTTTCGCGGATGGCTTCGTAGAGCATGTTCATGCCGCGCAGATGGAGCGCGCCGGGATTGTCGTTGTAGACGCGTGAGGCCTGGGCGAATTGCTCGGAGACCTGCACCTCAGCCTCGCCGAGGATGACGCGCGCCTGACGTTCGCGCTCGGCCTGCGCCTGCTGCGACATGGCATTTTCGAGCGCCTGCGGGAATGCGCACGTCGCGAATCTCGACCGACTGCACGGTGATGCCCCACGGCGTGGTCTTTTCATCGAGAATTCTTCTGCAATTCGTGGCCCAGCGTCTCGCGTTCGGTGATCATCTGCGCGAGTTGGTGGCGGCCGATGGACTCGCGAAGCGCTGTCTGCGAGCTCAGCGTGATGGCTTCAATGAAGTCTTCCACTTCGAGGATCGACTTCTCGGCGTTCCACACCAGCCAGAAGACGATGGCATCGACGTTGACGGGAACGGTGTCGCGCGTGAGGGTGGACTCCGCGCTGACGGTTGTGACGCGCACGCGCTGGTCGACATAGCGGCTCAGCGTTTCGACGATCGGGAATGATGAGAAAGAGACCGGGGCCGCGCAAGCCGCGATAGCGCCCGAAGCGCAGCACCGCAACCTTCTCCCACTGATCTACGACCTTGATCGCGAAGAGGAAGATAGACGCCTACAAGGCCGCCAAGGACCGCAGCGAAGGGCGGATTGTTCGTGAAGTTTGTGACCGCGAACCCACCCAGAAGGCACAGAGCAGAAACGCAGTTAGAGCGACATTGTTGAATTGCTTGAAGTGCAACACTGGTTATCCTCCTGGACTTCCTAGACTTCGGGTGAGAGATCGCGCAATGCCTTGATTAGCTGCTTGACCGTGAAGCCGGCTGCACCGGCGCGGGAGACGAACTCCCCGACCAGTTGGCCGAATTGCCGATTGCGCTCGTCCTTCGAGTATTCCACTTTTCTATCCGCGATGAAGGTGCCGGTGCCCTGCTGCGGTGTCGAGCATGCCGCGAATCTCCATCTCGCGATAGGCGCGCAGGACGGTGTTGGGATTGATGGCCAGATCGACGGCGACCTGGCGAACGGTCGGCAACTGATCGCCGACCGTCAGAGCGCCGGAAGCGATGGCGGCCTGCACCTGGTCGATGAGCTGCCGATAGACGGGCACGCCGCTGTGGGCAGTCGAGGCGAAACGACGAAGGAATGCTGGCTCGACTTTTGGAGTCCGTTTCACGGAACAATAGTGTACTAGTTCTCTAGTACATGTCAAGCGAAGGAATGACCTTCGATTTTAGTAGTGCAGAATTGCGTAAACGCTTTGGCGGGATACGGGCCGGAATCTGATGAGAGATCCTGAATACTTTGCACCATGAAGGCATCCAAATGGAGCAAGGATATTGAGGGGAGCTTATGTCGGATACTCAGAGTTTGACTGCGGCCGAGGAACTGGCTGGCGCGAATAAGGCGCACTTTCCGAACGACAGCGCGGAGTACCGCGCGGCACGCAACGCACTGCTTGTGGAAGAGATCAACCTGCGTCGTCACCTTGAGCGCGTGGCTGCGCAACGACGCGCGCTACCGCCGGGTGGAGAGTTAGCCAAGGACTTCGAGATTGTCTCCGAAGCCGGCGCTGCTCGCTTCTCAACTCTATTCGGCGATAAGAAAACTTTGATGGTCTACAGCATGATGTTCGGCCCGCAGCGCAAGGCGCCGTGTCCCATGTGCACCTCGTTCCTCAACTCGTGGAACGGGACCGCGATCAACCTGCGTGAGCGCGTTGGAATAGCGGTGACTGCGCGTTCGCCGATTGAGCGACTGGTGGAATTCAAGCGGCAGAGAGGTTTTGACAACCTGCCGTTCGTGGCCGATTTGACGGGCGATTACACGCGCACCTATGTGAGCGCGGAAGATGCGGACATTCCAGGATTCAGCGTATTCACCCGGAATGACGGTGTCATCCGGCATTTTTACAGCGGCGAAATGAGCGGCGCTATGGCTGACCCGGGACAAGATCCGCGGGGTGCGCCCGATCTCGATCTGCTGTGGCAGATGCTGGACCTGACTCCCGAGGGCCGCGGTACGGACTGGTATCCGAAGCTTGACTACGCGCGCAAATGAAGTGAGGAGCGTATGGCCTGGTGGCCGCGCTAATGGGAGATGGGCTGCACACGCTCCCACACGAGACGCCGCTGGTGCTCCTCGCCCATCTCATGAGTTTTCGCGACGAGCGTGAGTCTGTTGCCCTCGATGGATAGGTGGCGGACGGCTTCTTCTCCGCGCTCGCCCGGATACAACGACTGACGGATATGGTGGGTGACGGTAGCGCCCGTTGGGTCGACTGTCCAGGTTCCGTAGTAGGCATAAAAGCCGTCAACAGCGGCCAGCTTTTCCGCCGGCGGCGCGGCGATGAAGCCCGGCCGCATGTCGGCCAGGGGCACTGCGGGCTGAGGGTCAGAGACGATCTGCACGCTCATCCATCCGGCACGATCGTAAACGAGCAAGCCCTCGGGATGCTTACCGTAGAACGGGTAAATTACTTCGCCGTTTGGCCGCAGGGTTTCCAGGCTGACGAGGCGCCATGCTCCCGCCAATTGATTGGAGACCGCATCACCGGGCATTTTTTCCTGCTGAGCAGCGACGAGCGACGACTGACAGAGGGCAAGGATCGCTGGAGAGAGAAGAAGCAACAACCTGAATCGCATAGGACGCTCCACGGACGGTGAGATAGCACGCGACTCCGGGCGTTCGAGCCGGGGTGCAGCCGCACCGCGTCATCATAGCGCACAGCAAGTGCCGCTGAACGCGGCTCTCCCGGGAGATGTGAGCCTGTTCTGATGACCTGAAGGCTGATTTCGCGCTTCCCTTGACAATCGACAAGCGAACTTGGGATGCTGTTGTCGAACGTCAAGGGGAGACCGAATGGCGCCACCGACCGATCTGCTGCAGGGGACGCTGGATCTGCTGATCCTGCAAACGCTTGCGCTTGAACCTATGCACGGCTGGGGAATAGCGCAGCGCATTCAGCAGGTTTCGGAGGATGTACTGCATATTGGCCAGGGGTCGCTCTACCCTGCCTTGTATCGACTGGAATACAAAGGGTGGATCAAGGCGGAGTGGGGCAATTCAGAGAGCAATCGGCGCGCGAAGTTTTACAAGTTGACTGCTACGGGTAGGAGGAGGCTCGAGGCAGAACGGGCGTCATGGGATCGACTTTCGGCTGCCATGGGTCTAGTCCTGGGCAAGACCGCGGAGGTGTCTTCATGATTGTCGAGATGTGGACCCGGCTTCGCTATTTGCTCTTCCGCAAGAGACGAGAAGAACTCGACGACGAGGTGCAGTTTCATCTGGAGCAGTTGATTGCGGAGAAGATTGATGCGGGAGTTCCGGCCGCGGAGGCGCGTCGCAAGGCGCTGATCGAGTTTGGCAGTGTTGACGCGACGCGAGAGAGGTGCGACGAACAGCGTCCCGGGTGGTGGGCCGGGATGGTGGCGCACGACTTTAGATATGCACTGCGCGGATGCCGGCGCAATCCCGCGTTTTCGATGGCGGTGGTAGTCACGCTGATGCTGGGAATTGGCTCGAGCGCGGCGGTGTTCACGGTTGTCGACAAGATCCTTTTCCGGCCTCTGCCCTATGGCGATGCAGGACGGTTAGTCTCTGTGGGGATTGTGGCGCCGATTGAGCCACAGGAGTTCATGCTGGGCGGGTCTTATTACGAGTGGCAGGATAATCAGAAGCCGTTTGTTTCGTTGACGTCGGAAGCAGGCGTGCAGCCTTGTGATCTGACCGAGGTCAATCCGAAGCGGCTTGACTGCGCGAGCGTTGAGAACAATTTTCTGCCAACGCTGGGAATTACGCCCGCAGTGGGGCGCAACTTTTTGCCGAGCGAGGATCGGCCAAACGCGCCGAAGGTGGCGTTGATTTCGGATGCATTGTGGCGAAGCAGATTCGATCGTGATCCTGCTATCGCGGGCAAGTTCATCCGCATTGACGGGAAGGCAACCCAGATTGTGGGCGTGCTTCCCCGGGAGTTTGAGATGCCGCGACTGCAGGCGGCTGATGTGCTGATGCCTGAATCGCTGGATGTGGCGGCGCAGCGCAGGGCAGATCCGGGGCGCCCCCGGTGGGCATTTGCACGATTGAAAGCGGGAGTGACTCCAGAGCAAGCGAAGGCACAACTGGGACCGCTGTTTGAGTATTCGCTGCGATTGGCTCCCGCGCCATTCAGGAAGGAGGTGCACTACACGGTGCGTTCGCTGCGCGATCGCCAGTTCCACGATGTGCATCGAGCGGCGTGGATCCTGCTGGGACTGGTGATGGCGGTATTGCTGATTGCGTCGGCAAATGTGGCCAGCTTATTGGCGGCGAGACGCGCGGGCCGCCTGCACGAGATGGCGGTGCGCGCTGCGCTGGGTGCGAGTCGGTTGCGTCTGCTGCAAGAGGCGATCGTAGAGTCGTGTGTCTTGTGTGTTGCCGGCGCCGTAGCGGGAGTGTTGCTGGCGGCAGCGCTTTTGCGTGTGTTCGTTGCGATAGCTCCAGGCGGCATGCCATTTTTGAGTGCGGCGAAGATTGATGCGCGGGTATTGATTTTCGCGTTGTCGATAGGAGTGCTCTCAACGCTCGGGTTCGGAGTGATAAGCGGATTGAGCCGCGCACAGGCGAATGTGTTGGCTAGCCGGAGCGTGGTGGGGACGCGGCGTGCGCGATTGCGGCAGGTGCTGGTGACGACGCAGATTGCGGCAAGCCTGGTACTGCTGGCGGGTGGTGCGTTGCTGACGCGCAGCTTTTGGAATCTGCAGCGCCAGAATCTGGGAATGAATTACGAGAACGTGGTAACGGCGACGATTTCGTTGGGGCAGACGGCATATCCCACGGCGGAACGACAAGCGGCGTTCTTCGAAGAGCTGCAGCGCAACCTGCGCTGGGGTCCCGGAGTAAATGCCGTGGCGATGAGTGATTCACTGCCGCCGGGCGGCAATCACCGCGATCAGATTTATGCTTCGTTACGGGTGGAAGGACAACCGCGGTTTGCGTCGGGCACCGGCGGCAACGTGGCTTGGCGCTGGGTGACGCCGGAGTATTTCCGCACGCTGAATATTCCTTTGATCAGGGGTAGTGGTTTCGCGGATGACGAGATTGCGTCGGCCAATCGCTTTGTAGTGTTGAGCAGTTCGTTGACGGCTCAGATGTTTGCGGGAGAAGAGTCGCTTGGGCGGCAGGTGCATCTGGCGAGTGGCGCGCCCGCAGAACAGGATCCTGCGTACACGGTGGTGGGTGTGGCCGGGGACGTAAAGAATGGCGGTCTGGCAGAGGGCGAAGAGCCGGAGTATTACCGGCTACGCAGAAACCGGGCGGAGGATTGGGATCAGCGGGCGATTGTGTTGGTGAGGTCGAACCTGCCGGCGGCGACGATGGAGCGATGGATGCGAGAACAAGTCGCGGCGCTCGATCCTGCCCTGCCTGTTGAAGTGGGAACTTTGCGCGAGCGCGTGACAAAGCTCGCGGATCAGCCGCGTTTTGAGATGCTGCTGGTGGGCCACTTCGCGGGCACTGGCCTGGTGCTGGCGATCATCGGATTGTATGGCGTGACAACGTTCCTGATGGTGCAAAGAAAAGCGGAAGTTGGAATTCGACTCGCATTGGGCGCGAGCAAGGGAGACATTGGTCGGCTCGTGCTTGCGAGCGCTATGCGGATGGTTCTTCCGGGGGCAATCGCCGGGCTTATGCTGGCGTTTGGATTGTCGCAAATCATGTCGAGCTTACTGTTCAAGGTTGGGCCGCACGACACGGCAACGTTCTTTGGCTCTACGATGCTGCTGATCGTCGCGGCGGTAATCGCGTCGCTGATTCCTGCAATCGCGGCAACGCGAGTCGATCCCATCACTACGTTGCGAGTGGATTGATTGCTGAAGACATGGATCTCCGGCGCGCTGCGGAGAAAATAGCAGAGCGCCGGAGAACTAAGGGTCTTCAGGAATACGAGGGCTCATCTATAGGGCGTTCTCACCTCGCTCGTCATTGCGGATGCGAACGACCTGGTTGATGTTGGAGACGAAGATTTTGCCGTCGCCGATTTTTCCCGTGCGGGCAACGGATGAAATGGCCTGGATGGCGCGCTCGACCATTTCGTCGGCAACGACCATTTCCAACTTTGTCTTGGGTAGCAGGTCTACAGAGTATTCTCGTCCGCGATAGAACTCGGTGTGTCCCTTCTGTCGTCCGTGCCCTCTCGCTTCCAGGATTGTCATGCCCAGGATTCCGATTTCGATGAGGGCGGTTTTCACGTCTTCGAGCTTTGCCGGCTGAATAATTACTTCGATCTTCTGCATATTTCAAGTCCTCCATTGCGTGGGTTGGAAGAACGGCGATCGCTTGACCGCATGATCTGCGAGGCGCGGTCAGGCTGCGCTGTCGTAGCCTTCTTCGCCGTGCTGGGTGATGTCGAGTCCTTCCACTTCTTCATCCGCAGAGACACGCAGGCCAATGGTCTTGTCCACGAGGAAGAGAAGGATGAGGGTGCCAACGATCGAGATCCCCCATGCGATGGCGACGCCGCCGAGTTGATTAAAAAGTTGATGTACGTTGCCCTCAAGCAATCCTGAAGGCAGCGTGTTGCCGGCCGCGTCCTTGAAGATGGGGTTGATGGCACTGGAGGCGAAGACGCCGGTAAGGATTGCGCCGAGCGTGCCGCCTACTCCGTGAACGCCGAAGGCATCGAGGGCATCGTCGTAGCCGAAGAGATGTTTGACGATGGCGACCATGCAGTAGCACACGAGGCCGGCGAGCAATCCGATGACGATAGCGGCAATGGGCTGAACGAATCCCGCGGCCGGTGTGATGGCGACGAGTCCCGCGACTGCTCCGGAGATGGCACCAAGGGCGCTTGGCTTGCGACTACGGAGCCATTCCGCGGCGGCCCAGGCTGCAGCCGCACCTGCAGTGGCAAAGTGCGTATTGACGAAGGCGCTGGTGGCCAGCGTCCCCGCGGACAATGCGCTGCCAGCATTGAAGCCGAACCATCCGACCCAGAGAAGGCATGCGCCGATGAAGCTGAGGACAACGGAGTGGGGGCGCATGGCCCCAGTGGGATAGCCGAGCCGCTTGCCGAGATAGATAGCGCAGACCAGAGCCGAGACACCGGAGGTGATGTGCACGACTGTGCCGCCAGCAAAGTCGAGTGTGGGCAGCGCGCCGCCGAGCGCGGCATTGAGGAGGCCGCCTTTACCCCAGACCATGTGGGCCATGGGCGAGTAAACGAAGATGGACCAGAGCACGAGAAAGACGGCCATGGCGCTGAACTTCATTCGTTCGGCAAATGCCCCGGTGATGAGGGCAGGTGTGATGATGGCGAACATGAGTTGATAGATCATGAAGGTTTGAACGGGGATAGTGGACCCGTAGTCCGCGTCAGGCGCGAGGCCTACGCCGCGCATGAAGACGTGATGGAATCCGCCGATGAAGCTGGTCCCCGCATCGAAGGCGAGGCTATAGGAGACGATGGCCCAGAGCAGCGTGACAATTGCCATCATTGCGAAACTTTGCATCATTACCGAGAGAACATTTTTCTTGCGCACCAGCCCGCCGTAGAAGAGCGCGAGTCCGGGGCCGGTCATCATCAGAACCAATGCGGAACTCACCAACATCCAGCCGTTGTCGGCGTTGGATACGGTGAGTGTTGGCGGCGGTGATTGCGCGAGGCAGATGCCTGTGCTGGCGGCGCCGAACAAGAGAGCGGCGAAGAGTTTTGGACAGATTCGTGGCATAGGTCTCCTGATCGAGTGCGTGGAATGTTGGTGCGTAATGGTTCTGTTCACTGCGGCGATGACGGATACGAATGGCGACGGAAAGGGGCCTGCTTCCGCAAGGGAGCCTTGCAGTGGCGGGGGAAATCTGCCGAGGGAGGCTGCGCGCGAGCATTGGCGTCGCAGCCTTCCCAGGGTAGCCGGTCACGCATGAAACTGATCGAGAACCAGCGAGGGTGTTAGCTGGAAACTAGCGACCAATGCGTGCGCGGACAGTCGAGATAATCAGAATGAGGAGATGAGAAATGCCGTTGTCTAGCAGAGAAGCACGAGAGGCGTGAGAGAGGGAGCGCGATTCGGCATGCGGAGTTCTGCGGAGATTTGAGAACCAAATGCAGAAGGGATCAAGTGCGAGAGACCGGGATCGGTAGCCGCCAGGAGACCACCGTGGGCGTGCACCGCGTCCGCATGGGAGGAAACGCGATGATGCACTCGCAGGGTTGTCATCGGCATGACGATGGTCGGAGCAATCAGGACTGCGGCGACGGCAACCAGTACCGTTAGAGCCACTCCGATTTTGAAACTCCGGCGCATAATACGTGCATCGTAGCAAATACTCTTTCCGATGCCTAGATGTTTTTTATCTGCAAGGAGGCTGATGGGCGCGGTGATCGCACGGTTCACGATCACCGCGCCGGCCCTGCCGTCAGTGAGCCGCAGCGTGGGTTTCCATCCATTCCCGTGCTTCGTTGGACTTAGCCCATTCTCCGGCTATCTGCCGCGTAGTTGCGTTGACGCGATTAAAAAAATTAATCACGCCGATGGAGAGGACGAGCCCGGCAAGCTGGCGCTCATCGTAGTGGCGGGCCGCTTCTTCCCATACATCGTCCGGAACTGCATCGGGCCGATCACTCAGCCGCGTTGCTGACTCTGCAAGCGCCAGTGCAGCGCGCTCGGCGGGAGTGAAGTAGGGTGCATCACGCCAGGCCGCAACGGTAAGCAAACGCTCGTTGGTTTCATTGTTCCCGATCAAGTCGCGTCCGTGCATATCGAGACACACGCTGCAGCCGTTGATTTGGCTGACGCGCAGGTGTATGAGTTTTACGGTCTTTGCGGGGACGCCGCACTTTTCGATGGTGGCGTTCAGCGCGAGAATAGATTGAAGTGCATCGGGCAGCAGCATGACGGGGTTTTTCATTCTTGCCTGCATAATTCGGGTTCTCCTTGTCACATGGGGTTTCATTCATACGTCACTACCATGGCGGAGCAGGAAGGGAGAATGTGACAGATGGACGAGCGCCAATGGCTTGCAGAACAACTCGAGGAAAATCGGGGGCACCTGCGGGCGGTGGCGTACCGGATGCTCGGATCAATGACCGAAGCCGAAGATGCGGTGCAAGATGCGTGGCTGCGGTTGAACCGTTCCGATGCCAGCGAGATCGAGAATCTGGGGGGATGGCTGACAACTGTGGTGGCGCGTGTTTGCCTGGATATTCTTCGCTCGCGCGCATCGCGGCGGGAAGAATCTCTGGGCACAACAGGATCGGCGGGACCAGTGGTCCGCGCGCAGCATGCGATCGACCCGGAACAAGAGGCGCTGATGGCGGATTCAGTTGGGCTCGCGCTCCTGGTGGTACTTGACAGGCTGAATCCCGGGGAGCGGCTGGCATTCGTGCTGCATGATCTCTTCGATCTTTCTTTTGACGAAATTGCCTCGATATTGGGTCGATCGCCTGAGGCGACGAGGCAGCTTGCCAGCCGTGCGCGCAAGCGAGTTCGCGGAGCGGCTGTACCTGCTGATGCTCAACCCGCGCAGCAGAGGGAGGTAGTTAATTCATTTCTTGCAGCGTTGCGAATCATTTCTTGCAGCGTTGCGAAGCGGCGACGTGGAAGCGCTTCTGGCGGTGCTTGATCCTGAGCTTGTGGTGCGGGCTGACGCGGCCTCTGCGGTGGGTGGCGTACAGCGCGAGGTGCGCGGTGCGCGGAGGTGGGCTGCAGAGGCAATCACCGCGGCGCGTGGCGCGCGGTTTGCGTATCCGGTAATGGTGGATGGCAGTGTGGGCCTGGTGGTGGCTCCGAAGGGCCGACTCTTCAGGGTGTTGCGTTTTGCGTTTTCAGACGGAAAGATTTCAGGCATCGAAGTTGTGGGCGATCGGGATCGGCTTCGCGCATTGGAGATCGCGGTACTCGATGAGGCCTAGCGGTACAGGGTCCTGATCAACTCGTTGCTTTCTTCACGAGGGCGGCAATTCTTGCTTCGTCGGTCGCGGTCAACTTCTTCAGCGCAAAGGCGGAGGGCCACATTGATCCATCGTCGAGGTTTGCTTTGTCAGTGAAGCCGAAGGTCGCGTATCTCGCTTTGAATTTGTGTGCACTTTGAAAGAAGCAGACGACGTTGCCGTCGCGGGCGTAGGCAGGCATGCCGTACCAGGTTTTCGGCGAGAGGGTTGGCGCGTTGGTTTTGACGATGGCATGGATGCGCTCGGCCATGACGCGATCTGATTCCGGCATCTCGGCTATCTTCGTGAGCACGTCGGCTTCGCCATCCGCCTTGCTCGCGCGAGGGCCTCGAAGGGCTTCCGCTTTTAGTTCTTCGACGCGCTCTTTTGCTGCGGCGCGTTCCTCTGCTGAGAGTCCTGTGGTGGGCTTGGTGGCTTTGGTGGCGCTAGGGGAGTTTTTTGTTTGCTTCTTCGGAGTCATGGGGTCTCCTTGTCTGCAATGGCGACGTACCCCACTCACAGAGTCCTCAACACCTTGTCGTGAAGGAAGGTCTCGTGCGATTGCTATCCACAGTTGAAGTCTAAACTAGCTCGCCAAGCTATGGGGCGGGTTTGGAGGTGGGTTGGAGGGCGTCCTGGATGTGCTGGTTGGAGGTGGCGAGGGCAGCTTTGACGTGGGCGTAGGTTTTGTGGAGGGCGCTGGTGGTGGAGTCGCCCGCGAGGGAGAGAGCGTTTGAGGTGGAATCGGCTGCGCCGGAGATGGCGGTGGTGGTGGATTGGCTGCTGCCTGCCAACGATTGTTCGGTGGCGCTGCTGATGGCGATGACTCCCTGCATGGGATGGCGGCCAGTGTTGAACCACACGATTTCATTTTCAGGCAGGGTGTCGAGGCGCGCGATTTGTTGCGGCGGGAAGTTTGAATTGGACATCTTTGCCGCCAGCGGCCAGGCGGTGGATGCAATGAATAGCGAGCCATTCATGGGCGCGGCGGGCTCGCCGAGGTTGATGATTGCGGCGGGAGCGAGGTCGACCATGGCCTGACACCTGTCTGCGCCGCAGCCGCTCTGACAGAGCGCTTCGCTGAAGTATGAGGCGTGCTTGCCGGGGGAGATCCAGATGCGGGCTCCGTTGTCCTGGTGGTGGAGGGTGGAGGCGCGGGCGATCTGACTGACATCGCAAACGGTGTTCTCGTGGGCGGCGGCGTACCAGTAGAGAGCCTTCCAGTATGCAGCGGGATCGGATGTGGCAGCGCGGACGAGGACGGCTACGTGCTCGGTGTCGAGCGGATGACTATGCAGGCCGCAGTCGGATTTCCAGAGGTGGTAGTAGTGGATCTCCGCTGTAGGCGAGGCGAGGGTGGACGTCTTCGATGGGAAGACCTGACCGTATATGGTGCCGTTTTCCGCGAGGACATTCGGGGTGCGAGATTGTGGTTCGAACTCGGCGGGCAGGTTGGAGCAATCGCTGCGACTGACGAAGAATGTTGGCGCGAACTGCTGGAGGAGGGCCTGCTCGGTCGAATCGCTGATGCCGTCGTGGTCGGAGTCTGCGGCGTCGGTCGCGGGCTGCTGTTGCTGCGCGTGAATTGGTAACAGCGACAGTGACAGAATGGCGGCGAGGGAGAGAGCGGCAAGACGAGTGGTGCGTGACGGCATCGTGGGCCCCGTAGGAGGTCTTATTCTACCGGACGCACTGGGGTGGACGCCGGGGTGGTTCGGCTTAGGAATTGTTGAGACTGCCAAGCTGCTGCGGCTTCGGTGTATTCTTGGCGGTTCCTTATATTTTGGATTTGGCGGGGCCGGTTTGTTGGCCGCTGCTGGTTGAAGGAGATTCAGTGCGGAAGATTCTGGGTACGGTAGTGGGTGTGTTTCTGCTGTTGGGCTGCGTGGGGACGCAGGCGCAGGCGCGGTTTGTGCATCAGGATGGCAAGCAGCTGGTGGACGGAGCGGGCAAGCCGCTGCTGCTGCGCGGCACGAACCTGGGCAACTGGCTGGTGAACGAGGGCTACATGTTCCGGCTGGAGGATGGGCCGCAGTCGGCGCGGGAGATCGAGGCGCTGTTCAACGAACTGATCGGCCCGGTGGAGGCGGCGAAGTTCTGGAAGGAGTATCGCGAGCAGTACATTACGGAGCGAGATATCCGGCGGATCAAGGCGCTGGGCTACAACTCGGTGCGGATCCCGCTGCACTACAAGTTTTTTACACCGGGGAATGAAGAGGGATTCGCGCTGCTGGATCGCGTGGTGGAGTGGAGCGGGAAGGCGGGGATCTACGTGATCTTTGACCTGCACTGCGCGCCAGGCGGGCAGACGGGGGCGAATATCGACGATAGCTGGGGCTATCCCTGGCTGTATGAGAGCCCGGAGGATCAGGAGGCCACGATCGCGGTATGGAAGCGCGTGGCGGGACACTACAAGGGCAATGCCACGGTGATTGGGTACGACATGCTGAACGAGCCGATCCCGCATTTTCCGGCGCTGGCGAAGTACAAGCCGATGCTGGAGCCGCTGGAGAAGCGCATCGCGAAGGGCATCCGCGAGGTGGACCCGAACCACGTGATCATAGCGACGGGGGCGGTGTGGGATACGGACTTCTCAGTGCTGGGCGCGCCGTTCGACAAGAACATGCTGTACACCTTCCACAAGTACTGGATGCCTCCGGTGCAGGAGCAAATTCAGCAGTACGTGGACTTCCGTGAGAAGTACAACGTGCCGATATGGATTGGGGAGACGGGGGAGAACAAGGACGAGTGGATTGCGCAGTTTGTGCCGCTGCTGGAGAAGAACAACATTGGGTGGGCGTTCTGGCCCTATAAGAAGATGGACCAGACATCGTGCCCGGTAACGTTTGATCGGCCTCCCTACTGGGATGAGATTGTGGCGTACGCGAAGCTGCCGGGGAACACGGGCGGGATGGAGAAGAAGCTGCCGCAGCGGCCTTCGCTGGAGCACTCGCGGGCGGCGATGGCGGGACTGCTGAAGAATATCCGGTATGAGAATACGCGGGTGAATGAGGGGTACATCAAAGCGCTGGGTCTGGGAGGAAAGTAGTGCGGTCCGCTTGACGTTGGCGGCCCTGCGGGTGCGCAGCGGGGTTGCTGGATCTGTGGGATTATGGATGGGCAGACGTCGAGTCTGCCCATTTTTATTGGCTTGGGGGCTGCGGTATGGGAGTGCGGGATTTGCTGGCAGTGGCGCTGATGATGGGAGCGGGGCTGATGCCTGCGGCGCGGGCGCAGTGCAATCCTTCGGCTGCAGCCGCGGCTGCAGCCAGACCGTTGGCCGGCGAGTATTCAGTGAAGTACAGGGGAACCCTGCCGTGCGCGGACTGCAACGGGATTGATACCGTGCTGACGCTGACTTCCCCATCGGCGAGTGAATTTTCCGGCGGCACATACATTTTGGATTTGACGTACCTTGGGCGGGCGGTGGCTCCGGTTGTGACTAAGGGGGAGTGGATGGTGGTGCATGGAATGGCGGGGAATACGGAGGCGACGATTTACGAGCTAAACCCGGATAAGCCGGACCAGATTACGTATTATCTGCGGGTAAATGAGGGGGAGATTCGGCAATTGGACCGGGAGCGGCTGGAGATTGATTCAAAGTTGAACTTTACGCTGAAGAGGGTTGCTGGGGGCAAGCAGGAGGCTGGGCCTTCGCAGTGAGTGGGTCGCGGACTCGGGGGTGGTGACGATGTTGCGAAGTGAGTGGGGCTGCAGGGGGATATCCTCTGCAGCCCCGGTCTATTTGACGGGCGCGTCCGCCGTGGTTAGTTCGCAGGGAGGGTGATGACGCCACAGGCGATGCGCGCACCGGAGTTGCCGCCGGGGTCGCTTTCCATGTCGTCAGGCCCGGCGTGGATCATGAGCGAAGTGCCACCGTTAGCAAAGACGGAGTTGGGCGCGGCTGGGTCGAGAGAGAGGCTCTTGACGGTGAATGAGGACTTTTCGGTGCCGTCACCGCTCACCTTGATGTTGAGGGGGATGTCGCCGTCATGAGGGCCTTCTGGATTCTTAGTGCCATGCATTTTGCCGGAGGGATTGAAGTGGGGCCCGGAGGTGGCGTAAGGGGGTTCGCACAATGGATGCTGGTGGATATGGATAGCGTGCTGCCCAGGAGGCAGGCCCACCAGGTCGAGCTTGAATGCTACGGCGCCTTTTTTGTCGGTCAATGTGATGGTGCCGGCATCTTTGCCGTCAATGGTAGTGATTTTGACGGTGACACTACTGACGGGGGCGGCGAAGGAGGCAAGGTTCAAAAATAGAAATGCAGCAGCCGAAACAATCAGGAAAGGCTTACTTTTCATGATCTCCTCGAAAGGCGGGGTAACAGATGATTGCGAATATGTATAAATCATACTAGACAGAATAGGGTTTCATGCCTAGAATTTGGGATGGTCCGGAGTTTATCCGTTTTCAGGGTAAATTGAGCACGGAAAATCTTCCCTCTTTTAGATTGTTCAGCTGAGGCGGATCGGGGCCGTGGGAGCGCACTTCCGCAGCGGGCAGGCAGCCGGTTCCGGCGCCATTCACCAGCAAATTTCAGATGAGAAACAAGAATTTTCGGGTGCTGTAGGCGGGGTGTAAATTTAGCTTCCCACACCCTCACTCACTCCGAGAATGCGGGATCTTTTATTGGTAGTCGTTGTATTGCGGTGTGACGTGAAGGGGCTTTGCTCTTTCGATCGCTCGGAGCCGCCGCTCCTCTGCCCACCTACTTCCCATGTAGCCGGAAAAAAGCCACAGGTACAGCGTTTTCACCCAACTCCACAGGGTGATATGGGGGCGATTGAAAAATAGCCACACCACCACCCCACCCATGACCACAAAGAGAATTGTGTTAAAGAGAAACCTGTCGAACCGCATGAGCGAATCTCCGTCAATCACAGATCACATGGTTCATGACATCAATGCCAAGTCACCAACCTGTAAGCAGGGCGGACGGGCCAAGTGCGTTTGCACGCTCGATGACCCGTCGCTGAGAGAGGCAAACTACATGGTGGTGATGGTGCCGCAGGCGATGCGCGCGCCGGAGTTGCCGGACGGATCCGTCGCCATGTCGTCGGCCTGGGCGTGGATGACGATGGCGGTGCCTCCGTTGAGGAAGAGTGAGTTGGGCGCGGCGGGATCGAGCGAGACGGTCTTCATGACAAAGGATGTTTTGAGCTTGCCATCCTCTTTGACGGTAAGGTTCATGGGCACGTCGCCTTCGTGGGGGCCGTCTGGGTTTTTGATGCCATGCTTCTTATCGGTGGGATTGAAGTGACCTCCGGCTGTCTTGAAGTCGGGAGCTTCACACTTGGCGGTCTGATGGACGTGGATGCCGTGTTCGCCCGGGGGCAGGTTCATGAGGTCGAGTTTGAAATCGACGGCGCCCTTCTTTTCGGAGAGGGTGATTGTTCCCGCGTCCTTACCATCGGTGGTGGTCATTTTTACGGTAACGGGTTTAGGGGAAGCTGCAAACGAAGCGCTGGACACCAACACAACTGCCGCAGCCGAAACAGCCATAAGGTGCTTTATTTTCATGGTTCCCTCGCAGGCGGGGCGGTCGAGCCTCCGCGTTTTGTAAGCATACTCGACATTGAGATGCGCTCTCATTAAATAAGCGAAAGCCTAAATGCCGCACCCTATGGGGAGCCAGGCCTGAGGCTTAGGCGATGGCGGCTTTTGGGGAGACATCTTCGGGCTCACGTTGCGGAGCTTCCCGCGGGAGACGAAGCTCGCAGAGGGTTCCGATCAGGCTCCCAGCCCACCAGTAAATGTTGTGCTCCTTAACGCAGGTGCGCATCCGGCGCATGCGATCGGCGATTTCGCTGGAGTTCATCTTGAGTGCCTGTGCTATGGCTTCCCCGGTGGCCCTGGTGTCGTAGGGGTTGACTACGATAGCGTCTCGCAACTCGCGTGCTGCTCCGGTGAAGCGGCTGAGGATGAGGACGCCGCTCTCATCCTGCCGAGTGGCGACGAATTCCTTCGCTACCAGGTTCATTCCGTCGTGAAGCGAAGTGACCATGCAGAGGTGGGCAGCGCGGTAGTAGCGTTCGACCTCTTCGCGATTGTGCTGGCGGTTGAGAAATAAGATGGGTCTCCACTTGCCGCGACGGTAGCGGGCGTTGATGCGCTCGGCCTCGGCGGCGACCTCTGATTGGAAATCGGCGTAGCGCTTGATGCGGCTGCGAGTGGGCGCGCCGAGCTGGATGAAAGTGAATTTGCCCTGGTAGCTGGGGTAGGACTCGAGGAAGGAATCAACGGCCTGGAAACGCTCGATGATGCCTTTGGTGTAGTCGACGCGATCGACGCCGACCCCGACGTAGGTGGCCTCGACGCCCAATTCTGTGAGAAGGGCGATGCGCTCTTCAATGGAAGTAAGTTCGACTGGGCTTTCCGGCGCGGGATCTCCAGTGAACTCAACGCTGATGGGAAACGGCAGCACTGAGGTGAGGTGATTGCGGCGCTTGATGGAGAAGTGTTCCCAATCCACGCGCGACTCAAGGATGCGGTCGACGGTATTGAGGAAGTTGTTGCAATGGGCGCGGACGTGGAAGCCGATGAGGTCGGCGCCGAGCAGGCCGTCGAGCAACTCGCGCTGCCAGGGGCAGATCTCGAATGCCTCTGGGTTGGGCCAGGGAATGTGCCAGAAGATGGCGACGCGCGCGTCGGGCAGGCGGTCCTTGATCATGCGGGGGAGGAGCGCGAAGTGGTAGTCCTGGACGAGGACGACGGGGTGCTCTTCGTCTCCTATTTCCTCGATTAGAGCGTCGGCGAACTTTTGATTGACGCTGTAGTATTTTTCCCAATCTGAGGCGCGGAAGATAGGGCGGGTGTGGGCGATGTGACAGAGTGGCCACAGGCCCTCGTTGGAGAAGCCGTAGTAGTAGCCGTCCTCCTCCTCGCTGCTGAGCCAGACGCGGCGCAAGGTGTAGCGGGGCTCATCCGGGGGCACCTGGAGGCGATCGTGTGAGTCTACTGTTTCGGCGTCGGCATTGCCGCTGCCGTGGGCGATCCAGGTTCCGTTGCAGGCGCAGAGAACGGGTTCGAGCGCACTGACAAGGCCGCTGGCGGGAACCATGCAACTGACAGTATTGTCGCGGCGAGTGTGGATGTAGGGCTCGCGATTGGAGACGACGAAGAGATTGCTGCCGTCGAGCCGAGTGCGAACGTGATCCGCGAGGCGCTCTGCCGTCCACTGGGATTCATTGGCGTTGCGCAGGCCAGCTTCGGTTTCGGCTGCGGCACGAGCGCGCTGCATGCTCTGGGCCAGAGGCGCGACTTCGCGAGCGAGCGGATAGAGGAAATCGAGATCGTTCGGGGTGGGCTGGACGGCATGCTGCCCGGTTCGCAGGGCGCGCATCCACAGGGCTGCGCGGGCGATGGGCTGAGTGAGGCTCCAGCGAACTATGAGGATGGTGATGGCGGCGATAACGAGCACTTGCAAGGCAATGCGAATGAAGACGAGTCCCCAGATGCGGAAGATTGCCTTGCGAATGAACCACGCATCGTGGACTACGAGGATGCCACCGGAGACAGTGTTGTCAGTGGCATGCAGCGGGATGACGAGGATGTGTACTCGCTTGAAACGCAGTTGCGCAAACCTGCTCTCGCTGCGGTTGTTGCGGAGCGCGCCAGCGAGATCAGCCGGGGTACCGGGGAAAGAGGAGCTGAGGCCGGGAGTGATGACGAGCGGCGAGCCGTCGCGGCCGTAGACCCCGATGCCGATGAGATGTTCGCGATTGCTGAAGTGCTGAACCAGTTGTTCGAGGCCGGTGTGATCTCCAGTGGCCAGATATAGCTCGGCTGTTCCGGCCAGGCTTTCTCCAAGGGTATCGGCCTTGTGCTCAAGATCGCGGCGAAGGGCATCCTTCTGCGCCTGCACCTCGTACCAGGACGAGACCAGCGACACGAGGGTGACTCCAACAATGAGAGCAATAATGAGTCGCCAGCTTAAGATCCGCATAGTTACGCCTGTATGTGCTGCGAAAGAGTGGATGGACATCTTATTGGATGCCATTCTCAGGGGTAGTGTCACCTGTGAATTGGCGTGGAATGCTAAGCCATTGATAGTGTGTGCGATAGGCTGACCGACGTAAGGCGGGGCTGTGAAATGGCCCCTGAGAGCGCCGGGACTGTTGAATGTGGCACTTACGTGGATCCGGGGCCGGGGTCGATGGGAGGCTGAGATGGACAAGATGCTGATTCCAAGTGTGATCTCTTCTGCTGTGGCGATTTGCGCTGCGTTCATTGCGGTTTGGGGCCAAATGCGGGTGAAACGCGTAGAGACGCAGTTGGAGCTGCAGAGAGCCGAGGCTGGACGGCGCGCTGAGACGGAGCAGACGGCGCGTCGATTTCGCGAGCCACTGGGACGCGCCGCTTATGAGCTCCAGAGCCGGATCTTCAACATTGTGAAGCGGGGCTTCTTCGACGTGTATCTGAGGGGCGGCGATGAACGCACGCGGGCTTATGCCATCAACCACACGCTCTTTGTTATTGCACAATATTTCGCCTGGACGGAGTTGATCCGAAGAGAGATTCAGTTCATTGACCTGGGAGCTGATGGGGAGACTCGGAAGCTCGCGGACCTGCAGCACAAGATTTATTCAAGTTGGCAGACAGATGCATATGCGCCGACGCTGCGCGTCTTTGGCGGAGAGCAACACGAGATCGGCGAGCGGATGATTCTAGAGGGGCCGCGCGGGCCGCATTGCATAGGATATGCATCGTTTCTGGATTATTTGAAGGGCGAACACGATCCTCTGATCAATGCGATAGGGGAGGATGTGCGAGAACTGGGCGGGAATCTTGCGAATGCCCTTCCGCGACTGGTAGCACTGCAGAACGCGTTGGTGGACCTGGTGGTGTTTTTGGATCCGCAGGCTGTGAGGTTTCCGAAGAAGAACCGGACCAAGATTGAGTTGAAGCCATCTGCTGATGCTGCGGAGTGATCAGGTGTGTGAGGCAGCGTCGGGGATTTCGGTGGTGCGCGGAGGACGGGGACAGCGGGAGCGAAGATCGTCGTGGAGGATTTCCTCGATGAGCTCGACGACACCAGCGCTGCGGGCGAGCCGGGTGATGAAGCTGGCGCGGGCTTTGACGCTGTCGAGCGCGTTCGAGACGGCTGCAGAGCAGCGACAGCGGACGAGGAAGGGGATGTCGTTTTCAGCGTCGCCTACTCCGGCGGTATTTTCCAACGAGACATCGAGTTCAGCGAGCGCCGTAGTGAGGCCGCTGGCCTTGTCCACTCCATAGGGGAGGACCATGACGGCTTCCTTGTTGAGTGTGATGTTCCAGTCGAGGCCGAGCTCAGCGATGGCTTCTTCGACGGCATCTTCATGCGGACGCCACGTGGCGATGATGGTGTCTCCGGTGAAGATGGGTGTGACGCCACGGAGCTTCATTTCTTCGACGAGGAGGAGCGGGACAGGACCGGCCAGCATGCGCTTTTGGCGGGTGGCGGGGTTGTAGAGGAGCGCTCCATTCTCGGCGACGACCGAGTCGCAGAGGTCGATGCGAGGGAAGACTTCAATCAATTCGTCGAGCAGACGTCCAGTGACGAGTACGATCCGTCGGCCGGAGTGTTTGAGTTTTTCGACGGCGTGGATTGTGGCTTCGTTAACGCGGCCTTTCTCGGCGAGAGTTCCATCGTAGTCAGTTGCGAGTACACGAACGTTCATCATGAGTTAGATGCGAGAAAAGGCGCGAGAAGTGTGTTGTGCTTCTCGCGCCGTGGGCTGTTATTTGTGGGCTGGATCTGCGCCTTCCGTTTCGACGCCGAGTTCAGCAAATGCTGCCTGTGCACGGGCTGCGTCGAACTTGCCTTCGCGAGCGAGTTTGGAGAGCGTAGCAGCAACGACAGATTCCGCATTGACCTCGAAGTGTTTGCGGAGGTGTTCGCGGTTGTCGCTGCGACCGAATCCATCGGTGCCGAGGGTGAGCAGGCGCGTGGTGAGCCACGGGGCGAGCTGATCGGGCACGGACTTCATGTAGTCGCTGGCGGCGATGATGGGGCCCTTGGTGCCTTCGAGGACAGAGAGGATGTACGGCTTCTTCTCCGGCTCGGCGGGGTGGAGTCGATTCCAGCGGTCCACGGAGAGCGCTTCACGCCTTAGCTCGTTGTAGCTCGTGACACTCCAGACATCCGACTGCACGTTGTACTTTTCCGCGAGGAGGGATTGCGCGCGAACCACTTCGTTCAGGATGGGTCCGCTGCCAAAAAGCTGCACCGCAGCTTTGCCCTTGATCGCGGGCTTGAACCTATAGATGCCGCGGACGATACCCTCGCGAGAGCCTTCGGGCATCTCGGGCATTGGGTAGTCTTCGTTGTACATTGTGAGGTAGTAGAAGACGCTCTCGTTCTCCTGGTACATGCGGCGGATGCCGTCCTGAAGAATGACGGCGAGCTCGTAGACGTAGGCAGGGTCGTAGCTGACGCAGGTGGGAACGGTGCTGGCGAGAACGAGCGAATGTCCGTCCTGATGCTGCAGGCCTTCGCCGAGCATGGTGGTGCGGCCTGCGGTTCCTCCCATGAGGAAGCCCTTGCCGCGCGAATCGGCGAAGGCCCAGATCATGTCTCCCACGCGCTGGAAACCGAACATGGAGTAGTACATGAAGAAGGGGATCATGGGAACGAGGTAGTTGGAGTAGGCCGTTCCCGCTGCGGTGAAGGAGGCCATCGCTCCAGCCTCAGTAATTCCCTCTTCGAGGATCTGGCCGTCGAGTTCTTCGCGGTAGTAGAGGAGGACGTCAGCATCATGGGGCTTGTACTTCTGGCCTTCGCTGGCGTAGATGCCCACCAGGCGGATGGCCGATTCCATGCCGAAAGTACGGCCTTCGTCGGGCACGATGGGAACGACGAGCTTGCCGATCTCGGGATCCTTGAGCAGGGTGCGAAGGATACTGACGAAGCCAAGAGTGGTGGAGACGGAACGGCCGCGCGAGCCTGCGGTCCACTCCTTGAAGTAGTCGAGCTCTGGCGCCTTGAAGTTGATTTTGGGAACGTCGCGCGTGGGAATGTAGCCGCCAAGTTTCTGGCGATGTTCCTGCAGGTAGACGATCTCCGGACTGTCAGCAGGCGGACGATAAGGCTTGACCTGCTTGGCCTGCTCCTCAGGCACGGGAATGTCGAAGCGATTGACGAAGGCCAGCACGGCGTCGTCGGTGAGCTTCTTTTCCGAGTGGGTAGGATTGCGGGATTGCGCGCTGGCGAGGCCGAAGCCTTTGACGGTCTTTGCGAGGATTACAGTGGGACCACCCGTGTGCTCGATGGCGCGCTTGTAGGCGTTGTAGACCTTGGCGGGATCGTGACCGCCGCGATGCAGCGCGAAGATCTCGTCGTCAGTCATATCGCTGACGAGTTCGAGGAGCTCAGGATATTTGCCGAAGAACTCCTGGCGAACGTAGGCGCCGCCCTTGGCCTTGTAGGCCTGGTAGTCGCCATCGACGCACTCTTCCATGCGCTTGAGCAGGAGACCGGTGCGGTCCTTGGCGAAGAGGCGATCCCAGCCCACTCCCCAGACAACCTTGATAACGTTCCATCCCGCGCCGTGGAAGATGCCTTCGAGCTCGTCGATGATGCGCTTGTTGCCGCGCACGGGACCGTCGAGCCGCTGCAGATTGCAGTTGACTACGAAGATAAGATTGTCGAGATTTTCGCGCGAGGCTACGGTGAGGGCGCCGAGGGTATCGACTTCATCTGTCTCGCCATCGCCGACGAATGCCCAGACTTTCCGCGGCGTCTTTTGGATGAGGCCGCGATTCTCAAGGTAGCGCATGAAGCGGGCCTGATAGATGGCGTTCAGCGGGCCGATGCCCATCGAGACGGTGGGAAAGCGCCAGAAGTCCGGCATTAGCCAGGGGTGCGGGTAGGAGGAGAGGCCGGGCTTGTCGCGCAGCTCGTGACGGAAGTTGAGCAGATGCTCGTCGTCGAAGCGGCCTTCGAGATAGGCTCGGGCATAGACGCCGGGAGAGGCGTGGCCCTGAAAATAGATGAAGTCGCCGGGTTGGTCGCCGTAGGTGGCATGGAAGAAGTGGTTAAAGCCGACCTCAAGCAGGGTGGCCAGCGAGGAGTAAGTAGAGATGTGGCCGCCGATGCCGGCGTCTTTCTTGTTCTGGCCGTGGACCATCGCCATGGCGTTCCAGCGAATGAGGCCCTTGATCTGGCGCTCGATTTTGCGATCGCCGGGGTATGGGACTTCTTCCTCGACGGGGATCGTATTTCTATAGTGGGTGGTGAGGTCCCGGCTGGAGGAGACGCCCGTCTCGCGGGCGCGCTGGCGCAAACCTTCGAGGAGTTCTCCTGCGGCGAGCGGGCCTTCGGCCTGGACAACCTGGTTGAATGCTTCAATCCACTCCGCAACTTCAGCAGAGAACTCGGTATCTACGGGCATTTCCAATTTCGTAGTCATAGTTTTGGGATCAATTCTTTACAGCGTGTCGAACAGTTCGGTGGAGGACCGTGAGCTGGCGCTGGTCCTGTTCCATGGAGGATCCAACGGCAGCGCTTCGGGTTGCAAAAATCGCGGAATCCGCGACCCGACTACTCAGCATATGACCATGGGCGGGATACTTTGCCCCAACCCATCAAGTCTAGCAAAATGCGGGCTGTGACGGCGTGGAGGGTGCGGGGGTAAACCGTGGTGGCGGATGCAGAGGCACGGCTTTCCTGCCTCTCGATTGGCCCTGGTGGTGGGCGGACGTTGGCTGCGATGCCGGTGAAAGCAGGGATGCATTTGGCGGGGTCAAAAAAATCAAGTGCCTGTCGTTATTTGTTTGTTGTATGCTCATGGCGCTCAGAGAGAAAATCACAAATTTTGTTGATGTCAAACCTGATTAACGATCCGCAAACCTGTTGGGGACTGTCTAAGGGGCAGGCTCTACGATTGACATAGCCGTCCAACGGCTGGGGAGCACCTAGCCCACAAGGGCAAATGGCTCATCAGCTTTCGCCGGAAGAGGGGTATATGGGGAAGACATTTTCCATTGGAATCGGAGGCGCCGCCGGTCAAGGGGTTGCCACTCCTGGGGACATATTCGCCAAGATATTCAGCCGCCGCGGGCTGCATTTAAATGTGTACAACGCCTACCAGTCGATCATTCGTGGCGGACATACGTTTTTGACGATTCGCACCGGTCCCGACAAGGTCAGCAATATGGGCGACCATATGGACCTGCTGATCCCGCTGAACCAAGACACGATGGATCGGCATCTGTCGCTGCTGGACTCGGGTGGCGCGTGCATCTATAACGCTGACACGATCAAGCCGGGGACGGCAGCCGATGGTGTACAGCTTTGTGCGCTGCCGGTTTCGACGCTGGCCGATATTACGCGTAACAAGGTGGCACAGAACACGTTGGCGATTGGCGCTGCGCTGAGCATGATGGGCGTCGGATTCGAGTCGCTTGAGAGTGTGCTGCAGGAGCAGTTCAAGAAGAAGGGCGACGCAGTGATCGCGGAGAACGTGGCTATTGCGCGCGCCGGCTATGACTACGCGACGAAGAACTTCAAACCATTTGCCAATTCCCTGCCCATGACGGACAACCGTTACGCGGTGCTGGGCGGCAACGGCGCGATGGCGATGGGCGGAGCGGCAGCAGGCGTGAAGTTCTACTGTGCGTATCCCATGAGCCCCTCGACGGGTGTATTGCACTGGATGGCGGCGAACGGCAAGAAGGCCGGCATCATGGTGCAGCAGGTGGAGGACGAGATCGGCGTGATCAACATGGCCATTGGCGCGGCCCATGCGGGAGTTCGCTCGATGTGCGCGACCTCCGGCGGCGGTTTTGCGCTGATGAGTGAAGGACTGGGATTGTCGGCGATGGCGGAGATTCCCGTGGTGGTGATTGATTGCCAGCGCGCAGGACCGTCAACCGGTGTGCCGACGAAGACAGAGCAGGGCGATCTGTGGCAGATGCTTGGCGCCGCATTTGGGGATTATCCGCGAGTGATTGCCGCCCCGCTGGATATCGGCGACTGCTTCACGCTGATGCCGGAGATCTTCAATGTTGTGGACAAGTTTCAGTGTCCCGGCATTGTGCTTTGCGACCTGCTGCTGGCTGAGGGCCGCTTGAGCGTTGAGCCGAAGGTGCTGGACTTCAATCCGCCGATCGATCGCGGCGAGTTGATTGATCACGCGAATGGCAACGCTCCCGAAGAAGGTGGCTACAAGCGCTACAAGATTACCGAGAGCGGTATCTCGCCGCGCGCGGTTCCGGGCGTGCCGGGTTATATCCACACCGTATCGAGCGATGAGCACATGGAAGATGGTGTGCTGATCAGCGACATGTTCACCAACCACCAGAAGCGCCGCGACATGATGGACAAGCGCATGCGCAAAGAGGCTGGCATTGCAGCCGCGGTACCGGCTCCGGAGTTGTGGGGACCGGCCGATGCCGAGGTCACGCTGATCGGGTGGGGATCGACGTCGGGCACGATTGAAGAAGCTCGCGAGCTGCTGGCGGAACAGGGGATCACGGCGAACCAGCTGCAGATCCGCTGGCTGGTTCCGCTGCACGGCGAGGAGATTCTTGAGATTCTGAAGCACTCCAAGCAAACAATCATCGTGGAGAACAACTATAGCGGCCAGTTCGCGCGCTATCTGCGCAGTGAGACGAGCTTTGTTGCGGATGGACACATTCGCAAGTACGATGGCGAACCATTCATGCCGCATCACATTGTGGAAGCGGTAAAGGAACAGCTGACCGGGAAGACCAAACTTTCGGTTCCAACCCACGAAATCATGGTTTGAGGAGAGATCAACAATGGCGACTGACGTAGTAACTCCCAAGCAATTGACGATGGCGGACCTGAAGGGGAAGGTCGATCCCGACTGGTGCCCAGGGTGTGGCGACTTCGGCGTACTGGCGGCGATCCAGAAGGCGCTGGTGGATCTCCAGATCCAGAACCATGATGTCGCAGTGGTAAGCGGCATTGGCTGCTCGTCGAACCTGCCGGGCTTCATCAACACGTATGGCATGCATACGCTGCACGGACGTTCGATTCCTGTGGCCAGCGGGTTGAAGCTAGCCAACCAGGACCTGACGGTGCTGGTGACGGGCGGCGACGGCGACGGCATGGGAATTGGCGTGGGCCACTTCATTCATGCGATGCGCCGGAACATCAACCTGACCTACATCCTGATGGACAACCAGATTTACGGATTGACGACGGGGCAGACTTCGCCGACGAGCCGTATTGGCATGAAGACGAAGAGCATGCCGTATGGCAACACGGAAGGCCCGCTGAATCCGATTTCGCTGGCACTTGCGGGCGGCGCTACGTATGTGGCGCGCGGCTTTACAGGCGACCAGAAACACTTGACCGAGCTGATCAAGCAAGGTATCGGGCACCAGGGGTTTTCGTTCATCCAGGTGTTCAGCCCATGCGTGACCTACAACCACGACAACACCTATCCATGGTTCCGTCCTCGAGTGAAGAAGCTGGAAGACAACACCGAATACGACACGGAAGACTGGCTTGGCGCAACGGAGAAGGCGCTGATGTGGGGCGACGAGATTCCGATTGGCAAGTTCTTCGAGCGCACGGACTTGGGGATACATCATGGCAGCGATCCGGTTGTAGCCGAGCGCGCACTGGTACGCGGGGATATCCGCATTCCCGCTGAGATCGCCAAGACATTTGTCGAGGATCTGATGTAACCCTGCTAAATCTACAGGTAACGAAATGCCCCGGCTTACCCCGGGGCATTTGTTTGTGTCGCGGCAGATTTTTATGGGATGAGCAAGGAGCCTGCCTCCATCGAAAGGTTGATGCCTGAGTAGGCTCGATATCGGTAAGATCCAAAGGCTGGCTTTGAAATTTTGCATGCTTGGAAGTTGCGAAGCATGCGCTTCCCTTTCAATAAGTTGCAGGGTACAAGGGTGATGGTTTGAAACGAATTCTCGTAGTCCTGACATTAGCGCTCGCGGCAAGTGCGCTGTTTTTGTATGCGCACCCGGCTGCGTCGATGGTTTACGAGGCTGTGGTAGTGCTGCACATTGTTCTTGGGCTGGCGTTGCTGATCTTTGGCATTCCGGCGCTGTGGCGGTCGCTGCGTCGAACAGGGCCTGCAGAGAGAATAGGTTGGATCCTGCTGATGGCCAGCGGTGTTGCCGGGGCCGTGCTGCTGTATACCGGTGGGCGGCACGATAAGTGGCGGGTGATTGGTTCGCACGAAGCGCTGGCTCTGATTGCGCTGGTGGTGCTGGCCTGGGTGTGGGGCGGCAAGCGAGGCTGGCTGGCTGGGAGCGCAGCGAGAAGCGTGCTGCGGTTTGCGCTGTTGATGGTGATGATTGGATCGTTGGCCTATGGCGCGTGGTCGCTACGCACAATTCCGTGGCAACGTGCTTACAAGATTCAGAACCCCGTGATTGCGCCGGGAAATATGGATGAAGAGGGTGACGGGCCGAAGGGGCCATTCTATCCGAGCGCTGCGCAGACCGCGAGTGGCCGCACGGTGCCGGAGGATTACTTCATGGACTCCGCCGCCTGCAAGCGCTGCCACGCAGATATCTATAACCAGTGGCAAAGTTCGGCTCATCATTTTTCTTCGTTTAACAACCAGTGGTATCGCAAGAGCATTGAGTACATGCAGGAAGTGAATGGCGTGCAGTCCTCTAAGTGGTGCGCCGGCTGCCATGATGCCGCGATATTTTTTCCGGGGAACTTTAATACTCCGATTGCGGGGCGAATCTTCACACCGCCGGCGCAGGCGGGAATGGGCTGCATGGTTTGCCACTCCATTCGCAAAGTGAAGAGCACGATGGGCAACGGCGACTATGTGCTGGAGTATCCCGCGCTGCACAAGCTGGTGACCAGCAAGGATCCGCTGGTTCGCAACGCGGTTGATTATCTGATCGAAGCGAATCCGGAGCCGCACCGGCGGACATTCCAGAAGCCGTTCATGAGCAAGAATCCCGCGGACTTCTGCTCGGCTTGCCACAAGGTTCACCTGGATGTTCCGGTGAACAACTACAGGTGGATTCGCGGCTTCAACGACTATGACAACTGGCAGGCCAGTGGCGTCTCCGGCATGGGCGCGCGTTCGTTCTACTATCCGCCCAAGTCGCAGGACTGCACCGACTGTCACATGACGAAGGTGGCTTCGCAGGATGCGGGCAACGTAGATGGGATGGTGCACTCGCATCGCTTTATCGGCGCCAACACAGCGCTTCCATTCGCAAACAAGGACGCGACGCAGTTAGCCGCGACTGAACAATTTCTGAAGGCGGGCAAGGTGCGCGTGGATATCTTCGCGATCTCTCCTGACACGCCGCGAGAGAGGGGTTCGGATGCGGCGACGAGCAATGGGGGACGCCAGATACAGACTACGTTCGCGGTAGGCGAAGAATCGGCAGCGCAGATGCCCGCGGGCAGTGTTGAGACATTTGCAAGTGCTCCGATTACTGCTCCCCTGAGCCGCGTTCAGGCATCGGTACGCGCAGGAGACACGGAGCGCGTGGACGTGGTGGTGCGCACGCTGGCGGTGGGGCACTTCTTCCCGGGTGGAACGATCGACGCATTTGATTGCTGGCTGGAGTTGAAGGCCACCGATGACGCAGGCAAGGTCATCTACTGGAGCGGCAAGGTTGAGGACGATGGCCACGGTCCGGTGGAGAAGGGCGCTCACTTCTATCGCTCACTGCAGATTGACGGACACGGCAATCCCATCAACAAGCGTAATGCGTGGGCTACGAGGGCCGTGGTGTACGTACATTTGATTCCGCCAGGCGCGGCGGACACTGCGCACTTCCGGCTAAGCATTCCCAAGGATGCGCGAGGCCACATTCACCTGGAAGCCAAGTTGAACTATCGCAAGTTCGCATGGCAGAACACGCAGTTCATGTATGCGGGTGTGTCGCACAGCAGGTATCCGAGCGAAGTGTCAAAAGATTATGACGATCGCGAAGTAACTTACACGGGAAATCTAAGTACGGTATCGGGAGAAGTGAAGGCGATTCCGGATGTGCCTATCGTGACAATGGCGACTTCGACGGTGGATCTTGCGGTACTTCCGGCGGGCGCAGCGCGTCCCAGTGCTGAGACGAAGCTGCTGCCTGAGGATTGGCAACGCTGGAATGATTACGGCATAGGCCTGCTGTTGCAGGGAGACCTGAAAGGCGCAGAGGCGGCGTTTACCAAGGTGACTGAGATCGACGCGCGGAATCCCGATGGGTGGGTGAACATTGGTCGCGTGCGATTGCAGGAAGGAAATATCGGCGGCGCGCGTGATGTGCTGGAGAAAGCGCTGAGCATAACCCCCGGTCTGGCACGCGCGAACTACTTCTATGCTCGTGTGCTAAGTCAGTCGGGAGACTACGACGGCGCGATTACTCATTTGCGCAAGGTGGTGGAGCAGTATCCCAAGGATCGAGTTGTACGGGACGACCTAGGCCACGTGTTATTCCTGAAGCATAACTACGCGGCGGCGCGGGATGAGTTCAACAAGGCTTTGGAGATCGATCCTGAGGATCTTGAGGCCAACTACAACTTGATGCTCTGCTACACAGGCATGGGAGATGCCGCGACCTCAGCCGAGTTTCAAAAACGATATATGCGCTTCAAGGCCAACGAGTCTGCGCAGACACTTACTGGTCCTTACCGCGAGAAGCACCCCGAGGATAATTTGGAACGACAGCCTGTACACGAGCATGAGTCCGTTGACCTGGGTACGAAGACCACGAGCAAGCCACAAACGGCGGGTGCGGCGAAGATCGCCACGCGCCGAAGTGGTTCAGCAGCGTCAGCTATTGGCAACCGGGGTGGCAATTGAACCAAGGGACCCGGACATGTCTGCGCTATGCTCTTTTGATCCTCTCAACTTCCAGTTGCTTTGCAGATAATGGCACGCCTGCCTCTTCGCCAGCGGGGGGGAAGGTTCGCTTTGAAGACATCACGCGGAACGCCGGCATAGCTTTCAAACACAACAATGGAGCTACGGGCAAGAAGTTCCTGCCGGAGACGCTCGGCCCGGGCGTTGCATTTATTGATTACGACAACGATGGCTGGCAGGACATTTTCTTTGTGAATGGCACTGATTTCTCCGGTCAGCCTGGACGTGGCACGACGCCTGCGCTTTACCACAACAACCATGACGGCACATTTACCGATGTAACTCGCAAGGCCGGCCTGACGATCAACATGTATGGCATGGGCGTTGCGGTTGGAGACTATGACAACGACGGTTTCGATGACCTGTTCATAACGGCCATGGGCCAGAGCCATCTCTTCCATAACAACGGGAACGGCACGTTTACTGATGTTACGAAGAAGGCTGGCCTGTGGGGACCGGTAGAGTTGAGTAGCACGGCGGCATGGGTGGACTACGATCGCGATGGTCATCTTGACCTGGTGGTCGCCAACTATGTGCAGTGGTCGCAGCAGGCAGATTTATATTGCACGCTGGACGGCAAGTCAAAATCGTATTGCACGCCCGAATCGTACCATGGAGCTTCGGTAAGGCTTTGGCATAATCGCGGGGATGGGACGTTTGAAGATGTAACCAAACGCGGCGGTCTATTCGATGACACGTCGAAGAGCCTGGGCATCGCGGTGCTTGACGCCAACCAGGATGGCTGGCCTGATCTTGCAATCAGCAACGATACGCAGCCGAACAAGCTCTACATCAATAACAGGAATGGCACGTTTACGGAGAAGGCTGTGTCGGCTGGGGTTGCATACAGCGAGGATGGCGTGGTGCGCGCGGGCATGGGCATTGATGCAGTCGATTACGACCACTCGGGATTTCCCAGCATATTGATATCGAATTTCTCGAACCAGATGATGGCGCTGTACCACAACGAGCAGAACGGACTGTTCGTGGATGTTGCCGCACAATCGCAGATAGGCCGCAGCACGCTGCTGACGCTGGGCTTTGGCTGCTTCTTCTTCGACTACGACCTGGATGGCTGGCCTGACATCTATGCCGCCAACGGCCACATCGACCCGGATATCGAGAAGATCCAGAAGACCGTCCACTACGCTGAACCAGCGCACTTGTTCCACAATCTTGGTAACGGCCAGTTTCGCAATGTTACGCAGGAGATTGGCGGGTCGTTTGCAGCGCCCAGGGTTGCACGCGGAGCGGCTTACGGAGACATCAACAACGATGGCAATCCTGACCTTGTTGTTACGACAAATGGCGGCTCCCCCGCGCTGTTTCGCAACAGCGGTTCAGCGAATCATGGATTGCGCATCAAGCTGGTAGGTACCAAGTCAAACCGCGACGGCATAGGTGCTGTTGTGTTTGTTAAGGCTGGGCAACTGGCGCAGAAGTCAATGATGCGGAGCGGATCGAGCTATCTCTCGTCCAGCGAGCTGGTGCTGACGTTTGGCATTGCACAGGCGACGAAGGCCGATGCAATCGAGGTTTACTGGCCAAGCGGCGCCGTGGATAAGGTGAGCGCCATCGACGCGGATAAGGTGCTGACGATAAAAGAGGGATCAGGGATTGTGGCGCAGAAGCCCTTCGCCAAGCATTGATGTGCAGAGGTTATTGAGTCGTAGCCAGGACGGTCCGCTGAATGAGAGCGACAAGCGAACCAGGTGCGCATCCCAACAGAACCACGCTGGCGGCTATAAGGCATAAGACGACTTGGGTGATCAGGGGTGTCTTAATCTCCGCGGCATCGGCGGCAGGGTGCTCTACAAATACCTGCTTCAATACCTGGAGATAGTAATAGAGCGAGACGGCGCTCATAGCGATCGCGAGAATCACCAGCCAGATCAGCGACAAAGACTTTGGCGTGCCGGCGATGGCCGCGCTGAAAAGGTAGAACTTGCTGAAGAAGCCGGCGAGTGGCGGAATTCCTGCAAGAGACAAGAGGAAGACAAACAAGCAGAGCGATGCAATCGGTGCGCGGCGACTGAGTCCGGCAAAGTCAGAGAGCTTGTCTCCTGCGCTGTTCGCTTCAACGAGGGCAATCACTCCGAATGCCCCGATGGTCGTGAGAGCGTACGTTAGGATATAGAAGACGATTGCGGCGATGCTTTGCTGGGTGTGAGACACGATGCCCAACAGGATATAGCCGGCGTGTGCAATTGCGGAGTAGGCCAGCAAGCGCTTGACGCTCTTCTGCGCAAGCGCCGCGACATTGCCGAGCACCATCGACAGGGCGGAAACCACGGCAACCAGCGGAACCCATCCCGGTGCATGCGCGCGCCAGCCTGCGCTCCCCGCCACTCCCGCGAAGCCCAGCACCATAACCTGGGCGAAGACAAAGAAACTCGCGACCTTTGAAGCTGAGGCGATGAAGGCAGCAGCGGGAGTCGGCGCGCCTTCATAGGTATCTGGAGCCCAGAGGTGGAATGGCACGGCAGCGACTTTGAATCCGAAGCCGATTACGGTCATGACGATTGCTACAAGCAGCAGTGGATCGAGCGACGGGCCGCTGGTGGCGGCAGCGATGCTGACCAGGTTGGTTGAGCCAGAGAGGCCATAGAGCAGGCTGAAGCCGAAGAGCAGGAATGCCGCCGACATGCCGCCGAAAAGAAAATACTTTAGAGCGGCCTCTGCGGAATGAGAACTGCGCTTATTGAAGCCGGTAAGGACGTAGAGGCAGAGGCTTAGCAACTCCAGCGAAACAAAGATGAGCAGCAGATCCTCTGTGCTTACGAGGAACATCATGCCTGCGGTTGCGAGCAGGATGAGCAGAATGTATTCACCGATGTGATTGGTGAAAGTGGATTCAACCGAAAGCAGAATGGTAAGGCCTGAGAGGATGAGCAGAGAGACCTGTAGCAGCCGCGTCAAGGGGGTGCATACGAGCATTCCATGCGGGATGAGCGTGTGCGCTTGAGCGGATGCGATCCACATTCCTGCGGAGAGGCAGCCTGCGCAAGCTATTGCGGCAGCGACGGAGAAGCGCAGGCGCAAAGTGGAGTCGCGCAGAAAGAGGATGTCGAGCGCGAGCGCGATAAAGCCCGCGATCACGATCATCGCTGGCGGCAGAGCGAGCCTTAGCAGTTCCATGTAGCTGAATCCGGTCATTGCCCGCTCCCTCTACGCAAGCCGTCAAAGAGCGGCGAGTTGAGCGCTGGAAGAATCAGGTTGATGAGCACCTGCGGGAATAGCCCGACTGCGACGCTGATACACAGGAGAAGGACTGCGCCAATCTGTTCAGGCAGTGTGATGGGGGGCAACTCGTGATGGTCTGCCAAGGCAGTAGGCGGGGCGTCTGTAAAGAAGGCTCTCTGCATTGCGCGCCAGGTGTAGGCGATGCCGATGATGATGCCGAGGCCGGCGAGGATTGCGAACGCGGGGAATGCGCGCCAAGCTCCGGCGAGCACCTGTAGCTCCGCGACAAAGCCGCTGAATCCGGGCAAGCCGATGGACGCCATTCCTGCTAACACGAAGGTGACCGCGGCAAACGGGAGCACTTTGCCGAGGTGCATTTTCTCAAGTGCGGCGAGGTCGCGAGTATGCGTCCTCTCGTAGACCATGCGGCCGACGACGGCGAAGAGTAATCCTGCGATGACGCCATGGGAGAACATCTGCAGAACAGCACCGTCGAGGCCGATGCGATTGAGGGTCATGAGGCCGACCAGTACGAAGCCCATGTGGCTGACGCTGGAATAGCCGATGACAAATTTGAAGTCTTCCTGGACCAGCGCGACCATGGCGCCATAGATGATGCCGATGAGTCCGAGGAGTGCGAAGACATCTCTCCACGAGCCGATGCCGAGGATGTGGAAGCCCCACGGGTCCATGCCGAGGGGGAAGAGCGTCATGGCGACGCGCAGGCAGCCATATGCGCCAAGCTTCATGACTACTCCCGCGAGCAGCATGGACGCCCCGGTGGGTGCGGCCACGTGCCCTGTGGGTGCCCAGGTGTGAAAGGGCCAGAGTCCGGCGAGGACTGCGAAACCAACAAAGACTAGCGGGAAGGCCCACATTTGAAAGTGCGCGGGAAACGGGATGTGCGCCAGGTCCATGATGCTCATGGTGCTGGAACCGGCAACCACGTAGGCCGCAATCATTCCAATGAGCACCATGGCGCTGCCAATGAAGGAATAGAGTGCGAGCTTCATGGCGCCGTATTCCTTGCGCGTGGAGCCCCAGATGGCGATGAGGAAATACTTGGGAATAATCGCTATCTCGTAAAAGACGAATAGCAGGAAGAGATCGAAGCTGAGGAATACTCCGTAGACGCCGCCGATGAGTGCGAGGTAGAAGGCGAAGAATTCGCGGGTACGGTGCTCGATATTCCACGAGAACAGAATGCCGGCGATTGCGACGATGCCGGTCAGAAGCAGCAGAACCATGCTGATGCCATCGGCTGCGAGATGATACTCGATGCCGAGCGACGGTATCCACGCAACACGCACGACGTCGACGAGTTCGCCGGTCTTGTGCGCCGCGAGGCCATTGAGCGTGACCAGCAGTCCGCCAATCGCCGCTGTCAATGCGATGGCGCGCGCGACGCGGGCGCTGATCTGCGGCACCAGCATCAGAACCGCTGCAGCGAGAAACGAAACGTATATGGTCCAGGCCAGCATGGTTACATTGCGACGAGAGGAGAGCCTTGGCGATTCTTGTTCGGCGATCCTGAGGTCTTCAATCCGTTCTCATTCCTTTGCAAGAACTGCGTTAATAGCGAAGTTGGGCCACGATAGCGAGCGCTGTGCTATTGATGACTCCAAGGATGAATTGTGGATACAGGCCCAGCGCGAACATCAACGCGATGGGTGCGACCAGCGCGAGTTCTTCCTGAACGGTGAGATCGGGAAATTTCACCCATCTGCGGTTCAATGGTCCGGCGAAGACACGCTGCAGGATTGTAAGTATTACGATGGCGGTTACGAGAAGCCCGAGCACGGAAATGGATGCCACCCAGGGCCTGAGGGGAAAGACACCTTTGAAAATGAGGAACTCGCCGAAGAAGCCGTTCAATCCCGGCAGGCCGAGCGAGGAGAAAAGGGCTATGCCCATCAGTCCGCAGAAGACAGGCGCTACCTTGCGCAGGCCGCCGAAATCATCCAGGCCGCGCAGACCGTCGCTGCGCTTCTCAAGCATCGCGATAAACCAGAACAGGACTGAAGCAGTAAGCCCATGGTTGAACATCTGCAGCAAGACGCCGTCGAGTGCCGCGGTCTTTTGCGCCAGCAGCCAGTCGGAATCTCCGCTCATGCTCGCCACCGCGAAAATGCCCAACAGGCAGTAACCGAGGTGGTTGATGGAAGAGTAGGCGAGGATGCGCTTGAGATCCTTTTGCGCGAAGGCCGTGAAGGCTGAGAGCACGATGGTGAGAACGGCGAGCACCAGCAACGGCTTGCGCATCCAGAACATCTGTTGCGAGAAGATGGGCAGAAGAATGCGGAGGAATCCGTAGACACCCATCTTGGACATTGCACCTGTGAGCAACATGGTGGTGCCTGTGGGCGCTTCAGCGTATGCCGCCGGAAGCCAGGTGTGGAACGGCATCATTGGTACTTTGACCGCGAAGCCGAGCAGCGCTCCAAAGAACAGCAGGAGGGCAATGTGTTCCGCGGGCATTCCGTGAAAGCTCAGGCGGGCAGCAATCGCGGGAAGGAGTTGCCCACTATTTGCCAGACCCGCGAGCCCGGTGAAGTCGAACGTCCCTGTAGCGAGATGCAGCGCGAGGAAGGAGAGCAGCAGTGTCACGCTTCCAACCATTGTGTAGATAAAAAACTGTGTCGCAGCCGGGCCGCGCTGGGGGCCTCCCCACAGTCGGATGAGAAAGAAGGCGGGGATGAGGCTGAGTTCCCAGAAGATGAACCAGTGAAAGAAATTCAACGCGGTGAAGGTACCGAAGAGGCCCGACTGCAGCAACAGCACCAACGCAAAATAGAGAGGAACTCGCTCCTTGACGCGCCACGAGGCGGCGATCGCCATAGGCACAACGATGGCTGAGAGCAGCACCATCAAGAGGCCAAGACCGTCTACTCCTAGGCGATATTCGACGTTGAGAGATGGGATCCAGGTATGGCGTTCCTGGAACTGCATGCCGGGTGCGCCGGGTTGGAAGGCGTGCCAGAGGAAGAGAGCGAGCACCAATCCTGCAAGGCTGATGACCAGCGCTGTGCCGCGCGCAAAGCGATCGTTGCGTTCGCTGGGGACCTCGCCCACGGCAAGGATCACCCCTGCGCCCGCGAGCGGCAACAGGGTCAGAATCGTGAGTAGGGGATAGGCCATCATCCTCTGCTTCCCCACATCAGGAACAGGACGAAGGCTACGAGCGCAGCCCCGATCACTTTGAGATAGATCTGCACGCGGCCGCTTTGCAGATGCGAGAGGACGCGCGCACCCAGTGTTGCGCTTTCGCATCCAGCATCGAATCCTGCATTAACGACGTTGTTATCGAGCCAGCGATTGAACCAGGAGAGACCGATCGTTCCCTGCGAGACGAGTTGCACAGCTCCGCCCCACACGCGGCGGTCGAGCCAGTCGCTGAACTTCGCGATCCCGAGATTGAGGCGGATGATGGTGGCCTCGTAGAGCTCATCGATATAGAACTTGTGTGCAAGCACGCTGAAGATTTGCGGCTGCAGGCGGCCGAGCGCATCGGGCTCATCGGCACTCAGGATTGGCTTGCGGCCGTAGAAGAACCAGCCGAGCCCGAGGCCAAGAAACACGATGAGCGAAGAGGTGATCATCACCGGGAGAACGCCGTTTTCTCCGAAACGAGCGAAGTCGACGCCGATGCGCTCGCCGGATAGAAAAGCGTGGAAGGCGTTCCATGCGGGAGTACCGATGAAGCCAAGCAGAATGGAGAACGCGGCCAGAATCACGAGCGGTGTGGTCATGACCGACGGGCTTTCGTGAGGAGTGCTATGTGCGGAGTGGTGATCGTGCGTAGCAGCGAGGCGCGATTCCCCGAAGAATACGTAATAGACCTGCCGCGTCATATAGAACGCGGTGAGTAGGGCGCCGAAGGCTCCAAGGTAAAACGGAACCTGCGAGACGCTCCAGCCATGCGCCGCGTGCAGAATTTCATCCTTGCTCCAAAAGCCGGAAAAGAAGAGAGGAAATCCGCATAGCGCAAGCATGCCGACAGCGTAGGCGCCGAAGGTAACGGGCATCCATTTGCGCAGGCCTCCCATTCGGCGAATGTCCTGTTCCTCATGACAGCCGTGGATGACCGAGCCCGCACCCATGAAGAGCAACGCCTTAAAAAAGGCGTGGATGATGAGGTGAAACATGCCCACGGCCACGCCCCCCATGCCCAGGCCCATCATCATGAATCCAAGTTGCGAGACGGTGGAGTAGGCGAGGATGCGCTTGATGTCGTTCTGCGCTACCGCGATGCTGGCAGCGAAGATGGCGGTGATAGAACCGACCCAAGTGACGATTTTCAGTGCGGTGGTCGCGATGACTACAGTTTCAACGGCGCCCGGAGTAAGCAATGATGTGGACGCGCTCATCAAGGGATAGACCCGCGCAACGAGATAGACTCCTGCCGCGACCATGGTGGCGGCATGAATCAGCGCGCTGACCGGGGTGGGACCTTCCATCGCATCCGGCAGCCAGACGTGCAGCGGCACCTGGCCGGATTTTCCTGCGGCACCGCAGAAGATGAGGGTCGCGATCGCAGTCGACAGAGCCATGCCGATACGTGTGGTCTGCGCCACCAGGGCGGCCAGCGTCGAGTGCTCGATGCATCCCGCGCCAGCGTCGTAGAACAGCAACGTGCCGCTTTGCGAATATAGCCAGACCATGCCAAGCAGGAAGGCGAGGTCGCCGATGCGCGTAGTGATGAATGCCTTCTTTGCCGCCGCGGCTGCGCTGGGGCGTTGATACCAAAAGCCAATGAGCAGGTAGGAGGTCAGTCCGACGATCTCCCAGCACATGAAGAGCAGCAGCAGGCTGTTGGCGATAACCACGCCGAGCATTGCTCCCGCGAAAAGCGAGAGAAAGCAGAAGAAGCGGGTGAAATTTTCGTCGTGGGCCATGTAGCCAACGCTATAGATGAAAATCAGCGTGCCTACAAACGTGACCATGACCAGCATCGCGGCGCTCAGTGGATCCAGCACCCAGCCGAGGCTCACCCATTGATTTCCAGCCTGGAACCAGCGGAAGTTAAAAACCTCGCGCGCGTCGGTTCCCTGCCCGGTCAATCCGTATGCGTGGGCAAACGCGACAATCGACAGCAGGAAGGAGAGTGTCATCGATCCTATGGCAAGCGAGGCGGCGTAGACGCGGTGCCGCTGCCGGGCCATGGCGCTGAGTGCCGCTGCCAGCATGGGCAGAGCGGGAATCAGCCATAGGTTGTGAACAATCCAGCTCATCTCGCCTCAGTGGTCAGTTCATCTTCGTACTTCTGCCAATTTCGAATTACGTACAGAAATGTTTAACCCTTCATGGAATCGATGTAGTCCAGGTTCGTTGTCTTGTAGTGCCGATAGATCGCGATAATCATTGCCAGGCCAACGGCGGCCTCTGCCGCGGCCACTCCGATTGAGAAAATTGCGAACAGAACTCCGGTCAGCGCCTCCGGGTGCGGCCCGTATCGCCAGAATGCGATGAAGTTCAGATTTGCTGAGTTCAACATCAGCTCAATACCGATGAGAACGAGGATGGCGTTGCGACGCGTAAGCGCTCCGGCCAAGCCGACGGCGAAGAGGAACGACGAAAGCACCAGATAGCTGCCGAGTGTCATCGAGCCCCCTTCCTCTCATGGATCGCGAGGATGACGGCTCCCACAAGCGCCGCGGTCAGCAGCAATCCGATCACCTCCAGCGGGAGAACATAGCGCTCCATGAGTGCGAGGCCAATTTGACGGACAGAAACCTGCGGTGCGTCCGGCAACGGGACATGGAAGAGTGAACTCGAGTGGGCTGTCCAGGCAAGCACTGCAAAGACCGCGAGCGTGACCAGGCTGCTCGATAGCCACGCTGAGGGAAGATCAGGATATTCGCCGGGCTCAGTACCGCGTGTGAGCAGGATTGCAAAGACGGTGAGGATGGCGATCGCACCCACATACACAAGGATCTGCGCGAAGCCGACGAACTGCGCGTCCAGCAAGAGATAGATTCCCGCGAGGCCCGCGAAGGCCACGGTGAGCGCGAGAACGCAGTGCACGGGATTACGCAGAGTCATCGCCGCCGCTGCTCCGGCAAGCATGAGCGCAGCGATGATAATGAACGACAGTGTCATCTTCCCCAGTGTTCCGTAATTGCCTGAGTATGCTCGGCGGTAATGGATCTCACAGTTGGACAGCGTCACGATGTGACATTCATCACGAATTTCTTTCGCACAAAAAAGCCTAACCTGCTTCGACTGACTCACTCCGCAAAACGATAAATGCGCTTCTCTCGACTCTTGTCGGTGACCAATGCACGACCCAGCAGAACATAGGAACATATCACCATGGCGCCGCACACCGCCCAGCGCACAATCCCGTGCGGCAAAAAGCGCCAGACTCCCGAGGTAACCAGGTTCATGAGTGCCATGGGCAGCATGAATTTCCACGCGAAGCCCATCAACTGATCCATGCGCAGCCTAGGCACCGTACCGCGTATCCAGATAAAGCCTGCGATCAACATGAACATCTTTCCAAAGAACCAAAGATACGAGGGCACCCACGTAAGGAATGACAGGGGCGCCGTCCAACCGCCAAGAAAGAGCGTGATGGCCATGCCGCTGATCGACATCATGCCCAGGTATTCGGCGAGAAAGAAGAGCGCAAACTTGAAGCCGGAATACTCAGTGTAATAGCCGGCGATGAGCTCGGATTCGCCTTCGGGCAGATCGAATGGCGAGCGATTCGATTCCGCTGTCGCAGCGATCATGAAGAGGACGAAGCCGGCGAATCCCCAGGGCGTCAGCACAAACCAATGCGGCAGGATGCCGGAGTAGCCCGACTGCTGCTCGACAATGGAGACGGCGGAGAGCGTCCCAGTTGCCATGATCACCGGCACGGCGGAGAGGATCAGCGGCACTTCGTAGCTGATCATCTGCGCGATGGCTCGCATGGCTCCGAGAAGCGAATACTTATTCCGGCTGGACCAACCCGCCATGAAGACGGAAAGCTCGGAGATGGATCCGACGGCGAAGAAGAAGAGTACTCCCGCATCCAGGTTCACCAGGGCCATATTGCGTCCCATTGGCAGCACCGCGAAGCCGAGGAAGACGGCCAGGACCAGGAGCAACGGCGCCAGCAAATGAACGACCTTGTCCGCGGCGCGCGGAACGATATTTTCCTTGGTCAGCGTCTTCACGCCATCGGCGATGGGCTGCAGAATGCCGAAGGGGCCGACGCGATTGGGACCGTAGCGGTTTTGCATGCGGCCCAGACCTTTGCGTTCAAGCACGGTGATGAGAGCGAAGAGAAGCGGGAACCAGAGAATGATCGCTATGACCGAGACCAGCCCGGAGACAACGGGCTGCACCGGTGCGGGCACATGCCCAACGAGCCAGTGCTTGAGGATCACAAAAATCTGGTCGAACGTCTCAGTCATCGTTCCAGTCCATCAATGTCCTGCAATCAAAACCAGCCATCATGGTGCAGGTAACCGCTGCCCTGCAAAGTCAAGGTGTTGAGGAGTGCGATTGGCTCATGGTACCCCGCCTGAGGGGAGCATGACTACCCTGCTCCCGCCGCGCTGCTTCTGAAAACCAGTCTTGTCGAGATCAATGCCCTGCTCCCGGAGTCGCTGCTTCGGCCGCAGGGGCAGCCGCCTTTGCGTCAGCCGCTGCTTTGGTCTTCGCATCGGCCTTGGCTTTGTCAGCGGCCAGCTTGCGATCCGTCTCCGCTGCATCGGTGGGGTGGATGGCGTGATAGTGCTCATTGGATTTCGCCAGCCGTTCCCGGTCCCACAGGAGACCACCGAAGCGATCATCGGTGCTCAGTTCAAATGCCGTGTCCATCTTGATCGCTTCAAAGGGGCAGACCTCAACGCAGATCTGACAGCTCATGCAGACAGAGACATCAATGTCGAACTTCGCGGGGTAAATCTGTAGTTTGCCAAGGACGTCGGGCTTCTTATCTTTGCTCTTCTCGATATAAATGCACTTGGGCGGGCACTCTTTTTCGCAGATCTGGCATGCCACGCAGCGCAGTCCGGTGAACGGATCGTCGCCGTCGTAGACCAGGAAAGGAAAGTCTCGCGCGGCTTCCGCAACGGGCAGGCGTTCTTCCGGATACTCCACCGTGACGAGGCGCTCTTTGCTGACGTAGCTGCCGAGAAAATTCCTCGCCGTCTCCGTCAACCCCTTGATGATTCCTTCGCCCAGCATGCTCGCTTCTCCCGAAGTGGTGTTGCTTACCTGTCTACTTCGCCCAGCACAATGTCTACGCTCCCCAGGATGGCGACAGCGTCTGCAATATAGTTGCCGATGCACATATCTTCCAGCACGGTGAGATTGATGAAACTCGGTGGCCGCACCCGATAACGATATGGATTCGGTGATCCATCGCTTATCAGGTAGAAGCCTAGCTCACCCTTGGGAGCCTCGATGCGCCCATATGCTTCACCTGCCTTGGGGCGGAAGCCGCGAATCTTGGCCTTCGGGTCCATGATGGGTCCGGCGGGCAGATCGCGCATCGCCTGCTCGAGAATCTTCAGCGATTCGCGCATCTCCAGAATGCGCACCATGTAGCGGTCGTAGACGTCGCCGTGCTCGCCCAGCGGCACGCGGAATTCAAAGCGGTCGTAGATGCCGTATTTATCAACTTTGCGAATATCGTAGTTCACGCCCGTGGCGCGCAGCATGGGGCCGGTCACTCCCGCATTCACCGCCAGCAAAGGAGTAATGACACCGACGCCCTGGGTGCGGGCCATCAAAATTTCATTGCTGCCCAACAGGGCTTCGTACTCGTCGAGGAATGCCGGGAATCCGGCGACAATCTTCTTCGCGCGCTCCAGCCAGCCGGAGGGTAGGTCGACGCGGCATCCACCAAAACGCATGTAGTTGCACATCATGCGCGAGCCGGTGAGTTCCTCAAACAGATCGAGAATCTTTTCCCGCTCGCGAAATGCATACATCAAGGGCGTTCCGCTGGCGCCCATGTCCTGAACCAGAAAGCCAATCACCCCGGCATGATTCTGCAGGCGTGTCAGCTCTGCGGTAATGACGCGGAGATACTGCGCGCGTTCCGGCACTTCAAGTCCCGCGAGTGTTTCGACCGAGAGAGCATAGGCCCAGTTATTGGTGAGCGAGCAGATGTAGTCCAGACGGTCGGTATAGGGCATCGAGGCAAGGTAGCTGGAGCCCTCGCCGATCTTTTCGTGATTGCGATGCAGATATCCGACAACCGGCTTCAGCTTGACGACGCGCTCGCCATCCAGCACTACGTCCATGCGAAAGACGCCGTGCGTGGAAGGGTGATGCGGGCCCATCGAAACCTCGAGCAACTGGCTCTCGCTGGTTTCGGAGGTGAGCTCCCGTGTCCTCTCGTCGTTGGCTGCTGGTGTCCGGTTTATCATGCTGGTCTTTTAAGCCTTCGTTGTGCGGCTGGACTCCTGGCGAGCTCTTTCGAGCACGCGGTCGTGTGCCGTGGGCTCGTACTCGTAATCATCGGGATCTACGTAATCCTTTCGCATGGGGTGATCCTTGAAGCCGTCCCACATCAGGATACGGCGCAGGTCAGGATGGCCGTCAAAGATGACGCCGAAGAGGTCGAAGATCTCGCGCTCCTGGTACTCGGCCGCACGCCACACCTGCGTCATCGAGGGAAGGTGGACTTTATCGCCGCGGTCCTCGGTACGCATGCGCAGGATGACCGGGCCAATCTTTCTCTCCATGGAATAGAGGTGGTAGACAACCTCGAGGTAGCCGGGAGTGGTGCTCTTCCTGACCTCTTCGACCTCCTGCTCCACGCCCTCTACGACTTTCTTGACCTTGACCTTTTCGCTGGTCTCGTGGGGCAACCAGTCCACCCCGGTGACGTTGGAACAGTAGTCGAGCCGGAGTTGGCTATCGTCCCGCAGATACGACGCAATGGCCAGCGCGTGCACGGGATCGATAAGCAGGGAGTGCTGCGCCGAGGGGCTACCGTTGGGGATGATCTGCGTGTGGCATCCAGGTACGGCGGCTACGATTTCTGCTTGAATCTGCTCCAGTGTAGGGAGAATCATGCGCGGCTACCGTCCTTGGTGTGCGGCCATACCAGCGGATTGCTGCGCGGTTCCAAGTCGTGTTCACCGTATTCGGGAACGACAAATTCGCTGGGCAGATCCTCGTTCAGATGAGGCGCGCGACCGGAGCCAGTCAGGTGCTGCTCTTCGATCTTCTTCTGCAGCATCATGAAGGCGTGAATCAGCGCTTCCGGACGTGGCGGGCATCCGGGAATATGTACGTCCACCGGCACATAGCGGTCGATTCCTTTGAGAACGTTATATCCCTGCTTGAACGGGCCGCCGGAGATGGCGCAGGCCCCCATGGCGATCACATACTTCGGCTCCGGCATCTGGTTGTATAAGCGAACCACTTGGGGAGCCATCTTCTTGGTGACCGTGCCCGAGACGATCATGAGGTCAGCCTGGCGCGGCGACGGCCGAAAAACCTCTGCACCGAAACGAGCCAGATCGTAGCGGGCCATCGTGGTTGCAATCATTTCGATGGCACAACAGGCAAGGCCGAATGTCAGCGGCCAGACGGAGTTCTTCCGCCCCCAGTTGTAGAGCTCTTCCAGGGTGGTGGTAACGATTCCCTGCCGGCTCAGTTCGGTTTTGAGTTGCTCATCAATCACTGTTTAAACCCTGCTCCCGGCCATTGGCCGACACTCATCTCAACGCTCAGGTGGAGCGCAGAACGTCCTTACCCACAGCCCATACCAGCCCTTCCACGAGCAGGAGGAGAAAGACCAGCATGGCAAGACATGCTCCAGCGGTCAAGCCGGTGAAGGCAACGGCAAAAGGCACCAGGAAAATCGCTTCCACATCAAATATAAGAAAGACGATCGCGTACAGGTAGTACTCCGCCTTGAATTGAACCCAGGCATCGGTCTTCGACTCCAGGCCGCACTCGTAAGTGGCGTTCTTGTAAAAGCCGGGCTTTTGCGGGGAATAGATCTTTGACCATATCCACGCCAGCACCAGCGGCGCCGTGCCGAAGGCAATGGCACAGACCAGAAGCAAAACGATCAGGAGGTAGGAACTATTGGTCGTCAAAGCACTTCCCTGCGGTTCATGCTGCGCTTTACCGGTTGAGGAAGCCCGCCGAGCAGGCACTTCCCTTAAGCCATCCCGCCGATCATAAGCCCTCAATCCGGGCTATTCGGTGATTTAGATCACTTTGCCTTGCTAAGGAGAGTGTATGCCATAAGCGTCCGTTCATTCCCCAAGGGTATTGCACAACATTTGCCACGCCAAAGCGGCGTACAGCAATTAAATAGGGAAGGGGTCGCAGCCGTCTTCTCCACTCCAGTTGTAGTGCTTTGCGCCAACCGCGTCACCGCCGAATTGCCAGTCCTGCGGGGTGGTTTCGCCCAGCCAGTCAAGAGAATGCCCGCTGGAGGTGCCCGCCGCAGCTATGGCAAAAGCCTCCCGAATGGCGGATTTCTGCTCGGGACCCATGGCATCCGGCGCCGGCGAAATGAACAGGGCCGTGCCGCTGCGGGCGATCAGGTCCAGCCAGTCGCGGTTCAGGGACCACGGGATATCCTTCGTAATTCCAACGCAATCAGCGTCCTGCGCAAAAAAAGTCCCGTGCTGAGGCAGGCGATAGGCAAGAGTATTGACCCCCATGCGCCGGGTGCGCTCCCAGATCATGCCGCTGGTGTCGTCTCCCGTGCGCTGCATTTCAAAGAGCCCGGCGGAGAGATGGCCGACGGTATTGCAGCCCAGGACGATGCTTGCTTCCCCGGCAGCCTGGCGGATGGAACGGTAGAAATCCAGGATGATCTCGGCGTTCGTCCTGCTGCGATCGGAGAAGTGCCAGCCGGGGATGGTGGGCTGAGCGCCCATCTCCGAGCCCCATTGTCCGAGAAGATCGTAGGTGGAAAAATCATGCTTTATCAGCTCAAACTTCCAGCCCGCAGCGTTCCGGATCTTGGTGAGGGCAGCTTCCAACCCCTCGGGAATAGTTGGGTCGTAGGCAAGCTCGGCCACGCGGCTGCTTTTCTCGCCGAACTTCGCGGCGGGAAGCAACAACTTGGGATTCTCGTTCTTCGGAGCCTCCAGCGGACGCACCCAGATGCCGGGGCGGGCCTTGCGCCTGCGAATCTCCTCGGCCACCTGCGTCATATCGGGAAAGGTCGGATTTCCCTCCCAGCCCATATCGATCACGGAAAAGGGGCGCACTCCGGTTGCCGGGGACAACGAGGCGATCAGCTCCGTATCGCGATAGATCCCCCCCGCCGTGTTTTTGCCGTAAGCGTAGTACCAGTCGTTGGTGCCGTAGATCGGCCCCTTGGGCAGCCGGGGGGTGGGGCTCATCTTGCGGCAGAACGCGGTGACAGCCGCCTGGGGAGCTTCCCCGCTCTGCCCCTTGCGGGAAATCACCGTCGCGGCATGCAGTTCCCGCTGGCCAAGCTTTACTCCGCTGCCGCCGTTGCTCACGTCCAGCCAGAGGGAGATGCCTTCGCGGTCCATCTGCCAGAAGCAGAGAGCGGCTGCGCCGGTGCGGACACCGTACGCGTGAACTCCATCCCGCGCGTAGGTAGCGAAGTACCACGGCATGGGGCGCTCCGGCACGATGCCGCGCCAGGCAAGATCGCCGTAACTGCGCTCCCATGCGTCGCCAAGGATCAGCAGGCCTGCATTTACAGCCATATTCCAGCGCAAATGGAGACGGATGAGCGGCTTGCTCGTTGTCAGAGAGATCGCTACTTCGCTCTGATCGGCCAGTGTCCGGAGCTCGATCCCTGGAGCCTGCCAAGCCGCGCCGGAACGTGCCAGCGGGATAGGATGGCGGGCCTCAGCGTAAGCAATAACGCGATCAGGCACGCGCAGTATGTCGCGGTAGGTTGATCCAGACTGGCGTACTGTGTTCGAGGCCGCCTTTGTTTCTTCAGCAAAACCACCTGCTGCGCCCGCCACCGTAGCCGCTACCGCGCCGCCCACAAACGATCGCCTCGTAAAACGAGTCAAGATGCCACCCCATGCCCTGAAATGATGAACTCAACATGCTAACCGAAAAGTCGAGGGCACGATCTTCCCTTCGATTCGAACGCCACGGTCGTGATCGCTTATGATTTGCTATGCCTTCGCACCGGAACAAGCATATCGAGACACTCGCCGTGCATGCGGGTCAGCCGGTCGACCCGGCAACCAGCGCCATCGCCACACCCATTCATTTGTCCTCAACCTATGAGCGCACGGCGGAGGGCACCTATCCGCACGGCTTCTCCTACTCACGCGACGACAACCCCAACCGCCACGCCCTGGAGACCTGCGTGGCGGCCCTCGAAGGTGGCGAGCGAGCGCTTGCCTTCCCGTCCGGTATCGCTGTAGCGGCAGCAGTGCTGCAGGCACTTAAGCCCGGCGACCATGTGCTGGCGCCGGAGGACGTCTATCACGGCTTCCGCAGGGCGGTGAGCGGCGTCTTCGACCTGGTGAACCTGGAGGTGACCTACATCGACATGAGCGACCCGGCCACCGTGGAAGCCTCGATCCGCGAAAATACCCGGCTGCTATGGCTGGAAACGCCCTCAAATCCCCTGCTGAAAATTACTGACCTCGCTGCGACCACGGCCATCGCGCGCAAGGCGGGCATCCTGACCGTGTGCGATGGCACTTTCGCTACGCCGGTGCTCCAGCATCCCATGGATTTCGGCGTGGACATGGTGGCGCACTCCTCCACGAAGTATCTTGGCGGACACAGTGATGTTGTCGGCGGCGTGCTCATTACGGGCAAGGACAACCCCATTTTCAAGCACGCGCGGCGCTCGCAGCGGCTGGGTGGTGCGGTGCCCTCGCCCTTCGATTGCTGGCTCACCCTGCGCGGCATAGCCACTCTGCCCTGCCGCATCCGTCTACAATCCACCTCGGCGCTGGCGATTGCTGAATACCTCGACCAGCACGCCGCGGTCGAGCAGGTCTTCTACCCAGGACTGCCCACACATCCCGGCCACGACCTTGCGCGACAGCAGATGAGCATGTTCGGCGGCATGCTGTCGTTCCTGCTAAAAGAGGGAGCGGAAAGGGCAATCCGCGTGGCGGCTAAGACGGAGATATTCGTCCGCGCCACCAGCCTGGGAGGCACACACAGCTTGATTGAGCATCGAGCGTCCACCGAAGGCCCGCTGACCCGCACGCCGCAAAATCTGCTGCGGCTTTCCATCGGCCTGGAGAATACCGAGGACCTGATCGCCGATCTCGACGCAGCACTTTAATAGTCGTCCGGTTCAGGCAACTCCCGGGCTGCTGAGCGGCGTCAGAAGCAGAATGCCAAAAGGGGGATTAAATGAGTAGTTTCGAAAGCTATCCGCGCATTTCGCCGTTTCTCTGATTCGACTCGAACGCGGAGGAGGCAGTTGAGTTTTACCTGAGCGTCTTCAAGAATTCGCGCCGCCTCGGCGGGATGAAAGAGGACGGCGGCTAAAAGGGAAAGGTTGTCACCATAGCCTTCGAGCTCGAAGGCCAGACTTTTACAGCGCTCAACGGCGGCCCGATGTTCAAGTTCACTGAAGCCGTGTCGTTCATGGTGCGATGCGATTCTCAGCAGGAAGTGGACGAGTACTGGTAGAAGCTGACCGCGGGTGGCAGCGAAAGCATGTGCGGATGGCTGAAGGACAAGTTCGGCCTGTCATGGCAGATCGTACCTTCGCGTCTGCCCGATCTGATCAAGCATCCGAAGGCTCTGCAGGCCATGCTGAAGATGAAGAAGCTCGACATCGCCGAGCTTGAACGCGCCGCGTCAACGGATAGCTAACCGCTAGTTACTGCAAATGGGATTACAGCCGAACCCGCGTCCGATGCTGTAATAATGTGGCATGCACGAGGCAAACAGTACGCTTGCGGCCGGAGAGCTTGTCGCGGCGAACTATAAGATCCTGGGCATGGCCGGTTCAGGCGGCATGGGCGTGGTCTACCGCGCCCGCGACCTGAAGCTCGAACGCAACGTAGCATTGAAGTTCTTTCCTCCAGAGTTCATCGCCAACGAGGCCGAGAAGCAGCGCTTTCTGCGCGAAGCGCGCACAGCCTCCTCGCTCGACCATCCCAACATCGGCGTCATCCACGGCATCGAAGAAACCGCCGATGGCCGCAGCTTCATTGTCATGGCGTACTACGAGGGCCAGTCGCTCGCCCAGGCTATTCGCCGGGGACCGCTCCCCGCCCGCCGAGCCGTCGAAATCGCCATCGAGATTGCACGAGGGCTGGGAGAAGCCCACTGCCGCAATATCGTGCATCGCGACATCAAGCCCTCGAACGTGATGCTGGCCAGCAACGGTGCCGTTAAGATCGTGGACTTTGGCCTGGCGCACGTTATGAGCGGACAAACCGCCTCGCAGACAGGCATCTCTGGCACCGTGAGCTACATGTCGCCGGAGCAGTCGCTGGGCAAGACGGTAGATGAGCGCAGTGATATCTGGGCACTCGGCGTGGTGCTGGCAGAGATGGTGACAGGAAGAAATCCCTTCCAGTGCAACACCATGCCGGCCACGCTGATGGCTATTTTGAATGAGGCACCGCGCACAGTCGAGACAGTTCCCGAAGAACTGCAGCCGATCATCCTGACCGCCCTGGCCAAAAACGCTGAGAGCCGCTACCAGCAATGCTCCGACCTGATCCGCGATCTTGAGGCCGTTAAGCCTGGCCTGTCGGATGATGTGGCCCCTCCTCCCCCGACCGTGAGCAGGCGATCGAAGACCACCGAAAGATCTCGCCGTGCTATGGAAGAGGCATCGCGCCCGGCATGGGTGCCTGCGAGTGCTACCTCCCCGGCACGCAAGGCGCCATGGGCCATTGCTGCGTTTGCACTCCTCGTGGTTAGCGTTGTCGGCCTGGCATCGTTGCCCTCCTTCCGCGAGCGGCTTCACAAAGCCTTCGGTGGCGCTACTGCGAAACATATCGCGGTGCTGCCCTTCGACAACATCGGCAACAATCCCGAGAACGATGCACTTGTGCAGGGGCTGATGGATTCGCTCACCGGCAAGCTCGCCAATCTTGAGGTCGGTGACAAGTCCCTATGGGTGGTGCCCACCAGCGAAGTTCGCCGCCGCAAAGTCACCGATCCCGCCGACGCGCTGAAGGCCTTGGGAGCGAATCTCGTTGTGAAAGGCTCGGTTGAGAGAGACGGCAAGGCAGTGCATCTCAATCTGAACCTTATCGACACCAACTCCCTGCGCATGGTGGGCTCGGCAGAGGTACAAGACCAGGCAGGCGAGTTGTCAGTACTTGAAAACGAAGCCATCGCCAAGCTTGCCGCGATGATGGACATCAAAGTGACCGCGGACATGCTGAAGAACACCGGCGGCGCGGTCAACCCGGCGGCGTATGAGTATTACCTGACCGCACTGGGCAACATGCAACGTTATGACAAGCCGGGCAATCTCGATCTCGCAGTCACGGCACTTGAAAACGCTGTAAAGACCGATCCTCGCTTTGCATTGGGATATGCGCAGCTCGGCGACGCATACCGCCTGAAGTACCAGGTGGATCAGGATCCCCGGTGGCTTATCGAAGCTGAGGCAAACTGTCGCAAGGCGGCGGAGTTGGACAATCACATGCCATCCGTCTTCGTCACCCTTGGCAGGATTCACGACAAGACCGGCAAACACGATCTCGCTCTCCAGGAATTCCAGCATGCGCTGGACCTCGACCCACGGAATGCCGAAGCAATGAACGGTTTGGCCCATGCCTATGAGAATTCCGGCCGCACTGCAGACGCCGAGGCAGCGTACCAGAAAGCCGCCGCCCTGCGCGTCGACAACTGGGATGGCTACGATGACCTGGCTCTCTTCTATCAGCGGCAGAGCAAATATCCGCAAGCTATCGAACAATATCAGCGCG
>CAVSAX010000031.1:0-242754 GCA_963725995.1 uncultured Acidobacteriaceae bacterium | reverse complement strand
TCCGCCATGCGCACATCGAGATCGTCGATCCCCATGCACTTGCTCTCGTCGCCGCCTGGGCAATACTTGCCCTTGCCGTAGCTGGCATTCAGCCCTGCAGCAACCTGCGTCAACTCCGCGCGCAGCTTGGGATCATTGGGTGCGGGCAGCGTCAGGCTCAACTTCATCAGCAGAAATTGCCGCTTCAGATCGGCCGGCAAATCCAGCGAATCGAATCGCTTCGATTGCTCCACCAACTCAGTCGTCCGGGCAATCACGCGCTCGTTTTCCTTGGCGGATATGAAGACGGTGTCGTCCGTAATGAACGTCTCCTGAACCCACCCCGCGCGCGAAGCAAAATTCGTAAGCTCCAGCAACTCTGAGTTGGCCTTGTCAAGAAACGCGCGCGCCTCGGCCACAGTGGGTGGCGGCGCGGTAGAAGTCTGCGAGTGAAGAAGATTAGAGGAGCCAGCAAGCATAAGAATGAGCGTAGAAAACGGCACAACAAATGATTTCATCTCGCGCTCCAGTTTAAACCCGCGAGCCGCCAAAGCGACACCCGCCGCCCTCACCGCACCTCATCTGGAATATGCTTACTGCATGCCCCACCCCGGCGATGCGCAGCTCGTGCAGATTCTCGACGCAGCACTCGCTGACGCCGCCCGCCGCAGTGGCGATTGGCTCGTATGCCGCCCCGGATGTACTCAATGTTGTGTCGGTGTCTTTGCCGTCAGCCAGTTAGACGCTCAGCGCCTGCGTATCGGCATGGACGAATTGCAGGCCACCGATCCTGCGCGAGCCACCGCCGTGCGCAACCGCGCTCGCGACTCCATCACCCGCCTCTCGCCTGGCTTCCCCGGCGATCCGGCGACCGGCCTGCTAGCTGAGGGCGAAGATGCCGAGGCCGCGTTCGAAGACTTTGCCAACGACGAGCCTTGTCCCGCGCTCGATCCTGCCACCGGACTCTGCGACCTCTACTCCTCGCGGCCCACGACCTGCCGCGTATTCGGGCCGCCGGTTCGCTCAGAGGAAGAAGGCGCCCTCGGCGTCTGCGAACTTTGCTTCCACGGCGCGACTGAGGAAGAGATCGCCGCCTGCGAAATGATCGTCGATCCCGACAACCTCGAGGAGCAACTCCTCGCTGATCTGGAAAAAGAAACCGGCCTGAACGGAAGCACCATCGTCGCCTACTGCCTCACGCAGACTTCGTGAGCCCCATCAAGCGCGAGTTGCCACTCAGGAGTCTTTCTTCGATGGCTTCACCAGGCCGGAGAGCGCATAGAGAAACATTGCGGTGATGATGCCGAGCTCTAGATCGATGCAGGCAATTCCAAGGAGCGCGAGCCTTGGACGATTGCGCCTCATTCCCCATAGATAAAGGAAAGCACCGATAAGCCCGAAAAGCATGAGTAGGTATTTCACTTCAGCCGATTCTCCCTAAGACGCGGACCAAAAGCGTAAACCCGTCATCCCACGCGCCTCTCAGCCCTCAATCCCCGCAGCATTCAACTGCTCGTGCCTCGCGTTCACGCTCTGCCATGTGCCCGACGCGGTAACGCGCCCGCCTTCCAGCAGGTAAACCTGGTCCGCTCTCTCTACAGCCGACGTGCGATGCGCAATGATGATCACCGTCAGCCTGCGATCCGCATCCGCAGCACCCGCCTCCACCGCCGCGTGAATCGAATCCAGGATGCGCCGCTCGTTCTCCAGGTCCAGGCTGTTCGTCGCCTCATCCAGAATCAGCAGCGAAGGCTTGCGCAGCAGCGCTCGCGCCAGTGCAATCCGTTGCCGCTGCCCATTCGAAAGTAAAATCCCGCGGTCGCCCACAATACTGTCCAGCCCCAGCGGCATCTCCAGCACAAATTCCGCTGCCGCCCGGCGCAGCACCGCGATCATCTCCGCCTCCGTAGCGTCAGGCTCGGCCCACTGCAGATTCGCGCGCACCGTGTCGTGGAACAGAACTGTATCCTGCGCCACATAGCCCACGCGGCTCCGCCATGCGCGTGCCAGCCCCGTGGTCAGCTCGCTGCCGTCAATCATCACCCTGCCCGCGTCCGGAGTGAGCAGCCCATTCACCAGGTCTGCAGCGGTACTCTTGCCCGCGCCCGATGCCCCAAGAATTGCCGTCACCCGCCCTGCCTTCGCCGTCAGCGAAACGTGATCGAGCACGCGCTTTCCGTTCGCGTAGCCGAACGAAACATCTTCCAGCCGCACCGATTCGCGCAGCACCGGAACCAATCCCCCCGGCTCCGGTTCTGCCGCGGCCTCGCACTCCGCTTTCATCTCCATCACGTTGCGGAACGCCGGTATCAGCGAGAGAAATAATTGATATTGCGTGTAGCTGCCAGAGAGTCGCGGCATCAGTCGTGTGAACACCACCAGCAACAGCAGCACCGCCGCCGGCGCCACGCTCAGCCATTGCAGCGATATCAGGATCACTCCGCCCAGCACTGCCAGCGAGCCCACTTCAAACCAGAACGAGGCCGCAGCCTGGCTGCGCGTATTGCGCAGCACTTCAGCGGACACTCGCCGCTGCAGCGAAGTAAAAATCGCCAGGTCACCCTTCTGGCTGGCAAGCGCTTTAATCGTCTTCAGGCTCTGTAGATGTTCCGTCGCCGCTGCGTATAGATCCTGAATGCTGCTCGACACAGCACCGCCGCTCTCATGCGCCGCCCGCGAACGGCTTCGCGTAAACAGCACCAGCACGCCCCCAGCCACCAGCACCAGCATAGTCATCGCAAACGATAGCTTCACTGCCAGCGCGATATAAACCAGCGACGCCATGCAGTTTGAGGCAAGCGTGATCACGGCATACGTTGCCGCATCCACGCGTTCAATCTCACCCGTAAGTGCATGCGTAAAGTCAGAGGAGCGCCGCCGCGAGAGGAATGGCCAATTCGCATTCAGAATCGCCGAGTAGAGCTCTCGCGTCAGTTCCACTCCAAATCGAAGCACCGCGGAAAGTGTCAGCACAGCTTGTGAGCGGCTCAACAGCGAACGCACCGCCACCAGCGCCACAAACACCATCAGCAGCAGCGCCAGCCACCATGGCCGCGGAACTCCGCTAGCCTCCAGCATGTTCTGGCAGGCCACGGCATAGTGGCTCAGCTTGCCGCCCTCGTCCAGGCGAAATCCCGCCACCTGCAGCAGCGGCACAATCAGCGCAATGCCTATGCCTTCGGCCAGTGTAGCCATGAAGGCAACCGCAACGGCCAGCGTTACCGGCCTGCCTGCCACCCGGTAGAGCGTGCGCGCATACAGCCGCAGCGTGGGCGCAAGTGCGCCTGCCTCAGGCACATCGCCGGGCATATTTGAGTGGGTCACCGGCAGGGGTGCGGCCATGCCCACACCTTAACAGAGACGCCGTGCATTGCTGTTTACCTTTCGCCTTCTGGTTTGAAGTCGGGATCATGTCCGCGCAGAAAGACGCCCATGCCCAGTCCGCGCGAGAACGCGTAGTGGTAGGAGTCCAGCACGGCCTGGCTATCCAGACCCTCCGTCGGCCACTCCGCCGCCATCCGCTCCAGCCGCGGCAAATCCAGCACGCGGCAGGCCCACGGTGAGCCCCTCAGCTGTTGCAGTTCCACGCGTATCTCCGGCAGCGATTCCGCGATCGTCTTGTGCCAGTCCGCCGTTTGCATTCCGCGCGCATAGCGGTAGAGCGTCTCTTCCGGAACACGTCCCTTCATTCCGCGGCGCACAACCGAACGCAGATATCCGTCGCGCAAGAATTGGTCCACCGGCAGCGAGTGGACAAACTCAAACACTCGCTGGTCTGCCGTGGGATCGCGCAACTCCACATGCCAGCCGGCGGTGACGCCTGCAAACACCGCACCGCCATCCGCTGAAACCACGTAGGTGGCCAGATCGGACTTCACGTCCTGCGTGCCGAAATTTAGATTAAATCGCGCCCGCTCCGTCAGTCCGTACTTGCGCGCCAGGTCGGGATTTACCGCACAGTAGTCCAGGCTGAAGTCGCCCACCCGCGGCGCCAGCCTTTTCTGCAGCGCCAGGGGAAGCAGCGGAAGAATCGTCACCCCGCCTATCTTGCGCACGCTCGCCCATCCAGTTCGGCGCAGCGCCAGGCTCTCCTTCGCCAGCTTCAGCCAGCGACCCGCGCGGAAAAACTCTGACAGTGCCAGAAATCCGTCGTAGCTGATCGTTCCATTGCCCGCCCGCCCCGTCAGTACGGTAGTGATTCCGCGATCGCGAGCCTGCTCCGCAATCGCATCCATCCACACTGAATTCGTCGGGTTAAACGTTGGCTGATCATCCGTCCCGGCATGCCTTGCAAGCGAGTCCATGATGCGAACTCCACCATTGGGCACCAGCACGTGCTCGATGTTCGGGTGCATGGCCGCTACCTTCGCGGCGTACGGCCCTTCGTCGCCATAGCGGTTGGGTATATTCGGCAGAGCAACGCCGGGACGAGGAACATGCGTGAATGCTGTCAGGCCAAGGCCGCCGTTTTTCAGCAGCATGGCCGCCGTCGCCGTTACGGAGGAACTATCTAGGCCGCCGCTCAGTTCTGTCCCTATGCCGCCAGTCGTTCGCAAGCGGCAACGAACAGCCTCGTCGAAACACTGGCGGAACGCCTCCAGATACTCCGCGTCATTCGGCAGCCGCAGTGCCCGCGTGTCGCCAATCTTCCAGTATTGCCTTTGCGTTACCCCACCTGGAGTGATGGTCATGGAGTGGCCCTGGGCCACCTTCTGAATATGCCGGAAGAGAGTCCTGCCCGGCGGCTGTGGCAGCAGCGCCACGTACAAGGCCAGCATCTCTTCGTCGAGAGACATGTCCACGCCCGGCAGGGTCAACAGTCCCCCAGGCATGGAGGCAAAGGCGAACAATCCGCCTACCTGGCAGAAGTACAGCGGGCGCTCGCCAATGGGATCACGCGCAATGAAAAGCCGCTTCTTCTCAGGCTGCCAGACGGCGAAGGCAAATGCTCCGATCAGGTGTTTGACCGAGTCCTCGCCCCAGCGCTCCCAAGCCTTCATCACAAAGTCGCTGTCGGCAAGCTCCGCCGCCGCGCCCGCGGAAATATCCAACTCGCGGGCCAGCGTCTCCCGGTTGTCGATGCGGGCGTCGGCCACCAGCCGGCCCTTGCTGTCGCCGGGGCGCAAGGGCTGATGGTCCCATTGGTCTTCCGGCAAAAGCCGCAACAGGTGGCTGCCCATGGCGAAGGGGCCGTCTTCGACGAAGGCCGACCGGTCCGCGCCATAAATCTCGAGCGCGCGGAGCATGCCGCGGCACTCAGCGCCGGCTCCCGGAGAGCCGTCCCGATGCCAGATCCCGGCTATCGCGCTCAGCGCCTAACTCCCACAAAAGACGTAGTTAAAAACCTCGCGCTCGCAACGGATTTCATCGTTCTTTCTCCGTGACGAGTGTATTTCACCGGGCCCAAGTCGATAAAGTGCGCTCTCACGAAACTCCCACAGAGGCCAAAGTGGAATACCTGCCCTCGCGAGCCAACACGATACTCTGTGCCCGCTTCGGTCTCAGTGGCCGCGACTGCCCGTGTGGTGCGAGTCAGTGCTGATGCCGTTGCCTTGTCGTGCCGACTGAAGGTCGATCGCCTGGACTTCTGGATTGACCCACTTCTTTTTCCCGGCACCTGTTGCCAAGTCAACGGACGACGATTTCGCTTGGATGATTTCGTTATGAGTACGCACTTGTAACACCTCTCCCTGGTTCGCTCGCTTGGGGCAAGTTGAAAATTGCCTGACTCAACTTGCATGACAATCAGCGGCAACACAGGATCTGGGAAAGGTGTGGCAAGGCCACTATTGAAGCGGCTTTCAGATAGTTTTTATGTATGGCTTTATCGGAGTTGGAACAGAAGAACAGCCCCAATCCGTTGGTGTTAAAAAGAGAGGGGTCGTCTGAACGCTACGACCCCTCTCCTGTCTTAAACTTTCGATCGCTACTCAAAGCCAGCCCGAGGCAAATCGCTTGCTAGAATCTGCTCGTGTGGGTGGCATCCGGGCTTGGATGCGCGCGGGTGTTCTCGGCACTCTCCAGCGCAATCGCGTGCACCAACGGCTTGATCCACTGCTTTTTATCAGCGGCAGATGCAACGGAGCCGGAAGTGGGAATTACTTCTGGAGTTCCTGGACCACTTACCATTACGAATCACCTCATGACGGTTGTCGGCGGTTCAATTGATCACGGCAACTTCAAGATAACGTGACTTGCTGATGTGACAAATAGCACTAAAGTAACGGTCGGATAGTGCTGATTCGCGGATCAGGCGGGTGAATGAAGAAAGATTGCCGAAAACTAAGGATGGCGGCGCGTCGCTTATTGACTCGTTCCTATACTCGCCATCTACCGTTAGTATAAAGCTCAAATGCCCATCCTTCCGATGAAAACCCAAAAATTAACATCGAAAGTCTTCCGCTTCGGCGGCCTGATGATCGCATCGGAAATCGATCTTCCCGGACTGCCTGAAGTGGCAACCCCTTCATTCGACGTCTCTATCCGGATCGGTACCCCTCCTCTTACTCTCTTGGATGCGATAGAAATCGATCCTGAATGCTTCGCAAACGACACAGAATACCTCTACAGCGTGCCAGAACTAGCCATTTTTTACCTCAATGGCGGCCACGAAATAATCGTTAAACCATTAGATATCAACAGAATGGGGGAACTCCGCTCCTATCTTTTCTCCATAATAGTCTCCGTCCTCTTCTTCCGCCGCGGCCTGCTTCCGCTGCATGCGAGTGCGGTGAATTTGGGGGGGCGGGTCTTCGCATTTCTGGGCAAATCCGGGGCAGGAAAATCGACGCTGGCGGCCTATCTAGGCGAGAGAGGTTACCCCGTGATTGCCGACGACCTGACCCTCCTGAACCGCACCGAAGACGGCACCACAAGAGTCACCCCTTGTGCGCCCTGGGTGAAGCTCTGGCGGGACGCGCTGGATGGTTTTGGCATGCAGATAAGGGAGGAGAGCCAGTTGGCCGGCAAGCACTCCAAGTATCTGATTCCGCTCGTTGAAGCTGCGGAAGATCCCGGGCAACCGCTCCCCCTGGGAGGGCTTTTCCTGCTGGAGGAGAGCTCAGAAAATGCGGCGGCGGTGGTGCCCATGACGTCCGCAGCCGCAGTTGCCGCCATGATGGGCTTCACTTATCCCGCTCTGTTGGTTCACAAGCTTGGCCAGGACGCACAACTCTTTCGGCGGTGTGGCGAGGTACTAGGTACCGTGCCGGTGGCAGCCTTCAGGCGCCCTCGGAATTTGGCAAAATTCGATCAGCACGTGGAGAGTTTGCTGGCGGCTATCCATGCAATGTCATTTGAATCTGGCAGTTAGAGGAAAATTATCGGCCGTGCGAACGCCCCTGTACGCAGAAAAGCGCACGAAAGCATCGATTTAGTGTAGTTACGGACGTAATTGCTAGGGAAAAGTCCTCAAAAGGGTGAATTCGGGCGCAGATTCGCCCCCAACCACCGTGAAATTTCCCACGTTTAGCCAAGTGTGCGCTCGCAGTTCGTTCTCTGGCGAGCGGTTGACGCCGTAATTCAGCACCCCCGCAACGCCCCTGCGGCGCAGCATCGCATAGGCCGCCAGGGACTGCGGAAAGCAGACAAATGAGCCGGGCATTCGCCGGACGACGGCTCGAATGGCCCATTGCACGCGCAGCGCGGTTTCGTCGGCATTCCGCGATGCTTTGCTGGGCATCGGGCGCTCCAGCCACTTCACGATTCTCTCCAGCGGGATCTTCCTGAGCGCAATTCGAGCCGAGGTCATCAGCAGAAAGGCCTCCGCCAGCAGAAAAAGGTCTGCAGGTGGGGTGCGCAGGATCCGGGCAAGAGTTTTCACTGCAGGCTAGGATACCGCGAACGGTTGTTTACTGAAGCAGGAAGCGGGCAGCTGGCGGGTGTTCATTTTTGCCTATTCCGTTGAAGCGCTGTGATATTCTGCCCTTCACTATGACGCTGCTCCATAGCCCGCGAATGTCCATGGCCATGCCTGCCCCAGGCGGCATCAGGCCAGCGTCGGGAGTGTGAGCCAGCCTCACAGCAACCTTCTCTGAGCAGCCGTCTGGGGCAACATCTCCGACGGTTTTTGTATTTTTAGACGATGCTCATCCCCAGAGGAGGACGATTTGCCTGACGATCCCAAGTACCCCAAGTTGAGTGATGCTACGCGAGCAATCCATGGCAGGCGCGTGCACGATACCCAGTCGAATTCGATACTGTTTCCCATCTGCCAGTCTGCTACTTACGCGCAGGACACCGTCGGAGTAGCCAAGGGCCACCAGTACTCCCGCGTTTCCAATCCCACGGTCGATGCACTGGAGCAGGCGATCGCCGCGCTCGAGGGAACTCCGGGAGCCGTGTGTTTCCGCACGGGGATGGCCGCAGTCACGACGCTATTTCTCTCGCTGCTGAAATCCGGCGACCACGCAGTTCTGTCCGAGATCATCTATGGCGGCACTGTGCGCCTCTTCCATGAAGTGCTGTCGGGGCTCGGCGTGGAATCTTCGTTTGTGGACACCTCTGATCTACAAGCGGTACGCGCTGCGATTCGCCCCAATACGAAGATCCTGTTTACCGAGACACCAGGCAATCCCACGATGACGCTGACCGACATCGCTGCGATGTCGGCCATTGCGCGCGAGCATGGGCTGCTACATGCGGTGGACAATACCTTCCTGACGCCGTTGCTGCAGAAGCCGTTCGAGCTTGGCGCGGATATTTCTATTCTCTCGACTACCAAGTACATCGATGGGCACAACGCCACGATTGGCGGATCGCTGGCGACAAACGATGAAGTGCTGCTGGAGCGCTTTCGGCTGATTCGCAAGACGGTGGGTTCCATACAGGCGCCGATGGACGCGTTCCTGACCCTGCAGGGGCTGAAGACCCTGCCTGTGCGGCTGCGGGTGCACTGCGAGAGCGCCCAGGTGATTGCCGATTGGCTGGAGGCGCACCCCGCCGTGGAGCGTGTCTACTATCCCGGCCTGGCCTCATTTCCGCAACTCGAATTGGCTCGCCGGCAGCAAGGCTCGCCGGGTGGAATGCTCTCCTTCGAACTGAAGGCCAGCGCGGATGAGACCTTTGCTGTGATGAACGCGCTGCAGCTATGCACGCGCGCGGAGAGCCTGGGCAGTGTGGAGACGCTGATTACGCATCCTGCCTCTGCCACCCACGGGGACATACCGAAAGAGGATCGTGACCGGTTGGGCATAACCGATCGGCTGGTTCGCCTGTCTGTCGGGTTGGAGGGGCCGGAAGACATCATCGCGGACTTGGAGCAAGCCTTCTCCACGGTGCTGCGCGGGCATGCTGTGGCAGGAGGTGGCCAGTGAAGTTCGGCACACGGCTGGTGCAATACGACGCTGCTCCGGGGGACAGCACGCGGCCCATGGCCACGCCTATCTACCAGACCTCGACCTTTGAGCAGGAGAGTGCTGACAGCTTTGGCAAGTATGACTACTCGCGCAGTGGCAACCCGACGCGTCGTGTTCTCGAGGATCAACTGGCCGCGCTGGAGAATGGGTCGCGAGGCTATGCCTTCTCCAGCGGAATGATGGCAGTGACGACAGTAGGGCGACTGCTTCGCGCGGGCGACGAGATTGTGGCCGATTGGGATCTCTACGGTGGATCGTGCCGATTATTCTCGCAGGTGCTGGATCGCGCGGGCATCACGGTTCGCTACGTGGACGCCGCGGATGCTGCAGCATTCGCGCAATCCTTCAGCCCGAAGACGAAGCTGGTCTTTGTCGAGACGCCTACCAACCCGCTTCTTCGTGTGGTCGATCTTAAGGCCATTGCGGCTCATGCACACTCACACGGCGCACTCTTCTGCGTTGACAACAGCACCATGTCGCCTTATCTGCAGAACCCGCTCGATCTTGGCGCGGACATCGTGCTGCACTCCGCGACAAAGTATCTGAGCGGACACAGCGACGTTACTGGAGGCGCGATCATCGTCAAGGATGAGGCGCTCGCGGAGGAGATCCGTTTTTTGCAAAACGCCGAGGGTAGTGCGCTTGGTCCGTTCGATTCCTTCCTGTTGCTCCGCGGCCTGAAGACACTGAAGTTGCGTATGCAGGCGCAGCAGCATAACGCGCAGGCTGTCGCTGATTTTCTGTCGCAGCATTCTCTGATTAGCGAAGTTTTTTATCCCGGGCTTCCTGGTGCGCATGGCTATCGCATCCAGCAGGAGCAGGCTCGAGGTGCGGGCGCGGTGCTTAGCTTTACCACGGGATCGTTTGACCTCTCGCGCAGAATCGCGGAGAACGCAAAGCTCTTCCATATCGCGGTGAGTTTTGGCAGCGTGCATTCCACTATCAGCCTGCCCGGTTCCATGTCGCACGCCAGCGTTCCGGCGGAACTGCAGGCAGTGCGGGCTTTGCCTGCAGACCTGGTGCGAGTGTCAGTTGGCATCGAGGACGAGGAAGATTTGCTGGCCGATCTGGGCCGCGCCATCGAGATCAGCTGTGAGGGCCACCAGCCCGAGCAGATTTCGCTGGGCACGGTGTGATTGGAGCGGCGCTAGAGTGCGACGTCCTCGTTGCCGCGTTCCGATAGCAGGCGGGTGCCGTGAAAGAAGAGCCAGTCGATGGGGCTCAACAAGGGGTACATCAGGAACAGCGAATCGGGCAAAGGAAAGCGCGCCCAGACCCGTGGCCGGAAGAGCAGGCGTTGCACGATTTGCCAGCGGTAGCTCAGCGACCCCCGCAAGCCCATCTCGTAACGAGCCCATTGCAGCCCCGAGATGCTTTCGCGCGGCATCATGAAACCTTCTCCCGAGATTGCGTGCCATGAGAAGTTGAGAATCCTGCGCACGATGGGATGAGATTCGGGCAGCAATCCGGTGCGGGCAATGTCTACGCCAAAGATGCGTCTCGCGAGTAGAATCGCGGCTGACATTTCCGGTAGAAGGTCGAATTCCGCAGCCAGCTTTGCCAGCCGTTCTATCTCGGCCAGCTTCATCTCGCGACACAAGGCCCCTATGTCGGCCAGAGCTTTGAGGCGCATCCATCCGTCGAGTGCTCCGTGCAGGCAGAGATAGAGAAAGAGATCGTCGAAGGCGAGAGTTGGAATCTGTCGCGAACCCAGCGTGACGTAAGAGATGGACTCCGCGCGCGTGAGGCGGGCTCCGGGCATGGCACGATTGCGGGTCAGCCGCCAATGCAGTTCCACCGAGTCTCTTGATTCGGCGTGCTCGTATACAAAATCTTTCCAGTGCGAGATGTAGTAGTCGAAACGGCGCGGCGTCAGCTCTACATTCAAGGGCTCGATGCGGCGGTAGCCTGCCTCTCGCAGCAGCGTGTCGGCTGCGGCGATGTCGCGCTCGTCGATCAGCAAGTCAATGTCGCCAGGATTGCGCAGGCCGGCGTCACCGTAGGCGACGATTCCGAGCGGTATGCCTTTGAGGATGCGCAGAGGAATGGACGATTTGCCGAATAGATCGCTGATGCGCAGGATCTCTCGCAGCACGTTGAAAACGGCCAATCCACTGTCGCTGGCGTGCCTCTCAAGCGCCAGCATGGCGGGCGGGGGCACGTATTCGCGCGCGTAATCTCTGAGGTTGTGGAAGACGATGGGGGCTAATCGATGGAGCAGAACCATCTGCTCGAAGACCGACCAGTCCAGATGATTCTGCGCGAGTGCGCGGACCACTTCCCGGTCAACGGGCCTGCGCGGCCACAGGCAGGAGGCCACCAGTAGCGCAAACTCATCCTTGTGCTTAGGCTGGTTCTTCACGCGCTCGATGTCCTGCAAAGGTTTGCTAGCATAGGTTCATAGGGTGTTGGAAGACCAACTCCAGAATACGCCGGGTTCTCAGAATGTCAGTTACGCTTTGTGCCGATTCCATTATCGTTCGTAGTACCACTCCAGTTTCAGCGGACGTGGCGGGAGAGACTGTGCTGATGAGCCTGGAGCGCAGCAAGTGCTATGGGCTGGGAGTGACCGGCAGCGAGATTTGGAAGCGTATCGAGAAGCCGATTCGCATTGCAGATCTCACGGCACAACTGGCGGCGGAGTACGATGCGGAGCCGTCCGTGATCGAGCGCGACTTGCTGGCATTGTTTGAAGAGCTGACGGCCGAGGGCCTGGTGGAAGTGGCCCCCGCTACTGCGTCGTAGCAGTAGAGAGTGCGGAGGGCGGGCAACCGTTGCCGGCCGTGCCCGCCCGTTGATCGCTACTGCTTACTTTGCGCGAGAGAAGACGATATACTCGCGGCCCGCATAAACGCGGTAGTGGTCCGCGGCGGTATCCGCCACTACTTGCAGCGGCACGGGCCGCTTCATGTCTGCGTCTGACGCGCCCTTGACCACGAGCAGATCGTGCGCACCGATGTCGGTGACGTAGAGTTGGCCGCCCATGAAGCCAATGCCGTACGCACCCGCGGGCAGATGCTTGCCCTGGATGTCGAGCGGCACTTCCGTCATCAGGTAGGCGGTGAACTTCTGCTGCACGCCGCTGGAGTATCCGGAGTTGTCCACGTTCGTTACGAGCATCAGCATGCCGTCCGCGAAGTGCACCCCACCGGAATTACGGGATTGCACCGGAGCAGTCTGCCCGCGATAGAAGACCGAGGTAGGCAGGCTCTTGGTTGCGTCTGCGGCCTTCAGGACAACGGTCTGGCCTGCATTAGCATCGACGGCATACGCTGGAACTGCGATGAGAGCCGCAAGAAGGGCAGCGAAGACTACAGCGGCGGCGATGCGGGTAGGCAGCAGGGATGGAGCGGATTTCTGAGCAAGCATGATGGATTGTCTCCTAGGCCACCAAGTATAAACATTTGCCCGGGGACATGCCTAAAGGAGTTTTCTCACGCATGGGAGCGCAGCTGCTATCTCGGCTTCATCCACGGCTTGGGATTCGGCGGCATAGTGGATTCGCGGATGATCAACTCGGGAAGCACCGTCACCTGTGGCGGCGGGGCCTTCTTGCCGCGCAACCATTCCAGCAGAAGTCGTGCGGCGGTGGAGCCCATCGAGTGCATAGGCTGCCGGATCGTCGTCAGACTCGGGTAGTAGTACGCCGCTGCCTGAATGTCGTCAAAGCCGATGATGGAGACGTCTTCGGGAACGCGAATTCCATGATCGCGGAAGGCTCGGATTGCGCCAATCGCAGCGATGTCGTTGTAGCAGACCAGCGCGGTGAAGGGATTGCCTCTTGTCAGCAGTTCGTTGACCACGGGATATCCCAACTCGGGCGATGCATCGTTCGCCACCAGCTGAATTGTAAGCTCGGGGCGAATATCAAGATTGAGCGCGCGCGCCGCATCCGTCATAGTCTTCCAGCGTGGTTCTGAGTCTGCGCTGTGGGCCTGCCCATGCATGAAAGCGATCTGTCGATGACCAAGCTGGTGCAGATGGCGCATGGCCAGCTCAGCCGCGCGGTCATGATCAAGCTCGATGTTGGTGACGCCCTCGATCCTGCGATGTCCAGCGACATTCACCACGGGCACCGAGTAGGGCTCCGTCATCATGGTGTCGATGGCGATAATGCCCTCCACCGAGCGCTCCATCAACAGGCCGGCATACTCCTCCACCAGGTCAGCCTTGCGCCGATGGCTCGCCGTCAGATAGAAGTAGCCTTCCTCGATCAGCACCTCTTCCAGACCGCTCATGACCATCGCGGTGTAAACGTCGCTCAACTCCGGCACCAGGACGCCGACGGAATACGTCTGCCTGTTCCTGAGCGCACGCGCGGAATAGCTGGGCCGATAATCGAACTTCCGGGCTGCCTCAATCACCCGATCGCGCGTCTTCTGCGGGATCGAACGTACACCTGGAGCGTTATTCAGCACGAGGGAGATTGTGGCCGGAGATAGATCCAGGTAGTCACCAATCGTTTTCAGGCTGATCGGCTTGGAAGGCAGGTACTTCGAGTCCTTGCGTGGCACCATGTTGCTCAACTTCCTTCTATGTCGTAGAAACTCTTCCACAAAAGACCCTGTTGGGTCAAAGAATCTTCCGGAAAGGTACATCCTCCGTTAAACCCACCGCCATGCGTGGCGACCCACAATCCTACTTCAGTACAATCGTCAGAGATACACGCCACCGCGGGAGACGAATGAAGCAGCAGTCAAAGGGAATTCTGCGCCGAAGCCTGGCCATGGGGATCGCATTGTTCATGGCACAACCACTGTTTGGTCAGACGCCATCGGAGGCAGGCGCGCTCTCGCAGAAGTGCAGCGGCCGTCCGATCCCGCAATTCGTCGACGTCACGTCCAAATCGGGTATTCACTTTCGGCACACCTCTGATCCCGAGAAGAAGATCATTATCGAATCCATGACTGGCGGCATCCTCCTGTTGGACTACGACCGCGACGGGTGGCTCGATGTCTATTTCACGAACGCCCCCACGGTGGCCCAGGCCAACGCTGGTAAGAAGGCCAGGGGCGCGCTCTACCGCAACAACCACGATGGCACCTTCACCGACGTGACAGACAAGGCCGGCGTCGCTACTCCTTGCTTCGCTATGGGCGGCTCCGTCGGCGACTACAACAATGACGGCTGGCCCGACATGTACATCACCTGTCATGGCGGGAACGTCCTCTACCGCAACAACGGCGACGGCACCTTCACCGACGTGGCAAAACAAGCCGGTGTGCAGGACGGACGCTGGTCCATGGGCTCAGCATTTGGCGACTACGATGGTGACGGTCTTCTTGATCTGATGGTTTCAAATTATGTCGATCTGGATTTCAAGAATCCCCCGGTCTTCGGCAGTTCGCCCACATGCAAGTATCGCGGCGTTGAGACGCAGTGCGGGCCGCGCGGCTTGAAGGGCGCGGGAGACTCTCTCTTCCATAACAATGGCGATGGCACCTTTACGGATGTTTCCAAGCAGGCCGGAGTGGATGATCCCGGGGCGTACTACGGGCTCACGGTGGTGTGGTCCGACTTCAACAACACCGGCAAACAAAGCATCTTCATTGCCAACGACTCGACTCCGAACTTTCTCTATCGTAACGAGGGCAACGGCAAGTTTACTGAGGTCGGCCTCGAAGCCGGAGTAGCCGTGAATGCCGATGGAGCGGAGCAGGCAAACATGGGGGTCGCGATTGGCGACTACAACCACACCGGCCTCCCCTCGATTTTCTCCACCACCTACGAGAACGAGTACAAGGTGCTGTACCGCAACAACGGCGATTGGGATTTCAAAGACGTAACGCACGAAGCGGGTCTCTCGGTTGCGCCGCTGCCCTGGGTCGGATGGGGCAACGGTTTTGCTGATCTCGACAACGACGGATGGCTCGACATCGTGGAGGCCAACGGCCATGTCTACCCGCAGGTGGACGTGCTGCCCACCGGGGCGAAATATCTTGAGCCGAAGAACATCTTCCTGAACCAGAAGGACGGCACCTTTTGCGATGCCAGCGCCTTGAGTGGCGAGCCGCTCCTGCGCATGGAAGCGACACGGAGCATAGTGACGGGTGATCTCTTCAACGACGGGCAGATTGATCTCGTTTACAGCGATATCGACGGCCCGCCCACCATCCTGCGAAACCAGGGCGTGCCCGGCACTCACTGGGTCAGCTTTGAACTTGCCGGAACCAAAAGCGATCGTCTCGCCATCGGCGCCAAACTGAAGCTCGTTGCCGGCGGCATGACGCAGACAGAAGAGATTCACAGCGGTGGCAGTTACATATCTCAGAACGATCTACGAGTGCACTTCGGCTTGGCGCGGGCGACAAAGATCGACAGCCTTGAAATCCGCTGGCCATCCGGCAAAGTAGAGACCATCAAGGATCTGGCAGCCGATCAGTTCTACTCCGTGCTCGAGGGCAGTGGCGTGGTCGATCGCTCAAAGATTCTGCCCCCGGCGAAGCACTAGGCGCGTTCAGTTTGCTCTGCTGCGAATCAGCACCGCGGTAGCATCATCGGTCCGAGTCGATCCGTGAGAGAAATGCTGCACCTCTGAGATCAGCCCCTCAACGCAGGCATCCGGCAACTGAAAGTGTTCTGACAGTCTGCTCGCGCCATACTCTTCATCGCTCAGGTTCATCGCCTCTGTGATGCCATCGGTGTAAAGGAGCAGCTGGCTGCCGGGCTTCAGTCTGAATGTCAGTTCCGGATAAGCCGAGGCGGCCAGCCCCAAGGGCAGTCCTGTCTCTACATCCACGAATGAGCATTCTCCGTTGATAAGCAGCGGCCGCAGATGTCCCGCGCTCGCTATGGTGATCTCGCGCGAGGTCGCATCCAGCACGGCGTAGATCATGGTCACGAATTTGCCCATCGGGAAATCTTCAATCAGCGTCTGATTCAGACTCGACAGCGTGCGGCCCGGCGATGGGTCCATTCTCACGAGCGAGCGCAGAATCGCGCGGGTGGCCGACATCAGCAGCGCTGCCGGCATTCCTTTGCCCGACACATCCGCCAGAGCGATTCCGTAGCGATTCTGGCCCAGGTCGATGAAGTCGAACCAGTCGCCACCTACGGCTCCCGCTGGATGCCACGCCGTCTCGAAGGTGAAACCGGGAACCAGTGGAGTGGGCTTGAGAAAGAGCGCGCTCTGAATGGCACGCGCATCGTCGGCTTCCTTCTCCATCTTCTCGCGCTCTGCACGCTCGCGACGAAAGAGGCGCGTGTTCTCAATCGCCACCGCAATGTGCCCGGCGAGTGCCTGGAATACCTGGAGCTGATCGTCGGAGAAAGCATCCGTTTCATCGTGGTCCACTGAGAGTACGCCGATCACTTCCCCGCCAAGCTTGAGCGGAATGGTCACCTCAGAGAGCGTATGTTCCTCGCAGCAGAGGTAATACGGATCGACCCGAACATCCGGCGCATAATGCATCACACCTGCGGCTGCTACGTAGCCGACCATGCCCTGCTCGCCGATCCTGAGACGAGAGCCCTTCTTGTTCAGGGTGCAGCCACGTACGCCATGCAGCACCATGTCTTCAGATTCCGCGTCGCGTAGCCACACAGCAACCTCGACACAGCCAATGGACGTGGCAATGTCGTTCACCACTCGCTCCAGAAGCGCATCGAGGTCGAGGCTCGAAGTAATGAGCTGCGCAGCACGCTGCAACTTCATCAGCGTCTGCACAAATTCGCAGGAGGTGTTGATCGTCGGAGGGATGGGCCCGTGAGTGCTCGAAGTGCGCGGGATCGCAATAGCCATGCGGTCCTCCCGGTGTGTGAGGAAAGTTGGTCTATCCTGCAGAATTAGATGTGGCTGAAGCGGTGGCGATCCAATCTTTGATCGGTCGGGGACTGGGCGCGAAGTGCCGTGGATAAACCGTTTCTGTCAGGGTTGATCCTGCTTCAACGCTTCTCAACCGGCAACAATCTTCTCCAGTTGCGCCAGGTGGTGCAGGGTATGCCCGGCCATCACGCGAATGGCAGTGTCGGCGCTCTGCGGTCCGCGCTCCGGGTGATTCGCCTGCCTGCTCAGCTCCTCTTCGCTTAACTTGCTGAAGAGTGACAGGTTCCACCCGCGCAGCGACTGGAACGTCTGTGCCGCTTCCATACCATCCATCTGGCTATAGTGTCGGGCCCACCCGCTCTCATCGAAGGGTTGGATCGGAAGTATCGGTTCTGCAAGGATCTGGCGAATGCGGAACCCGAAGGCGACCTCGCAGTCGGCGAGATGAGCCAGAACCTCGGCTGCCGTCCACTTGCCCGGAGCATAGCTGCGCTTGAGCGCGTCGGGGCCAAGCGTTTGGGCGATGACGGGAATGGTCCGCTGCGTCTCCGCCAAGACCTCCAACGGATCGCGGTCGCCGAGCACTTGCGCATAGGGATGAGTGGCTGGGGTCATTGGTCAAACTCCTTTTCGAGATCGTCGTGTGTTTCGCCGTGCCTAGTCAGGATTTCGCTTTGATCTTGTTATCCATTACCCTGATCTTCACCATCTTTTTCAGCAGGGCAGCGGGCAGTGGCTTGTCGCTGGGGAACTGAATGGTTCCCTTGGCTGTCTTGTAGGCGCTGAGTTCGTCCTTGAATTCCTGGATGAGCGAGGAGTTCATGGGAAAGAAGCTGCAGTGCTTGTTGAAGGCTGCGTAGCCAACCAATAAGCCGTGATATTTGAAAACCGGCATTCCGTAGCTGATTCCCTCGGTGGCATCGGCGGGAACCGCGGCGCGAATGGTGGCGCGAACCTTGCTCAAGCTGGTGCGGGCAGGCTCCGGCACGCGGTCCAGGTACTCTTCGACAGTCTTTGCAACGGCCTCGCCAGATCTCATCCCCATCCCCCAAGAAATGGAATCGCCCTACCGAAAATATTCTGCAGACTACCACGCTCGTGGTGGCGTGGAAAGGGGTGTCGCAGAGTCCGATTGCATAGGAAAAGGCTCCCGTTGCTGGTTGGCATACGGGAGCCTTTTGAATCTCAGCTAGACAGATGCGGGTTTCGCGCGATTACGCGATGAGGGCATCCTTGACGCGAAAGCGTTCCATCGAGATACGCAGAGTCCTTTCGATCTTTCGCAGGTCGTTGCGGTCCTCAGGGGCGGCAAACGTAGACGCGACACCGGTGCAGTCTGCACGGCCGGTGCGGCCAATGCGATGAACGAAGTCCTCGGCCATCTTGGGCAGGTCGTAGTTAACGACGTGCGCGATATGTTTCACATCGATTCCGCGAGAGGCAACGTCGGTTGCCACCAGCACGCGATGCTTGCCCGTGGAGAAGCTCTTGAGAGCAGCAATACGCTGCGCCTGCGAGCGGTCTCCGTGAATGCTGGTCGCTCCCCAGCCGGCGTGGCACAGTTTCTTCGCCACACGCTCGGCTCCGTGCTTGGTTCGCACAAAGACGAGAAAGCTGCCGGCTTCCACACGAAGCAGATGTTCCAAAAGGGACATCTTGCGCTCGTTGGAGACCTCAAAGGCACGCAGTTTTACGTTCTCTGAGGGTTTGAGGACCGATCCGATTTCAATTCGGACGGGGTTGGTGAGGTATTCCCCAACTACTTCGGTGATGGGAGATTCCATCGTTGCCGAGTAGCACAGGGTCTGGCGCTTGGCCGGAATCGCGGAAACGATGCGTCGAATCGCGGGGCGGAAGCCCATATCGAGCATGCGGTCCACTTCGTCCAGAACCAGGATTTCAATCTTGTCGAGCGCCACCAGGCGGCGCTTGAGAAAATCCTCCAGACGCCCGGGAGTGGCAACGATCAGCCTTGCTCCACGGCGGATGGACTGTAACTGGCTGCCCTCGGACAGACCGCCTACCACCAGCGCCACAGGCATGTTTGTGCTCTGTGTCAACGTGCGGTAAGCCTGCTCCACCTGCATCGCGAGTTCACGCGTCGGCAGCAGGACCAGGGCTGTTGCGCCCTTGTTCTGCGAGACCTGCAGCCGTTCGATGATCGGAATCAGGAAGCTGAGGGTCTTGCCGGTGCCTGTCTGGGCCGTCGCCAGCACATCCTTGCCCTCAAGGGCGGGAGGAATGGCTGCGGACTGGACTGGGGTGGGGGTTACGAACTTGGCCATCGCTATTTTCTTCTGTAGCGAGGCTGAAATCTGAAAGTCGGTAAATGCGGTCACTTTTTCCTTGGTCCCCGTTACGCTCTGCCAGACTTGGGGAAGGCAGGGACGGGAATCGTGAAGTCTCAGGAGTGGCTTCGTCCACTGTGAGAAGGCCGGTACAAACGCATGGGTATCCGCTTTAAAATCTGCAATCGACGCGAAGGTCACTGTCGAAGAACGGATCTGCCTTACGACGCTTCCGCGTAAAGCACACGGGCTTTACGACAACGCTGCGCACAATTGCGCGGCGGGAACGCTGAATGGGCTTGGGAGGGGTGTTAACGCAGACGGTCTTAGCTTTCCACAGCAAGAACGGCTCACAACCAAATCACTGAGCGCAAAAACAGAATACCACACTTCGCCTTCTTTTCGGCATATGAGAGCGGAAGAGTATACTTTCGCAGTGTTTTGTAAGCGATTCCACGACGTCAATTCCGCACGTTTTGGCACGTTTTTAGCACGCTAAATCGCACTTTTGGAGGCTGTTTTTTGGCACCTAAATTTTTAAAAGTATTACGCTTTCGAAGCTTTTTGGCGTCGGTTGCAATGCTGGGTGCATTCCTGGCTGCCGGGCAGGCGCAGACCGCGGCCAACACGGGCAAGCCCATCAGGGTGGCAATCGTGGGCCTGGCGCACGACCACATCATGGGATTTCTGCCCCAGCTGGCGAGTCACAAGGATGTGGTGCTGGTCGGGATTGTGGAGTCGAATCCAGAGCTTGTCTCGAAGTACGAGAGCAGGTATCACCTCGACCCGAAACTGTTCTATTCCAAGCTCGAAGCGATGATCCAGCAGCAGCATCCGGACGCTATCCTGGGTTATACGTCGATTGCCGAACATCGTGCCCTGATTGAGACGGCTGCCAGTCACGGCATCAGCGTGATGGTGGAGAAGCCGCTCGCAACAACGGTGGCGGATGCCGTGGCCATACGTCGCGTGGCTAAGGCGAACCACATCCAGGTGCTGGTGAACTACGAAACGACCTGGTACGCGAGCAATCTTGCCGCCTACCAGCAATTGCAGGACGGCAAGCTGGGCGAGGTGCGCAGAGTAGTAGTGCACGATGGCCACAAGGGCCCGAAAGAGATTGGCGTGAGTCCCGAGTTCGGGGCCTGGTTGACCGATCCCAAGCAAAATGGGGCGGGCGCGCTCTTCGACTTTGGCTGCTATGGCGCAGACCTGATGACCTGGCTGATGAAGGGAGAGGCTCCCCTGACCGTAACCGCGGTGGCGCAGACGAACAAACCCGAGATCTATCCCAACGTCGATGATGAAGCTACGGTGATTCTTGGCTATCCCAAGGCGCAGGCTGTGCTACAGCCCTCGTGGAACTGGGCATTTGATCGTAAGGACATGGAACTCTATGGTTCGACGGGTTACGTGATCACCGTTGGTTCGAACCGGCTGCGGATACGCCACGCGGGAGACGCGCAGGAATCTACCGAGTTGGCCGCAGCTCTGACCCCGCCAATCGATAACTCACTGAATTACCTGGTGGCGGCTCTTCGGGGAGAGATACAGCCGCAGGGGAGCTTGACGGGCCTCGACACAAACGTCGTGGTGATGCAGATTCTGGATGCGGCTCGTGAGTCAGCGCAGACAGGGAAGACAGTTCATCTGACCAAGCTGCCAGACTGACCGCTCACTTAGTTTCGAATAAAAAGGGGAGGCCATGAGCCTCCCCTTGATTTTGCTCTGCGGATCGATTTCAAAGGCTAAAAGACGCGGGAGATCTGGAAGAAGATTTTGGAGCCGTTTGCGCCGAATGCCCCCGCCACTTCAATGGGTCCCAGGATTGTCTTCAGGACGATACCTGCAACTCCGTCCATAGGGAGAGAGTTCGTATTCGCCTTGGTGTAGAAGGGCTTTGCAACTTCGTAATATGTGATGAAGTTGATGGTGGTTCCCAGGAGTGGTGGTAGTTTTGCGAGTTGAGCAATTGCGCCGCCTTGAAAGTAGTAGTACTGATTCGTCAGATATTCGTTCTGGCCATAGGCCGCCAGTGCCTTGGGTCCTCCAAGTGAGAAGGACGGAACGCCGGTACCGCGATCGCCGAAAGTCGTACCGCCGGAAGCTCCAAGAAATGCGGAGTACTTCGGTGAGACGGGCTGAAAGTAGTGAATCGTCAGCTGCGAAAGCGGGAATTTTTCAGTGGCTGCGGGATTGGCGTCGTAGTATTCGGTCCGGAACTGAACGGAGCTTCCTCTTGTCGGGAGGATGGCATCGTTGGTGGCATCCTCCAGATAGTTCACATGCGAGTTTCCGGTTCGTCCAGAGACATTGGGGTAATCCGGAACCTCTCCGATCTGTGACGAATATCGTTCATATGCTGTGCTGTAGCCGAAGCGAATCTGCTGGGCAGCACTGATCGCGTAGCCCCCGTCGATGCCGCCTCCCAGTACGCGCTGGCGATACTGGGCGAGGAGCTTCTGATCCTGGTAGACATTGAAAGTGTTGCTGTTGAACGCCACCTTTGGAGCTATAAACCATTTTGTTTTGGGGGTAAGAGGGCGGTAGTACTCCGAACTTAGCTGATAGATGGAACCCAGAATGATGTCGTTGCGCAACTCGGCGCCGTAAGATCCGAAGTCGAGAAACGTGATGCGGGCTCCTGCGCTGAAGAGCACGTTGTTGTACTGAGCACCATCGACCACGATGAGAGGCCTGACGAGCGGGGGAGCATACGACTTCTCAGTGGCGGTGATGAGGAGTCCCGGTTCCGTGCCTTTCTCCGTCATGCGATAGCTGAGCGAAGAGAAGCGGCCGGCGCCGACGATCCTGGTAATGTCTGTTTGCAGGACCGGATAGTTAATGGAGTGACCTGCGCTGTCTTCCAGGCTGGTCTGTATCTCGCTATTGAGCATTTTGGAAGAGCCCTGAACCTCAACAAACTGCGGAACAGGCACGTCGCGACGCTTCGCCAGGCGATTGGCGATGTAGGCGTTCCATGTCTGGTCGTCTACGGCGAGTTTGAGCAGCGCTTCCTTGTTTGCTTCGGCTGCTTTATAGCCTTGGTCCACCATCTCCTGAGCCTTGTTGTAGTCCATCGACGTGTATTTGTAGAGGTCGACGTTGATGAGGATATTCGCTATCTTTTTGTGTTCTATTTCGTTGTTGGCGATCATCAGACCGATTGACTGTCCGGCTACCCCGAGAACGGAGACGTCCTGCTTGGGATCGAGGGGCATGGTGGCCAGGTAGACGCCGATCGTATAGTTCGCTCCCATGTCGAAAGCCACGTTCACAGGAAAATTATTGGTGAGAGCGCCATCGGCATAGATTGCATCGCCGACGCGAACCGGAGCAAAGATTCCGGGCAGGGACATGGTGGAGCGGAGCGCAGTGGAAAGCGGTCCATCGCGAAAGACGTGTGGTGTTCCGGTGACGATGTTGGTGGCAACGCAGGCGAAGGGCGTGGGCAACTCATCAAAGTTCTTCACGAAGGAATAAGGGAGGGCGACCTTGTCGAGGATGAAGTTCACTTCCTGGCCGGAGTTGAATCCTTCCGGGAGGTGGACACCTTTGCGCAGTCCGAACTCGAGGCTGGTGGGAAATTGAACGGCATCCTCTTTGCGGCGGAAAGAGAGATCCTGGAAGGGAACCCGACCGGCGAGAACCTGATCCCAATTGATTCCTTGAATCAGCTGCAGTGTTTCCGCGGGATTGTGGCCGGTGGCGTAAACGCCGGAGACCAAGCCACCCATGCTGGTGCCCGCGATGTAGGAGAGGGGAATATGGTGCTCTTCAAGCCACTTGAGAACGCCGATGTGGGCAAGTCCAAGCGCACCGCCGCCCTCGAGCACGAGGCCAACCTTTGGATTCTCAGGTGGCGGCGTGGCCGGATGTGAGTATGGTGCGAACACCACCGGCTGTGCTTCTTCCTGTGCCTGAAGCGCGCTGCTGAACAGGAAAGCCGGGACGAGAAGAAGTAGTGCGGCATACTTACGACACACGATTGCCAAAGGCTTCATATAAGCAGACTAAACTTTCACTGGGGATTTTTAGTGACCGAGGGAACATAGATTATAACCTGTGGCACGGCCCGGCGTGGGCGGTTCACGTTGAGATGGCCTCGATGGAGGTCGTGTCATTTCAGATCTTTGCAAGTTAAAGCGATTCATTCCGTTGCGGATGAGAGACGCGCCGATTACGAAACGCCCTGATTGAGCGTCTAAACCAAGGCCCCGGTCCACGGGTCTGCAGCCAGAACAATTAAAGGATGTAAAGCTTGCACAAATTTCTATTGCACGCCCTGCTTGCCCTGACAATGCTGTTTCCAGCGAGAGGGATGGTGGCTGCCACGATTGCGTCGACGAATGCGCCGCAGGAATACCGCTTGCGGATGTATCACACGCACACCCAGGAACAGATTGACATCGTCTATCGCGTGGGCGACGCGTACGTGCCGGAGGCGCTGGACAAGCTGAATCATTTTCTTCGGGATCATCGCACCGGTGATATCAAGTCCTACGATCCCAGCGAATTCGATTTACTGCATGATCTGCTATCGGCTGTTGGCAAGCCCGGCGGCGAGATCGATATTATTTGCGGCTATCGCACGCCATGGAGCAACGAGTTTCTTCGCTCTCACTCGCACGGGGTGGCTCAGCATAGCCAGCACATGCTGGCAAAGGCGATTGATATTCGGGTACCGGGCGTAAGCACCGCCGATTTGCGAGATGCCGCCCTGGCTCTCCATCGTGGCGGAGTTGGCTACTATGCCTCGTCGGCATTTGTACACGTCGATGTGGGGCCGGTTCGTCGCTGGTAGCACTTCCTTTGCGATGCGGAAGGGCCGCATCAGTTTTCTGTCTGATCGATCCCGCTTTATTTAGCAGATGTCCGCGAGCTATCCCGGGTAGGGATAGCCTTTAGCGAGCACTGCTTCCAGCGAGCGATCGAAGCCGTAGATATCGTGGAAGAACCAGATGTCGCCATTCTCTTCCACGACGGCGGTGAGATAGAGGATGAGCACGGGGATCGGCGCTTTCAGATTGACCTGCTGATTGTCAGGACCGGTGGTCATGGCAGCTTTGATGCGCTCCGGAGTCCACTGCGGATCGCCGCGCAGAATCCATGCTGCGAGGGCAGCGGGATCCTCGGTGCGGATGCATCCGTGGCTGAAGTCGCGCCTTGAAACCGCGAAGAGAGACTGTGCCGGCGTTCCATGCAGATACACGTTGTGCGAGTTGGGAAAGATAAACTTCGCCAGTCCCAGCGCGTTTTTGTCGCCGGGCTTTTGGCGAACCATCAGTGAGCCACTGCGCAGCTTTTGCAGCATCTCGTCACTGACGGGCGTGCTGGGGATGATGTCGCCTTTGGAGTTCGTTACTTCGAATCCCTTGTTGGCGATGTACATGCGATCCTTCTGAATTGCGGGCACAATCTCAGAGCGCAGGATGCCGGGTGGGACATTCCAGTACGGACGAAATACGACGTATTTCATTTGATCTGTGAAGACCGGGGTCTGATGTTTGAAAGCCTTGCCGACGACTACGTTCATGCGTAGAGCGACGGTTCGATCCGCCGAAAAAGCTCGCAGTCTGAACTCGGGAATATTGACGACAATGGGCGGCTGCGCGAACTCCGGCGAGAGCCAGCGATAGCGCTCCAGAGCATCCTGAAGCTGCTGTACGCGCACGCTCATGGGTATGTTGAGCTCAGCCAGTGTGTCTTTATTCAGCTGACCGTTAATCGTCAGGCCATGGCGTGTCTGGAACTTCCTTACAGCATCCGAGAGTTGCTGAGTGAACGCGCTTGGGTTGTCGGCAGGCGCTGTGCTTGCGGGCAAGTCGCCGAGCTGATTCAGCAACGTGGCCAGCTGTGCCGCTCCGGCGCAGGTGGCGCCGACTTTAAGGGGCTTATCTACGGTGGGAAGAGGCTGCGTCGAAACCTGGTGCTCAAGGGAGACGTAACGCTGCAGGGCGGCCTTGGTACGCTTGTAAGCCTGGAAGGGAGGCTCGACAGCTTCGAGTGTCGCGGATATGTCGCTCCCTTTGACCAGCTTCTCCGACAGGAATTGGGGCAGGTCATATTTCCTGGAAGCGACGTCGATGCCGAAATCGAAATGCTGTGGGTTGACCCGGCCGATGTGCAGGTCTGAAATGTAGCGCATCGTGCAGACCGTCATTGCGAGATCGAAGCGCGCAATTGCGGCGCTTGCATCGTTGCCGCTCGCGGACGACAAATTCGCAATGCGCGATGCCCAGCGCGAGGCATCGTAGTCCTCGGGGTTCAAGCCCTGGCCCTCGCTGGCTTCGAGCGCCTTGATCACATCCAGTGCCTGCGACGTTGGCTTGGAGCCCTGGGTCCACGCGGGCTGGTATGCCGTGGAGTCATAAAACTTCTGCACATGTGCGCGGTAGTCGCTGAAGTCTGGCCAGCGCAGATCCGGGAGTTGACCTGCTGCGGCGTCTGTGCGCAGCTGCTGAGCTACTGCGGCGGAGACCTCGGGGCTGAGGTTCGCGACGGGCTCCTGTGAAGTGGTCGCGGTTGGGGGTGCGCCCTCTTTTGAGGTGCAGCCGGTAGCCGACACGGCCAGTGAAGAGATGGCGCAGAGGAAACAAAGTAGCCGGATTTGGAGGGTCATTCGCCAGTAGCCTTTCCGTGCTTTCTGCATTCTTCGCGAGGCTCCGCCCTGAGCTGACGGTTCCGGACGGCTTCAGCTATTCGCAGACAGTCATCGTAACGCAAAAGACGCGTGCTGGTCTTCCTGCGCAGGAATAGATCGAGGGTCTTGCACTGCTGCCGTGGCGAATACGTTGTAACCTATTCGCGTGGCGATCCGGATGAAGCGGGCGCACGGTTCGAAGGTGGCTGGTTGAAGTTCTTCCGCGAAAGGCAAAGATACCTGTTGGGGCTGTCGCTGGTCCCTCTTGCTCTTGCCGGGTTCTTCATGGTCCACCGATACCCGTCGGACTCTCTCATCGTGTCGCCGACGCAAGTGACCCTGCTCGCAGATGGCCGCGAGCACGCCGCTCTGACAATTAAGAGGCGCAGCTCCGACGCACTTGCTACGAACGCGTTCGGCGCATTGACGCCGGGTCTGAAGCTTAAGCCCAGCAAGGAAGGATCTGTCGAGGGATGGATCAAGGCGCCCGTCGTGCCGACCGATTTAGCCATTCATTTCAACTGGCACCGTAGACAATTCTCTGTACCCGTCCACTTCGTCTTCGATGGGACGGATAGCTACGGGGACGGCACTCCTGACTCTCTGCGCCTGCATTTACCAGAGGATCAACAGGCATTTCGGAGCTGGTTTGCTGCTATAGCTGAGGCCCAGTCTCTGCAGCCAGCAGACAAACTTCCCCGCGAGATTGATGATTGCGCGGCATTGCTGCGGTACTCCTATCGCGAGGCGCTGAGCTCTCACGACGAAAAGTGGCTTGAGGCTCAGCGTGGGTTGGGCGTTCCGCCGACGCGTTCGGTTCAGCAATACCATTTTCCACAAACGCCACTCGGCGCGTCGCTGTTCCGAGTGCGGCCGGGTACGTATCTCGCAGCCGCTATTAGCGATGGCAGCTTCGCGCAGTTTGCGGATGCGCATACGTTGATGTCGCTCAATGCTCATTTGGTCAGTCGTGATATTCACAGAGCGCGAAAAGGCGATCTGCTTTTTTATCGTCTGCTGGAGCAGAACTCCCCGTATCATTCGATGATCATCCTCGATGATGACGCGAATTGGGTTGTATATCACACGGGACCGATCCGTGATGCAAAGGGCGAGGTGCGGCGTGTTTCGACGGAAGACTTACTGCATCATCCGGATGTGCGCTGGCGCCCACTTCCAGAGAATTCCAACTTTCTCGGAGTGTACCGGTGGAACATATTAAGAGACGCAGACTGATATCGAGGCTCAGGGAGAGCATTGCGCTTGGGGTCTTCGTCGTTGCGCTGTTTGCGCCTGCGCCTGCAGATGCGGCGCGGTCAGTCTCGTTCAACCTGAGTACAAGCCGCAGCTTCTCTACCCACGGACAAACCAACAATTCATCTTTATGCGCACAACGTGGACGAGCTGGAATTCCGCATCTACCGAGTGAAAGATCCGCAAAAGTTTCTCTCGGGCTTGAAGGATCTGCACAGCTTTGGAAGCGGCACACCATGGGGACCGAAGGAACAAATTGACGAGAAGACCTGGCTTGAGCGCTTCCACGACTGGAAGCATCACTTATGGTTCCTGGTTCGGCAGTTCTTTCGCGGGCAGTTCTCGCAGCAAAGCCGTGATGCAGCACGAAAAGCGCAGTCCAGCCTTGCGCGTCGCAGCAGAATTGTGGGCCTTGCGCAGTTTGCGCAGATCCCCCTGTTGAATGACAAACAGTTGATTGCCCGCTGGCGGCAGGAGATGCCGCCCACGTACGTTTCAGACTCGCAGGATCTGCCGATCGATCCTTTGCCCTCCGGGCTCTACCTTGTAGAAGCGACGGACGGTCACTACAAGGCATATACGCTGCTGATGGTTAGCCAGATGGCGTTGATTACGCGCACGACTTCAGGGGCGGTTCTCGCATATTGTGTCGATCGCCACACGGGCAATCCAGTTGCAGACGCGCAGGTCGAAATGGCTTTCAGCGGACAGGCGCAGGCGAATGCAAAGACTGATGAGACAGGACTCGCCGACTTGCGCGCAACGCTTAGCAAGGAAGAGCGGCAGAACCTATGGGTGTTGGCTACCTCCGGTCACGAAGTAGCGATAGTAACTCCGAACAGCTATGCGTTTGCAGCATCGCGAAACAGTAACTGGGCTTCGTATGTCTATACGGATCGCCCCGTGTATCGACCCGGACATACTGTTCACTGGAAGGCGCTACTTCGGGAGCGCGTGCAGAACCATCTTGAGTTACCAAAAGTCAGCACAATTCACGCCGTGATAACTGACCAGGAAGATCATTCCGTCTTTGACAAGGAATTGTCGGTCGCCGCGGACGGTACGGTAGCGGGCGATCTTGAACTTCAGGCCCATGCTGCAATTGGCTACTACACCATTCGGCTCGGAGACGCGGACAGCGCCATCGCGGGCGAGTTCCATGTGGAGGAATACAGGAAGCCGGAATACCAGGTAAGGGTAACGGCAGCCAAAGCGCGCGTGCTGCAGGGCGAGAGTATGCAGGTGGTTATCGACTCGCGCTACTTTTTTGGCGAGCCGGTGGCCAACGCTAAGGTTAAGTATCGCGTCTTCCATTCGCCGCACTATTGGTGGAGTGAGGAAGAAGGAGAGGGAGACAACGCTGCTGCAGAAGAGGAGCAGGCAAGTGGAGACGACTCCCTGGCATACGATGCAGACCAGCAATCTGAGCAGGCAGGAACTTTAGATGCAAATGGCAAACTCACAATTACTGTTCCCGTACCGATAGACAAGAGTCGCCGGAAGCAAGATCAGGACTATACGGTGGAGGCGGGAGTTACGGACGAGGCCAATCGCGAGATAATTGGACGCGGCCGATTCCTGGCGACTTATGGCAGTTTCCGTATCCACGTGGAACCTACGAGTTATGCCGTCAAGGCTGGACAGAAGGCGAGCTTCAATGTCGCCGCGATAGACTATGACGACAAGCCTGTCGCTACGCAGATACATCTACAACTCGTAACGCATCGCTGGTCCAACGGTAAGTCGGAGGTTACACGAGGAGCCGCGACCGATGTAACTACGGCCCAGGACGGCAAGGCTCTTGCCACGATTACGGTAGCCGATGCGGGCAGCATCGAAGTGGAGGCGACAAGTACTACACCGGAGCAGCGTGTAGTAAGTGACTCCACATGGCTGTGGGTGATCGGGAGTAATGAAGCGGACTGGGGTGGTGGATCCCGTAGTGTGCAGATAGTTGCTGACAAGAAGAGTTACACACCTGGCGATACGGCGCACATAAGTGTCATCTCTGAGGCTGAAGGCTTCCATGCGCTGGTTGTTGCTTCAGGATATACGGTGGAGTTTCAGGAGGTGGTGTCCTCAGATGGAAGGACACTGACCTTCGATCTTCCGATAACTCGTGACTCGCAACCGAACCTCGAAGTCAGCGTAGTGTTTCTGAAGGATGACAAACTCTACCAGGCTACCAAGCAGATCAAGGTGCCGCCGGTGCAGGAGCAGTTACAAATCGAAATTGCGCCGGTAAAGCCTGTATTTCAGCCGCAGCAGACGGCGGAGTATGACGTCTACACGCGCGACTACACAGGGAAGGCGGTAAGTGCCGACTTCAGCTTCGGTGTAGTGGACGAAGCTATTTACTCAATTCGTCCGGATACGAGTGGAGACATAGTTAGGAGACTATATCCCGACCACTACGTGTACGCGCCAATAGATTCGTCGCTGGAGTACTACTTCAGCGGGGAGGCTGGTCTGAAGTCTCCGTTGATGGCTGAGCGACGGTCTCGGTATCGTCCGCAGCTAGCGCAGGTAAAACCGGGCGGCGATGTTGTGCAGCCGAAAATGCGAAAGGCGTTTCCTGACACGGCCTACTGGGCGCCAACAGAACACACGGACTCGCAGGGGCACGCGCGAGTTTCTCTCACATTCCCGGATTCGCTAACTACATGGAGAGCAACAGTTCGCGCAATCACTGGTGACTCCCAGGCAGGCTCCTCAATCAATCGCGTTATTGTTCGTAAGAACATTATCGTGCGAATTGGTACACCGCGATTTCTGCGCAAAAACGATGAGCTCACGATTCCGGTGATCGTGCACAACTACCTTGATAAGGCGAAGGAGGTGCAGATCTCACTGGAGATAGGTGGGCTGGATCACGTATCTGGGGCAAACGAGAAGATCAATGTGCCCAGCAAGGGAGACGGTGTCTCGCTGTGGCGAGTAAAGGCCTCGCAAATAGGCACGGCTCGTTTGCTGGCGAAGGCACTTACCAATGAAGAGTCCGATGCGCTGGAGTTGACGCTCCCCGTGGAGCCTGTCGGCGTGCCGCGAACGATCAATGGAGTTGGAACTATCAGCGAAAAGAGTGGCGAAGGTAAAGTGCTGGTTAACTTCCCGGCAAATACAGATGGGGCCGCACATAGTTTGCACGTCGAGATAAGTCCATCTATCGCGGGCAGCCTGTTTTCAGCGCTCGACTATCTGACGAGTTATCCCTACGGCTGCACTGAGCAGACGATGTCGAGCTTCCTGCCGAACGTTATCGTGGCGCAGACACTGAAGAAGCTGAATCTGCCATCGCGTATTAATCCGTCGGACCTGGATGCGATGGTACATGCAGGCCTCGCGCGGCTGAGCGATTATCAGCATGATGACGGCGGCTGGGGTTGGTGGAAGGAAGATGAGAGCCGGGTGTTTATGTCGGCATATGTTGTGGGAGGTTTGGCGGAGGCGAAGCGCACTTATCCGCCGGATCCGCAATCGCGGCAGATGCTTGCCAAGGGTATCGGATATCTGCGGCGTCAATTGGTGGATCATCCGCGGATGATTCCTGACCTGCGAGCTTACGTGATCTACGCACTCAGCGAAGCGGGAGAGCAAAACCTGGGGGATTCGCTGAACACGTTATGGTCGCGGCGCGAGGATCTTTCCGCGGAGGGGTTGTCAATGACTGGCCTCGCCATGTTGAGGGTCGGCGATAGTCGTGCGGCCGATGTTGCCAGGCTGCTCGAGGGCAAAGTAAAACACTCGGGTACGCTGGCATATTGGCCCTCAAACTATAGTCCGCTGCTGGACCTCAACTACAACAACGATGCCGAGAGTACGGCACTTGCACTACGCTTTTTGACGCATGCGGATCCCGAAAGTCCTCTGCTTGCGCAGGCTGCTCAGTGGCTGGTTGCGAATCGCAACAGCGGCTATTGGTGGGCCTCTACCGAACAGACTGCGATGGCGCTCTACGGTCTGATCGACTACCTAGCAGTGTCGCAGGAGTTGAATGCAGACTTCGACGTGGCCGTGCTTGTGAATGGCAACGCTGCGGGTCATCGCCACTTCAGTTCGGCGGACGCGGCGACTGGCGCTGAACTCGCCATCGACTTGCCTCCGGACAAGTTGCACGACGCAGATAACGCTGTTCAGATCGTGAAGAGTGGCTCGGGAAAGGCATACTGGTCAGTGCAGGGAAAATACTATTCGACCGAGCGGAAGCTTTATCAGGCGGGATCACTCTCGCTCAATATCACGCGCGACTATTTCAAGCTGGTGCCTGCTCAGAAGGATGGGCAGGTTGTCTATCGGCTCGAGCCACTGAATGGTTCCGTTCTTCCGGGGGACACGCTGGCGGTTCATCTGGCGGTGAATGGTTCGCCAGCAAAATATCTTCTTATCGAAGATCCGATCCCGGCGGGCACGGAGTTTGTGCAACACGAAGATAGCTACAAGATCCTGGATCGTCCTAGCCAATGGCAGTATTGGTATACGAGACGCGAATTTCATGACGATCGCGCCGCGTTGTTCGCGACGGAGTTCAGCGGAAGGCACGAAGCGTTCTATCTGTTGAAAGTCGTCAATCCGGGAAACTTCATGGTAAGTCCCGCACACGTTGAGCCGATGTATCAACCTGAGATCCAGGCAACAAGTGACGCGCTTCGCCTGCAGGTGGAAGCACCACGCACGGAGGGAAGGCAATGAGTGGATCGCAGACGGGCAGTCAATCAACTGCCCTTAGTGGAACCCTGGCTCGTTTCAAGCCGGGGATTGTCTTGCTGCAGTGGATAGGAAATGTCTGCGCCATTCTGCTTGCGTTTACGTGGCTGCAGATTCCAGATTCCCATGCGTGGCAGTTTGTTCTCTCGATGCTATTTGGGGCACTGATAGTTGTGGGCTTCCTATGGTTACACGCGACAACCTTCCGCCGGATTTGTAAGACGACGGTGCCAGTTGCAGTTCCTGTTCAGGTACTGATCCTGGCAGTCTGCGTGACTCTGTGGGTTGCATTGTCGCGGCCCATCAGCGCTGGTCGGGATGCGGAAGCACTCTTCGCCGGCTATTTAAATTCGCAGCTTTCGGCGCATCTGCGATCCTTCGTCACCTTCGCCCGTCTGGTGCAATGGCAGGATCATCTCTATGATCTGGCGCAACTCATCTTTACTGCTTTGTTTATTCCCATTGCGATGGAAGCGGTGAGCGCTGGAGTGCATACCGCAACCTTTAAGCGGGCGGGGCATGTCTATCTCCACTGGACCTATTGGATTGTCGCCGTAGTCTGCGGAGTTGTGGGGATGCAGGTAACTGCCGCCCTGGTCGGGTGGACGCCAGGGAGAGGGATTGTCCTGGAATCGCTAAGTGTTGTAGCGCGCGTTGGTGCTGCCTACACTTTCGACATTCTGTTGTGGTGCCTGGTGATGGCGCTAACTGCTTTCTATCTCGACGAAGTGAGGAACTAGTTCAAAGACGGCAGGGAGTTAGTAACGCCTGCCGGAACTCCGCTCTTCAACCAGTTTCGAAGCGAAGCGATTCCATATCGACTAAGCAACTCGCGAACCATGGCACAAGATAATGCGTGCGCGTGCTGAGATGCATTTTGTCCAGCGGGATGTGCGAGGGCATCCTCAACCTGTGCGAAGGACATGCGCGGCCCCGTGGCTGGGTCGTGCTGACTCGATCCCGCGAGCGCTTCCACCAGGCCCTCACGCAGCCAGAGCGGGGCCGTTTGCGCCGCCTCGTGCTCGACCAGCACATGAAGGAACTCATGCAGCAGGGCGGGCTGAGCCCTCCCGTTCTTGCGGACTATGCCGGCGGGTTGCAGGTAGACATCGGCGCCGCGTGTGGATGCGAGGACCCAACCCGGCTCGCTGGTCAACTGACGATACAGATCCGTCGTGGGCAGCGAAAAGACGGTCGGGTGAATTGGCGAGTGGGGAGGAAATAGCTGCTGAGCCTTGATCCACGCCGCGTTGCCCTCTTCGATCAATTTCGGCTGGGGAGTTGTACTTCGCAGCGTCCATCCAGCGACTTCGATGCTTCTCCATCCGCTATCGCTGGCAGCGATACGAATTACAGTGCCGGGGAAGTAGAAACGAAGGATGTCGCGATAGTAGTGGCCCTCAACCGCCATTTCGTATGCACCGGCCTGGCACAGTCCCACGCCGTGTCCATAGCCTTTGCCATCCACACGCAGCACCGCTCCTATGATGACGGCTCTGTACCAATCGCTGCGAATGGTATTCCAGCCCAAGGCGCGATTGATAGCGAAGCGAAAGCTGCTGGCCGACATCGAAAGATGGCTGCCGTCCCCGCCGAAGTCCAGCAGCAGCGCACGTCCGCTGGCGCTTCGTTTTGTCACCTGCAGGGAGTCCAAATGTCGGAGCGTGCGCCATCCTTCTTCGCGAAAGATCCTGCTTAGTTGATCCAACGCAATTTGCGCATGCCACTCAGCGGATGGGCGGCGGATGCAATAAGGATCAGGATGCGAGCGAAGATAGGCTGCCTGTTCTCCTGGCCATTCATTCGCAGCGTCCTCGGTCACGCCGCCGCAGTTTTGTGTGTAGTAGATGTGCGCCTGGCGATCGCCAAACCACAGAGATTCGCCAGCGGTCTCCTGAACGGCACGCTCAACTTCGGGCCGCGAAGGTCCAAAGCGCAGCGCCTGGCAGTGAGTGCTGTCGCAAAGCCCGAAGTTTTCCTTTTGGTGGCGGCTTCGGTTTACAAGGGCGAAGGTGCGGGCCGCAACAGCCATTGCCTTGAGGGACGCAGGCAGTTCGTCCGGTGCGGCCTCACCGTTTAGTGCGGCGGCCACGTAACGCTCGCTGGGCACAGTGATCAGGACGCGCAGGCCGGTTTGCAGAGGCACAATTTTCCAAAGCCCAGCAGCTCTCACCTCTTGATCGAAGCCACGCGCTTTTACGCGAAGAGCGCCGCCAAGTTCCAGATCTTTTGCAGTTCTTGCAGGGGTCAGTCGAATGCGCCCAGGCTCGTACTGCAATGAGAGCGGCGCGGAGATTGGCTGCCGCTGGCACTGCGGGCATGTGCGCATCCATGCGCCGGCAGCAATTGGCGTAATCGTGATGGCGTCAACGCGGCGTTCGGAGAAAACACAAATCGTCAGCGTTGTCGAACTGGCTGCCTGAGCAGCGCCGTTGATTGCAGACAGCGCGCAGGGGATAAGCAGCACCATCGCGCGGATCATCTTGCGGGTGTCTCGTTGTAGGCGAGATAGAAGCGCTGCGCAAAACGCGCCGCATCCGCGCCGTTGCCTCTTGGCACGTAGATCACAATGACAATTTCACTACCAGGCAAGCCTGAAATTCCGGCGAACCATCCATGCGTCCAGGAATGGGGGCGATCGCTGGCGGTACCTGTTTTGCCGACGATGTTCATGCCGGCTACGCTTGCATTGTGTGCCACGCCATAGTTCACCGAGTTCTGAAGGCCATGCAGCACAGGCTTCAGTTTTGCGTCGTTGAGCTTGAGCGCGAGCTTGCGATATGCAACGACGACCTGCGCGGGAGTGACCTCCACGCCCGCGATCCCCAGGACGAGCAGTTGTGTTTCAGCAAGACTCGATGGCGTGCGAAGACCCGCAGCGGGTTCGGCGGGAAAGAGGCCAGTTGGCAGTTGCAGATTGTAGTCGCGGATAACCTGGGTTGCCTGCGGGGGCGAGAAGTGGGTAGCGAGCTTCGCGAAGTACGTGTTGCAGGAATACGCCAATGCATCTTCCGCATCGAAGGCAACGTTGTTCTGGGGATGAGAGCAGGCCAGGTTGTGATCGAGAATATGCAACTCGCGGCGGCAATAGACAGTGGTGTCGGGAGTGACGGCGCCGTTGTCGAGGGCGCTGGCCAGGAACAGCGGCTTCAGGATGGAGCCAGGCGCGCTGCGCACGGTCGCGGCATCGTGGCGATTCACCGTTGCCAGCAATCGTCCACTTGCTTCGTCGAGCACCACTGCCACCGCTGAAGTACCGCGCAGGGCTTTGTGCAGCGACTCATCCACTCGCGCAGTATCTGGCGGTACGGCATGCAGCATCTGTGCAGCAAACAGGAGAGGGCCAAGCATTGCACAGACAAAGCTCCGTCGAGACCCGCGCCTTCTTGCGCTCATATCGTCCTGCAATCACCAAGGTGTCGAAGAAGTGGCGCTCTACTTTGCTGGTGCTTGCGGCGTTGGATCGCTGGGACACGCGTCGCGTCCACACAGAGCGGAGGTCACTCCCTGACCTTCTGTGATTGAAAAAATGCGGTCGAGCCCCGAGAGTTTTACTTTCTCTTTTGCGCCGCTGGGCCAATGGATTTCAACGCTCTCAATCGAGCTGGCATCGCCCAGTCCGAAGTGCACGCGCATATCGTTGGAGGAGAGGTAGCTGCCGCCGCTCAATACATCGCCACGCTGGCGTATTCCACCTGCAGTTAGATACACGGTGGCGCCCACCGCATCCCGCGGGCTCTTCGGACCTCCCGTCAGCTTCAATTCCACCCAGTGATGATGGTCGGGGTTGACGTTGCGGAGAAGCACTGGGACGCCGTCCATATTGCTGATCACGACCGAGATTTTGCCATCGTTGAAGATATCGCCAAAAGCTGCTCCGCGCCCGACGCTTACGGCAGCAAGCCCGGTTCCTTCGACTGCGGGCACGACTTCGAACTTTCCATTCTTGAGATTGTGAAAGAGCAGCGGACGCTGCGCGTAGCTGGTTCCCCAATCGGGATGTTGGTCTACCTGCGGGTAGACGTGGCCGTTGGCGATAAGCAGATCCTTCCAGCCATCGTTATCGTAGTCGAGAAATCCATCGCCAAATCCGACGAACGGAATGGTGGGTTGCGCCACGCCGATCTTGTAACTGACATCGGTGAATGTGCCTTCTCCGTCGTTGCGGAATACGACGTCATAGTCGTCGGAGAAAGTTGTGCTCACCACGTCGAGATGCCCGTTATTCTCGTAGTCTCCGACAGCGAGTCCCATGTTGGCGACTTCGCGGCCATCACCATTTAATGCAAACCCACTCACATAGCTTTGGTCTTCGAAGGTGCCGTTGCCCTTGTTGATGTAGAGGTAGTTGGGCGAAGTGTCGTTGGCTACCAGAAGATCCGCCTTGCCATCCCCATTTACATCGACAAAGAGTGCGCCGAGGCCGAAGAATCGGTCTGGATCACTTACTCCCAACTTCTCGCTGACGTCGGTGAACGTTCCATCGCCATTGTTATGGAAGAGGTGATCGCGCTCGCCGGTCAAGCCGCGTGGCCCGCACATGGTAGCCGCGCCACGATAAGCGCAATACGCGTAGCCAACGGCTTTCGTGCCGCCTATGGGAAGATTCTTGCGGTCAAATTCGAGATAGCCGGCGACGAATAAATCGAGGCGGCCGTCACCGTCATAGTCGCCAAAGGTCGCTCCTGCTGACCAGCCTCCGAGCGCAACGTGCGCGCTCTCCGCGACATCGGTGAACGTTCCACCGTGATTGTTGCGGTATAGCCGATTCTTGCCGTAGTTAGTCACATAGAGATCGGGCCAGCCATCATTGTCGAAGTCGCCGACAACGACTCCATAGCCCCAGCGGTCGTTCGTGACTCCGGCCTTCGCTGCAACATTAGTAAATGTCCCGTCGTGGTTGTTGCGAAAGAGTGCGGCATGAGGGGGATCCTCCTTGCCGTCGAGGGCATCGAAGGTTGAGCCGTTGACCAGATAGATATCCAGCCAGCCATCGTTGTCGAAGTCAATGAGGGCGACGCCGGGGCCCTTTGCTTCCAGGATGAACTGTTTTTCGGGAGTGCCGGCCTTGTGACGCCAACTGGTCAGCCCAGCCTGCTCGGCGGTATTCATAAAAACCGTAGGTCCGGTCTTCACGAATCCCCCGGCGGTGATGGGGCGTTTCTGGGAGTCGAAGGTGGGTTGGAAGGTGCCGCCGGTGGCAATTCCGCCCATTCCGTTCTGCTGGGGGGCGGGAGCCTGTGCCAGGAGTTGGCTGGAAGTCGCTGAAAATAATAGCAATAGAACCCAGGCAGGTGGCGCGAGACGGAACAAAGCTTTCCCCTTTAGGGCAAGTGTACTGCATCGTCTGGATTCCCGGACAGCGTCGAAAACGCGCGTTTTTGTCACGCTGGAGGGGGTAAATGTGGGGCGGTTTCCGGGGGCTGAAAATGGGCGTTGCGGGTTAAAGCGAGATTCGAGCAAAAGCCATTTACTCAAGGGATTTTTCGATGTTTGCCACCTGCAATCGGTTTCATGAAACATCGATGAATTTCTTCTTGACAGTGCATGTTTGTAGTCGGTAGGGTTCGTTGGCGAGATCGCTAAAACCTTTTACTCGTTTCTGCAGTCTCGTTTTTCAGGGATGTTCGAGAGGGCGTGTGTTTGGCGGGCTTTTTTAGCCGTGGTAGACAGGCCTGTTTTCCTTGAGAAGTTACTCGACACGATCGGCTATAACGCCGGGGTCGGGCAGTGCTGTACGGGTTGTACGCGTGAATGAAGGGGCGTTTGCGAGGGTTATCTTTCGAGCAATTGCTGGTCCTGAATTACATGCGGCAAACGCGAACTGCGACGGCAAGCCCAGGTGTTTGGCTCAAGTTGTTTCACCCTAACCCGGGAAATCAGTAACTGTACGCCTTATGGAGGCAAATCTAATGAATTGGATGAAACACAAGCTGCTGCTGTTGCCGCTGTTTCTCCTTTTTGTGTGCGTGGGAGTATACGCACAGCAAAATTCAGAAATAGCCGGCACTATCACAGATCAAGCGGGGGCCGCGGTAGTAGGCGCGAACGTCACGCTGACTGAAGCTGGCACCGGCTTTACAAAGGAAACGACGAGCAACAATGTTGGCTATTATCGCGTTTCCGGCTTGAACATTGGCACCTACGAAGTCAAAGTAGTGGCCAAGGGGTTCCAGACTGCAGTAACCAGCGGACTTCAACTGAACGTTTCTCAAACCCTGCACAACGACATCAAGCTGGCAGTCGGTTCGGACACGCAGACAGTTACTGTTAATGCTGAAGCTCTGCAGGTACAGTCCGACTCGAACGTCGTCAGCACCTTGATCAGTTCGGAGCAGATCAACCAGATCGCAACCGCAAACCGTAACTTTGCCGCACTGGCCGCACTTGGTCTGGGCGTCAGCTCTGGCCTGCCGGACAACAACACTCCGACGTCCGTTGCAGCAAACTTCACCATCAGCTTTAACGGTCTTCGTCAGAGCCACAATATCTGGCTGATTGACGGTGGCGAAGCAGATGACCGCGGCGGCGCCGGCGGCATGGACATCATGCCTTCTCAGGATGCCATTGCGCAGTTTGAAACGCTGACCTCCAACTATCCGCCGGATTACGGTATTTCTTCTGGCGCAACGATCAGTCTTGCACTCAAGAGCGGCACCCAGCACTTCCACGGTGAAGGCTATGAGTTCAACCGCAACACGGTATATGACGCCAATGCACCGTTCAACAAGCAGAACACGCCGGTTACGCCGAGACAGACACTGAACTACAACATCTTCGGCTTCAACATCGGCGGTCCGCTGTTTATTCCCAAGGTTTACAACGAGAATAAGCAGAAGACCTTCTTCTTCTGGAACGAAGAGTGGCGCAAGCTGAAGCAGGGAAGCAACCCGAACAAGCAGAAGACCCTGGCGACAGCTGACATCCCGACACTAGGTCAGGATCTGCACTATGTGGCTCCTCTTTTTGCTCCGACCACAACCGTCCGTGCTCCAAACACCGTTACCGACCCTGCGTACGTTGCCAAGCTGGCATCGCTGGGCTTGACCCCGGGAGAGACATTCCCGAACCAGATAATCCCGTCGGCGTTGTTTGACCCGAACGCTGTTCTCTATTTGAACCAGGGCATCCTGCCCAAGCCCAACACGAGCGATGGTCAGGCCTCGACATCAGCCACCTTGCCGATCGATGTAGTTGACACCGTGGTTCGTGTCGACCAGAAGATCAATGACAAGTGGCAGGTGATGGGTCACTACATGCACGATTCAGTTACCCAAAGCTATCAGCTGCCCTTCCTGGGCTGGCTCTGGGCTAGCTACAACTCTGTCACCAGCACGCTCGTCAATCCGTCGAACAGCGCGGCCGTCAAGCTGACCGGGACGATCACCCCGACCCTGCTGCTCGAAGTCGCATTCAACTACGATGGCAACACCATCGACATCACGAACAGCAGCAATTCTTTCCTGCCAAACGGATGGAATGCGAAGACGTTCTTCAACAACGGATCCAAGAGCCTTCCCAGCGTCACCGGCTGGGGCAACCCGTACGGCACTGCAGAAGACATGGGTTCAGCCCCATGGCATAACGCCGCACAGGATTACTCTCCAATCGTTGCTCTCTCGTACTCGATGGGCAAGCATGCCACCAAGTTCGGGTTCAGCTACAACCGCTACACCAAGAACCAGCAGATCTTCGGCGTTCGCCAGGGCAACACCAGCTTTGGTACCCAGACCAACGACAGCATCATGGATATGTTGCTGGGTGTTACGAATGGATTCAACCAGGTGCAACAGGCGCCAATCAACCACTACGTAAACCAGACGACTTCGATTTACGCGATGGACAACTGGCACATGACGCCCCGCTTGAGCGTTCAGTATGGCCTCCGTTACGATGCCCTGCCGCACGCATGGGAGCGCAATAACCGCGTTGCCAACTTTGTTCCTGCGAACTACCAGGCCAGCCAAGCACCCGAGTGGATCGGCAACAGCTTAGCTACTCCTGGTGGATCCGGCCAAATGAATCCTCTCGGACCCGGCTTCTACACTCCTCCGAACATCGGTGCGACCCAGCCCTTCTATCTGAATGGCATGGCGCTTGCCGGTCAGAATGGCTTCCCTCCGGGGCTGGTCAACAACGATTACAAGACTCTTCAACCCCGTATCGGTTTCTCTGACGATCTGATGGGCGACGGCAAGACGATCCTTCGCGGCGGCTTCGGCACCTTCTACGAGCGCATGCAAGGAAACGACATTTACAACGCCGCCACCAACGCTCCTTTCTTCAACAACCCGGGATCGAGCAACACCTACTTCAGCTCCCCGGGCACAAGCTGGGTAACCGGCGCCTCCGCCGCACTGCCGTTCTTCACGCAGGGTATGACCACTTTGGACACGACATACCGCGCTCCTGCGGTTGCCATGTACAGCCTGGGAATCCAGCGTGAAATCAAGCCATCGATTATCTGGGTTATCCAGTATGTCGGCAACATGGCATGGCATCAGAACATCGAGCGCAATATCAACACTTACCCGACAAATACTCCGAACAACATTCGCGCCAATGCGGGCGACTCGGGCAACAACTCCGGAACGAACCCCGGCGGCAAGAGCCTGTCGAACAGCAACTTCTATCGTAACTTCCAAGGCTACGGTGGGATCAACCAGCAGGAGAACACCACCAACGGAAACTACAATGGTTTCCAGACGGGTGTTCGCGTGCAAAACAAGTGGGGCCTGAGCGGCGAAGTCGATTACACGTATTCGCACGAAATCGATCTCACCAGCTACGACCTGAACCAGATCAGCAACCCGTGGAACCTGAAGTATGACAAGGGTTCTGGTGCCCTGGATCGCCGTCAGATCCTGAGCGCAAACTACATCTACAACCTGCCCATCTTTGCCAAGAGCAACGGTCTGGCTCACTCGCTTCTGGGTGGCTGGCAGTTGGCTGGCACGATGCTCTTCCAGACTGGCGCACCTGTCTCCACGACGCTTGGCGTCAGCTGGGACACGATCGGCCTGGGCGGCGGTTACACCAACCGTGCAAATATCCAAGGCAAGATGTCTTACCCACACACGCAGAAGCAGTGGTTTGATCCCTCCAAGTTCAGCATACCGACCCCCGGTTGGGCTGGTGGACCGAACCTGGGCTTCGGCAACGCGGGTAAGGATGCAGTTGTAGGACCAGGGCGTACCAACTTCACGACATCGCTGTACAAGGTATTTGCGATTACTGAAGGCGTACACTTTGAGTTCCGCGCTGAAACATTCAACACGTTCAATACGTTCCAGTACAACGGCCTGAACGTCTCCTGCTGCACAGTCCCCAACAACGGAAACTTTGGCAACGTCACCAGCGCCTTTGATCCGCGTGTTATGGAACTCGGCGGCAAGATCACCTTCTAAACGATCCTCAACCTGGGCGCGGCAGGGTTTCTCCTGCCGCGCCTTTTTTATGTCCGGAAGGCGTGGCTTGCCAGCGTGTCTTTGGGGCGCGTAACTTGGGGATACCCTTAGCTGGAGGCATGAGTGAAGTTGTTTTGCCGGATACTTCTGTGTGCATGGATCGCGTGGGCGGCCGCAGGCGGCACTGTTTTCGCGCAAGCCCAAAGCGCGACGATGCGCACGAAGGCGCTGGCAATGGAGCAGCAGGGCAAGAGCGCCGAGGCTGAGCAGCTATGGCGCAGCATTCTGAAGAGCAATCCCCACAATGCCGAGACACTGGCCCACCTGGGCCTGCTCGAGGCGCGGCAGGAGCACTACCCCGAAGCGATAGCTTTTTATCGTCGAGCACTGGCTATCAATCCTGCGTTTCCCGGCCTGCAGATGAATCTCGGGCTGGCGCTTTTCAAGTCCAGCCAATTCAAGGACGCCATTCCGCCATTCATGGCGGAGTTGAAGAAGCATCCGGGAGATCAGCGACTCACGATTCTGATCGGCATGTCGCACTACGGCATGGGCGATTATGCGGGAGCGATTCCGTACTTGAAGGAGGCTGCCGGGAGAGATCCGCAGAGCCTGCCATTGAGGCTCACGCTGGCTCACAGCTGCATGTGGACGGGACAGTCGCAATGTGTTCTGGACGTCTACAAGCAGATTCTGGAGTTGAATGCGGAGTCGGCCGAGGCTGACATGCTGGCGGGCGAGGCGATGGATCAGATGGGTGACAATGCTGGCGCGACGGAGCAGTTCAGAGCCGCGGTGAGGGCGAATCCGAAGGAGCCAAATGTTCACTTCGGGCTGGGGTACCTGCTATGGACCCAGAGCCGTTTTGCTGAGGCGGTGCCGGAGTTTCAGGCGGAGTTGGAAAATGATCCCACGCGCAGCCAGGCTCGGGTGTACCTGGGGGATTCCTACGTGCAGCTGAACCAGTATGACAAGGCGCTGCCCGAGCTAGAGGCGGCCGTGCAGGCGGAACCGAAGATGGCGCTGGTACATCTGGATCTGGGGATTATCTACGCGGACCAAGGGCAGAACGAGAAGGCACAAGCGGAGTTGGCGAAGGCGATCGAACTTGATCCCAAGGATGTTGCTCCGCACTGGAGGCTGGCGAAGCTGTACCAGGCGATGGGCAAGAAGGAAGAGGCCAAGGCTGAGTTCGCCAAGGCGAGCACGATGAATAAGGAAGCCAGCCAGGCGCTGCACGAGAAGATTTCAGGCAGCCATTCGGGGCCGCCGCCGATGTAGCAGCGGGTGGTGTCGCGTGCACTGTGGTGGCGAGGATCAGGGCTGCAGCATGGCGGCGGGCAGGGTGACGGAGCCTACGCGGCCGGAGTTTTCATCGACGACGATGAAGCGCAGGGAGCCGAGCTTCGGGTCGGGGTTGAGAGCGCGCTCGTAGGCGAAGCCCGTGCTCAGCATGCGCTCATAGGTGGAAGGCTGGAGCGCGAGATGGATGGTCTCGCCACTGATTTTTGCGTTGCCGCCGGCGTCGGATCTCTGTACCAGAAATACATCGACAGCATTTGTCCAGCGTTCACCGCGCTGATCCATCGCCAGATCTTTCATGGAGATTTTTACCTGGATCTTGGCGGCGGGAGCGTGGGAGACGACCTTGGCGGAGAGGCCGATACCGTTGCTGTCTACGGGACTCCATACCTCTTGCTGAAACTTCGCGCGGGAATCGGTGGGCTCGCTGGTGAACTGGTATCCAGTGCGATAGCGGAGTTTGACGCCAAGGCGGTTGGGGGCCTTGAGAGTGATGGTGTGGAAGGAGTCGTCTGGTGGCGAGTCGGGAGTGAAGCTGACGAGGTAGGTGGCCTGTGTGTCGCTCATGACTCCGTCGAGGGTGGCGCCTATGTCGCCGGCCTTGCGGATGGCTCTGCCGCCGGTGGACTCGGCGAGGTGGCGCACGGGGCCCTGGATGGCGTGTGTATCCTGCTGCATCGAGGCGGTGGCTCTGCCATCGGCGCTGGCGGTGCGAGAGTTGAGCTCGGTCATTGCCGCTCCGGGCAAGGAGGCCTTGTCCTGGCCGATCTGCGAGAGCTCGACGTTGGCGTGCTGCAGGCTGGCGTCTACACCGCCGGCCTCGACTGCGGAGGCATCCAGGGCGTAGACGGCGACGTGGGCCTCGTTCAGAACCTCTGAGGCGTGCTGGGCGAGCGCATCGAGATTCTTACTTTGCTTCTCGGTGCCTACGGCCTGGTCCTGGAAATCCACCATGACGTTGTCGCCGGAGATCCAGACGAGGCTCTTGTGGCCGGGAATGAGGGCCAGGTGGCGAGCGACGGCGATGAGCGTGTTGAAGGCATCCCGCGCGGGATTTGAGCCGAGGTCGCGAAGTTTCGGGTCGGTGGTTGTCTGGCCATCCGGAACCTCGATGCGGTTGCCATTCACGTTGTTCAGATCTTCCGGGCTGTTCACTTCATCGAAGTGCCGGGTATTGCGCTCGGTATCCTCCTGCGCGCGCGCAGTGGCCGTTGCGTCGGGCGCCCACTTGGCAAGTCCGGCTTGCAGCGAGGCGTGATCCGTCGTCATCTCGACGAGGACGTGGAAGCCGCCGCGGCCCATGGTGTAGAGAGCGACGCGCTCGGTGGGGGATATGCGCTTTAGAAATTTAAGCGTCTCAGTGCGTGCTCGGGAGAGATCAGGGAAGGCGAGATGAGCCTCGTCCAGTAGAAGAACGGTGGCACTGGGCACCAGCACCGCCGTGAACGAGGGAGAAGCGGCGGTGATCTCCGCCTGATTTACTACGCTCGTTGCCTGAATGCTTTCCGTCTCTGGCGCTGGAGCGGGCGAGCCGGGAGTGGCCGGGGCAGCCTGCGCGAAGAGTCGCACCTGCTGCTTCTTCCCGTTGTCGTAGACTTCCAGGTCCTCTTGCTTGAGATCGACGAGGGGATGTCCCTGCTTGTCATAGGCGACGAGGCCCACGTCAACAAGTCGAGCATTTGCCTTCAAGACGAAGCCGCTCTCTTTGGGGGTGGCGGGAGGCAGTCCGCTGGTCGGCGACATGGTGTACTCAGGTTCTACGGGCGGTGGCGGCGGTGGTGCAGGAGCCATTGCCACCATTTCATGCGGCGGCTCCGGCGCAGGCGAGGGCGGGGCTGCAGCGTTGACCGCCGAGGGTGCGGGAGTATTGGCGGGCAGAGCAGTGTTGTTCGTCGCGACAGACGTGTTTCCTGAGCCGCTGTTTGCAGATGGAGTTTCAGACGCGACGATCGCAGTCGATGCGCCGAAGCGGTGATAGTCCTCGAAGGAGACTGAGTTCATTGAGAACCTGGGGGAGTCGGTGGCTTTGGCGGTGACGGATGCTGGTGCGACGGAGACGGAGACACTCTTGACCGGGCAGGTGTAGTCGCGTCCACCGATTTGCACGGTACCGTACTCGACCATGATTGCGGCCCGCGTGATGGGATCGGTCGGCTTGAGGTCGGCATCGACAGTGATGCGCAGGATTGTTCCTGAGGAAGGCTCGACAGAGATGGTGCCGTGATAGCCGGAGATCTGGCGGTAGGGGTGCGCGGAGGCCCCCGGCGTTTCTGTCTGAATGCCCGTGCCGACGCGAGTGGTGCGTCCATTTGCTCCGGTTGGCTGGGTGTAGTTGGTGTGAGTCTCGTTCTGGTTCCAGATGCAGCAATAATTCAATTCGTAATGGGATGCCTCGCGGGGCACGGAGTAACGGAAGACTGCTACCAGACCATTTTTTCCGGTTTCCCAATGGCTCCAGGTGAGCTTGCTGCGAGCAGCGTCCGTGAGTACTGTGCCGAGGATGGCGCCGAACTCTCCCCAGGAGACAAGGCCGCTGGCCGGCTGCTTCCTGGCTCCGGTCACCTGCGGATCGTCAGTCTCGCGGCCGTCGTTGTAGGCGATAACGGTGCGGGTGACGCCTACTGTGTGCAGCTCCGGAACGCCGAGGGGCTGGTTGGCGAGGATGCCGCCCACTTCCCAGTTGCGCCCGTTTGCGCCCTGAGGGCCATCGTCGTAGCGGTTGGTGACGCGGGTGGCCAGCAGATTCGGCAACTGGGGAAGTGTCTTCGCTACATAGTCGACGGTCCGGCTCATGATCTGGCGCTGTGCGGCCATATCCGGCTGCAGAGTTGCTGGGATCTCCGCTGCGGGGAGGTCAAGAAATGCCGAGCTATCCGCGAGTATGGCGAGCGCTTCCACAGTCTTGGGGCCTGGCGGGTTCTGCTGCAACCTGGATAGCGTCGAGTCGCTCAGACGTTCGCTGAGCTCCACTTCGGCCAATTGCTGGGCAACAATCGCATCTGGTTTGGCGCTGGCGTGTGCGGTGGCGAGGATCTGCTGCAACTGATCAATGGTGACGCGCCGTGCCGCGAGTGCGGACTCCGCAGAAAATGCGAGCAGCAGGATGAGGAGGATCGATGCCAGCGAAGACTTGAGCTGCGTTACCATACGCGGTCCGGAAACGGGAAAAGAGGCGCACATCGTTGAGGGTCGGATGAGTCTTCCTTGTCTTCCAAAAGAGTGGATCAGGGCGTTTCGATCAGGTGCTGAGTTCTGGATTTTCCTGGTCCAATTATTCACCTTCAACTCTTAACATTCCGCAACGACATCAGCAACAGAAGTGTGCGTCCTGACGGTCACAAAGACGAAAGGCCGTCCCGGCGGGACAGCCTCTGACTGGCTTGATGCTCGCTTCCGGGCTAGTCGCTCCGCATTCTCTCTTTCAAGCTCTTCGCCAGCTTCTCGATTTCGTCCGCCTTCTTCACTACGGCGATTGAAAGTATGTCCTTGTTGCTCTTTGCCACTTCAGCCTTGAGTTCCTGGGCCATCTGGTACAGCTTCTCAGTATCGGCGGCGATCTGTGCCTTCCGTAGATCCTTTGGAGAGAGCTTATCCGTTGCCCCAGGTGCGGGGGCCGGCTGGCTGGCAGTAACGCCAGCGGCTTTATTGGTATCACTTGTTTGTGCAGCGGCGAGGCCTGAGAGGGCTGACATAAGGATCACGGTGGCCAGCATTCCGCAAAGCGGGTTATGCGAATTCCGTATCGTCCTCATGTTCCTCTCCTGTTCTGAATCCGTCGAAGGATTCGAGAATCACTTTTTCGTCGATCTGGCACGAGCTACTCTGATCTCATTTTTTGCTTCACGTTCTTCGCCAGCTTCTCGATCTCTTCGACCTTCATGGCTTGGGCATACTTCGGAGACGCTGTTTGATCGGCATCCATCTCCTTCTTCACTTCCTCGGCGAGCTGAACGAGTTTATCCGTGTCTGACACCATTTTGTCCTGCCGCATTTGGTTCTTGAGCATCTCAGCCTGCTTGAGTTTCTTGAGCTCGGCAGGATCCTGGTCATATTTCTTGCGATAATCGGGCGGGCGGGGGGTTGGGTCGGGTAGTGTGTGGGGATTCTCAGACCCAATGGGCCTTTGCGTAGGGAAAGTTTGAGCGATTGCGGTCGAGCCAGCGAGAGCGCACAGAATGGCCATGATGGCCAGTGGTCGCAGGCTGGAGCGTCGTGCACTACTCTGACTTCGCATAGGCCCTCCAAAGGTAAGGACGTCGAAAATGTCAGCGAAGGTTGCAATGACAATGCCGGCATCCACCGAAAGAGATTCTGGAAGAGTGGCCTTCCAGAATCGAGTTTCGTACTCCGTGCTACGAAATCGTCACTGCACGTGCTTGCGTTACCAAGAAGCCTGAAAGCATGTGCAGGCAGCCTGTGACGCTGATAATAAAACACAAAACAGCGAACGGGAAGGGGAAACGGCTGCGGGCGAGGGGTTGTTTGATATCACGATAGCGAGGTGGACGCTGGGCAGCTAGCCGGCTGATTCCGCTGTGGTTGCGATGCTGGACCGCATATCTATTGATTCAAGACTTCATGCACCTTGGCGGCAAGGTCCTGCATGGAGAACGGTTTTTCGATGAAATTGACGCCTTCGTCAAGGACGCCCTGGTGGGCGATGACATCGGCGGTATATCCGGACATGAAAAGGCGCTTCAAATTGGGGCAGAGCAAGAGCACCCGGCTCGACAGGTCTCGGCCATTCATTTCGGGCATGACCACGTCGGTCATGAGCAACTGGATTTCTCCGGCGTGCTTCTGGGCGAGGGCGATGGCTTCGCCGGGGGTGTTCGCGGGAAGCACGGAGTAGCCCAGTCGTTCTAGGATCTCGCTGCTCAGCGTGAGGATGGCGAGCTCGTCCTCAACGATGAGAATGGTTTCGCCATTGCCGGACGGGAGTTTCTCCGCAAACCTCTTGGGAGCCTCGACAATGCCTCCTTCATGCCGGGGAAGATAGATTCGAAAGGTTGTGCCGTTGCCGGGCTCGCTATAGACGTTGATGAAGCCGTGGTTCTGCTTGACGATGCCATAGACTGTGGCGAGGCCGAGACCGGTGCCCTGTCCCGCACCCTTGGTGGTGAAGAAGGGATCGAAGATGCGATCCATGGTTTCCTTTTCCATGCCGAGGCCGTCGTCGCTGATGATGAGCTGGACGTAGGTGTCGGGCAGGAACCCTGGATGTTCGGCGCAATAAAGCTCATCAAGGGTGACCATGCTGGTCTCAAGGGTGATGTTGCCCACGCTGGCGATGGCGTCGCGGGCATTGAGGCAGAGGTTGGCAAGGATCTGGTCGATCTGAGCGGGATCAAGCTTGACGGTGCATAGTTCATTACCGGGTAGCCAGGTGAGGCCGATGTCCTCGCCGATGAGGCGGCGCAACATTTTGAGCATGCCTTCAACGGTGGTGTTCAGGTCGATGACGCGGGGCGCGATAGTCTGCTTGCGGGCAAACGCCAACAACTGCCGCGTAATTTCCGAGGAGTGCTCAGCGGCCTTGCGAATCTCCAGGAGATGGGCATAGAGCGCCCCGTCGGGGTCTGCTTCGTCCATTGAGAGCTCGGTGTAGCCGAGGATGACGCCCAGCATGTTATTGAAGTCGTGGGCGACGCCGCTGGCGAGCATGCCGACGGATTCCATCTTTTGGGCCTGCTGGATCTGGGCCTGCAGGTGGAGTTGCTCGGTCACGTCGCGCTTGACGGCAACGTAGTTGACGACGTTTCCCTGGCCGTCGCGCACGGGGGAGAGCGTGGTCTCTTCGATGTAGGTTGAGCCGTCCTTGCGGCGGCTTTCGACGCGGCCATGCCAATTGCGACCCGCGGCAATGGTATTGTACATCTCCAGGTACATCTCCTCGCCCGCGGCACTTCCGTCGAGGAGACGGGCATTTTGACCAATCAGCTCTTCGCGAGTGAAGCCGGTTACGCGCTCGAGGGCCGGGTTGACGTACAGGATGGTGCCCTCGCTGTCGGTGATAAGGACGCTTTCACCAGCCTGGTCGATGGCTGCGCGCAGTCGCTCACGCTCGGCCTCATCGCGCTTGCGTTCGGTGATGTCGACGACGAATGCGACAAAGGTTGGGCGTCCCTCGGCCATCAATTCGAGGTGAACTTCGACGGGGTATTGCTCGCCATTCTTGCGGCGATGAACGGTAGTGAACTGGATGTTCTTCTCGGTGCCGGTGCGCAGAGGTTCGACAAGAGCTGCAAAGGCTTCGGTGGTGAGTTCGGGCATCAGGTCCAGCAATGTGATCCTAAGCAGGTCTTCGGTGGAATATCCCAGGTGTTCACGCGCGCCTTGATTGGCGTCAAGCAGGAAGAGCGTCTCGGCGTCGAAGGTGTAGATCTCGTTGAGAGATGACTCGACCAGACGGCTGAAGCGCTTGATCTGTGCCTCGGTACGCTTCTGTTCGACGATCTGTCGGGTGACGTCGGCAACGTATTCGATGGTCTCAGCGTCCTGCTTTGTATATCTCGAGGGGTCGCCGGTGACGATGGCGTTGATCTCATCTACAGACCGGTCTAAGAGCTGATCGACGGTGTGGGTGGACGAGAACTCGAGCAGGTTGAGGCGGGCCTGCATGAGGCGTCTTGCTCTGCGCTCCTCAGTGCGGTCGCGGAAGACGAGGACCACTCCGATGATCTGGCCGTATCTATCGTGGATGGGCGACGCTGAGTCAGCGATGGGCCGTTCTATGCCGTCTTTGGCGATCAGCAGGGCGTCGTCTGCGAGCTCTGCGAGTTTCTTGTCCCTGAGCACTTTCTTTACGGGGGTTTCCACGGGCTCGCGCGTGGTTTCGTTCACAATGCGGAAGACTTCTTCGAGGGGCCTGCCGACGGCCTCGCCGTGCGACCATCCCGTGAGGCTCTCAGCCATTGGGTTGAGGAGATCGATCCTGCCTTGGTTGTCGGTGGCAATGACGCCGTCACCGATCGCTTTTAAGGTGATGCTTCGCCGCTCGAGGCTATCCTTTAGCTGGTCTTGAGATTCGTAGAGGGCCTGACCGTAGGCAGTTCTTGTGTTTTGCCAGAGGAAAAGTGCGATTGCGCCAATGGTGGCGGCGAGGAGCAGGCGCAGGATAACCATGAGGGCTGTCCGAGTGCGCCACACGCCGAAGACTTCACTTGCGTCCTGATCCGCTACCAGGAACCAGGGGGAACCCGGCACCGGGAGCAGGGCCGCTACGACCTGAACGCCGCGAGGGTCCTTGCCGAAGAAGATGCGCGCGCCGCCCAGGGCTGACTTTTCTTCAGGCAGCCTATCGCGGTTGATGGGCATGCGCTGGTTCAGCGCTGTGCCGGGCCGATTTCGCAGGTCGTTGAGGAAGAGCACCTGATCTTCGCCGTCCAGCCTGAGCAGCAACGTCTCAGAGGATTTGGTGGCGACGGGCCAGGTCTGCATGAGCGGATAGAGTGTGCGGGTGGCGTCGGTGACCAGAATGACATAGCCGACCAGCGGAGCCGCTTGTGCTCGTGCAGCGAAGATCGGCACGATGGTTTCGATATGCGGCGCGGGATCCGGAGAATCCCTATGCAGGTCAGTCAAAACCGGTTTGCGCTGGCGTAGCGCATCGGCAAACGCCGCGCCGAAGTTTGCGTGGGCCTGGGTGTTGCCGGTAAGACTGAGACGCACCTGACCGGCCGCGTCGGTGATGAGCACATCAGCATAGTGGCTGTTCGCTGCGAGGCTGCCGAAGTGAGAACGAAGGTTGTCGGTATTGGACCCACTTGAGTTGGACAGATAACGCGAAACACTTTCGGCGAGAAGGGGGCTCTCGGCAATTTCATTGGCGTCGTTGAGGCGTTCCTGGCGCCAGGCGACAACCTCTTGGACCTTGAGCTTGGCGATGACAGTAAGCTGCTCTTCGGCCCTTTGCCTCACGCTTCGGTCCTGGGCGCGATACAGCAAAGCGCTGGCAACCACAACGAAGAGGAGCACGGCCGCCAAAGCGACCAACATCCAGGGGGAAGGGCTTTTGCCTCGGGAATCGTCATTGATCAAGTGCCGTCATTGATTCTAACCTTCGCCCAGGAAGTAAGTCTGTTCGGAAAACGATTATGCCGAGGTAGCGATCCATCCACGCAGCTTTCTCGGGCGAAGCAGTACGGAACTCATCTGTGACGAACGGTTCCTCGCATGCTGTGAGGTGCAGACCAGCTGAGGCGAATGCATTCAAATAATCCGAGATGCGAGGCATCGCGTGTTCCAGGAGCAGATCGGGTTTCCAGGGCGAAGGGTATCGATAAGGCTGGGTTTGCTGATAGGCAAAGCCTTGTTGCCAGCCTTCGATTTCGCCTTTCAGAATTGCAAAGCGAAAGGGGTGGGGGACGGAGATGGTGAGCGTGCCGCCGGGTAGCAAGAGGCTGGCGAGCGCGCTTACTGTGCCCTCGAGATCTTGAGCGTACATGAGGGCCTGAAAACAAACGATGAGGTCAAAGCGCTTCTGCTGTAGCAGTGGAAGACTTTGCAAGGCCTCAAAGCTGCCCTGGGCAAGAACGAGATTCGGACAGGCCGCGTGGCCGGCCCACTGCTTCGCGAAACCAGCGCTGGCGTCGATACCAAGTACGGATGCGGCACCGTTCTCGGCGAAGAAGCGCGCCTTGTCGCCCGTTCCGCAGCCAACGTCAAGAACATGCTTGCCGTTGAAGTCTCCGGTCAGCCGGAGCTGCGCGGGCCACTCGACGAGCATGTCTGCTGAGAACTCGCGAGATTCTGCATAGACCTGGGCCAGTTTCTCCCATGCGTGGGATCCCGGTGCCGGCGGCTCTTTCATTCCTTGATACTATGCGTGATCGAAGTAGGCTATGTGATGGAATCTGGAACGACAACGAACGTGGTCGCTGGGACAGCGGAAAATGCCACGCATCGTTCGCCGCGGGATTGTCATCTGATTCTGAGATCGTAGAGTTGGAAGGCGATCCGTGAGGAAATTGACTTATGAAGGCTATGCGAATTACAGATGCGTCTTCTCCAAGCCTGCTAGTCGCGGCGGAGATGCCTCGACCGATGCCCGGCCCCGACGAGATTCTCATCCGCGTTGTCGCGGCAGGCATCACTCCGGCGGAGTTAGGGTGGTACCCCACATCGCACACCAAGGATGGCAGCGAGCGGAAGGGGGCGGTGCCGTCGCATGAGTTCTCAGGCGTGGTGGAAGCCGTCGGCGAGGGTGTAGTCGATCGAAGTACAGGCGATGAAGTCTTTGGTCTGAACGACTGGTTTGCAGATGGCGCGTTGGCGGAGTACTGCCTGACTGTGCCGGACGCTGTGGCGTTGAAGCCGGCGGCGATCAGTCACGTTGAGGCTGCCACGGTTCCTATCGGCGCGTTGACGGCCTGGCAGGGTTTATTCGACAAAGCAAAGTTGCAGGCGGGTGAGCGCTTGCTTGTCCATGGCGCGGCTGGCGGTGTCGGCGTGTTCGCAATTCAACTCGCGAGGATTCACGGAGCGCATGTCATGGCAACGGCTTCTCGTCGGAATCTCGATTTCGTAAAGGAGCTAGGCGCAGATGAGGTGATCGATTACCGCGCTGAACAGTTTGAGGAACACGTGAAAGATGTTGATGTTGTCTTCGACGCGGTGGGCGGCGACACGCTGCAGCGCTCGTGGCAGGTGCTCTCCGCGAAAGGACGAGTAGTGACAATTGCCTCAGGAGAGGAGGCTACGGCCGATGCAAGGACGAAGCAGGCGTTCTTTATTGTCGAGCCGAATCAGACGCAGCTTGTTGAGACGGGGAAGCTGTTGGATCACGATCGCCTGAAGACATTTGTCGACGCAGTGGTGCCGATGGCCGATGCGGCGATGGCCTTCAATGGAGCGGTGCTGAAGCGACAGGGCCGCGGTAAGGTAGTGGTATCAGTCGTGGGAGACGGCAAGTAACGGAACATTTGTGGAGGAGAGGAAACTATGGACAGACTCAAAGGCAAACGGGCGCTCATAACAGGTGGCACATCCGGTATAGGTCTTGAGACTGCGCGCGAGTTTTTAAAAGAGGGCGCGCGCGTAGCTGTTACGGGCACGAACCCTGCGACGCTTGCGGCTGCGAGCAAAGAGCTAGGCTCTGAGGTGCTGGTGATATCTTCCAACGCCAGCGATGTGGCCGCCCAGAAGGTGCTGGCAGAGAAGATTCGCGAGTCGTTTGGAGGGCTCGACATCCTGTTTGTGAATGCGGGCATCGCTGACTTGCGGCCAGTGGAGCAATGGGATGAGGACCGGTTTGACCGCACCTTCGCCATCAATCTGAAGGGCCCATTTTTTCTGATACAGGCGCTGCTGCCGCACTTTGCCAAGCCGGCGTCCATTGTTTTGACCACGTCGGTGAACGCGCATATAGGCATGGCGAACACGAGCGTGTATGGAGCCTCCAAGGCCGCACTGCTCTCTTTGTCGCGCACGCTATCAGGGGAATTGATTTCGCGCGGTATTCGCGTAAATGCGGTTAGCCCCGGGCCTATCACGACGCCGCTCTACAGCAAGCTGGGCCTTGGCGAGGCTGATCTCAAGGCTGTCGCGGGACAGATCCAGAGCCAAGTCCCTGCGGGACGCTTCGGCACGCCGAGCGAGGTTGCGGCTGCCGTGGTCTTCCTTGCGTCTGATGAGTCCTTATTCACCGTGGGCGGTGAATTGCTGATGGACGGTGGCATGGCCTTGTGACCGCTGCTTTGGTCACAAGGTATCAGCGGGAATATTAGAGTGCGGCGAATTCTTTTTTGGCCGCGATCAACTGGGGCAGGTCTGGATCGGCCTGTTTCCAGGTGTTAAAGAATTCCTGATATACCCTCTTGGCTTCCGGCTTCTTGCCAGCCATCGCAAAGGCTCGGGCCAGGCCTAGCTGGGCCTGAGGGTAGATCTGATAGCCCTGAGAAAGCGCGGCACCGCGATATTTGATTGCCTGCTGGAATGATGTAATCGCATTGGCAGAATCGTTCGCCTGCAGGTACGCCAATCCGCGGAGATAAGCACCCGGCGACGCGAGGTCGTAGGGCCGATTAATCTCCAACTGCCGAATAGCCTCGTCGGGCTTGTGCTCATTGAGCGCCACCAGCGCCAGTGCCTGGGGCGCGGAGATCTGTTGAATGAGAGTGTCAGAGGGGTATTGCTTCACTAGATCTGAAATGATGTGCGTTGCGGTTTTGTTGTCGCCGCATACTGCGGCCGTAAAGGCGGCGTAGCGCAGGGTCGGCTTGGATTTATCGATTGCCAGCGCATCTTTGATGCGGGGGCCGGGATCCTCGCACAATTGCGCAAAGCCACGACCTGAGAGCAAGGCGAGCAGATTCTGCGCTTGCGCATCGGTAGCTTTTTGCGTTCCAGCCTCACGAGCGGCCTTGTTCCACGCGGCTTCGGCTTCCTTGTAGCGGCCCTGAAACTCATCGGCTAGTGCTATCTGTGCGGTGACAAGGTAGCCATCGGGGCGGCCCGAGGTTGAGGCCACAACAGCAGCCATCTCATCCGTCTTCCCCGTCAGGAAAGCATATTGGTAGACGATTTGCTGAAACTGGGTGCTATCGGCGATGCCGAGCTTTCTTGTGCGCTCCAGCGTTTTGGCTGCGTCGTCGAAGCGATCAAGGATGACCAGGTTCGACAACATGTTTTCTTCGGCCACCGCGTCGTCTTCCTGCATCTCAATCGCTTTTTGGGTGTACGCGATCGCCTGGTCGACCTGGCCGAGTCCGGAGTAAGCCACGCCGATATTCACGTAGGAATCGAACTCACGCGGGTAGGTCTTGATGGATAGTTCGAGCGCCTCAATCACCTTGGGAATATCGCCGAGGACGTTCATGTAGTAATGTCCGGCGATGTAAAGCCGCTCGCGCTCGCTTACGTTTGCTGAGAGATTGTAGGCCTTGGTGTAGTACTCAAGTGCCTGACCATTCTGGCCGGAATTGCCATAGACGACGCCGAGGCGAGCCCACGCCATTGCGAACTTCGGATCGAGATTCAGAGCCTGGCGGTAGTGGGCCGCGGCAGCGGGAAAGTCGAGACCCTTTTCGTGCTCCACGTCGCCGAGTGCGTACGCACGGAAGGCTTCGAGGGATGGAGTCGTGGCCTGGCCGAGCGGCGTGTCGAGCTTCTGGATCGAGCTGAGTGATTCGCCCAGGCGTCCGCGCATGGCGGTGGCGGCTTTGTCGAGGGCGTCGAGAACGTGTTCCTTATCTGGAGACTGCGCCTGCTCGCTGGCAATGTCGTCGCCGGTAGCCGTGGTTTGCGCTGCGAGGGTAATGATGTAGTCGTTGCCGAGCTTGGCGATGGTGCCGGTGATGATCGCCTTGACGCCTTCGCGTTCACCGATTTCGCGGGCAATGGCTGGAGTAAGCGGATCCTCAGACGATTTGCCGAGGTACTTCATGCTTTGGCGCAAATGCTGCTGGCTGACGATATTCAGCAGAGGAGATTGCTGCAGCTGAATGGCGAGAGCCTGATTGAGCGTGGTATCGAAGACCGGGTCACCCGTGTGATTGACGAAGTCTGCGAGGATGATCGAGTCCTTCATCGTCATGGTGGAGGGGGCGGCTGAACCAGTGGCTCCCCCTGCTGCCGGGGCAGTCTGCTGACCATGCCAGAAGTGGTATCCGCCGAATCCCAGGACCGCGACCAGCAAAAGGCCGACGCCGGCGTAGAGGCCGGAATGTGAACCCGCCGGGGGCGGAACAACTGGCGCCATTGCCGGGGGCTGCGCGAGTTGTGCCGCGGTGATGCTTGGCGAACTGCCGGAGCTGAGTGCGTCCAGGGCCGTGCGCAACTCGACGGCTGATGAATAGCGTTGGTTCCGGTCCCGGGCAAGCAGCTTCAGGACGATGGCGTCGAAACCCGCTGACAGCGCAGGATTCAGCGAACTCGGCGCTGCCGGATCTTTCGTCAGCAGTGCGGCAAAGACCTCGGCCGTGGATGCGCCAGCGAAGGGCGAGGTTCCCGTGGCTACCTCATAGAGAACTGTTCCCAGGGAGAAGAGGTCGGAGCGTGCATCGAGTGTTTCGCCGCGAGCCTGCTCAGGAGACATATAGGCGATGGTGCCGATCGTCGATCCCGGGCTGGTGAGTGTGAGCTCGCCTATGTCGGCGTTGGTGCCGGTCATCTCTTCGCCGGCCCCAAGCGGGACGGTAGCATCGCCGGCACGGAGGAGATCTCCCTGGCGCTTGGCCAGGCCGAAGTCGAGAATCTTGATCTGGTGCTGGCCATCGCCGCGCTCAACTACAAAGATGTTGGCGGGTTTGATGTCGCGATGGATGATGCCACGGGCATGCGCGGCGGCCATGGCGCTTGCTGCCTGCTGGGCGAAGGCGATGGTTTCGGCCGGGGGAACTTTGTGGTCGGACAGGTATTGCTTGAGCGTCTGGCCGTGGAGAAGTTCCATTACCAGGTAGGGCTGGCCGTCCTGCTCTCCGATGTCGTGGATGGTGCAGATATTGGGATGATTGAGCGCTGACGAGGCGCGGGCCTCGCGCAGGAATCGGGCATGCGACGCGGTTGCGGGGGTACTGCCCGGAGCGCCGGGCGACGGAGTGGTAGCGCTGCCGCTGTTCAGGTAGCGCGCAGAGACCAGCTTGAGGGCGACGTCACGGTCGAGCCGGGTATCGCGCGCGCGGTACACCTCACCCATGCCGCCCGAGCCAATTTTCTCAATAATTTCGTAGGGTCCGAAGCGAGTACCAGCGGCAGTCGTCATATTTTCTTGAAGAGCCCTCGGGGCCAAATGGTTATCTGAGTGTAAAGGGGAAAGAGGAATACCCGCAAAGGATATTCTTCTCATTTTGTCACCTATATCTCAACGGAGGCGGCTGTGCTCGGAAGAGATCGCCGCACTAGCGCCCAGTTGACCCGGGCTGCTGCTGTGCAGTAATTTCTGAAGCATCTGGGCCCCTGGAGACCGCAATGAAGCGATCCGAGTTGCTCCGGCTAATCGCACCGCAGGCACAAGTTTCCCTCAAAGACGCTGGGGCGGTTCTTGATGCGCTGACTGGGATTATGGAAGATGCAATGAAAACGAAGGGTTGCTTCGATTTTCCCGAGATTGGTCCGATTGCGCCGGCAGTCACTTCCCCTGAGATCTCGTTAGCGGGCTTGGGTACAAGCTTTCGCGACACCCCGCCAAACCCGCTGGCTGACCTGGTGTCGGGCTATGGCGCGACACCGGCATCGCCAATGATCGGAGGATGGGGTGGAGCATTTGGCGGCGATCAGGGCATTTTCCAAGGCACCCTGAATGTGCCATTGGGTGGGCTGGCCGGGCAGAGCGGCGATGTCGCAGCAAAGAGCTTAAAGAGCCCCGAAAAGGGTATTCGTATCAATCCTGAAAGCAAGAACCCCATTTCGTAGCGGTCGCTCCAGTCGAATAGGTCAACGCACGAAAGCCATGTCCAACGATCATCGCGCCTCGACGCTGTCCATCGCCTACGACGATCTGGTGAAGAGGCTCGACTCGATTACTACCCGGTTGAGTGACAAGCTTCGTACTCTGGCACTGGGAGTGATTGCGTTCTGCTGGGCTCTTCTTTCAGCCAGGGATCCGGTTCCTCAGGCGATCGGCTCCGCCTACCACAATTGGATTTTGTGGACCGCGATCCTTGCGATCTTCGCGCTGCTCTGTGACTTGCTGCAATCGTTGACCAACTATGCAGTAAGCAGCCAACTGCGGAGATCGATGGAGTTGAAGCAGGAATCAAGCGGCAGCTTCCAGTACAACAGCTGGCTCTTCCGCTTCCAGGCATGGCTGTTCTGGATAAAGAACATTACCGTTCCGATGTCATGTTGTATGCTGCTGCTTCTGCTGCTGAAATCTTTGCGGTAGCCCCGGGACTTTCTTCGCATCAACTTCTGCGGCGCCAATATTGCTGCATATCTGGTTTCATCGCACCCGATTCGCTATTCTCCAGTAGATTAGCGCTAGAGGCACAGATGACGAGTGCCTCGTTCCCCTGGGACCAAGAACATTTCAAGCTGACATGACGACGTCTCCTACATTGCAGGTTCGAGATATGGTGCTGGACTACTTTCCGCCGCAAAGACGCCGGGATCGCGCCATCCGAACACTCGCGAACATCCTTACGCGTTTCATCCATGGAGCGGACCTGGGCACACGGTTGGACGCATACGCAGAGTTGCGAGAGTGGACCAGCGCGACCCCTGCCGGGAGTGACACATCACGCCTGGAGATGGTCCTGCAGCTCATGGAATCTCGGAATGAGCTTCGCACTCGGTTTCAGCGAGAGGTCCGCCAGATCCTCACCGAGATACGTTCGGTCGAGCTGTTTGCCGAGGCAGGTCTGCATCCCAGGGAAGGAATGATGTCTGAGCTCTGGCGAAGGCTGATAGAGCGAATTCTGCCTTCGGCGCGAGAGGACACCGATCTATCGAAACTGATGCATCGGCTTTATCCAACCAGCGAGGCCATTGACCGCCTGATCGATCTGCCGGACGAAACATTCGAGCGGATAGCCTGGCTAATGGCGCCAGTAGGTGACCTTAGCGCCTGGGCGTTGCAGCGCGACGACATAACGCAAGCATTCTATCTGCTGGGCGTGCATGTGGCGGGGATCGGCCTGTCGCCAGCCATGCGCGCACGCAGCCATGCGACGGACATTGGGGTTTCTCCCTTCTATCAACTGCAGCAAACCGCTATCGAACTGGTAAAGCAGGGTGGCGCGACGCCGGCGCTTGATACGTGGCGAGAGCAGGTCCAGAGCTGTCGCGCCGAGTTGGAATACGTGCGAACACGACTGGAAGACACAGGTGTGAGCACGGCCCTGGTCTTCGATATGAGCACGATTGAGTGTGCCATCTCGCGCATGGAGAGCATTGCCGGTGTGTTGTTTGTTGCCGATGCACACCAGAAGATCGAGGCGGTAAAGCGCTTGCTGGACGACGTGCTCGAGGCTCGTCGCAGGGATCTGAGTATACGTGCGCTCTTTCGTGAGAACTCCGCCCTGATGGCCCGCAAGATCGTTGAGCGTACGGGAAAAGCCGGCGAGCACTACATCGCAGATTCACGCAGTGAATATCGTGCGATATGGATAGCCTCTCTAGGCGGCGGTCTACTTACCGTTGTAACTGCGGCGTTGAAGATGCGAATCATCGACGCACACTTATCGCTCTTCGTTGAAGGTCTGGCTGCCGGTACCAACTATGCTGTCAGCTTCATCCTGCTGCAGTACTTTCACCTCGCCCTGGCAACCAAGCAGCCATCGGTTACAGCGGCAACGTTCGCGGGAATCGTGCGGGACACCCGAGGCAGGGCGCGGCTCGAGAAGCTTACCGAGTTCATCCGGCGCATCACGAGCAGCCAATTGGCCTCTGCGGCCGGCAATCTTATTGCCGTGTGCCTGGGCTGCCTGGCGTTTGCGAATCTTTGGGCGTATATCTTCTCCCGGCCCTTTCTCGAAGTGCACAGCGCGGAGCATGTCTACCATACGCTGGACCCTCTTGCTTCCGGGACAATGATTTATGCAGCACTGACGGGGGTTATCCTTTGGCTGTCAGCGCTGGCGGGAGGGTGGGTCGAAAACTTCGCGACGTTTAATCACTTGACCGCAGCGATAGCGCAGCATCCCCTCGGCCGTAGATTCGGACGGGAACGGATGCAAAGGCTGGCTAACTCAGTTGAAGCCAACCTGTCAGGTTGGACGACGAGTATTGTGCTCGGCTACCTGCTGGGATTCGTCCCTGTTCTTGGAAGCTTTCTCGGCATTCCTCTGGATGTGCGCCACGTAACTCTCTCCACGGGTACGCTGGCACTGGCCGCGGCGAGCTTTGGAAGAGATTGGCTATACAGCGGTTGGTTTTTTCACACACTCTTTGGCATCGCTGCTACATTTGTGCTGAACCTGGGCGTGAGCTTCTCAATTGCAGCATCCGTCGCAATGAGGGCATATGGCGTGCCCCGGCATGACCAGGTCAGTCTATTGCGATATACGTTTATCAGTTTCCTGAAGTCTCCGCGCAGCTTCCTCTGGCCTCCGGCAAAGAGCGATCAGCAACCCACCTAGTGCGTGGTAGTCACAGACCCGTAACCGGCTAGACTTGCGGATTGCCCAGCGCCATTTCGATAAGAGTCTTCTGTTCCAGCTCGTGCGCCTTGGCGGATCCGGTTGCCGGGCTGGCCGCGGCTGAGCGCTTCACGCTGAGGACCTGGCGTCCACGCGCAAGCCTGCGCAGACGCGGCATCACAAAGGAAAGCGCTCCCATGTTGGCGGGCTCTTCCTGCACCCAGACAATCTCGCGAGCATCAGGGTGGGCGTCGATTGCGGCTATCAACTCCGTTTCGGGCCAGGGGTAAGGCTGCTCCAGCGAGATGATGCCGGTGCCGACGTTCTGGCGTTTCTTGCGCTCGGAACGCAACTCGTGACCGATTTTGCCAGTGCAGATGAGCAGCCTCTGCACGTTCTGAATCTCGGTCTCAGGCAGAACATTGAGGAAGTGCGGCCGCGCCAAATCTGCGATCGGCGAAGCAGCGCTGGGATTGCGGAGCATGCTTTTTGGGGTGAAGACAATGAGCGGCTTGCGCCACTTGCGCATCGCCTGGCGGCGCAGCAGATGGAAGTACTGCGCGGCGTTGGAGGGTTGGCAGACCTGGATATTTTCATGCGCGGCCAATTGCAGATATCGCTCCACGCGCGCACTGGAGTGCTCTGGTCCCTGGCCCTCGTAGCCATGAGGAAGCAATAGAACGAGACCGCTGAGAAGCCCCCACTTGTCTTCGCCGGAGGAGATGAACTGATCAATCACGATCTGCGCGCCGTTGGCGAAGTCGCCGAACTGCGCCTCCCACAGTACCAATGTCTCGGGATAGTCGCGGCTATAGCCGTATTCGAATCCAAGGACTGCGGCTTCTGACAGAATTGAGTTGTAAACTTCGCAGCGGGCCTGTCCATCGGCTAAGTGCGACAGCGGCATGTAGCGGGATTCATCCTCGATGTCTATGAGCACCGAGTGGCGCTGATTGAAGGTGCCCCGCTGACTGTCCTGCCCGGTCATGCGCACGGGTGTTCCCTGCATCAGCAGCGAACCGAGCGCGACGGCCTCGGCCATGCCGTAGTCGAAGGCGCGCTGGCCGCGGCCCATTTCTGCGCGCTGCTCCAGCAGCTTTTTGATCTTTGGGTGGATATGAAATGTGGACGGATAGGCCGTGAGGCCGTCGCTGATCTTCCTTACCTGCGCGGCGTCCAGTCCCGTCTCAGCATCGAACTCACTTTTAAAGCGGCCGCCTGTGTAGGGGGACCAGTAATCAGGAAGTTGCGCCAGTAGCACCATCTTGCGCATGCGTGTCGCTGCTTTTTGAGCGTCGCCTAATTCCGTCTGCAGTTCTTTCACCCTCGCAGATGTGTCAGCGCCTATTTTCTTCGCATAGATTTCGTAGAGTGGCGGATGATCCTTCAGCTTCGCGTATCGCAGCGGCTGGGTGATTGTGGGGTCGTCCACTTCGCTGTGCCCATGCCGGCGATATCCGATGAGGTCAATGATGACGCCGGTGCCGAAGGTGTAGCGGTATTCGACTGCGAGCGCGGCGATGCGCACCACTGCCTCTGGATCTTCCGCGTTTACGTGAAATATGGGGATCGCAAGACGCTTCGCGATATCCGAAGCGAAGCGCGAGGAGTTCGACTCACGCGGTTCCGCAGTGAAGCCGATGAGGTTGTTTACGATCACATGTATCCCGCCGCCGACGGAAAAGCCGTCGACTCCGACCAGGTTCATGGTCTCGGCCCAGATGCCCTGGCCGGCGAATGCGGCGTCGCCGTGAATGACAAGAAGCAGAACCTGTTTCCTGCCATCGGCGCCCTGCCGCACCTGCTTGGCGCGGGTTCGCCCCATGGCAACCGGATCTACAGCTTCGAGGTGGCTTGGGTTCGAAACGAGGTGGAGGGCGACACTCTTGCCGTTGCGGGTTGCATAGTCGCCCGTGGCGCCCACGTGGTACTTTACGTCGCCGCCACCGAGAATGCTGCGCGGATCCACGTCTTCAAATTTTGAGAAAATGTCAGCGGCAGAGCGGCCCACTATATTCACCATCACGCTCAAGCGCCCACGGTGGCTCATGGCTAGTACGGCTTTTTCTGCGCCCTCGATGCCGGCGGAATTGAATACCTGATCCAGGAAAGGGATGAGGGAAGTGACCCCTTCGAGCGAGAAGCGCTTGGTTCCGAGATAGCGCGACTGAATGACCTGTTCGAAGAGATCGGCACGCGTCAGCAATTCCAGGATCAGCTTCTGATCAGTCGCGGGGGGAGTGGCTTCGAGGCGCTCCTGTATCCAGCGCCGACGCTCTGGATATTCGATGTGCATGAACTCAGCGCCGACTGTTCCGCAGTAGCAACGCCGGGCCTCGGCCGCATCGTCACTCGTGACGTCAAGTTCAGGCACTGCCACGGGCTGTAAATACTGACCCAGCGGGTCCAGGTCTGCCTGAAGAAATCCCCAACGCCGAAAGGCATCAAAGATCTGCTCGCGGCTGGTGGAGGGAGTCTTGACGTCACTTCGTATCGGATCGAGTTTCGCTGTGCTCATAAATTCTGCTTAATTTTACGTGGAATATCTGAAATCTGCGAAACGGCGTCAATGGCCGGGAGGTAGATTACTATGGCCGAACAGAGCCTGCACGGCGCGTGAATTGCGGGCCAATCAAGGCTACTGCTAATATCCATTCGCCGGAAAGTCACCGATAAACCAGTTCCGATTCGTACGGTTTCGCGCTGTGCAATCATCAGTGACAACGCCACGTTCAAGAGCGGAGAAGCATAGTGAGCCAGTATCGACTTTCATTCATAGTTGTTTTCGTTAGTCTCGCTCTAGGCACCGCCCGTGCCCAGAATGAACAGCATTATGTCGCAATCTTCGAGCGCAATGTGTCTGTAACCATGCGCGATGGGGTAGTGCTGCTGGCTGACATTTACCGTCCCCATGCTGAAGGAAAATATCCGGTCCTGCTGCAGCGTACCCCTTACGACAAGCGGAATGCCATCAACATTGGGATGCAGGGTGCGCAGCACGGGTACGTGGTAATTGTTCAGGACGTTCGCGGACGCTACACCTCCGCCGGGGAATGGTATCCGTTCAAGAATGAATCGAACGATGGCTACGATACGGTCGAGTGGGCGGCGGGGCTGCCTTACTCCAATGGCAAGGTTGGCATGTTTGGCGGCTCCTATGTCGGCGCGACACAGATGCTTGCCGCTATCGCGCATCCTCCGCACCTGGCCGGAATCTGCCCGGTGGTGACTGCCAGCAACTACCATGACGGCTGGACCTATCAGGGCGGCGCTTTCGAACAATGGTTCAATGAGTCGTGGACTACGGGCCTGGCACAGAACACGTTGGAGCGAGCTGTCGGCAAGGCATCCAATGCGCGTGAGGGAATTGAGCAGCTCCCGCTTACCAGCTACCCTCTGTTCAACTTCCCTGCGCACTCGGGGCCGCCGGATTCACTCGATGCGCTGGCTCCTTACTTCCTCGATTGGCTGGCTCATCCCAGCTACGACAGCTACTGGAAGCAGTGGTCTATCGAGGAACATTACAGCGATATCCAGGTGCCTTCTCTCACGATTGCTGCCTGGTACGATCTGTTCCAGGGTGGATCGCTGCGCAACTATGTTGGCCTTAAAGCGCACGGCGGCAATGAGGCTGCACGCGCGGGACAGCACCTGATGGTAATCATCGGCGGCCACGCCGGCATGGACCGAAAAGTAGGCGACATCGACTTCGGCGCCGACGCCGCCTTTGCCGAAGACGAGACCATTCTCGAATGGTACGACTACCTCTTCAAAGGTGCGCACAACCAGTTTGCCGGGAAGCCTGTGAAGATTTTTGTGATGGGCACGAACAAGTGGCGGGAGGAAGATGAGTGGCCGTTGGCTCGCGCCCACAGCACCAGGTACTTCCTGCATTCGGCGGGAAAGGCCAATTCTCTTCACGGAGACGGAACGCTTTCGGCGATTGCTCCCGGCGCAGAGAAGACAGACCAGTATGTCTACGACCCGGGCAATCCGGTGCCGACCATCGGAGGGCCTTTGTGTTGCGACACGGCTCACTGGGAACCCGGGCCGCGCGATCAGCGTCCGGCGGAGGCGCGCGACGATGTTCTTGTTTACTCGACGCCACCTTTTGCGCAGGATACCGAGGTTACCGGGCAGATAAGTCTAGAGCTGTACGCGAAAACATCGGCTGCAGACACCGACTTCACGGCGAAACTGGTGGATGTTTGGCCGAACGGCTATGCGGAGAACCTGACCGAGGGAATTCTGCGAGCCCGTTATCGCGATTCGCAGGAAAAGCCGGAACTTCTGAATCCGAGCCAGATAAATAAAATCAATATTGATCTCTGGTCAACGAGCAACGTGTTCCTGAAGGGGCACATATTGCGCCTGGAGGTTTCAAGCAGCAACTTCCCGCGGTTTGATCGGAACCTGAACACAGGCGAGAGCGGCGCAACCGGGCAGAAATATGTCTCTGCAACTAACACGATCTTCCACGACAAGGAGCATCCTTCCGTATTGACAGTGCCGCAAGTTGCCGGTCCATAGAGCTCAAGAATAAGGAGAGAATGGAGATATGAAGTTCTTTCTCGGATTGGACATCGGCGGCACGAAGACGGATTGCGCGTTGGCAGATGAGAACAGGATCCTGAGCCGCGCGAAATCAGGAAGCACCAAGATTCTTCGCCAGGCCAAGGCAGACGCCGCGGTAGCCCTGCGCGATGTTTTGGATACTGTATCCAGAGAGAGCGGAGTGGCTCTCGCTGATGTCACTGCTTCCTGCATAGGCACTTCGGGAGCGGCAGTCGCCGACGTTACAAACTGGCTGAGCCAGCAGATGAAAATGCGGGTCGGTGGCTTGTTGCAGATCGTGGGTGACGAAGTTATTACGCTGGACGCAGCGTTTCCTGGCGGCGCGGGAATCATCGTAATTGCGGGCACCGGTTCAAACGTCATAGGGCGAAACCGCAATGGGTGGACTACGACGGCAGGCGGATGGGGTCCCGAGCTCGCTGATGAAGGATCAGGGAGCCGCCTGGGTCGGCAGACACTGCGAGGCATATTTGCAGCCATCAATGCTGGGGAAGATCCACCGCTACTTCACCGAGTATTGAATCATCTTGGGCTTCATACGAGAGACGAATTGATTGCTTCAGCAAATGCCCTTGGCTTCCAATTCGCATCACTGATGCCTTTGATCGTAGAAGCCGCGCGCGATGGAGATGCTGTGGCACGGTCCACACTCCAGGAGGGTGGGGAAGAACTGGCAGGACTGGCGTTGCATGTGATTCGCAAGCTGGCCGTGACTGAGCCGGGGATTGAGAATGGACTGAAGGTCGCGACGACTGGCTCCATCGTGACGCACGTCGAGGAGGTCACTGACGCGATGCGGCAGAATGTTCTCGCCGTGTATCCGCGAATCGAATTCGTGCCGGGCACAGTTGACCCGGTTGAGGGCGCGCTATGGCATGCACGGCGCCTGGGCCAGCAGAATTCAAGCAACTGAATCCGACTCACGTTGCACGTCGAATCTGCTATTGAACGGCTGCCCCGTTGAATAGCTGAAACTCACGGATCGCTGCCGTCCCGCTGGTTGATATGAGATGGAGCCGAACTCGCTGCGTGGTGCATGCTGGAAAGACGTCAATCTTCTTATGACCGATAGCATTGGCACGAGCCAGTGGTTTCCACGCACCATCCAGCCACGCTTCGACGGCGTAATCTTCGACGTGCTGACCATCATTCAGCCTCTCCATCGTGACTGCGCGGTCAAACGTGACGGGCTTATCGAACTGGATCTCAAGCGTGCCGTGAAGCGGAGGAGCAATCCAGAATGTATCCGGGTTGTTGTCGATGGCTTCGCTTGCTGTGCCGGATGTGTGGCCAAATTCCGCCGCCAGGTTATGCGCGTAGATGCGATGAATGGCCGCGCCGAACTCCTGCAGGCGCTTTACGTCGGCTGCCGGAAGCTGCCCGGTATTGTCAGGGGCAATTCCCAGCATCAGCTGAGCGCCACGCCCCACGGTCTTCGTGTAAATATCCAACAACTCATCCACGGTATGCAGCGTGGCTTCATCGTTCGGGTGCCAGAACCAATGCTCACGATGCAGTGGAGTATCTGCTTCCACAGGCCGCCAGCGCAGATAGCCAGCGCGGTCGACGACGTTCCAATTTTCAAATGGCACAAATCCGCTTTCCGTACCGACCCATCGCAAGTCAGCGTATTTGTAGAGCGCGACGTCTGCGAAGACCATGGTGTTCGGCTGATAGGTGCGTAGCTCATTGATGATTGCGTCGAAGTCGTATGTGCGTCCTGTGCTGCCTGCTCCATCGATCCAGAACTCAGTCAACGGGCCGTAGTTTGTCGCAAGCTCATCCAGTTGCGCGAGGTAATAATTGTCATAGGCCTTGGGATCAGGATAGCGTTTGTCATGACGGTCCCACGGTGAGAGATAGACACCGAAACCAAGCCCCGCCTTGTGTGCTGAGGTGGAGGCCATGCGAACCAGGTCGCCCTTTCCATCGAGCCACGGACTTTGCTTCACGCTATACGTTGTCTCAGTGCTTGGCCAAAGTGCAAAGCCATCGTGGTGCTTCGAAACTAGAACTGCATAGCTGGCTCCGCCTGCCTTCGCCGCCTGCATCCATTGATCCGTATCAACATGCGCTGGATTAAATACGGATGGATCGGCAGTGCCGTCGCCCCACTCACGATTCAAAAATGTATTCGTACCGAAATGAATGATGACGCCAATTTCGAGGTCCTGCCACTGGACCTGCGATGGACTCGGCTTGATGTCGACAAAGTTCTGCGCCATGGATGGCGTGAGGGATACGAGACTTGAGATTAACACCACAGCGATGTAAGAGAGCCAGCGAAAAACTTTGTGTCGATTGTTGGCGAACATGTGCGATGGAATCCTTCTTAAGCCTTTAGGTAGTAGCTTCGTGATGTGGTCGATTGCACGAGCCCACTTTACTCTAGTCCTCTTGAATTCTTAGCTAGAGAGCAGAAGCTGTAACGCGCCCTGTCTCGCATTCTGTACACGGGTCTCAGTCCGTGCCAATGGGATCGTATTTTTTGTAAGCAGTTTAGTTACATAGATATATATCCATGGTAAGGGCAGAAAGATTTTCACAGATTGACAGCAGCCCCGGGTAAAGACAAGACTGTTTGAGGCGAATAAAAAACGAATACGCGCCGCCTTCCCTCTGCACATGAAATCCTCTGCTACCGCTCTTCGCGCCGAACTCGAAGCCGCTCTTTCGCACCGGATTCCTGGCGCCCTGACTCCGCGCATCCGGCAGGCTCCTGAGTTATTCGCGACCGGTATTGAGAGCATCGACAACATTTTGAGTGGAGGAATTCCACGAGGCGGTGTGACAGAAATTTCAGGGAGCGCATCGACAGGGCGCACCACACTTGCTCTCTCAATTCTGGCGCAGGCGACGCAGCGGGGAGCAGCGTGTTCATGGGTAGATGTTCATGATGCACTTGATCCCGTTTCCGCGGCTGATTCCGGTGTACTGCTTGAGCGTATGTTGTGGCTTCGTTGTGGAGGCAGAGAATCAGTGCCGCTCGAGGATCATCTTCAGGTTAAGACAATTCAACAACAGAATACATATCCCCTGCATGGACATACACAAGGCCAGCATCCACGTACTGAAGTTCGTGGTTTTGATCGCGCCGTATCAGAACTATTTCGCAGCGAGGTGCAGTCTGGAAAATCAGTGGGCATGCAGGGTGCAATCAATCGCCAGCTTTTTACTCCCCGTTGTTCTGAACCTCTGCCGCATCGCCGCAAAGAGCAGTTAGCAAAGGGTACCCTTACACCTCGCCGCAGTGAAGCGGTATTGCATCCCAGGAGGGCTGTCTCAATACCAGTCACCAACAGTGTTTCACCTGCGGCAGCGAGCCGTTTCACGAAGCCATGGCCTCGGCTGGAGCAGGCGATTCGCGCGACAGATCTGCTGCTTCAGACAGGAGGATTCGGTGCCATCGTAGTCGACATGAGCGAGGTGAAGGCGCGGGATGCCATGCGGATACCGACAGCTACCTGGTACCGATTCCGCCTTGCAGCTGAGCAATCACAGACTGCTGTTTTGTTGCTGACGCAGACGCCTTGCGCACGCATTTGTGCCTCCATGGTTCTGTGCTGCGAACGTGCGAAGGAAGCGGAGCAATGGTCAGCGAATGCCGGTACTGCGCTTTTTGAAGGGATAGCTTACAAGCTGATTCTTGAGCGCAAACGCGGTGAGGACATACTCGATCCTTTTCGCAAGAAGCATGTTCATCGCGCACATGCTGGCTGGAGTACTCGCGCGCAACGGGTGCGGTGATGGCTATGTTTACCTGTATTCATGCGCCGGATTTTGCAGCACAGTCCGCACTGCGATTGCGCCCACAGATGCTTGAGCATGCGGTTGCGATTCTTGATGGAGAGCCGCCACAGGAAACAGTATTCGCGGTCAACCTTCATGCCCGTAATCGAGGTGTCCGCCACGGGATGAGTCGTCTGCAGGCAGAATCATTCAATCGCCTGCATATGCTTCGCCGCTCACGCGAACAGGAGGCCAGTGCTATTGCAGCTTTACAGGAGTGTGCCGCTGCATTCTCACCACGTATCGAGACTGTCGAATTTTATTATTCATCTGAGCCTGGCGGCACAGTAGTCATGGATATACGTGGCACCAGCAGCCTGTTCGGAACTCCGCACCAACTCGCCTCTTCAGCATGTAGTAAGGCTGTTGCCTGCGGGCTTCATGTGCAGGCAGCGGTTTCTGCAAATTTTCACGCTGCGGTATGCGCGGCGAGAGGCTTTAGCGGCATCACAATTCTTCCGGTGGGTGGTGAAGCCGATTCACTCGGGCCGTTGCCGCTGAGTATTCTGGATCTTTCGCCTGAGATTGCAGAGACCTTACGTAGCTGGGGCATTCACAGTTGTTCCGCATTAGCGGCATTATCGGAGCGCGACCTGATCGCGCGTCTAGGCCAGCAGGGACAGCGTCTGCGGGCTCTAGCGCGCGGCGAGCATCCACATCTCCTTGTTCCCATCGAAGCGGATTTTGGATCAGAACTTGTCGAAAGCCTGGAGCTTGATCATTCGGTTGAACAACTGGAACCCTTGCAGTTTCTGTTTGCGCGCATGATCGATCAACTACTCGTACGTGTCATGTCGCGTTCGCTTTGCATCGCTGCACTAGATATCCAACTATCGCTGGAGGCGACAGGCCACAAGCAGGCATCGACACATATGCGCGCTATTCGTCCGGCTCTGCCTACGCAAGATGCGCGCATGTTACTGAAGCTTGTACAGCTTGATCTGGAAACGCATCCTCCCCAGGCAGCGGTCGTGAGAATCCGCATGCAGGCCGAAGCAGCAAGGCCGCAAGTAGCACAACACGGCTTGTTTCTTCCACAGGCACCTGAACCTGGGCGCCTGGAAATTCTTCTTGCTCGTCTGCGCAAACTACTTGGACCTAATCGTGTTGGTGCGCCGCAACTCCTCGACACGAATCGCTTCGAATCGTTTCGAATGGCAGCATTTGAGCCACCTTCTCCACGCCAAAGTTCAGTCTCTGATGCCGCGTATGTAGCGCCGACAGCACTACGCGTATGCCGTCCACCACTGGCTATTGGCGTAACACTGCGCGACCGCGAGCCAATAGCTGTGTTCGTCGATGGGCAGCGCTACGGCGTCGTCATCCGGGCAGGGCCCTGGCGTAGAAGTGGGCAATGGTGGTCGTTGGATGAGTGGTCGCGCGAAGAATGGGATGTAGTTCTCGCGGATGCAAATACCAGCTTAATTGGCCGCATTGCCCAGGATCCGGCCTCGAATTGCTGGTACATGCAGGGAATCTATGACTGAGACATACGTCGAACTTCATGCACGGTCCGCCTTCAGCTTTCTTGAAGGTGCTTCGCTGCCGGAGACTCTCGCGACGCGTGCTGCGGAACTGCAGATGCCGGCTATCGCGCTGCTGGATCGTAATGGTCTCTACGGTGCTCCGCGACTGCATACAACTGCGAGGCGGGTGGGCATACGTGCACACATCGGCGCGGAGATTGCAGTAGAAGATGCAGGCGAACGCAGTCGTCCGCCTGCACATTTGCCGAATCAGTTCTCTGTTGAGCCGGTCCGTTTTCCTGTTCTCGTTTCCGATCGAACAGGCTATCAAAACCTGTGCCGGCTAATCACACGCTACAAGCTGCGCCTGGGCAAAAAAGGTGAGGGCGCTGCGTTGCTTGAAGATGTCGAAGGGCATGCTGCGGGGTTAATCTGTCTGACCGGAGGCGAAGAGGGTCCTTTGGCTGCGGCACTTGCCAGAGGCGGTTATAACGAAGCGCGAAAAGCCGTTGAACAACTCATAAGGATTTTTGGCAAGGAGAACGTATATGTAGAGTTGCAGCGCCACTTTGATCGTGCGGAGGAGTGGCGCAATCGTGCTGCGCTCGATATCGCTCGTTCCCTAAGTCTGCCTGTCGTCGCTACAAATGGAGTGAGTTTCGCTGATCGAAGCGATCGAGAAATCCTCGATGTACTGACATGCATACGCACCAAGACAACGCTCGATAGCGCGGGTCGTCTGCTTGCACCCAACACAGAGCGCTATCTTCGCAACGCAGGCGAGATGGCGGAAATATTCCGAGACTTGCCGGAAGCCATCATAAATACGCAGATAATTTCCTCGCGTCTTGCGTTTCAGCTGGACGATCTTGGCTACAGGTTTCCGCAATACGAAGTGCCAGATGGCGATACGATGGACACATTCCTGCGCAAACGTGTGTCCGAGGGAATTCGAAATCGCTATGAACCAAAGAACAATGCCGAACTTCACACCAAGGCTCGCAAGCAGGCCGAGCGTGAGTTGCTGTTGATTGAGCACCTCGGACTTGCAGGATATTTCCTGATCGTGTGGGACATCATAAGGTTCTGCGAGAGGGAAGGAATACTTGTTCAGGGCCGGGGATCGGCTGCTAACAGCGTTGTCTGTTATGCGCTCGGCTTAACTGCAGTCGATACTATTGGCATGGAACTTTTATTTGAGCGCTTCCTGTCAGAGGAGCGCGGCGAATGGCCCGATATCGATCTCGATCTGCCAAGCGGCGATGATCGTGAGCGCGCTATCCAGTATGTCTACAAGCGTTATGGCGAACTCGGCGCAGCAATGACCGCGAACGTGATCACGTATCGTGGCAGGTCTGCTTCACGGGAAGCAGGCAAGGTTCTCGGCTTCGATGCCGAAACGCTTAACCGGCTGACGGGGCTGGTTGGTTCGTGGGAGTGGAAGGGTCCGAACGACACACTCGATCAGAGCTTTCGCACTGCGGGCATGGATCTGACACATCCTCGCATAGCGAAGTATCTGGAGGTGTGTGCGCGGATGCACGATCTGCCGCGACATCTCGGCCAGCATTCCGGCGGAATGGTTATCTGCCAGGGACAGCTAAATTCAGTAGTCCCGCTCGAGCCTGCTTCAATGCCGGGACGAGTTGTTGTTCAGTGGGACAAGGAAGACTGCTCCGACATGAAGATCATCAAGGTCGATCTGCTCGGCCTGGGCATGATGGCCGTGCTCAAAGACTGCACGAATCTCGTTCCGCGGCATTATCGTCAACCACTCGATCTGGCACAGCTTCCACACGATGAGGACGTATATCGCACGCTGCAGAAGGCTGACACGGTAGGCATGTTTCAGATTGAGAGTCGTGCACAGATGTCTGCGCTTCCCCGCAATAATCCGGAGAAGTTCTACGACCTTGTGGTACAGGTCGCAATCATTCGTCCCGGCCCCATCGTGGGCAAAATGATGAATCCCTATATGCTGCGTCGTCAGAAGAGGCAGAAGGTTACATATCCTCATCCTCTGCTTGAGAAGGTGCTGGAGCGTACGCTTGGCGTGCCTCTGTTTCAGGAGCAGCTTATCCGCATAGCCATGGTGATTGCGAACTTCACCGGCGGAGAGGCAGAGGAACTTCGCCGTGCCATCGGCATGCGACGCTCGCAGGCACGCATGCGCGAACTTGAAGGAAAATTGCGGCGGGGCATGGCGGCGAACAATGTTGACCAGGCGGCGCAGGATCAGATCATCCAGTCAATCAGTTCCTTTGCGCTCTACGGATTTCCCGAGTCGCATGCAGCCAGTTTTGCCCTGATCGCGTATGCGAGCGCATATATCAAGCAACACTACCTCGCTGCTTTCACCTGTGCGCTGCTCAACAATCAGCCCATGGGCTTCTACTCCACAGCTACCATTGTGAAGGATGCACAGCGCCATGGGCTCCGCGTGAAACCTATCGACGTGCAGTGTTCCGATTGGATGTGCACGTTGGAAGCGGCTGAAGCGGCAAAGCCCGGAATTGAACAATTCGACCTGCGACTGGGACTTGGCTATGCGCGCGGACTGAGGCAACAGATCGCGACCGCAATAGTCCGCGAGCGTCAACGTTCTCCATTCGACTCAGTCTACGATCTTGCCCGCCGTGTTCCCGAACTTCGAAAGACAGATCTTGTTTCCCTGGCACAGATTGGCGCGCTCAATGCCTTGGGGGAAACCAGGCATCGTCGCGATGCTCTGTGGCAGGCGGAACATGCAGGACGCATCACCGGACCCCTGCTGCGAGCAGCGCAAGTCGATGATGAGCAGATCGGATCTTCGCCGCTCAAGCAGATGGATGTTGAAGAAAGGCTGGTTGCTGACTACCGAGGCACAGGGCTAACCATTGGTCCCCACCCGATGGCTTTTCACCGTGAGCAAATGAATACGATGGGGATTGTGCGCGCGACCGATCTGCGGATGCTTCCTGACGGCCGTCCAACGCGAATTGCAGGAGCAGTCATTGCACGCCAACGCCCCGGTACCGCCAGTGGATTTGTGTTTCTCAGCATTGAAGATGAATCCGGAATCGGAAACGCGATCATCAATCCTGCTCTATATGAAGAGAACCGCGCCGTTGTCACATACTGCAAATTTATCCTCGTGGAGGGAATGCTGCAGAACAAGGATGGTGTTGTCTCGGTGAAAGCGACTGCGGTGCAGGCGTTACAGATAAGCCATGCAGATGTGCAATCACACGACTTTCATTGATGCTCTCGATCTTTGTACCCGCTAGCCATCACATCCAACGCGTGTCATCGCTTAGGTTCTGTACAGGCGGCGCCTCCCCGGTTTAGATTGATGTGGTACTAAATCCATCAGCAAAATCGTTTTATTTTGACTCATATTTTCCTGGGGAATACCGGATCACGCGCTGGCCGGGAGCTATAAGAAGGAAGAGGAAGTATCTATGGACTTGTCTGCTAACTCATCGTCACGCGTTGCGCGCTTGATCGCCGGCCTTTGTTCTCTCATCCGCGTGTCTCTTGTTGTCGCCCTCGCCGCATCTCAATTCACCCCTTTGGCGGCACACGCGCAGCGAATGACACTCGATCGCGGTAAGACGACAGTTCTGGTTGAGCCTTACGCCCCGAATATTGTGCGTGTGAGCCTCAGTCTTAGGAAGGATGATGCGATTGCTGCTCCCGGCTACGGATTCGTCGCAAAGCCGATGGAGGAAGGTTGGGCAATCGAGAACGGCAAGTCTGGCGATGTGCTGCGCTCGTCCCGCATGGTGGTAACAGTAGCGCCTCAGAGCCCTCCGGGCGGACCCTTGCCGGAGACGGCGAAATTCTTTAATGGATACACGCCATGGGTTGGTATTTCCATCAAGACGCCAGAGGGGACAACGATACTGCAGATGGACGGCTGGGAGATGTCCGTTCCCAACCACAAGGACGGCAATGCCGGAGTTCTCTATGATCGACGTCCGAGCGATCCACCGTTCTATCAGGTCGGCGCCACCTTTGCCGCGCCTAAGGATGAGCATTACTACGGACTGGGCCAGAACCAGGAAGGATACCTGGACCGTCGCGGTCACTCCGTTCGTTGCGCGCACGATTACAACGCGCCAGCGGGGCAAAGCGTATGTGTGCCGTTCGTTGTTACAAATAAGGGATACGGTATTGTTTGGGATAATCCAGCCCGCACAACGGTAAACTTTGGCTTCAACGACGTAACCCGCTGGACTTCGGATGTGGGCCAGCGTGTCTCATTCTTTGTTATAGCCGGCAAGACTTACGACGAGATCTACAGTGGCTATCGCCTGCTCACCGGCGAGGTGCCAATGCTTCCGAAGGCGGCGTACGGATACATCCAGTGCAAGCAGCGCTACCGCAGCCAGGCTGAACTGCTGGCTGTTGCCAAGGGCTACCGCGATCGCCATCTGCCCGCCGATGTCCTCGTCATCGACTGGTTCCACTACACCGTCATGGGACAGATGGACATGGACCCGGCGATGTGGCCCGATCCCACGGCGATGAACAAGCAGCTTCACGATATGAACTTCCACACCATGATCAGCGTGTGGCCGCGCTTTGTTCCGGAGGATCGATACTACGACACGGTGCTCAAGAATGGCTGGTTTGAGCAACTCGCCGACGGCACTCCCACGGATGGTTTGCCCTACGATCATGCAGGTTCGGATATCGACACTACGAACCCCGCAGCAGCCGAGTGGTATTGGAACATCGTGAAGGAGAACTACGTCAGCAAAGGCTTCGACTCCTTCTGGGCCGATGAGACTGAGCCCGATCTGTCGCCCAACGGCAGTTACTTCCACGTTGGTCCCGGTACTCAGTTCTTCAATGTCTATCCGCTCTTCCACACCGCGGCTTTCTACAAAGGTTTCCGTCGCGATCTGAAGCAGCGCGCTGTCATCCTTGCGCGCGATTCCTATCTCGGTGCGCAGCGTAACGGCACCATCTTCTGGTCTTCGGACATCAATGGCAACTGGGACACCCTTAAGCGGCAGGTGCCGACAGGAATCAACTTTGTCGCCTCGGGCATGCCGTACTGGAGCACGGATATCGGTGGCTGGCAGGGACTGCCCTGGTATCACAAGCCAGAGCGCACTCCGTTGATCGATCCCTCGGATGCTCGTGACAATGTCCATCAATACGACGACTATCCCGAGCTTTATGTGCGCTGGTTCGAGTACGGCGCATTCCAGCCGAACTTCCGCACTCATGGCACGCGCGATTTCAACGAGGTGTGGTCGTATGGAAAGCAGGCCCAGCCAATTCTGGAGAAATACCTGCGGCTGCGCTATCAGCTCATGCCTTATATCTACTCACTCGGTTATTCAAGCCACCAGAACGGCGCGCCATATATGCGTGGCCTCTTCATGGACTTCGGCAACGATCCCAAGGTCACCGACATCGGCGATGAATACATGTTTGGCCCGGCGCTGCTTATTGCTCCTGTAACTGACCAGGGGGTAACCAGCCGGCAGGTCTATCTCCCCGCCGGAACAGATTGGTTCAACTACTGGACCAACGAGCGAGTGCGTGGCGGGCAATCGATCTCTGTTGCCGCGCCCATCGATACCATCCCAATATTCGTGCGTGCAGGCTCCATTCTGCCCCTGGGAGCGCCGGTGGAAAGCACCAACGAGGTACAGAAAATTGCGAAGCTACGGGTCTATCCGGGCGCCGATGCGAGCTTCGATGTTTACAGCGACGATGGCACCACCTATGACTATGAGAAAGGGAAGCTCGATCTGACGCATTTGCATTGGTCGGACTCGGCCGCGAAGCTGAGCCAGACAGGCTCGGCGATTCCGGCCGGATCCGATGTTGTCGAGGTCGTCGGCAAGGGCAAGTAACCCCACAGAGCCGCCCTGAGTGCACTCGTAGCCGCTCGCAGAGGCCACGGGTGCATTGCGCTAATCGAAGTTCCCAATTTGGTCCAAGTCAACCGGTTCGTGTGGCAGAGGTTCTCAAAGTTGTGCCTCGGCCAAATTCTTGTTGTTCGCGATGAAGGACCAGCGTCTCCCAGCCGATATCTCCTCAGAGAGATAGCGGTGGGCCCATTCGTGAATAAACTGATTCCCCCATATTTCGTACCGGTGGCGCCTCCCGGCTTCGAAGTCACGCAAGATTCGACGTCCCCGACTGGGTGCGCGAAGAGACTGCGTAGCGCCATGCTCCTGTGCCTGCTGGTGCTTTCATCCGCTGCAATTTTGCAGGCATTGGACCCCGGCCGGCATATCGATCAATACGGCCACGATGTCTGGACCTCGCAGCACGGTTTGCCGGGGCAGGCGGTCTACCAGATATTGCAGTCGCCGGATGGCTATCTCTGGTTGAGAACTTCGGCAGGGTTGGTGCGTTTCGATGGTGTCCGCTTCGTCTCGATGGATGCGGCTGTCGGAAGCGAGCCGGTGAAAGCCATCGCGAGGGGCGCGGACGGCGACTTGCTGCTTAGGACCACTTCTAGGACTGTCCGCTACAAAGGCGGAGTCTTCTCCGACTACCGCCAGCCTGCGCCACTTCCGGACGGCGGAATTCGGGCGATCTTTGAAAGCAGCGGGCATCAGGTTTTTCTGGGTGCGGATGATTTCTTATATGCAGTGTCGCAAAACGGCGTTCACCTGATCCAGAGCGGGACTGCATGGGTCAGTGCTTTCCTTGAAAAGGAGGATGGCACTCTCTGGGTTGGTGCGTCCAACAATCTGTACAGCTACCGCAATGGCAACCTTGCAGTTGCATTGCAATTGGGAAGAAACAGCGGCGTTGCCGCGCTTTTTGAGGATCACCAGCACGCGTTCTGGATGGGAACCTCGACCGGCCTATATCGCATCTCGGGCGATGGCGCGGTACTTGGAGGGGTTGCGGCAAAGGCGACAAACGGTGGGGTGAATCAGATACTCCAGGATCGTCAGGATAACCTGTGGATCGGTACTGATACCTCGGGGCTCGTGAGAATTACGCAAGACCAGGTCTCTTCCTTCAGCTTCACCGAGGGCCTCACCGACAACAAGATTCTGTCTCTGTTTGAAGATCGCGAAGGCAGTCTCTGGGTGGGTACTGCGAGCGGCCTGGATCGTTTCCGCAATACCAAGATCACCACCTACACCGCCAAGGAAGGACTTCCTTCCAGCGATACGAAATCGGCAATCCAGGGTAATGATCGCAGCAGCATGTACGTCTTCTGCGATGGTGGCGGGCTGGCTCAGATCCGAGGCCACCAGGTGACCGCGATTACCAAATTTCCTGGACTGGGCGCCTTGCATGGTGCGGCTCTGTTCGAGAGCCGGGATGGCAGCATCTGGCTTGGTATCTTTGGCGGCCTCTCACGGTATAAGGATGGCAAGGTCACGGTATACAAGACCGATCCGCGGCTCTCAAAGCGATTCATCTCGGCAATCAGCGAAGATGACGAAGGGCTCATAGTCACCACTGCGGACACTCTCGCCTTCCGAGTCAAAGACGGGAAAACGCGCCCCTTTACGATTCGCGGACAGTCCACCCCACTCACGCTGCCGGGAAACTATACATTCACTATCTACCGCCAGCCATCAGGGACGCTATGGTTCGGCACGGTGAAAGGACTATTCAAATTCGCTCCGGGAGCAGCGCCTGAGAAGGCCCGCCAGGAGGGAATTAGCTTTCCCGTGACTTCCATCTCCGATGACGGCCACGGGAGCCTGTGGCTAGGTGGACGAACACCCGGAGTCACCCGCTTTCGCATCTATGACGGGCGGGTCACCCACTACTCAAAGCGCGACGGACTCTTCGACGACTATCCATCGAGAGCGCTCTCCGACGATCAGGGCAATCTCTGGATCAGCACCTCCAACGGAATCTATCGAGCAAGTCTCAAGGATCTCGACGACTTCGCCGATGGCCACAACTTCTGGGTCCCTACGACCGTCTTCGGAATTGCCGATGGCATGAAAACAGCTGAGGCTTCAATGCCCAGCTCGCAACCGGGCGGCGCCAAGGCTGCTGATGGCAAGCTTTGGTTCACAACCGTCAAAGGTATCGTCTCGATTGACCCGAGACATATCTCGTCCAACCCCCTGTCGCCTCCCGTGCTGATTGAAAGCGTGTTGGTAGACAATCGCCCTGTTGTCCTAGACGATGACTTGCAGGTCGCACCGGGACAAGACAAAATCGAGTTCCATTACACCGCGCTGAGCTTCCTGATTCCTGAACGTGTGCACTTCAAATATCAGCTGGAGGGCTACGATCGCGATTGGGTCGATGCGGGGTCCCGGCGCGTCGCCTACTACAACAACCTCCCTCCCGGAAAATACCGCTTTCGCATTACAGCCGCCAACGACGACGGTGTTTGGAACCATGATGGCGCTTCCATCAGCCTCGTTCTTCAGCCCCGTTTTTATCAGACAGGCTGGTTCTTCATGCTTTGCTGCTTCGCGGCCCTGGGCGCAGTCCTCGCCGTGCATCGGTTCAACAGCCGCCGCTTCCGGGCACGAGCGGAAGAGCTCTCGCGCATGGTGGACGAACGTACCGAGAACCTGCAGGCGGAGATCAGGGAGCGTCAGCGGGCGGAGGAAGCAGCAGACGCCGCTAACCGGGCGAAGAGCGAATTTCTCGCCAACATGAGCCACGAAATCCGCACGCCTATGAATGGTGTGATCGGGATGACCGAGCTGGCGCTCGATACCGAGCTCTCTCCCGAGCAGCGCGAATACCTCGATGCTGTGAACCTGTCGGCGGACTCACTGCTCACAGTGATCAATGACATCCTGGATTTCTCCAAGATCGAGGCCGGCAGGATCGACCTCGAATCCGTCGCGTTTGATTTGCGGGAGTGCGTGGAGGCTACCCTGAAGGGTATGGCTCTGCGCGCGGATCAAGGCGGACTGGAGCTGCTCTGCGACATAGGCCCGAAGGTACCGGAGACCGTGGTTGGCGATTCGACCAGGGTGAGACAGGTTCTCATTAATTTGGTCGGAAATGGCATCAAGTTCACCAGGCAGGGCGAGGTCGCGGTAAAGGTGGAGCTCGAGTCGCAGGAAGGCGATCAATGCGTTCTGCACTTCATCGTGTCGGATACTGGGATTGGCGTCCCACGCGAGAAGCAGCAGCTCATCTTTGAGCCATTCACCCAGGCAGATGCCTCTACCACTCGAAAATATGGCGGTACTGGCCTGGGACTCGCCATTACAAAGCGATTGATCGAGACGATGGGTGGGAGCATCTGGATCGAGAGTGAGCCTGGAGCAGGAACGACTGTCCATTTCACCATCGGACTGAAAACTGCAGAGACCAGACCGTCTCCGCACCCCGAATGTTCCCCGCTCGAGAAGCTCCACGGAATACGGTCCTGGTGGTGGATGACAACCAGACGAACAGGCGAATCCTCGAAAGCATGTTAACGCGATGGAAGATGCGATCGACCTCGGTAGGCAGTGCGGCCGAGGCGTTGGCGCTGCTATCCGCGGCCAGCAGCACACGCGATCCTTACACTCTCATGCTGACCGATATGCATATGCCTCAGATGGACGGTTTCGGCCTGGTGCAACATGTCCGCGAGTCAGCTGCGTTTTCCAGGATCGCGATTCTCATGCTCACATCGGCCGGACATCGTGGGGACTCGGCGCGATGCCGCGAACTGAACCTGGCCGGATACCTCGTAAAGCCTGTGCGTCAGTCCGAACTAGGCGAGGTGCTGGCCCGAGTGCTGGGTCCACAACAGGCTGTACCCGAAGCAAGTGCTGGTCGGCGCCCAGCAGCCGCTGTTCCGCTCAGGCGTCTGCATATCCTGCTAGCTGAAGACAATCGTGTGAATCAGCGACTGGCAACCAAGCTGCTGGAAGGCCGGGGGCACTCCGTGGTGGTAGTAGAGAACGGTCAGCAAGCGCTGACAACACTTTCGCAATCGAGCTTCGACCTGGTGCTGATGGATGTGCAGATGCCACTGATGGACGGCATCGAGGCCACCATCGAGATCCGCAAGAAAGAAAGGGCCACCCGGGATCATCTGGCTATCATCGCTCTGACTGCGCATGCGATGAAGGGGGATGAGGAACGCTGCCTTGCCGCCGGCATGGACGGTTACCTATCGAAGCCCATCCGCATACATGAGTTGGATGAGTTACTAAGACAATTCATGGAGCGGTCGACAGAAGAAGTGAGTGTGAGCTGAACCAATGGAAAGTGAAACCAGGCAGAGTGCGATTCTGCGCGGGATACGATGACTACACATACATTGAGCTACGAGTATGGCGGCCCGATCTCAAGTTGCGAGCCGCACATGGAGCAGCCTGCTGGCGCGGAGCTGCCCTCAATCAACGTCACGCCATCTCCCTTGTCGTCCCGGTCATTCGGCGAGATGGTGAATCTGGAGGAGCTCATGGAGCGTATTGACCATGACAGCGGGCTGCTGCGAGAGCTCTTCGAGCTACTCCGCGACGAACTCCCCGTGCTTCATTCTGACTTGAACGTGGCGGTGCAGAGTGGCAGCCTTCTACGCATCCAGAGCAAGGCGCACACCTTGAAGGGTATGTTTGCAAACCTCGCGGTGACGCAAGCCGCTACAATTTCGGCCGAAATTGAGCAGATGGCGCGTATTGGAGACCAGGGTGGATTGACGGCGGCGCTGGCCAGCCTGGATGACGAGGTGTCCAGCCTGCTGCCATGCGTTGAGGGCTTTCTGTCGGGCACCCGGCGATGAGGATTCTGATTGCGGACGACGAGTCGGTTTCGCGGAAGATGCTCGAGCGAGTTCTCGAGCGGGCAGGCTACGAGGTGCTGTCAGTCGGCGATGGACGCGTTGCCGCCGAGCAGATATGCCTTGAGAATGGTCCACGCCTCGCACTGTTGGATTGGATGATGCCAGGCATGGACGGACCCTGCGTTTGCCGGGAAGTCCGCAGGCGGCGCCCCCATCCTTACGTTCATATCGTTCTTCTAACCTCAAAGGCCGCAAAGGCTGACATAGTCGAAGGTCTTGAATCCGGCGCTGATGATTATTTGGTGAAGCCGTTTGACCCCGAAGTGCTCAAAGCCAGGCTGCGCACCGGGTTGAGAATCCTCGAGCTCGAAGACAGCCTCGTGGAAGCGCGAGAGAGCATGCGCTTCAAGGCAACCCATGACGATCTGACTGCGCTCCTGAATCGCGGCGCCATTCTGGATTTGCTCTCACGCGAGCTCTCTCGAACGCTGCGCGAAAACGGCTGTACCGTCGTCCTGCTGGTTGACCTTGACCACTTCAAACAAGTGAACGACACCTACGGCCACCTCGTGGGAGATGAAGTTCTGCGGGAGGTCGCACGTCGCCTCCTGGCATCGGTTCGTTCCTATGATTTCGTGGGGAGATATGGCGGCGAGGAGTTTCTCGTCGTTCTCAACAACTGCGAAGCGGAAAGAGCGATGGAACGCGCTGAAGAGTTGCGCCAGGCGATCGCGCAGTCGCCCGTGCGCACAGCAGTTGCCCCCATCCGCGTAACCATGAGCGCAGGAGTATTTGCCAGCAAGCAGTGGGGGCAGAGACGCCGGAGGATATCGTGCGGGAAGTAGACGCGGCTCTCTATCGGGCCAAGTCCAATGGAAGAAACTGCTGTCGGCTGGCTGCGCCATCTGTCTGTGCCCTCACGGGCTAGGGAGGATCGCCAGCGGTTCCGTTGCCTCTTACGCCGTGTAGGCCACTCGACCCGAGAGCAGGGTCGCCACGATCTGCCCATCCGGCGAGAGCACGACGATATCGGCCCAACGTCCCTCCTCCAGACAGCCGATCCGGTTATCGAGGCCGGTCATCCGTGCCGGGTTGCGACTGGCCAGAGCAACTGCCTGGGGCCAGGGCACACCGGTGAACTCGCGGAAGTTTCGCACGGCGCGATCCAGCGTGAGTACGCTGCCGGCCAATACGCCCTCATACATACACTTTCCTGCACTCACAACGACCTTGAGCTCGCCCAGCTTGTAAATACCGTCCGGCATGCCAGTAGCGCTCATCGCATCCGTCACCAGGATGGCGCGATCGGGCCCCTTGGCCTTCCAGAAAAGGTTGATCACGGCGGGGTCCACATGGATACCGTCACAGATAATCTCGGCGAAGAGGTTGTCGTTGGTCAGAACCACGCCCAGCACGCCGGGATGCCGGTGATCGAGCGGTCGCATTGCGTTGAATGTGTGTGTGGCACTACGGGCGCCCGCCGCCACTACCTCCCGCGCCGCCGTGCTTCCCGAGTCGCTGTGGCCAATGCTCACGCGCACTCCCAGTGCGGTGGCGTGGGCCGTTAGCTCCGCTGCACCCTGAAGCTCCGGGGCAAGAGTCAGAACTCTCACGTGGCCTGCCGAAGCCTGCCACATTTTGTCGAAGACGTTGACTGACGGCGGCATCAGCCAGTTCGAGGGATGCGCACCCCGCTTGGGATGCGAAAGAAACGGACCTTCAAGGTGGATACCCATGGGCCGGGCGCCATGCGGCTTCTTTTCGTCAATCAACTTTGCAATGCCCTCAATCGAATGCAACATTGCGTCGAGAGGACCCGACATCGTGGTCGGTAAAAAAGCGCCGACACCATGGGTCACCAGGAAGCTTCCGATCGCATTCAACGCGGTTGAGGAAGCCTCCATTACATCGTGGCCCTTGGCGCCGTGCATGTGGATATCGAAGAGCGCTGGAATCAGTGTGCAGCCGGGGTAATCGAGATGTTCGGCCGCCGCCGGTAGATAGTCAGAATCTCGTGTGCGGATGGAGTCAATAACTCCGTCCTCAAGGATGAGCATCGGTTCCCGGACCAATTTCTCTGGGGTGATTAGAGCTTCGGCGGTAAGCACGGTAGCCATGGCCAACATTAGAGCACTTTTTCGGTATTTCTGGGCTCTTTCGAGCCGCCAAAATGCGAATACTTTTCATGCGCGAAAAGGTGGCTATTTGTTCAAATCCGAGCTTGAAATGCACTGGTGCGCGGCCGAAAAAACTACCAGGGTAGATCAAGGTGCAGCAGGTTAGACTGAACGTCATGCCAATCGCGAATACCATCAAAAATCTCAAACGTGTGGGAATTCACCTTTCTACTGCAGGGGGAGTGTTTACCGCGGCCGATCGGGCGCACGAAATTGGGGCGAACACCTTCCAGATATTTTCGTCGAGTCCGCGGATGTGGCGGTCCGCTCGTCCGCACCCGGATCATTGCGCTCAGATGAAGACTCTGCGGGAGAAATATGACTGTGATCCCCTGGTGATCCACACGAGCTATCTGGTAAACATTTGTGCCCAGTCTGAGGACATTCGGGCGAAATCGGTTGCCGCGTTTCATGGCGAGGTGGAGCGCGCGCTGGACTTGGGCGCCGAATACCTGGTGCTGCATCCGGGCTCGTGGCGCGGCCTGACCCGCGAAGAGGGACTGCGGTTGGCGGCCGAGTCGATCAAGGAGGCGCTGAAGGGACTTCCGTGGGAGACCTGCGACTTCAAAATACTGATTGAGAACACCGCTGGCGCCGAGTTTTCGCTGGGCGGGAGCTTCGAAAATGTCGCGGAACTGATCGAGAGATTGCGGCCCACAGCGCCTATTGGGGCTTGTTTGGACACTTGTCATACGCATGTTTCGGGGTACGACATGGTGAGTGAGGCGGGGTACGAGGAGACGATGAAGCAGGTGGGGGCGACGATCGGGTTCGACACCGTGCGCGTTTGGCATTGCAACGATGCCAAAGCTGCCATGGGATCGAAGCTTGACCGGCACGAACACATCGGCGAAGGCACCATGGGGCTGGCTCCGTTTCGTCGGCTGCTGAACGATTCGCGCTTTATTCATGCGGCTTTCATCGCGGAGACGCCGGTGGATGCTCCGGGAGATGAGCAGCGCGATCTGGGTGTTTTGCGCGGGCTGGTGAAGGTTTAGAGGCTCAGAAATGTGGCTTCAAACAGGCTGTTTTTGGTGAGTTTTTAGGGTGAAAAAACGACGTTTGGCAGCACGTTTTTGATGCGTTGTTTGTGTCGAAAATTGGCATGCTGGAGCGTGTTTTTGAGACGTTTCTGGTGGTGTTTTCGTGTCAAAAAATGGCACGCTAGAGCGAGTTTTTGATGCGTTTTCGCGTAGTTTTGGCACGCGTTTTCTGGGCAATCTGTGCCTGCGGAAGTGAGCCTCGTCATGTCGCTTTCGGTACTGGCAATCCTATAATCGCCGTATGCCGAATCTAACGATTCACACCAGATGTCTCACCGCCAAGGAGGTTAAAGAACTCACGGCCGCACTATCTATCATGGATGTCGTAGAATCAGCCGACTACCGTCCGGATGTGATAGGGAAATTGCAGGACCGCTCCCCAATGATGGTGCTGCCAGAGTTCCACATCGTCCTCAAGCTAGTCGATGGGCCCCCCTCGGAATTGGGATGGAAGCCACAAGGCACATTTACAAGAAAGCCGGCGAAGCATTAGTGGACAGGGTGCTTGATTGGTTCAAAGCTCGATTCACGGACTCGAGCGTCGTGAAGGTCGAAGCAACGCTATACGGTCCTGATGACAAGCCAATTAAGACGATCTCCCACACCCGCTAATTTCTCTCCTGCTATTCGGTGCGTAGGGCTTGCATCGGGTCGATCCTGGTTGCGCGCCTTGCGGGGAACCACGCGGCGGCGATGGTCATCACCGAGACAGCGGCAATTGCAATGCAGATAGCCGTCGGGTCTAGCGGACTTAATTCGTAGAGCTGGCTTTTGAGAATTCGTGTTGAACTCAAGGCGATGGGCACACCGATAGCAAGTCCCACGGCCAACAGCAGAATTGATTCTCGAAGAATCATCCACAGCAGCATATGAGCTCGCGCGCCGAGTGCGAGACGGACGCCAAACTCACTTGTACGGCGGGCTACCGAATACGAAAGCAAACCGTAGATGCCGATGCAGCCGAGGAAGACGGCAATGATTCCGAAGAAAGTGGAAAGCCGGGCCACCAGCGACTGCGTCGCAATGGAGCCAGCCACCTGCTCTTCGAGAGTGCCAACGTTGTTGACCAGAATGTTCGAGTTGACCTCAGCGATGGCATGACGCGTTCGCGAGACGATTTCCTGCCGGTTGGCGCCAGGCGCATAACGAACCGCAAAGTTGCCGAAGAAACCGGGATTTTGTGTGCAAGGGAAATAGGCTGCCATGAGCGTGCCTTCGGTGAGTGAGCTGTACTTGGCATCTTTGACCACGCCGATCACTTCCTTCTCGCCAGGATGATCCGGGGTCTCTCCGATGCCAAAGCGGTGTCCGATCGCCGAACCATTCGGAAAGAATCGACGGGCCATAGTTTCGTTGATGACCGCGACTTTATTTGACGTCTGCGTATCCTGCGCGTTGAAGAGACGGCCAGCGACGAGCTGAATGCCCATGGTGGAGAAATATCCCTTGCCGGCAATGTTGAAGAAGACCTCGTCGTCGTTTGACTGCGTGCGCGGGATGCCTGGGAAGAGAACCATGTCGGTCCATCCGCCTTGATTGAAAGTGAAGAAGGCAAAGGCATCCGCTTTTACACCGGGGATGTTCTGCACGCGATCTTCGATCTGCTCCTGTAGCAGGACAGAGAGTATCTCTTCCGACGTTCCACGAGGCAGATTGGCCGTGCTTGAGTCGAGAGAAAAGATGAGGACGTTGTGCTTGTCGAAACCAGTCTCAACGTCCGACAGGTTTATGAGGCTGCGCACGAACAAACCGGCGACAACCAGGAGTACGACAGAAAGCGCAATTTGTCCGACGATAAGCGATCGCGCCAGCGCGCCGCGCGTTGTGGCAGAAGAACTGCCTCGCCCGTCCTTGAGTGCTGGTGTGAACTCAAGCCCTGCGGCCCGGAATGCCGGCAGCATGCCGAAGAGAAGCGCCGTTACCACCGCTGCGCCGAGCGTGAAGGCGAGGACGGGCAAGTCGGGGGTCAGATTCAAGGGAACTGGATTGGGGCCTGGCGTTGCCATGCGCAGCAGCACAGCACTCGCCTTCCATGCGAGCGCAACGCCGGCCGCCGCTCCCAGAAACGCAAGCAATAGGGACTCGGTAAGAAGTTGCATCAAAATCCGGCGGCGCGATGCGCCCAGCGCCATGCGCATCGCGACCTCACGCGTCCGCGCCACGCCGCGGGCGAGAAGCATGTTCGCGATATTCGCGCAGGCAATCAAGAGCACCAGCGCCACAATAGCCATCAGAATTTCCAGCGGCACCGAGAACGCGTAACGCAGGAAACAGACTCCACGGCCTCCTGGATTCAGTTGGATACTGGCGCGTGCAATGTCGTCGAGGTGCTTTTGCGGAGGCTGAGAGCCGAGGTAGCTGCGGAGAATCTGCTTGAACAGCAGATTGGTTTCGGCGCTCGCCTGGGTTGGGGTCACGCCGGGTTTCAGGCGGCCGATGAGATAGAGCGACTGAAAGAATTTATCTCCGAGTCCGTTCCAGCCGGGACGAGAAAAGGACTTGCCCATGGAAAGCGGAATCCACAGGTCGGTGGACTGGCCCACCGTGTATCCGTAGAAGCCTGGCCGGGCAACGCCGACCAGCGTGTAGTCTTGCGACTGGATGCGAATGGTTTTACCAAGCGCGGATGGGTCGCCATTGAACTGCCGCTGGAACCAGGAGTAGCTGGCGACGGCGAACGGAGCTGCGCCCTCGGCGCCATCGTCTGATTCGCCGATTGTACGGCCGAGAAACGCCGGCACGCCGAGCACTGAGAAGTAACTGCCGGAGACAAGATCGACGTGGGTCGTTTGATAGGCTGCGCCGGCTATCGAAGCTTTGGTCGTAAACTGGCTGCTGTCTACCGAGGCGATTCCTGAAAACGATGTATCTTTCTGGCGAAAATCGCGAAAGAAGGAATAGGAGAACAGCCTCGTACTCCCGTCGGGAATTGAGTTCATGCTGCCCTGTGCCTGGCCGTTCCCGAAGAGAAGCAACTCAGCGGGCTTCTGGACCGGCAGCGGGCGCAGCAGGATCGCGTTAAGCAGCGTGAAGATGGCGGTGTTGGCGCCGATGCCCAGCGTTAGAGAGAGGATGGCGATAAAGGTGAAGCCGGGCGATTTTTGCAGCTGACGCAGGCCGAATCGGAGATCCTGAAGGAGCGATTCGAGCCATATTGTCCCTCGGCTCTGACGGCAATCCTCCTTGATTTGTTCGCTGCCGCCGAACTCCAGACGCGTGAGCCGGCGGGCTTCGGTTTCGGAAATGCCGGATCGCACTTTGTCGGCGACCTGCGACTCGACGTGAAACTGGATTTCCTTGTCCAGATCGCGATCCATGCGCCTGCGCGCGAAGAGTCTCTGCAGCCAGCTCATGAAAGTCCCTCCAGAGTTCCCTTAAGAATGAGCCCGACAACGTCAGTGAGGGACTTCCAGTTCTCAGTCTCAGCCTTGAGATGGGCGCGGCCTTTAGCGGTCAGTTCGTAGAACTTGGCTTCGCGGCCGGTCTCGGTAGGTTGCCAGTTGGAGGCCAGCAGCTTTTTGTATTCGAGGCGATGGAGAGCGGGATAAAGAGATCCCTGTTTCACCTGCAAGGCCTCACGAGACATCTGCTGAATCCTTTGTGCGATGGCGTAGCCGTGAATGGGGCCAAGTGCGACGACTCTCATGATGAGGAGGTCGAGCGTGCCTTGCGGGAGGTCGAATTTTTCATCTGTCTTTTTCATGCCTAGTACTTCTACACATACACCCGGGACGTGTAGAAGGTCAAGGTGTCTGTTTTGGAGTCTAAGGGACCCGGCCACCATGGCGAGTTGCACAGTAAAGAGCAATGCTGGGATTGTGTCTGGTTGGCTTGTAGTAGGCGACGGGCTTGCGAGTGCGGAAGGTTGGCGCAGTGGCGGGGTGCGAGAACAGCGACGCCGCGAGTTAGAGGTTGGTGCCATCCTTCCCCGGAAGACGGTGACGACGGGATCAACGGCGGCCGCCAAAAATGTGGACAAGAGCAAGGACGACGTGCGGTCCTCTTTGCGTTCTTAGGGTCGGCGCACACACAACGACTTGGCGATACCTCCCCAGATATTGACGACCAGGGTTGTGTCGTCGTCCTTTTGTACGCCGTTCAGAAAGTCGAAGTACCAGACTCTCGCGGTAGGACGCTCACGGTCATCCATTCTTTGAGTGCTGCTCCATTGGTCCCCGGTCAAGAACAAGTTCCCCTTCACGTGGTAGTTCATCGCTTCAGCTCCGTGCCAGCGGGAGGGAGGGTTTATTCCGGGAGCTTCGGCGTTCTTGTCGTAGATCTCCAGCAACTCATTGGTTGTCGGCAGTCTCCAGTCGGAATAACCAGCCAATCGCCGGTCGCGGCAGTACTTCTTTGCGCTTTGCCAGTTAACAGCTTTGCCGTTATCCTTTGCAGCCCACATCAGTCCAGTGGCTGGATCGGTCCAGGTATCAGACGCCTGAGTCTCTAACGCGCGACTTTGATTTTCCGTCGTATACTGAGCACCTTCCAGTCTGGAAATGACCGAGAAAAGGATTAGGACGATGATCGCCTGACGTTTCACAGTAAAAACTCCGAATACAAATAGACTCCGAAGGAAGCACGCTGTCTCAGTCTGCGTTCCGCGTCTCTAAAAGCCATGAGAGACCCACTGAAATGCGTCAACCGTCCCGAAGAAGAGCCCAATCTTCACAGCTTGAAACCCACCAGTATTCCGGATCAGTTTGTTGTTGCTTTTGACGATCGCGCGAGACATGGCCCGCGAGATGAAGGGATTGAAATACATGCTGACCGTGACGTGATTCGTATCGTAGTTGTAATCGTGAACTATTGCCGCCCAATCGCCCTGTCCGCTCGGTGCACCCATCCCATCCGGGCCTGCCCAGTGATCGTTCCAGAAGTCGAGCGGCCCACATATAATCTGGATCGCGGTTGCCGGGTCAGACGGACCGAATATCCCATGTATCCCCACGTCCTGGTTGACCAGAAAGGTCATCAACTGGTCAAGGGTTCCTCCGACGATCATGCTGGAGAGCCATGATGCATCAGCCGTTGCAAAGACGTAGCCACCACAGCCGCTTGAGCAATTTCCATTTGCCCGCGATCGCGCACCTGCACCGAACTTAGCGTAGTGTATTTTTTCGCCATCGTAGGAAATCACCTGGAACTGGCCAGTGCTGCTGTTGTATGCGGTGTGATCTTCAGTCACGTAGCCAGGCATCAGCGTTCCACCAGTCCTGGGATCGCCGCATTTTGTCGCATTGGCATTGTGATCGATGGATTGGATGCGACTACCGGCGTCGTTCGCGTAAATACAATCAAGACCGGGCGAAGCGACCTTTATCAGTGGGTTGTTGGGCGCATAGCTGTTTCGATTCGAGGTCTGTGAATTCCCCGGCTTTGCCGCCATAGCATGCCGAGCAAAGGCCGTGGTCGCCGCTGATGCGAGAACTAAGACGAGCAGTAGGGAGCGGACGGGGAACATAAACGCAAGTCTCTCCTGTAATTTCTCGTCGTGTGACTGTATTGAGCTCGCTCCCAATCATAACAACGTGCGCTGTTATTGGGAGGCGCAGTTCTGGCACCTGGGCGAGAACTCGGCTTCCCTTCTCCGTTGGCGATGGCAGGACAAACGCTCACCGAGAATGACTTATATGCTGAATGCCGGTCTGAATAATGAAAAACGGAATCGGACGATTCACGTCAAAATGACTCGCTAGAGCGAGTTTTTGATGGGTGCATATGGGCGTGTTTGCGGGAGTTGACGCGATTTGAACGTAGAGCTTCCCAGCTCCACTCGACGTTCAACCGGAAGCGTCCTAACTGATGGTCACCGCGCGGGCATCGTGGCCTATATGAGCCTTACGTTGACGCAACTCCTTGGGGCGCAGAGGTGCGGCAGGTTCCTGTCTGCACTAATCATTCATGAAGAGGTCTTCGCCCTCGGTAACCCAGGTTCGGGTCGCACGAAGGCGAAGAAATCCGGCCTGCTCTTTTGTCACGTTCTCGAATTTCTACTCTAGCGGTAATCGTCGGAGAACAAACTCAAATCGATCGAATCCGCCAGTGCTTTATATCCGGCATCGGTTGGGTGACCATGGTCTCCGCTATCAAGAGCCGGAAGTATCCTTGCCGGTTGACGTGGGATCGCGCAGGACGCGATCGAAATCGATCACGGCATCGTATTCCCCGCTGCTGCGGATCCACGCATTGAAGGCCTGCCGCTTGAGCTCATTCGCGGGCGTCCAGACAGGGAAAGGAGTTCCGGGTAGAAGAAACCCCTGAACGGGTGTGAGCGTGCATCCGAAAATCTTCAAGCCCTTTGCATGTGCCCGCTCGATGAGTTGCTTGTGTCCCTGGATGATCTGATCAACGGTGACCGTCTTCGGATGGATCAAGTGTAAAGATGTCGTTGTTTCCCAGTTGCACGATCACATAGGCCAACCCGGGCTGGCTGAGCACGTCACGCTCGAATCGGGCAAGGCCGTTAGGGCCCAGCACATCATGCAGCAGCCTGTTACCATCCAATCCTTCGTTCAACATCCCCATCGCGTGCTCGTCCTGATGAACAATGCGCCGGGCCAACTCGATTGGTCCAGCGGTGATTTCCATTGACACTTGATTGGTCACCATCCGTAATCGAATCGCCAAGCGCGGCAATTGCCCGTGACTGTCGGGGCGCCAACACATCGATGCCTGCCAGCCAGAACCAGGACTGAGTGGTCGGCGATTGCGGATCGAGGGGCATGACCGTAGTTCCCGTGAAATCTCCCGGCGGAGAAATATAGGAGATTTGGCGCGAATCAAAGTGCCAGGTGGCCGGCCCGGTGGCTCCCGATACAAAAAGACTCACGGCAAGGTTGGCGAGGTCGGACACGGTGAGTTCGACGGGATCACTGACCACCGGTGCGCCCGGCGGGATCACTATGGAAGTTTTGCCGCCGAACGTCAGAGCACGGTCGGATCCTGCGACAATTCTCGAAGCCCCGGCGGAAAGAGCGATGTGAGCAGAGTCGACGACGAGGGCGTTTGCTCCGAAGGTAGACAAACGCAGACGCACGCGTCGGCCGCCTATGCTGATATGCACGATCTGGCGCAGCGTCTGATTGTTGAAACCCGTGTTCGTAAATCCAGGTAGAAGTTCGGGGGCGTGCAGAGTTGTGGACCACGTACCAACCCAGTGTTCGTCATATTCCTGGTGACCACCCCATTCAGCGGCTGCGGAGAACGCGGTGCAAACGCCAACCGCGAGAACAGTCAGAAATAGCTTGCGCAGCATGGGGAGATATATGTCCTTCGTTTTGGCGAGCGAAACCGTGTTCCTTTGCATTTGAGACCTCCTTGCGGTCCTTGTAGCGCGTTAGGATTGGCCTCGACCTATTGGGTGTCGATGGGGAATACGCCGTCTGTTCGGGCTACCGCTATTCCCGTAAAGTTGCACTAATGTCAGAGGTCTCGCAATGCATTGAAGGTAATTTCGAAGTCAAAATGCGTATCGCCTCGGTAAGTTATTTACCTGCTAGATATTTAGATGGGAGTATCGCTCAGAGGATCGCTTCGGATTTGAGATGGGATCGTGCTAGACTCCCGGCAAGGGGACTCTGACGGGGGCTGCGTTCGTGGAAAACCAAACGAATACGACGCAATCCTGGCGTTTCGGCGTCTTCGAGGTAGACGCTGCGTAACAACGAACTTCGCCGGGGCGGCGCGCCCATTAAGGTTCGTGAGCAATCCTTCTGCATCCTGGTTTTCTTACTGGAACATGCCGGGGAACTGGTTACCCGCGAAGACTTGCAACGGGCGCTCTGGTCGTCCGACACGTTTGTCGATTTTGACCATGGCCTGAATACGGCGGTCATGAAGCTGCGCGAAGTCCTCGGCGACTCCGCCGACAAGCCTCTTTATATCGAAACCGTTCCGAAACGCGGGTATCGCTTCATCGCGCCCGTCTCGCGCGAGAAGGACCAAACGCTTCAGCCGGAATCTACGACCTGTATCTCCGCCTGCCACGAATGTTGTGGGCGATGCAAACGCGGATGCCTCCGCACCACGAATGCTTCCGCCGTCGTGCACTCACTTCCAAAGACGCATACGAGACGCAGGCTCGCGATTCTCGCTGTGTGCTTTGCAGTGCGTTCTATTGGCAGGTGCGGGATGGTTCGCTCATAAGAAATGGCATGCCGGCTCCCCAGCTCTGCCAGTCCAGCGGGCCCTGACCCGGTTGACTTTCGACGAGGGCCTCCAGATGGGTGCGACGTGGTCGCCCGATGGCCGCTACATCGCCTACAGTTCCGATCGGGGCGGAAAGTCCGACATCTGGCTTCAGCAGATCAGCGGTGGTGACCCCATCCAAGTCACCAAAGATCCGGGTCAGAACTGGCAGCCTGACTGGTCGCCGGACGGCAGATACATCGCCTATCGTTCCGAAGAGAGTGATGGCGGAATCTATATCACGCCAGCTCTGGGAGGGCGTGGGACAGCAGCGCAAGATCGCGCCCTTCGGTTACTATCCGCTCTGGTCGCCAGACAGCTCGCAGATTTTGCTTCAGAGTCGCTTCGAGAGCGGTTCCAACCGCTTCTACATCGCTCAACTTGATGGGAGCCCGCCGCGCGAACTAGAAGCGGAATTCCTCAAGCGAAAGAAACTTGCCGCACTGTCTGCTGCCTGGCATCCTGACGGAAAGAGAATTACTGATCTGGGTCGGCGATTCCTCTCCTAGCCCCAGCTTCTGGATGGTGCCCATTGCCGGGGGGCCAGAAGTGAAGCTCGAGATTGCACCCTGCGGTTCAAAAAGAACTCGCGGAGTTTTCCGGCGAAAGGTGAAATTGGTGATCAGCAGGGCGACGCGTATTTTTCCTGGTCCCCTTCGGGCGATGCGCTTTATTTCGAGAGGGGCTTCAGAGGCGCGACAAACATCTTCAAGCTGACGGTTGAGCCCGAGAGGCTGCAAGCCACACACATCGAGCGTCTGACTACTGGCCCGGGTTCGGATACGGGAGTCGCGCTTTCGCGGGATGGCAAGCGACTGGCTTTCACAGCGAGTTTCCAGCAGATTCAAACCTGGCTCTTCCCGTTCGACGCCACAACCGGCCAGATCAAGGGCGGTGGCAATGCGATCAGCTCGCCTGGAAGGGCGTCTGTCGATCCAGTCTTATCACCGGACGGTACAAAGGTTACCTATAACGCTCCCCGCGGCGAGAGCGACGACCACCTGAACGTCCGAAACGAACTGTGGCTAAAGTCGCTGGTGGATGGGCGCGAAACTCCGATCATCGCCGACGATTATTCACGTTGGTACCCGCATTGGTCGCCTGATGGCATGCGACTTGTCTACGAACGTCGAAATCCGAAGGACAAACGAGCACCAGATTATGGTTTGGTCGAGCCAGAGCCATGAAGAAGAGCCAATTACAGGAGTACTCACAGGAGTCAATGACAGTCTGGGTGGCGATTTCCGATTGGTGTCCAGACGGCAAATGGCTGTTGACCGTGGCGCGGGATGGGATATGGCGGGTCCCGGTCGCCTCAGCGTCAGGTGTGGAAGCCGCGGCCAAAAAGATTGCTTCCAACCCGGCGTACCAGCTTTACCAGGCACACATGTCGTCTGACGGCCGATGGATTGTCTTCGGCGCTCTGGCGAATTCTCCGAACCCTGAGTCCTCGTTGTTCGTGGTACCCGCGTCGGGTGGTCCGTGGACACGCATCACCGACGGTAAGCACTGGGACGATAAGCCGCGCTGGTCTCCTGATGGAAAAATCATCTACTACGTATCGCGTCCCGGCGGCTTTTTCAATGTCTGGGGAATTCACTTCGATCCGGCTGCGGGTAAAGCCGGTCGGGCAACCGTTTCAGGTGTCCAAATTCGACAGCCCGCGTTTAATGATTCCACGGTGGATAGGACCGGTGGGGCTTTCGCTGACCCAGCACAAACTTGTGCTGACCGTGGCGCAGGCATCCGGCAACATCTGGGTGCTGGACAACGTCGACCGATAGCTCACGCGAGAGTTAGCTCGGGCATCATCTCGATTTCCGATCTTGCAGGTGGCTTCGGGCCAAACCGCCGATCGAGCTTATGTTTGCGGTCCCGGTTACACTGTTAGGGATATGGCTGCTGGGAAACCTACTGAAGAAAACGTTGCTGGAACTGACAGGGTCGCTGCTTCGGATCGCGAAGCTGGGGTCAATGAGGTCCGGTACAATCCGGGCGAGATAGAGCCGCGCTGGCAGGAGCTTTGGGCGAGCGATCCCGCGCTCTACGCCGCCGAGCCGCACTCCAGCGGCAAACCTAAATACTATGTGTTGGAGATGCTGCCGTATCCCTCTGGCCAACTGCACATGGGGCATGTGCGCAACTACGCCATTGGCGACGCGCTGGCTCGCTACAAGTGGATGGAGGGCGCGAATGTGCTGCACCCGATGGGGTGGGACGCATTCGGGCTTCCGGCGGAGAATGCCGCGCTGAAGAACAACACTCCTCCGCGGGAGTGGACGCTGGCGAACATTGCCGCGATGCGCCGCCAGATGGAGCGTCTGGGGCTGAGCTATGACTGGCAGACCGAGATCGCTACATGCCTGCCGGAGTATTACCGCTGGAACCAGTGGTTCTTCCTGAAGACGTACGAGGCGGGGCTGGCGTATCGGCGGAAGAGCCGGGTGAACTGGTGTCCGCAATGCGCGACGGTGCTGGCGAACGAGCAGGTGGTCAACGGGTGCTGCTGGCGGCATGAAGATGAGTTGGTGGAGCAGCGCGACCTGGAGCAGTGGTTCTTCCGCATAACGAATTATGCGCAGGAGTTGCTGGACGATCTGAGCAAGCTGGATGGCTGGCCGGAGAAGGTCCGCACCATGCAGCGCAACTGGATTGGCCGCAGCGAAGGCGCGCAGGTGGATTTCGCTGTAGACGAATCGGATTGCGTGGCCGACGGCGACTGCGACGATGAGGAGAAGGCTGCGCGCAAAGAGGGCAGGCGGATTCTTGCGGCGCGTCCGGATGCGGCGGAGGCGCGGAAGACTGCGGCGGCGAAGATCAGCGTCTTTACTACGCGCATTGACACCATCTATGGAGCGACAAGTTTGCAGCTTGCTCCGGAGCATCCGCTGGTAGCGGAGTTTGCGGCGGCGGAGACACGGCTGGCGAAGGAAGTTGCGGAGCTGAAGGAGCAGCAGAAGAAGGCGCGCGAGGCGGGCGATGTTGGCGCGATCGAGAAGCATGGCGTCTTTACGGGGCGCTACGCGGTGAATCCATTCAGTGGCGAGCGGCTGCCGATATGGGTAGCGAACTATGTGCTGATGGATTACGGGACGGGCGCGATCATGTCGGTCCCGGCGCACGATGAGCGCGACTTTGAGTTTGCGAAGAAGTATCGGCTGGAGATCCGCATTGTGGTGCTGCCGCGGCGCACCGAGGATCCGACGCCGGATGGTCAGCCTGACGAGAAGATGCTGCCGTATTGCGAGGAAGACAGTTTGCTGATGAACTCCGGCGAGTTCAGCATGCTGGGCTGCGAGGAAGCGCAGAAGAAGATGGCGGCGTTTGCCGAGGAGCATGGATTCGGCAAGGCTACAGTTACGTTTCGGCTGAAGGATTGGGGCGTGAGCCGGCAACGGTATTGGGGAACGCCGATCCCGATGCTGTATTGCGAGAAGGACGGGATTGTGCCGGTGCCGGAGGATCAGCTGCCGGTGCTGTTGCCGGAACAGGTGACGATTACGCAGCAGGGTGGTTCGCCTCTGGGGCGTGTGCCGGAGTTTGTGAATGCGACGTGTCCCAAGTGTGGCGGGCCGGCGCGGCGTGAGACGGACACGATGGACACGTTCGTTGATTCGTCGTGGTACTTCTACCGCTATACGAGCGCGAAGGACGACACTGCTCCGTTTGATAAAGATGCGGTTGCGTACTGGTTCCCGATCGATCAATACATTGGTGGGGTGGAGCACGCGATTCTGCATCTGATCTACTCGCGCTTCTGGACGAAGGTGATGCGGGACCTGAGGCTGATCACGAATAGCGAGCCGGTGGATCGGCTGTTTACGCAGGGGATGGTGATCAAGAACGGCGCGAAGATGTCGAAGTCGAAGGGGAACGTGGTTTCTCCCGATGACATGATTGCGCGCTATGGCGCGGACGCGACGCGGATGTATGCGCTCTTCGCTGCGCCGCCGGATCGCGATCTGGATTGGCAGGAGGATGGAGTGGCTGGGATCAGCCGCTTCCTCGCGCGCGTGCATCGGCTGGTGATGAAGTATGCGGCGACGGTGCGGGGAGTGGCTCCGGATCACGAGGGTGCCCTGTCGCCAACGGCGCAGATGCTGCTGCGCAGGCTGCACCAGACGATTCGGCAGGTGACGCAGGATTTTCAGGGACGCTGGCACTTTAATACTTGCATCTCGGCCGTGATGAAGCTGGTGAACGAGCTGATGGCCGCGGACGAGGCGCTGGTAAAGGGTGAGGTGGCTGCGCCGGTGCTGTCAGAGATACTGCGTTCGCTGGTGTTGCTGCTAGCTCCGTTTGCGCCGTATCTTGCTGCGGAGATGTGGCAGGAGATTGGCGGAGAGGGCGCGATCCTGCGGACGGCGTGGCCGAAGTTTGACGAGGCGCTGGCGAAGGAAGAGGAGATTGAGATTCCGGTGCAGGTGAACGGCAAGCTGCGGTCGCTGGTGCGCGTGGCCGCTGAGGCTACTCCCGTGGAGATGGAGAAGGCTGCGCTGGGCGATGCTAAGCTGCAGGCGTTTATCGCGGGCAAGCAAGTGGCGAAGGTGATCGTGGTGCCGGGCAAGATGGTCAACGTCGTGGTCAGGTAGCGATGTCTGCAAATCCACAGGTACGGCCGGCGGCGCGCGCGGGAGTTCGCGGGACACAGTCTCTGGTGCATACGCTGGGAGACTGCTGGCGGCGGCCTTCGCTGTGGGCGCTGGAGGTGGCGTGGCGCTGGCTGTTTGGCATCCCGGCGCTGTGGCTGCTGTATCGTGAGGGGTCAAAGATCCTGGCGGCGGCTCCGCTGGAGTCGACCGGAATTCTGCAGTTCTCGCTGCAGGATCCTTGGAAAGCCGCGGTGGTGCTAAGCGATACGGCTGCGGTGATGATGCCGCCGATCGTGCGCACGGCGATGTGGCTTGTGCCTCTACTGGCGATAGGGTGGGCTGTCGTTTCCGGCGTGGGCAGAAGCCTTGTTCTACGCAGGTTTGACCCTTCGCTGCCTTTCAAGCCACTGCCACTGATCGTTTTGCAACTACTGCGCGTGATGGCGCTGGGCGCGGTGTTTGCTGCGTGGTACTTCGGGCTGCAATGGGCGGCAACGGCCACGCTTTCCGGTCCGGGCGAGCCGAATTTGCTTGCCTATCTCGCGTTGGTGATCTGCCTGACGCTGGGGATCTTCACGGGGTGGTCGATGCTTAGCTGGGTCTTCTTCATTGCGCCGCTGCTGGTGCTGCTGGAGCGTATTTCGCCGTTGGCGAGCTTGTGGCGCAGCGCGCGGCTGGGCCGTGAATTTACCGGCAAGCTGGTGGAAGTGAACCTGGTGATGGGCATTGTGAAGCTCGCGCTGATCGTGCTGGCGATGGTGCTTTCGGCTACTCCGCTGCCGTTTCAATCGGTGATGACGGGCGAGGCTCTGCAGCAATGGTGGATCGGGGTGACGCTGCTTTATTTTGTCGCCAATGATTTCTTCCAGGTGGCCCGGCTGGTGAGCTTCATTCAATTCTGGCGGGTGCTGTCCTAGCCGGACGGGCGGACGCGACTTCGTCGCCTAGCTGGAGGGGCGACTTCCGGCGAGGTGATAGTCAGCGCCACATTCCAGGATGTGCGTTGCGTGATAATTAGCAGCGTGAGGAACTGGTACGTCACGCAGCGGTGACTTGATTTCTTCTTGAGTCAATCTGGTATCGGCAATCTGAAGGAAGATCCATGGACAGACGTAATTTCTTGACCGGCGCCGGGGCTCTTGCAGCGACCATGCAACTGGGTGCACCACAGGAAGTGAAAGGCGAAAGCGACAACCAAGGTTCATGCCAGGTCGCGGCCTACTACTTTGGCAACTATCATCAAGATCCACGAAACATCGAAGCTCATGGGCCGGCATGGACCGAATGGAATCTAGTTAAAGCTGCAACGCCTCGCTTCGCGGCACATCGCCAGCCGCGTATGCCGCTTTGGGGCTACGGTGATGAATCCGATCCAAAGGTCTTTGAGCAGAAAATTGCCGCTGCGGCCTCGAGCAATATAGATGCCTTTATCTTCGACTGGTATTGGTACAAAGATGGGCCGTTCCTGGAGTCCGCCATCACTGACGGCTATCTGAAGGCCTCGAACTGCAAGGATCTTAAGTTCGGCGTGATGTGGGCAAATCACGATTGGTTCGATATCCACCCCGCTAAGCTGACGGGCAAGCCGACGCTCCAGTATCAAGGAGCCATCGGGCTCGAGCCTTTCGAAGCGATGTTTGACCGTCTGTTTGAACTGTTTCAGCATCCGTCGTACATGCGTGTGAATGGCTGCCCGTATTTTTCGATCTATGAGTTGTACCGATTCATCCAGGGATTCGGCGGCGTGGCCGAGGCGGCGACAGCACTTAACAAGATGCGCGCAAAGGCGCGTGCATTAGGATTTCCGGATATCCACGTGAATGCTGTGACGTGGGGAGTACAGATTCTTCCGGGGCAGAGCGAGGTCAGCAATCTGCCAGAGCTCCTTGATCGGCTACAGATTGACAGTACTACCTCGTATGTATGGATTCATCACACAGAGTTCGCGAAAGCTTCTACAACCGAGTATCGAGATATTCAAGGTCAGTACGAGACCTATCGCGCAACTGCGGCGCAGAAACTCGGCAAACAATACTTTCCAAATGTCACGGCTGGGTGGGACGCAACGCCACGAACCTGTCAGACAGATAACTTCCGTTTAGGCGACTATCCATACACCTCTGTGGTTGTGCACAATACCCCCGCTGCTTTCAAGGCTGCGTTGCAGTCGGCTAAGACATTTGCAGAGGCAACTCTGCCTCCCGGAAAGAGACTCATTACGCTCAACTCTTGGAATGAGTGGACCGAGGGAAGTTATCTTGAACCGGACACGACGATGCGTATGGGTTATCTGGATGCTGTGCGGGCGGTATTTGGGCGGGGTAACGGCGAAAGCGTCAGTTGAATCGCCGTATTCGCGAACAAAGTGCCTACACTGTGATCGTGCCGATGCATCGTAAATCCCAATCGTCACCTGCAAGTTCGCTATAAGTGGGACGCTGTGCCTCACTCTGCGCGCAGTATTTCGGTGGGGTCTGTGCGGAGCGCGCGCAGCACGGCGGGCAGAGTGGCGACGAGACCCGTGAGTAGAATTGCGCATGTTGGCAGCGCGATCATATCTATGTCGGTTGCTTTGACCTGATAGAAAAGTGATGCTACATAGCGTGCCGCGCCGAATCCGAGCGCGACGCCCGCGCAGGCTCCCAGCGCGATCATCAAGAAGACATCGAGAGTCACAATGCGCACGATGCCGGCACGCGTTGAGCCAATGGCCATGCGGATACCGATCTCGCGGCGGCGCTGGAGGACGGAGTAGTTGAGGACAGCGTAGAGCCCGATGCCGGCGAGCAGCAGCGCGACGGCGGCAAAGAAGGCGGCGATGGTGGCGAGCAGGCGCTCGCGAACGGTCTGATCGCGGAACAAATCGAGCTGCGTGATGACGTTCGAGACGCGAAGGCCGTTGTGGCGCTGTGCGATGAACTGGCGGAGGGAGTCGGCGAGGGTGAGCGGGTTCTGAGAATCGGTGTGAATGACGAAGGTGGCGAAGCCGACGGCGCTGGGGGCTGCTTTGTCGTCGATTTCATCAAATGGGACATAGAAGACGGCGCGGGTGGGCTCGCGCAGGTCGTGGTAATAGATGTCGGCGGTGACGCCGATGATCTTGTTGCTGGGTTCATTGGCGCCGCGTTCAAAGGTGCGGCCGATAGGGTCTTGGCCGGGGAAGAAGGTCCTGGCGAAGGTCTCGTTGACAATGGCGGCTCCCGGCGAGGTGTCTTCAGCGCGAAAGTCGCGGCCGGAAACGAGGGGAATCTTCATCGTCGAGAACCAGCCTGGCGAAACATTCAGGAAAAAGGCGGGAGGTGGGCTGGGAGGGGCGCCGTTGATGGAGATTTCGCTGTTTATCTGGATGCGTCCGAGAAGGGGCCATCCCGAGATTGCGACCGATTTGACGCCGGGGACGGCACGGAGAGCCTCGGCAGTTTGATTCCAGGCGACGGAGGGCTGGCCTTTGCCCGCAACCGTTTCGAGCAGCAGCAGACGGTCGGTGGAGAAACCGAGGGGGCGGTTTTGCATTCGCTGGAAGGATGCGACGAAGAGCGAAGACAAAAACAGGACGAGGAAACAGAAAGCGACCTGAAGAGCAATGGCCCCGCGCATTAGACGGCGTGGCGAGTGCGGATCGTCGCCACCTTTCAGGACGGCGACGGGCCGGACGGCAGAGGCACGGAGAGCTGGCAGCAGTCCAAGCAATAGAACGACGAGGATAATGAGCGAGAAGCCAAAGAGAAGTACACGCCAGTCGGCGGGAAGAGCGAGGCGTGCAGGGTTGTCGGGCGGATTGACGAGGCTAAGCACGAAGGGCGCCGACCATGCCGCAAAGAGTGCGCCAAGAGCGGAAGAGAAGACGGCGAGCAGCGCGCTCTGACACAGGATGAGCTGGACGAGGCGGCGACGGCCGGCCCCGATCGAGATTCGGAGGGCCATCTCCTGGGCGCGAGCGGCGGCCTGGGCGGTCATCATGTTGGCGACGTTGACGCAGGCGATGAGCAGGACGAGAACGACTAGAAGACCGAGGACGCCGAGTAATCGGCGATAGCCTTTCTGGAGGTCGGAGATGCCAGCGCCAGCGGGAGAGAGGACTAGCTTCTTATCGAGAAGGCGGTCGATGGTGGCCTGGGGCAGGCCGCGGAAGCAGGTGGAGCACTCGACCTCGAAGGCGTGGCTAACGGCGGAGAGATGCTGCCGGAGCGGCTCGAGGGCAGAAGCTGCCAGGCCGGGTTTCAACATCAGGAAAGTGCGATGCCAGGTGACGTTGTCATGAGTGGCCAGGCTGCTCATGGTGATGGGTAGAAAGACGTCGGTGACAGTGCCCTTTTCAGTTCCAGTGAAATCGCGAGGGCCGACACCGATGATTTCGAATGTCTGGTCGCCGATGTGGAGTGAACGGCCGAGGATGTGGGGATCGCGTCCGAAGCGGTGATTCCAGTAGTCCCACGAGAGGACCGCGAAGGGACTGGCACCGGGGGCGCGGTCATCGGCGGGGACGAGCAGACGGCCGAGAGCGGGCTCGAGGCCGAAGAGCGGGAACATATTGCCGGAGACATAAGCGACGTGGGCCTTCTCCACATCATCGTCGGCGGACCAGGTAATGTCCGTGCGGTCGGCGCCGCTGATGGCGATGAGGTCGGCCTGGTCCTTGACGGCATCGCGCATGAGATTGAAGTCCTGCGTGGCCCAGTATCCGTCGTCGATAGACCTGCCCTCCAAGCCGGTCAACTTGCGGGAGAGGACATAGAGTTTGCTGGAATTGGTGATGGGCAACGGGCGCCAGAGGAGCGCGTCGATAAGACGGAAGGCGGCGACACAGGAGCCGATGCCGAGGGCGAGTGAAAGCACAGCGGCCGCGGAGGTGATCTTGTTTCGACTGAGCTGCCGCCAGCCGAATTTCGTATCGGAGAGGAGAGACTCGAGCCACCCGGCAACTCGGATGCTGTGACTTGCCTCGCGCTGGCGCAGCATCGAACCGAAGGTGCGGCGTGCTTCGTCTGGGTCGCGTCCCGAGGCAATAGCTTCTTCGATGTGCGACTGCAATTCTTCCTCGATTTCGAGGTTCAGACGTTCGCTGTGCAAGGCATTCGAGATACGCGACCATAGGGACATGTCATGCCTCCCGGAGGACCCGATTGATGGCTAGACTTACGGACTGCCAGCGCGACTCTTCCGCAGCCAACTGCTTCTTGCCGGCGGTGGTCAGTTCGTAGATGCGGGCGCGGCGGCCGGTGTCTTTCTTGACCCACTCGGCGCGAATCCAGCCGGCTTCCTCCATCCGATATAGAGCGGGATAGAGCGAGCCCTCTTCTGCACGCAGCACTTCGCCGGATGTATTGGCGATGGCGGCCATGATGGCGTATCCGTGCAGCCGGGGGCGCCGCGACAATATCTTGAGGACGAGTAAATCGAGTGAGCCCTGCAGGGAGTCGGTCTTAGCCATATATAGATGTCTTTATATAGACATCTTAGTATGGCGTCAAGAGACGTTCAACGCGACTTCGTCGCCACTCGCTGACGGGCGGAGCTCTTTCTATCGTGTGTAAAGCGGCAACTTAGATCTCGATAAAGTGAGTCATCGCTGAGCGCATCGGCGATTTAACCGTGAATCGAGAACTGTTGTAGGTGGGAAGCCGTCCGGGATTACCAATCCGCCAACCGCTGGTAGGGACAGGCAGCCTGCGGCTGGGAAACGTCAAGCTGTCCAAACAATGTCGTGGGAGATTGTAATGATACCCCAGCCATACATGAGGATCTGAAGAGCAAAAAACTGCTTCTTGGGCAGATCATTCATCGTATTCTCGAGCTCGTTAATCACGTAAGAACTCGGGGGTATCAACTTCGATGCCATCTTCCAGGTCAACTTTTCCTGTTCACCTGACGGCTTCACGACTTCGCGTTTTCCATCTGAATTCGGTGGCAGAGGCGGCATGGTTTGGTCATAGTCCGGCATCAACTGCGAGTTCAATAGGTCGATGCAACACCATCTGACTCAGAGGTCTCACAGGAGGTGGTGTTTATGTCACAAGGGAAGCGAGTGGAGGTTTCCGCGGCGCAGCGGACAGAGATCTGGCGGCGTTGGAAGGCGGGAGAGTCGTTGCATGAGATCGGGCGAGCATTCGGCCGCAAACATACCTCCATTCATCTGCTGTTATCGCATCATGGCGGGATCGTTCCGGCCGTCCGTCGGCGCTCACCCCAAGCGCTCACGTTAGCGGAGCGAGAGGACATTTCGCGAGGAATCGCTTCCGGCTCATCGATTCGTGCGATTGCCACCCGCCTTTCCCGAGCTACCTCAACGGTGAGCCGGGAGGTCGCCCGTCATGGTGGCCGTTCTGAGTACCGAGCGGGCGAAGCTGATGGTGAAGCCTGGGGGTTGGCTCTGCGACCTAAGCAGTGCCTACTGGCCACCCATGAGCGGTTGCGAAACATCGTCGTCAGTAAACTGATGTTGGACTGGTCGCCGGAACAGGTTTCCGGATGGCTAAAGATCCAGTATCCCAAGGACGAGAGCCTGCGCGTGTCCCACGAGACCATTTACCGTAGCCTCTTTATTCAAGCGCGTGGAGTATTGAAAAAAGAGCTCATTGGACACCTTCGATCCAAACGCCTCATCCGCCGCTCGCAGCACTCGAGCAAGGGTGGACATGCACAGGGTCAGATCGTCGAGGCCATCTCGATCCGGGAAAGACCAGCGGAGGTCGAGGACCGAGCGATCCCGTGGCAACTGCAAGTCGAGATAGCGCAGTATGCGGTAGCGTGCGCGCTGCTGGTCAGAACGATTGTCTTCGGCGGCGAGTTTGGCGATGACCTCACGGCATTGGCCGATTTCGATTTGGAAGGCCGCTGCGCTGTAATCCTTCGCTAGCCTGCTAACTGCCATCACGTGACAGGGAATCTCCAGCTCTTTGTCCGCCATGATTTCGGAGCTTATCACGAGCTGTCTTAGTGTCATTCCAGGCTTGCAACCGGACATTACCGAAAGACAAGCGGCTTTGAGGGGCGTAATATCATTTCCAAAAGCAAACAGTGCTATTTATGGCAGGTCGGACATCTCAACTGCTGCCAACAGGTCTTAGCGCTCGATAAGAGTTTTCTCGGTCTTCCCTTGCGATTCCGGGCGAGGTCGTCGGCGCCACCAATCCGATTTTCGCGGTGTGTTCCACGCTTTACATCGACGCGCTTCCCTGAAAAACTGAGTTGTGGACACCTCCTCGATCGTTATTCTGGATTTTGGGTCGCAGTACACGCAGCTGATTGCTCGTCGTATTCGCGAACAGAATGTTTACTCCGTCGTGCTGCCTTGCACGGCTCCCCTTGATGAAATTCGTGGCTACAAGCCGATGGGGATCATCCTCTCGGGTGGCCCTTCGTCGGTGTATGACGCTGACGCGCCGCCGAGCGATCCGCGGGTGCTGTCGCTGGGACTGCCGGTACTGGGCATTTGCTACGGGCTGCACTTCATTGTGCATCACCTGGGGGGCAAGATCCGCCCGGCGGATAAGCGCGAGTATGGCCACGCGGAGATCACGCTGGTGGACGACACGCCTTTATTCACGGGCTTGACCCGCACGCAATCCGTTTGGATGTCGCATGGGGATGAGACGCTGGAGCTACCTGCCGGCTTCCACCTGACGGCTAAGACGGCGAATGCTGTGGCTGGAATTGCCAATCCCGAGAAAAAGATCTGGGCCGTACAGTTTCATCCCGAGGTTCACCACACCAAGGAAGGCACGGCGCTGCTGCGGAATTTTCTCTTCAACATTTGCAATGCCGCGCCGGAGTGGACGCCGGAGCACTTCATCCAATCGACGATCACGGCGATTCGAGAGAAGGTAGGAACGGGGCATGTGATCTGCGGGCTTTCGGGCGGCGTAGATTCGGCCGTCGCCGCGGTTCTGGTTCATCGCGCGATAGGCGATCAGCTGACGTGCATCTTTGTGAACAACGGAGTGCTGCGCAAGAACGAGTTCTTCAAAGTGCAGGAGAACATGCGCGACAAGCTTGGCCTGAAGGTGGTGGCGGTGGATTCGAGCGGCCGCTTCCTGGGGAAGCTGGCGGGCGTGACCGATCCTGAGACGAAGCGCAAGATCATCGGCAATGAATTCATTGAGGTCTTTGATGATGAGGCACAGCGTATCGCCGAGCTTTCGGGCGGCGTGGACTGGCTGGTGCAGGGGACGCTCTATCCCGACGTGATTGAATCGTCGTCGGTGAAGGGGCCTTCGCAGACGATCAAGAGCCACCACAACGTTGGCGGCCTGCCGGAGACGATGAAGCTGAAGCTGATTGAGCCGCTGCGCGATCTCTTCAAAGACGAAGTGAGGCGCATTGGCCGCGACCTGAAGATGCCGGAAGAGATTCTGCAGCGCCAGCCGTTTCCCGGGCCGGGGCTGGCCGTGCGCATACTAGGCGAGGTGACTCCCGAGCGCGTGGCGCTGTTGCAGGAAGCCGATGAGATTGTAGTGGCGGAGATTCGCGCGGCGGGGCTGTACCAGAAGATTTGGCAGAGCTTTGCTGTGTTGCTTCCCGTCAAGAGCGTGGGCGTGATGGGTGATCAGCGCACCTATGCGTACACATGCGCGATTCGCGCGGTGCACTCCGAAGACGGCATGACGGCGGACTGGGTGCCGCTGCCTTACGAGGTGCTGAAGACCATCTCCAGCCGCATTGTGAACGAGGTGCGGGGCATCAACCGCGTAGTCTACGACATCACGTCGAAGCCGCCCGGCACAATTGAGTGGGAGTAAGTGCTGGCCGTCACGGGCACACGCGCGTCGCGCCTTTGGTATTGGGAGGGTGGTGGCGCTCCCTTTGGTCGCGTGGGAATTATCAGCGGACCGGAGGAGTGCGGATTGGGACTGACGTCGCGGCGGGTGAGTCACGCTTTCTGGGCTGGTGGCGGGGTTGCGCGGGAGAGTAGCCACGCTGCTGCTGCCACGACGCACATCAGGACAGCCCACAACGCAAAGCTCAGGTGATAGAGATTGCTTTCCTGCTGCTCCACTTCGCGGAGGGAGCGGCCTGCGAGGATGAAGCCGGGGTGCGGGCCTTCCACGCGGCGCACCACGGACGCGATGCGCACATCGGGGCGTGGCTGCCAGGTCAGTGCCTCTGAGCCGTGGGCTCGTACGAAGTCGAAGACTCCCGGCGGCGGAGTTGGGATTGCGTTCTGCAGAGTGCCACTGCCCGCCTGCGGTTTGCCCTGTTCATCGTAGAAGAAAAGAAATGGCTCGAGGCTGTGCTGCAAATCTATGTGCGTGGGTGGGATGACATCTTCCGGCCGCTGACCGTTTGCCATGAGCGAAGCAGCGTCGTTGACCATCTGGGTCTGCGGCTGATCGGCGCCGCGTCGTAGCAACTGCTGCGAAAAGTACATGGCAAAGCCGCCCAGCAGGCTGATGATGGCAGCCACGGTGACAGCGTGAAAGAAGATCGGGCGGCGGGCAAGAGTAGCTGGCATGACGGATAAGCGCTCCTTGATCGCTGAGGTGACCAGATCGACCGCGATGAACCAGCACAGCGATATGAGTGTGCGGTGGGGGTCGATGCGGATATCGGTGATGGCATCGTGCAGAGACTGGCGCAATGGCTCGCTGTAGGCCCGGCGGAATTGGCTGGGGTAGAGAACCAGCGCGTGGGCGTAAACGCGCTCGATGAAGAGTGGGGGGCGGCTCATGCGTTGCCCCCGTTGGTGAGCACCCCTCGGCGGCGGGCGGAGGAGATGGCGCGGTGCAGGCGCGACGTCTCCGCACTCAGAATTCTTCGTCCAAGATCGGTAAGCCGGTAGTAGCGGCGGCGCTCGTCGTCGGTCTGGCCTGTCTCCTCGACTAGGCCGCGCTGCATCATGCGGTCGAGAGAGCCGTAGAGCGTGCCTGGTCCCATGGAGATGGCTCCGCCGTCGGCCAGCGATACTTCTTTCATGATGGCGTAGCCATGCCGTTCTCCTCCGGCAAGCGAAAGCAGGATGGAGAAGACGGCTGCGGAGAGCGGCAGGATGGTCTCAAGGTTGTCAGAGTTTGGGGTAGCTGCGGCCATTGCATCCCTCGATGAACTCACTATACCACTTACGGATATATCCGCAAGTGGTATAGTGAGATTTAATGTAGGACTAGTTGCGGGAGTCCTGATTGTTGGAGGTGCTTTTTGGGGGGGTGGGCCCGTATTTCGGAGCTGAGTGTGCCTGGATTTGGGTAGCCATGATTCGGACGGTTCAAGTCATTGAGGGAAGGGATGTTGATGGGGAATTTCTGAAGGAGTGGTGGGTGGAGTTGGCTTCGAGCCGGGGAGAGAAATCTCAAGGAATTGCAGGGGCAGATCCAACTCTATGCGGGAGGAATTGGGATAATCACCTAGTATATAGAGAGCAGCAGGCGATTGTCGAAGGCATCGATCACCGACTTCGGCACCGGGCAGGGTTTATCCTAGGTGAGAACCTCGAGATTTGAAGGAGATGGAATATGCCCCTGGTATCTTTGCGACAGTTACTGGATGAAGCAGCCAAGAAGAACTATGGCGTTGGTGCCTTCAACGTCAATGACATGGAACAGATTCAGGCGATCATGGAAGCCGCCGATGAGACCAAGTCCCCGGTTATCATCCAGGCCAGCCGTGGAGCGCGCTCCTACGCGCAGGACAATTACCTGTATCACCTGATGCTCGCAGCCAACGAACTCTATCCTCATATTCCGCTGGTCATGCACCAGGACCACGGAAACAGCTTTGAGACCTGCGTATCCGCGATCAAGTTGGGCTTTACCAGCGTGATGATGGACGGCTCGTTGAAGGCTGACGGCAAGACGCCGACGACCTTCGAAGAGAATGTGGAAGTAACGCGTCGCGTGGTGGAGTATGCGCACGAGCGCGGTGTGTCGGTCGAAGGTGAGATCGGCGTGCTGGGCGGAATTGAAGACGGACACGGCGCCGGCGGTACAGGCCTCGAGCACGTCACCGATCCCGACCAGGCGGTTGAGTTCGCTGAGCTGACGGGTGTGGATGCCCTGGCACTGGCCATTGGCACCAGCCATGGCGCTTACAAGTTCAGCAAGAAGCCGGATGGTTCGGTTCTCAAGATGGATCTGCTGATCGAGATTCACAAGCGGTTGCCACACACGCACTTGGTGATGCATGGCTCGTCCAGCGTGCCCAAGGAACTGCAGGACATCGTGAATCAGTACGGCGGTAAGCTCAAGGAGACATGGGGCGTGCCGGTGGAAGAGATTCAGCTGGGCATCAAGAACGGTGTACGCAAGATCAACGTGGACACCGACAACCGTCTGGCGATCACGGGCGCTATTCGCAAGGTATTTGCGGAGACGCCGGAGAAGTTCGATCCGCGCGACTATCTCAAGCCAGCACGCGACGCCATGAAGAAGGTCGTTGCGGAGCGCATGGTGCAGTTTGGCCAGGCGGGACATGCGGGCGACTACGAGCCGATTCCGATGGCCGAGATGGCGAAGAAGTATGCGGTAGGCGAACTGGTCACCAAGTAACGAACCAGATACAACGGGGCATGAAGAGCGGATTGTCGGCGGAAGCCGGCAGTCCGCTTTGTTATTTGGGGAATGGATTGGACGTGTGTAGAGCGGTTTATGTGCGTCCGCGCGGAGGCACGCTTGCCTGCCACGGGGTGGTGTGGACGGAGCTAGATATCGGTAAGGAGATCGGAGAGGTGGATACCGAAGCCGAGAGCAACGACTTCGAGTATGGGCAGGGAGATGGATTTTCTTCCGCGTTCGACTTCGCTGATGTAGCTGCGATCGATGCCGAGGAAGTTTGCCATTTGCTGCTGTGTCCAGTTGCGACCGCGGCGCAACTCTCTCATCTTGATTCCGAAGCGATAGCTAACGTCTATCCGGGGTGGCGGGGCAACCTGTGCATAGAGCAAGGCAGCATGATCTGTGCGGCTATCGAGCTGAGTCATGGGTATCATCCCCGTGTGAAGTAACCAGTATTGCGGTAACAGAGCGAGGCATCTGCCCGGTACCAAGTTCCGACTCCAAAGTTTGATGGCCTAACAAACGTGCCATCGCGCAAGAGGGGCGTCGAGATCTCTTTGCATGCTCTTCTGTGGTGCGGAGCAGCGTATTGCCTAGCTTTTTTGCAGCTTTCTCTAATGCAACGTTCGCACAAAGACATTGGAAGCGTTGTCGTCGAAAGGCCACATTCTGTCAGTGGTCCACATTCGGACTATGGTCAACACGCGCTCAATTGAATCCCTGCTAAGTTTTGCAGGTAATCCCTGGTAACCAATCCTAAGAGCACGAAGGATTTGACTATGGTCATCTATATCGTCGGCACGATCGCATTCATTCTTGGCGCAAACATCGGTGTGTTTCTTGCTTTGTTGCTGCTTCACGGGAAGGCAGAATCCCTGGCCGCGAGCCATGCGCGAGTTGCGATCTCTGAAGCTGAGCAGTCTCTGGAGGATCAATCCATGACTGTGGCTTATCTGTGAGCATGAACTTTTGAGTGACCACCCATCCCGGAACTTCGAAACGCCATCGTCTCGGTTCTGGTTTCGGTATCGGCTGGCAAGGTAGAGAGCATTAGCGATGGGCAGTGCGAAATCAAGAGTGGATCCGAGGCAGGATCAAAACGGAACCGGCGACGTCACGACGTGCAGTTTTGGGAGCGATGTTGAAGGCGGGCAGTTTTTGGCAGGTGCGGGTGCGCATCTCCCAACCGGAACGCGACGATTGGTTCGAGGGCGCGCCGTTGATCCTCAAATGCGCTCGCGCCGGCGGTGCAATTTCGTAGCAGGGACTTCAGCGTTCGGCGTCCAGCATGGCCTGCGTGGCCGCGAACATTTGTTGAATGCCGCCGGCAGCCATATCCAGCATCGAGTCGAGTCCGGTACGGGGGAAGGTGGTTCGCTCTCCCGTTGCTTGGACCTCAATCAATTCGCCGTCGGCGGCCATCACGACATTCATGTCCACGTCTGCCTGCGAGTCTTCTTCATAGGCGAGATCGAGAAGAACGGCGTTCTGCACGATTCCCACGCTGACGGCCGCTACCATCTGCTGCAGGGGAGAACGCGCCAGTGTTCCGGACTTGACCATCGCCTGCATGGCCAGCGCGAGGGCGGCGCAGGCTCCGGTGATCGCCGCGGTCCGGGTGCCTCCGTCAGCCTGCAGGACATCACAGTCCAGGATGACGGTGCGCTCCCCGAGAGCGACGCGATCAACGACGGCGCGCAGCGAACGCCCGATGAGGCGCTGAATCTCGTGGGTGCGGCCACCAACTTTGCCGCGCTCCGATTCGCGCGCAGTGCGGGTGAGGGTGGCACGGGGAAGCATGCCGTATTCCGCAGTCACCCAACCGCGACCGCTGTTGCGCATCCATCCGGGTACGCCGAGTTCCACCGTAGCGTTGCAGAGCACGCGAGTGTTTCCGAGTTCGATGAGAACGGAGCCTTCGGCTGTGCGCACGTAATGGGGCGTCAGGCGGAGTGGCCGCAGATCGGCGGCGGCACGGTTATCAGAACGGAGGAAAGAAGTGGCGGAGCCGGGAGCGAGAGAGGCAGGACGTGCGGTGTTGATCATTGCATTCATTCTAAGGCACGACATCACCTTGGGTGAAGGTTGGGCCGGCAAGGAATCCGGCCGGAAGGTCTGGACCGAAAGAGGAATGGCGTCAGAATGAATTCCAGAACGGGCGTCCACGGTAAAGCGTTTTATTTCAATATGTTAGCTGTGAGTTCTAGGGCGGATGATTCCATTTCGGGAAATCCGCGATGCGAGGCAGGTTTTGAGCGCGATTGCCAAGTTTATCGTAAGTGATTGATGAGAAAAGTGTTATTGGTGAGTTCCAATTTGGAATAAGGAATGCATTAAGAGAAGTCAGTCGGATAGAAAGCGCAAGCAGCTATGTAGTGAGGTCCGCGTCGAGCTGGGGCGCTTTTTGATTGAGGGAGATTGCAATGAATTCGATACTTGAAGGCCCGTTGAATGCGAGAGGCAAACAGGCTGGTGCGGGGCAACGAGCCTTGCCCGCCGCAGTGAGCGCGAATCTGGCAGCGGGAAGATTTACCTCTACGCGGAGCGTCATGCCGCTCACCCTCGCAAAGGATGCGGCGGTGGCGGGTAGTTCGATCGCGGCGCTCTCCCACGATATTCGCAACATCTTGTCCGCGCTGAATCTTTACAGCGATCTGCTGGCCGAACCGGAGGTGCTCAATCCCGGCCACCAGCACTACGCCGACGATCTGTGGCTGGTGGCACAGGCAGGCAGCAAAATGCTGGAGCGGCTTGCGGGACTTCCCGCCGTAATTTCGAGGGCAGGGTGTGCGGATGCCTGCGATATGCCGCTAATCGCCGATCCATCGCGGTCCACGTCTTCGACGAAGGGGCAGCCTGAGATGGATCGCGGCGAACGCGGAGTTGAGCGTCACAACCTTGCCGAGGAACTGGATAGCATTCACAAAATGTTGTCCGCGCTGGCCGGTCCTTCGATTCATATCGAAGCGAACTGCGGAGGATATGAAGGGCCATCGCCGCTGGCGAGCGAGGATTTGACTCGAATCCTGATCAACCTGGTCCGGAATGCATCGGAAGCAATGCCGGGTGGCGGAGCAATCGACATCGACGTGAGGGAAGTGCGCGATGCTTCGGGACTGGCTGGCATTCTTGTGAGCGTGGCCGACAACGGTCCAGGAATCGCTGAGGATTTGTTGCCGCTGGTTTTCGATTGCGGTTACTCCACCAGGCACGGGCAGGCGGATGGGGATAACTGGACGGCTGCCGGGATTCGCGGTCTTGGCCTGGCGATTGTGCGCGACCTGATCGAGGCGGCTGGCGGAACGATCGAGGTATTGAGCTTCGCCGGCGAAGGCGCGCGATTCGAAATGACATTTCCCCTCGGGACGGCGCACGTCGCTCCCACAGAAGCGTTAGTCGAAGATCACAGCAACACGGAAGAAAGCCGGATACAATGCTTGCAATAGTTCCTACAAGTTATTTCATGCAGACTTATCCTGAAATGGTGGAGACTGCGGGAAAGATGCACCTTCTCGTCGTAGACGAGGATGCTGCGGTGCGTTCTGCCTGCTGCGAAATAGCGTCGAGCAAGGGGTACGCATCCATAGGCGTTGCGACCGTGGACGCGGCTCGCGAACTACTGCGCGGCAGTGCGATCGACATTCTTCTTCTGGACTTGCGGGCTCCGGTATCGGCCGGCCTCGAGCTGCTGGAAGAGGTGAAGACACTTCATCCTGAGACGTCCGTTATCGTGATGACGGCCTTTGCCACCGTGAACTCGGCGGTTGAGGCGATGCGCACAGGAGCATCGGACTATCTTACGAAGCCCTTCGCTATCGACGAGATCGCGGGGGTTCTGGAGCGTGCTTCGGAACGGCGGACGTTGAATGTATCCAGCCGCCGGCTGCGCGAGCGGCTTCGCAATCAGCAAGGCCTCGGCAATATCATCGGGCGCAGTCCTGAGATGGACAAGCTGTACCGCATCTTGTCGAAGGTGGCTCAGAGCTCCCATCCCGTGTTGATACTCGGGGAGAGCGGTACGGGGAAGGAGCTTGTAGCCCGCGCCATCCACTCCAACGGGAGCCATGCCAACAAGCCATTCATTCCAGTAGATTGCGGTTCGCTGGTGCCGACGCTGATTGAGAGCGAACTCTTTGGATACGTGAAGGGAGCTTTCACTGGCGCGAATCGGTCCAAGGACGGACTGCTTGCTTCGCCTGAGGGAGGCACGGTCTTTCTGGATGAGATCGGCGAACTGCCGCTGGATCTGCAGGCGAAGCTGCTGCGTGCGCTGCAGGAAAAAGAGATTCGCCCGGTTGGCGCGACCCATAGGATTCCGATCAATGTGCGCGTGCTGGCGGCGACCAATCGCGATCTCGCGGCGATGGTGGAACAGGGACGGTTCCGAAAAGATCTGTACTACCGCTTGAACGTCGTGAACCTGCGTATTCCGCCGTTGCGCGACCGCCGGCAGGATATTCCCATGCTGGCCGCTCACTTCCTGGATCGGATGTCGCGGGAGAGCGCGACCAGTTATACGCTGAGCGACGACGCCTTGCGCACGATGATCGATTACGAATGGCCGGGCAATGTTCGCGAGCTTGAAAACTCCATTGAGCGAGCATGCGCGCTTTCTTCCGGGCCAACGCTGCACATGGGAGATCTGCCAACGCAGCTGCAGGAATTTCGTCTGCAGGTGAGCCGGACGCGCACAGCTGTAGTTGGGGCGCCCGCTGAATCGCCGGAAGAGCATGAACCCGAGGTAACTCCTCTCGCCGAGATGGAAAAGCAGGCGATTCTTTCTACCATTCGCCAGCTCCACGGTGACAAGCTGATGGCGGCGCGGCTTCTCGGCATTGGGAAGACCACGCTCTATCGCAAGTTGAAGGAGTACGGCATCACCGATGCGATGACGGCGCAGGCAGCCGACTGAGCCAGCCTGCCTCGCATGAGCCGGCAGCGTAAGAGCCCTCCATAACAGAACGAAATCCGCACATCTTTTTGGGAAGATCAGGAGTGAATTGTGAGCCAGCCTATTTTGATGATTACCGCGCTTGCCGGGGCCGAGAACTGCGCCACCGCAATGAGCCGCCAACTGGGTGCGGCTGTTGAGTTGGTGGCTTCGCGCAAGGCAGCATTGGCGGCTCTTCGCCGCACGCAGTATGCAGTGGTGGTAGTTGATGATTCTCTTGCCGAGGCCGATCCGGAGGGAACGGAGCTGATCTGGAAACACGCTGAGCTGGCGGTGCCGCTGCAGGTGAACTTCGCGATTTCCGGTACACCCCGCGTGGTGAGAGAAGTTCGATCGGCGCTGGTACGCCGCGAACAGGAACAGTCGCTGGCCATGCGAGCCGCTGCCACCACGATCGAAAATGAATTGAAGTCGACGGTGACTGGGTTACTCTTGCAATCGCAACTGGCCCTGGCCGAGTCTTCTGTCTCGCCAACGCTGCAGGAGAAGCTGAAGCTCATGGTGGAGCTTGCCGGGAATCTTCGCAATCAGCTTGCGCGTCCCCAGGCCTAAGCGTATGGCGCTATGGCGGCCTAGTGAACGGTGCGCATTTTGCGCTGCATGTAGTCCATCAGCAGATATTCGCCGAGTGTCTCCGGTGTGGTGAAGTAGGCTTTTCCGCGACACATTGCGGTGACTTTCTGCACGAATTGCACGAGCCCGGGATCTGAAGCGAGCATGAAGGTGTTGATCATGATGCCGGAGCGCTTGCAGCGCGCTACTTCTTCGAGCGTTTCGCTCACCACCAGAGGGTCCAGTCCAAAGGCGTTCTTGTAGATGCGGCCGTCGGGCAGGGTCAGCGCTGAAGGTTTGCCGTCGGTGATCATCACGATCTGCTTCATGTCCTTGCGCTGCCGGTCGAGGACCCTTTGCGCCACTCTCAAGCCCTCGCGCGTGTTGGTGTAGTAGGGGCCGACCTTGACGCGCGCGATCTGGGAGATCGGCATCTCCTCAGCCGAGTCATGAAAGAGCACCAGCGAGAGCGAGTCGCCGGGATATTGCGTGCGAATGAGGTGCGAGAGCGCCATGGCGACTTTCTTGGCCGGGGTGAAGCGATCTTCGCCATAGAGAATCATCGAGTGCGAGCAGTCCAACATCACCACAGTTGCGCATGAGCTTTGATACTCAGATTGGTGCACGTGAAGATCGCTGTGCTCGATGTTGAGCGGAAGACGGATCCCCTCGCGCGCGATGGCGGAACTGAGTGTGGCGGTGGTGTCGAGATTGAGAGTGTCGCCGAATTCATAGCGTCGGGAAGCTCCGCTGGTCTCAATGCCGGTGGATAGATCCTGAGTATCGTGGCGGCCATAGCTGGACTTACCCAGTGATCCGAGCAGATCGCGGAGTGTTTTGAATCCGAGGAAGTCGAGACTCTTGTCTGTCACCTCAAATCGAACGGGACCTTCGGCCTGGCCGGCGTGGCCCTGCACCCCGGATGCCTGCGAGGGATTCCCGGCACTGGAGATGTAGTTCTCCTGCTCCATGCGATCGATGAGTTGTTCGATCAATTCATCGAGATCGCCGTTCTCGGCCATCTCGTCAATTTTCTTCTGCAGGTTTTCGTCGAAGAGGTCGCCGGCTTCGAGCGCCTGGCGCAGCGCTTCGCGCAGATTCTCCATCGTATGGTCGCCATCGAGTTCGGCGAATCTGGAAAAGGGATCCTGGTAGCCGGAGTCGAGCAGGAAGTTCGCAAGCGCCTGCAGCAGGTCTTCCATGCTCATTTCGGAAGCCGGGCTGCCGTTGTATTTGGTGTAGCGAACACGCTTCATGGGAAGATCTCCGACGCCACGTCCTGACAGAGGTTAATTCAGCCCACCTCGGCGAACGCGTTTCTGCTGCCAGTCTTCGGCTTCCGTCTCCATTCGTTCCGGGCGACGCACAGTCTTCTCCTGTGCGGAGAAGCCGCGCTCCTCACTGCGGCTCAGCTTTTTGTGCGCATACATTCCCTCCAGCAGAAATTCCGAAGCGGCGACTACGTGCTCCGGTGCGTCAGAGGATTTGACCGAGACTGCGGAGAGCTTTTCGAAGAGGCCCTGGATCTGCTTCAGTTCGGTGACGGTGTCGGCGACCGACTGCTCGTCGTCGATCTTCACGGTGCCGCCCAGGTTGAACCACTGTTCGATCTGCTGGGTGTTAGTACTGGAGAAATACTGGTCGTAGATTTTCGCGACGGCGACGCGGATGATCTCGCGCACGACCGCGTCCGCGCCTCGCAATTCACCCTCGTACTCAAGCTCGACCTTGCCGGTGATCCCGGGGAGAGCGGCATACAGGTCGCTCACGCGAGGCACGACCAGCGCTTCGTCATGTAGAAGGGCGCGGCGTTCGGCGTTCGACACTACGAGTTCCATGGTGGAGATGGGCAGGCGTTGACTGACGCCGCTGCGCCGGTCCACTTTTTTGTCTTCGCGAGCGCTGAAGGCGATCTGCTCCACGATCTGACGCACGTACGGGGGAATCTGAATGCGCCCGACGCCGCGATCGGTCCACGCTTCCTGGCTGGTGATGGAGATCCCTTCTTCCAGGGTCTCAGGATAGTGCGTGCGAATCTCAGACCCGATCCGGTCCTTGAGCGGAGTAACGATCTTTCCGCGAGCGGTGTAATCCTCGGGGTTTGCGCTGAAGACGAGAGCCAGGTCGAGCTCCAATCTTACGGGGTAGCCCTTAATCTGGACATCGCCTTCCTGCATGATGTTGAAGAGTGCGACCTGGATTTTGCCTGCGAGATCGGGAAGCTCATTGATAGCGAAGATGCCGCGGTTGGCGCGGGGAAGCAGACCGTAGTGCATGGTGTGCTCATTGGAGAGGTCCTGCCCTCCGCGGGCGGCTTTGATTGGGTCAAGATCTCCAACAAGATCGGCGACGGTGACGTCGGGAGTCGCCAGTTTCTCAACGAAGCGTTCCTTGCGGTCCATGTATGCGATGGCGACATCATCACCCTTCTCATCGAGAAGCTCGCGGCAGCGACGGCAGAGGGGATGGTAGGGATTGTCACGGATCTCGCAGCCCGCGATGTAGGGCGTCTTCTCATCGAGAATGGCGGTCAGGGCGCGCAGGATGCGGCTCTTGGCCTGGCCGCGAAGGCCGAGAAGAATAAAATTCTGCCGCGAGAGAACAGCATTCACAATCTGGGGAACGACGGTATCCTCATAGCCGACGATGCCGGGGAAGAGGATCTCTCTTCCTTTCAGGCGCGCGATCAGGTTCTCGCGCATTTCGTCTTTCACGCTTCGCGTTTTCAAGCGTGCTTCGGAAAACAGGTTGTTCTTGCGAAGTTCACCCAGAGTCAGGGGAAGGTGGCTCGATAAGGGCATTGATCGCTCCCGCAATTCACGTGTTGGCTTGCTCGTTGCCCGTCGCTTGAATACGCGTCTTTTTGTTTCTGGCGGGCCCTTTGATCTTCGCGACGGAGCCGTTTGACCCTCTCGTAGCTGGGAAGATCCAGCTGGAGACGACTAGCATACAGGTGAAACGCGCCGTTTGTAGAATTGGATGCGCTGGTTCGCGTATGGTTCCATGGAATCAACGCAGACTACATGACGTGGCCGTTGTGGCTGGCGCCAGCCGATGCCTGGGCGCCGCGTCGAAGCTTGGGCAACATGGCGCGATAGAAGGCCAACAAGCGACGAGTGCGCTCGGCATCCGAGCGCAGGCAAAGCAGTTCCTGCTTGAACGCGAGGTCGGCAGGAATACCGGCAGCCAATTGAAATGAGATGGGATGATCGAGATCGAAGTGGGAATGCGACACCATTTCGCCGGCGAGTTCCAACGACTCGTAGTGTAGGTGCAGGCACTCTTCGCGCTCTCTCCTGGTGGCGAGGCTTTCCAGGTCGGGCAGTAGATCCACTTCTGCCTGCAGAAATGAACGGGAATTATCGAGCAGCTCGATTTCAAATCGCTCGATACCCTCGCAAAGTATGTCCAGCCGGCCGTCGGTATAGCGCTCGAGAATGCGCACGATGTGAGCGGTGCATCCCACGACTGCAAGGCCCTCGCGCTGAGCGCGCACCACCCCGAAGACGCTGTCGTGTTCAAGGCACCCGGCAATCATTTCGCGGTACCGGTCCTCGAAAATGTGCAGTGGGAGCGGGGTTCCGGGAAAGAGCACGACGTCCAGCGGGAAGAGAGGGATTTTCATAACTGCAGCCATTATGCACGTCTCGGCGGTGTCCTAAAACGATTTGGCCGTTTCTCTTTTGATCGCCTGAGATTCCTGGTGAAAGTTATTTATGGGCCGGGTAAAGATCGCGTTGACAAACCCCAAGTCAGGCCGGAGCGGGTCTCGTCTCATCCTTCCAGATCGTCCAGCATTTCCTGCATCTCGCGCTGAGCATGGGCGTTGCCGGTGCGAACAGCGCAGGCGATGCCGTTGGTCAGGCGCAGCTTTGCCTCGTCGGTCTTGCCGGCCCCGGCCAGGGTTTGTGCCGCCATGAAGTATCCGGGTGTGTAGTCGGGATGGTCCTGCTGCAGGCGGTCAAATTCAGCCAACGCCTCGGTAATTTTTCCTGTGCTTGAGAACTCCATTGCCAGGCCGTACCGGGCAAAGCTGTCCATGGGGTTTTGAGCCAGGATTTCCTGCAACATCGTTACCTTATTCATGAGTTCCTCTTCACGTGAGAGTTGTGCTCGTTCGGCCAGAGGGCGGATTTGCGTAATTCTCCACAATTGCTGAAACTGGATGCAGCCCGAAATGAGCAGGCACCATTGATTCTAACTGCTGGTGCAGTGAGATCTTCGCCTCAGGGCGCAGATGGACGTTCTACAGGAAGAGAGTTTTCATGCATTTGTACGATCCACCACTTCCGCCCCGTACGGTTGCAGATTCGCAGTCCGAAATGACGGAGCTGATTTTGCCGAACGATGCCAACACACTTGGCAATCTTCTGGGCGGTAGGCTGATGCACTTTATTGACCTGGTAGGAGCCATGGCGGCATTCCGGCATGCGCGAACCCATGTGGTCACAGCTTCAATGGATCACATCGATTTCATCTCCCCGGTTCATGTGGGCGACCTGCTGATTCTGAAGTCTTCAGTAAACCGCGCTTTTCGCACTTCGATGGAGACCGGCGTGAAGGTGTGGGTGGAAAGCATCAAAGCCGGCACGCACCGCCACGTGGCGTCTGCATATCTGACGTTTGTGGCCATCGATCCCCAGGGCAATCGGGTGCCGGTACCTGCGCTGCTGGCCAGGAGTGCGGACGAAGTGCGCCGCTATGAAGGAGCGTTGCGGCGAAGGGAACATCGCCAGGCAGAGGTCGAGCATAAGCGGGCGGCCAAGCTGCTCTAATCGGAAAATTGGGATTCAGTGCGACGAGGCAATCGCAAGAGGCAATCTTGCCATGACCATCCGGGCTGACTGACCGGATAACGAAATATCGCTAGAAGGAAGTAGGAATTCTTCATGGGACATGCACCAGCTCAGCCAGTACCACAGCCGCTTCCCGGCGTGGCCAACATTGTTGCAATCGGCTCCGGCAAGGGTGGAGTGGGCAAGACCACAGTCGCAGTTAACACAGCAGTCGCGCTGGCCAGGCTCGGCTACCGCGTTGGACTGATTGACGCCGATATCTATGGACCCAACGTCCCGCTGATGATGGGTTCAAGCGCGCAACCCCGCGTGGGCGAAAATGGCCAGATCCAGCCGAACCTTGCTCACGGCGTGAAGGTGATCTCGATCGGATTCATCTCTCCGGGCGACAAGCCGCTGGTGATGCGCGGCCCGATGCTGCACCAGATCATTCGCCAGTTTCTGCAGCAGGTGGAGTGGGGCGAGTTGGATTTTCTGCTTGTCGATCTGCCTCCCGGAACCGGAGATGTCGTCATATCGCTGGTGCAGACTGTCCCGTTGACGGGTGCGGTGGTGGTCTCAACTCCCTCAGATGTGGCGCTGCAGGATGCGCGCAAGGCACTCGAGATGTTTCACCAGGTCAACGTCGAGGTGCTCGGCGTGATCGAAAACATGAGCCACTTTACGTGTCCTCATTGCCATGAGGTCATCGACATATTTGCAAAAGGTGGGGCGGACCGCATGGCGTCGCAGTTCAGCGTGCCGTTCCTGGGATCGATCGAGCTGGTTCCGGAGATTCGTGAGGGCGGCGACACAGGCATGCCGGTGGCGCTGGGCGGCCCCGAATCCGCACAGGGAAAGCAGTTCTATGGCGTAGCGGAAAAGGTGGCAGAGAGCGCCAAGGCGCAATCTTCGAAGGTGGAGAACATCCTGGAGATCGACTAATCCGTCAAGTCCGGTTTTGACGGCTCTGGAACGAGCGCTGCGATAAAGCTCTTGAAAACAGGATACTTTCGACGGCCAACGATGCTATAAGTCGAAGGATGAAGATTGCGGTCGTGGGCGCAGGCATGGCTGGGTTGGCGGCTGCCCTTTGTCTCGCTCGCGCAGGACACATGATTACGCTGGTTGAGCGCGACGCCTTCGAACTCAACGAAAATCCCGAATCATCCTTCAACTGGACCAGAAAAGGCATTGCACACTTTCAGCAGCCGCACGCATTTCTTCCTCGCGGACGCCGCGAACTGATGCAGCTGTTTCCTGATGTGTATAAGGCGCTGCTTCAGGCAGGAGCCAGCGACTTTTCCCTCGCGAGCAAGATACGAGGAGATGCGGAAGCTGATGACCACGAGATGGTGTACCTCTCCGTGCGGAGACCAGTGATGGAGTGGGCGTTCCGGCGGGCTGTTTTGCTGGAGCCGGGAATCGAAGTCCGGTCTTCCACTCGTGTGGTCGACCTGTTGTTCAAAGAAGGCGATGTGCCGACAGTCTGTGGAGTAGCTACTGAGACAGGCGAGCGCATCCTCGCGGACCTGGTGGTCGACGCGCAGGGGCGAACAACTTCGTTCCTCGCGAAACTGGCTGCAGCGGGGACTACGCTAAAAACTGAAAGTTCCAAAACGCACATCGTTTACTACTCGCGCTACTTCCAGATGCGGCCTGGGAAAGAGTTTCCTCGGGGTCCGTGGTTAACCACTCCGCGAGGCGATCTCGGCTATGCCGGGTACAGTTCCTTTACCGGAGACAACGGAACCTTTGCGTTGGTTCTGGCCGTAGGAAGCTGGGATCACGACCTCCGCATTCTGCAGCACGACGCCGCGTGGGACGCTGTGGCCCGTTCAATCCCTACGCTTGCGGCGTTGGTGGATCCAGAATTTGCACTTCCCCTAACTCCCGTACTGGCTATGGGCGAGTTGCAGAACACCCTGCGGCATTACGTCGAGAGGGGCCGGGCTCGGGTTCTGGGTATGATTCCTGTCGGCGACACGGTTTGCCATACAGATCCCACGTTTGCGCTGGGTTTGTCCTTCGCGTTCATCCATGCCGGAGCGCTGAAAGACGCGATTGCAGACGAGGGTTCGAGTCCGGGATCGATCGCGCTTGCTTTCTGGAAACGCATTTATCCCGAGACGCGGGAACGGTATGATCTGGCTGTCGATACCGACGATGCCCGGGCCCAGGCATGGCAGGGTACTCGGCTGGATTGTTTTCATGCTGCGGGATCGTACCCGCTGTTCGCGATGGTTGCTGCCGGGCTTGCCGCGTCCCGCGACGATGAGATTCTGCGTAGAACAATTCGCAGAATCGGATTTCTTGACCGGGTCGCGGTCTTCGATAACGATTCCAGCATGCACGACAGGATCGAGCAGATCGTTGCGGAAATGCTGGCGACCGGTCCTCCACCGCAACATCCTGGTCGCGAGCGCTTGCTGGACCAGGCGCGAGCGGCGCTAAGCATGGCTTGATTTCGCTCAATCCAGAGAGGATGAGGTCGGGCACCAGTTTAGCTTCCTTGACACCCCTCTTTGCGGTTCCTAGAATTAAACAGGAAGACCCTGCCCGTTAGCAGCTTCGATTGCTGCACATATGGGTGTCAGGGCCGGTGAAATATGGCTGCCGACCTTAGAATCAGTCCGCGGGAACGGCTTGTACTGACGGCGATCGTAGAGAACTACATCGCTACAGGCGAACCTGTGGCTTCTCAAGTGGTTGCGCATCGCTTTGGCAGCAAGGACGGAATGAGTTCTGCCACCATCCGTAACGTGATGGCCAGCCTGGGGGAAGCAGGTCTGCTGGAGCAGCCCCACACTTCTGCCGGTCGTATCCCGACGGCGCAGGCATTTCGTTTTTATGTCGAACAGCTTAGCGGTTTCTCGCGCCTTGCGCCGGGCACGCTGCCGCAGGAGCGGCGCGACCAGATAGAAGACAGTTTTGCCGGGGTCAACAGCAGTCAGCAATTTCTGGAGAGGACGTCGCACGTGCTGGCGCTGCTGTCGAGCGGCGTGGGCGTTGCGCTGGCTTCCAGTACTGAGGCGCATTCGCTGGAGCACATCCACTTCACGCGACTTACGGCGGGCAGAGTGCTGGCTGTTCTGGTTACTATGGCCGGCGCCGTGCTCGATCGGGTGCTGATGATGGATCGTGATCTCTCCCACACGGAGCTGGAAGTCGCTGCCCGCTTCCTGAATGAGAATTTTCACGGCTGGTCGATTGAGCGCATCCGCGTTGAGCTTGAGCATCGCGTTGAAGCGGAGCGCAATGAGTACGATCTGCTGATGACGTCGGTCGAAGAACTTTGCCGCAAGGGGGCGTTTGCACCCGACGGTGCGGATCAGAGCCTCTATGTGGAAGGCGTGGGGAACCTGGTGGCGAGCGAGATGGACCGCGAGCGCCTGCGCCAACTGCTGGGTGCGCTCGAAACCAAGCAGCGGCTGATTGAATTGCTGAACGCCTACGTTGATGCCCGCCAGCAGGCCGTGCGAGTGGTGGTGGGCCTGGAAGATTCCATACCCGAGCTGAGCAACATAGTGCTCTTTGGCGCGCCGGTGCGGTTGGGTGCGGAGAGCCTCGGTACGGTAGCCGTCATTGGTCCCATCCGCATGCAGTATCAAGAGACGATCAACGCGGTTTCGTTTATCGCACAACTTTCTGACCGCATCCTACAGGCACCGCAGTAGTGGCGGCGCGTCATCGCAAAGACTCACCGCTGCGACAACCCTATGAATCTATGAAGGAAATATTCACAAAGGCACGGATGTCCAAAACTGGAAAAATTTCTGACGAGAAGATCGACGTGCTGCAGAACGCTGATCCGGCTACGGATCCCGCAGGGGATCTGGCAACGGGCGTGACTGTAGAAGACTCTTATGGCAACCCGGTGGAAATGCCGCTTTCGAGCGCGTCAGTTTCGCAGGAAGAATACGAGCGCGTGAAGGCTGAGCGCGACCAACTGCTGGATCGGCTTGCTCGACTGCAGGCCGAGTTCGACAACGCCCGCAAGCGCGAGACGCGCGAGCGCGCAGAGTTCCGCGACTATGCGACCGGAAATACCGTGGAGCAATTCCTTCCGGTGCTGGATAATTTCCAGCTCGCCCTGAATGCCAGCGGATCTGCTGAGCAGCTGCGAGGCGGCGTGGAATTGATCATGAAGCAAATGGACGAAGCTCTCCGTTCGCTGAACGTAGTACCTGTGGAAGCAGTGGGACAGCAGTTTGATCCTCGCGTGCACGAGGCACTTGGCACGGTGGAGACGGACGATGTCCCGGATCAACAAATTGTCGATGAGATTCGACGCGGCTACCGCATCCGTGAACGCCTGTTAAGACCGGCGATGGTCCGCGTAGCCCACAATCCGAAGCAGAAAGAAGCATGAGCAGAACAGACAACGTGGCCAAAACCGATTTCTACGAACTTCTCGGTGTCTCCCGCGACGCCTCCGATCAGGAGATCAAGACGGCGTATCGCAGACTCGCGATGCAGCATCATCCGGATCGCAATCCGGACAACCCGCATGCCGAGGATAAGTTCAAGGAGGCTAGCGAGGCATATCAGATTCTCTCCGACCCCGATAAGCGGGCCGCTTACGACCGCTACGGCCATGCTGCGTTTAACGGCGGCGGTGGCGGTGGCAATCCTTTTGCGGGCGCCCAGGATCTCGGCGACATTTTCGGGGACTTCTTTGGCGAGATGTTCAACGCCGGCGGGGGCGGTCGCAAGGCTTCACGGGTGCAACGCGGGCAGGATCTGCGCTACGACCTTACCATCGAATTCGCCGACGCAGTATTTGGCAAGGACCTGGATGTCGAGATTCGTCGCCTGGAGGTTTGCGGCGACTGTCACGGAACCGGCACGGCGAGCTCGCGGGGCCCGTCCAGTTGCCAGCAGTGCCAGGGCCGGGGACAGGTTCGCTACCAGCAAGGCTTCTTTTCCATCGCGCGTACCTGCCCTGCATGCGCCGGCACGGGTTCGGTGATATCGGATCCCTGTTCCACCTGCAAAGGTGATACGCGCGGGCATCGTGAGCACACCATTCATGTAAAGGTACCGGCCGGCGTCGAAGACGGCACGCGCATCCGCTACCAGACGGAGGGAGATGCTGGCCGCTTTGGCGGACCCAAGGGAGATCTTTACATCTTTCTGACGGTAAAGCCGCACCAGTTTTTCGACCGGGACGGGAACGATCTGCATTTCGTGCTGCCGATATCGTTTCCCCAGGCCGCCCTGGGAGCGGAACTGGATATCCCCACGCTCGACGGCGATACAAAGCTGAGAATTCCCGAAGGCACCCAGAGTGGGAAGGCATTCCGCATTCGCTCAAAGGGGGTTCCTTATTTGAACGAGCACGGGCGAGGAGATCTCATTGTTGAGGTCATGGTTCAGACACCCAAAAAGCTAAACAAGGTGCAGCGGGATCTGGTGCGCCAACTGGCTGACACCTTGAGCGTTGAGAACACGCCCACTTCTCGCGGACTCTTCGACAAGATGAAGGGGCTCTTCAGCTAGCAGACGCCCTTATTCCAGCATGGACGCAACAACTGACAGAGCGGCAATTGCCGCCGTCTCTGCGCGAAGGATGCGAGGCCCCAGGCTAACGGGCTTCCATCCTTCGGCATCCAGCAGGGCTGCCTCCTCCGGAGCCCATCCTCCCTCGGGACCAATCGCAATCCTGATTGCTGGTACGTCATCTCCGACGGCAGTCATCATTTCCCCCAGGTACTGCCGCAGCGTTGTTCCCCTCTCCTGCTCGGCAAGTACGAGTCGGACGGAATCCGGAGAGTTGCGTGCGGCCACTTTCAAGGCAATGGCATCTTCGATGATGGGGACGTCGGATCGGCGTGACTGCTGAGCAGCTTCGTGCGCGATCCTGCGCCAGCGTTCCACCCGCTTCTCGGCCGCAAGTGCCAGGTGCTTTTCGCTTCGTCGCGCAATCACGGGCACGATGCATTCCACTCCCAGTTCGGTAGCCTTCTCAATCGCCCACTCCATGCGATCAAATTTAAAAATGGAGAGCAGGAGCGTGACCGATAGGGCGGGGTCGGCCTGTACCTCAGCGACGAGATTGAAGCGGACCTCTTCCAGCGAGACGCTGGCGACGACGCCATGCCACACTCGCCCCCCCGCCACGATGTCGTACTCCATACCCGGCTGTGCGCGCAGAACACGCGCGAGGTGCAGGGCCTGATCGCCTGTAAAGAGCGCGGTGGCCTCATCCCAGTGATCAGCAATCCAGCGGCGTCGCGTCATCGTTGTACTTTCTCAATCCGGTCCAACCCAAACAGACTTCGGGGGACGCTCATCGCGTCCCCCGTTTGTGGTTCGTGAATCCTTCTTGCCAAAGGATTACTTCTTCTTCGTCGCCTTTTTTGCTGCCTTCTTGGCGGGTGCTTTTTTGGCTGCCTTTTTTGCTGTTGCCATGGTTTCTATTCTCCCTTTTCGATGTGCATCGAATCTGCAATGCGAGATTGCAGTTAGGGAAGGTATATGGTTCTTGGAAAATTGTGTCAAGAAAAAAAATCACGCATCGCCTAACACTTCTGATTCTTGGAATCGAAAAGAGCAATGCAAAATTCAAAACGGGACACTACCGTTGGTACGCGAGTGGTCAGAACGCTCCATACTTTTTCTTTCGCTGACGCGATTTGAGGAAGGGTCTTCATGCGAAACGTCATCTTGCTTCTGGTGACGAGTGTCTTTCGATTGCCCGCGCATGCTCTGGCTTGATACTGTCAGTCCGCTGAAACCTTCACTCGTTTTCGGCATCTCACTCCAGTGACCGTGGTTGTATCAAGCGCAGCGCAAAGCAATGCGGCATCATCGAGGTCTCGTGACATGGAAGAAATCGTTATCGTATCCGCAGTGCGAACGCCCATTGGGAAATTTCAAGGCGCCCTCTCCGATCTATCCGCAGTACAACTGGGCGCACTCGCCGTCAGGGAATCGGTGCGGCGCGCCGGTATCGACGCTGCAACGATCGACGAGTGCATCCTGGGCAACGTAGTCTCTGCCGGCCTAGGTCAGAATCCCGCGCGGCAGGCCGCGCTGACGGGGGGATTGCCGATGGAGGTGAGCGCGATGACCATCAACAAAGTCTGCGGCTCCGGCTTGAAGGCTGTTGCGCTGGCGGCTCAGTCCATCCAGACCGGCAACGCAGAGATCGTTGTAGCGGGCGGCATGGAGTCCATGACGAATGCGCCCTACCTGCTGCCGCAGGGGCGAAGCGGCTTCCGCATGGGCAATGCAACCGTGGTTGACTCGATGATCCAGGACGGATTGTGGGATGCCTACTACGACTATCACATGGGCATGACGGGCGAGAACGTGGCGGAGAAGTACAGCATCACCCGTGACGAGCAGGATTGCTACGCGCTTAATTCGCATCTTAAGGCGGCTGCGGCAATGCGGGAAGGCCGGTTTGCGGCGGAGATCGTGCCGGTGGAGTTGCCACCTAAGAAGCGCGGAGGTGAAGCGACCGTCTTCGCCCGCGACGAGTCGATTCGGGAAGACGCCAGCATCGAGGCTCTGCGTGCACTGAAGCCTGCCTTCAAGAAAGATGGCACGGTGACGGCAGGTAACGCTCCCGGGGTGAACGATGGAGGCGCAGCCCTAGTCGTGATGTCCGCGCGGAAGGCGCAGGAGCTTGGTCTCACACCATTAGCCAGGATTCGTGCGCAGGCAACCAGTGGGATTGATCCCAAGTGGGTGATGCTTGCTCCGATCGCCGGAGTGCAAAAGGTGCTGGCCCGAGCGGGGTGGACCACCGACAGCGTGGACCTGTTCGAATTGAATGAAGCTTTCGCAGTGCAGGCGGTAGCGCTCATTCGTGATTTGGCTCTCGATGCCGCCCAGGTAAACGTGAACGGTGGGGCAGTCGCGCTTGGTCATCCGATCGGCGCCAGCGGTGCTCGCTGCCTGGTGACTCTGCTGTATGAAATGATCCGGCGCGACGTGCACCGCGGAGTAGTCGCGCTCTGCCTGGGTGGCGGCAACTCCGTCGCCATGGCTGTGGAGCGATAACCAGGGAAATTCGCATCGAGCACCATTCTTCTCCGCATCTCTGGAATGTCTGGGTGTAGGCTGTTGTGCGACCCCAATTTTCAGTGGAGCGAGCAATGAAAATCTCTGCGTGCCTGCGCCTGCCCGCGTTCTTCCTATCGAGCTTCGCCGTGCTCGGCCTCTCTGCTGGCCAGTTGGCTTTCGCCGCGGATGCTCCCAAGATCGTTGTCGAGCGGGAGCCTACCGGCGCGGTGATGCGGAATGGCGTGGAGACTCTCCACGTAATCGTGTGTGGACCATCGCTGCTGCATGTGGTGGCGGGGCCGGGCGATCCTAAGGCGTCTTCGCCTGAGCAGCCCTGGATCGTGGCGGCCTGCCCGAGCAGTCCATTTGAATTTGCTGCCGGGGAGAAGGAGGACACGCTCTCCACCTCCCGCCTCCGCGTAGTACTGAATCATGAGAATGGCAGCCTTACCTTCAAGGACTCCACCGGTGGCCAGTTGCTGCAGGAGAATGGCGATCATCCACGCCGCTATGTTCCGGTCGTGCTGAACGGCGAGAATGTTCACCAGGTGAGCGACAGGTTTATGCCCGCTCCGGAAGAGGGTCTCTACGGGTTGGGCCAGCACCAGGCGGGGATCTACAACTATCGCGGTGCGGTCATCGCACTCGCGCAGAACAATACCGACGTCGCATTCCCCTTCCTCGTTTCCAGCAAGGGCTATGGGATGCTGTGGAACACGGCTTCGAAGTCGTGGGTAGACAATCGCTTTCCTACGATTCTGAAGATGACGGCCGAGGCTGGCGATGCGATCGATTATTACTTCGTATATGGTCCGGAGCTGGATGAGGTTATCCACCAATATCGCCAGCTCACGGGACAGGCGCCTCTCTTTCCGAAGTGGGCGTACGGCTTCTGGCAGTCGAAGGACCGCTACCGCTCCGCGCAGGAACTCCTCGACGTTGCGGAGAAGTACTGTTCGCAACACGTTCCCGTCGATGGCATCGTGCAGGATTGGTTCTGGTGGGTAAAGCAGGGCGACCCGGAGTACACCGCCGAATACCTGGGCGATGCTGGATGTGCAATCGAACACTTACAAGGAGATGGCTGCGAAGAAGGAGACTATCCCCAACTCGCCTCTCTACGATCCCACGAATCCCGCGGCACGGGAGACATATTGGAATCTTCTGCCCGGCAAGGTTTTTACGCAGGGGTGGGATGCCTTCTGGCTGGACAGCTCCGAACCGGAGACCTTCAACGGCGATGGCGATGCTGCGCTCTTTGACAAGACGCTCGCCATTGGCAGTGGGGCGCGCTATACGAATATTTTTCCCCTAATGCACACCGGAAATATCTACGACCACTGGCGCAAGACCACGGATCAGAAGCGCGTCTTCCTGCTGACGCGATCGGCGTTCCTCGGGCAGCAGCGCAATGCCACAACGGTTTGGTCCGGCGATGTGACGGGAACTTTTCTTACCTTCACGCGACAAATTCCAGCGGGGCTCAACTTCGCTCTCTCCGGCATGCCCTACTGGACCACGGACATTGCAGGCTATGGCTATCCCTACGAGCGCGACACGACAGATCCGCGCTACCAGGAACTGTATGCGCGCTGGTACCAGTTCGGGACCTTCTGCCCGGTCTTCCGCACCCACGGTCAGTCACGACGATCCTGGTAAATTACGACAAGCTGCGTTATCGCCTGATGCCCTACATCTACTCGCTGGCATGGCGCGTTACCAACGAGGATTACACGATGCAGCGGCCCCTCGTGATGGACTGGCGCACGAATCAGATCGCGCGCGACATCGGCGACCAGTTCATGTTTGGCCCCGCCCTGCTGGTCAATCCCGTGACGATCGAGGGCGCGAAGAGCAGGCAGGTCTATCTGCCTCCGGCGGCCGCATGGTACGACTTCTGGACGGGAGAGAAGTTGCAGGGAGATCAGCGCATCGACGCTCCTGCTCCTCTCGATCGCATACCGCTGTACGTTCGCGCAGGATCAATCCTTCCCATGGGGCCTGAGATTGAATACGCCACTCAGAAGCCAGCGTCGCCTATCGAGTTGCGAATCTATGCCGGAGCCGATGGAAGCTTCGATATCTATTCGGATGAGGACGATACCTATGCCTACGAGAAAGGCGCATACGCGACCGTACTGATCCGCTGGAACGACGCAACCCACACCCTCAGCGTTGGCAAGCGAGCCGGCGCCTACCCGGGCATGGAAAGGGAACTGGTATTTCGCGTAGTGATCGTGGATAAGCAGCATGGGGTCGGAGAGGCCGTAGCGGGCTCCGCGCAAAAGGAAGTGCACTACACAGGAGATGAAGTTATCGCCGTGATCAACTAACGAGACTCTTCTTTTTCACAGCACGCTCAGCACTCGATCACGTTCAGGGCTAGGCCGGCCAAAGAAGTCTCCTTATAGCGCGATTGCATATCGAGACCCGTCAGGTACATGGTGCGGATCACCTGGTCCAGCGAAACCTTGTGTCCCTCGGTCTCGTTCAGCGCCAGTCTGCAGGCATGCACGGCCTTCACTGCGCCCATTGCGTTGCGTTCGATACAGGGAATCTGCACCAGGCCGCCGATCGGGTCGCAGGTCATCCCCAGGTTGTGTTCCATGCCAATCTCCGCCGCGTGTTCCACCTCGGCATTCGTACCACCCAGAGCCGCGGCCAATCCACCGGCGGCCATGGAGCAAGCAACGCCCACCTCTCCCTGGCAACCAACCTCCGCGCCGCTGATGGATGCGTTTTCCTTGTAGAGAATCCCAATCGCTGCCGAGGTAAGAAAATATCGTAGGATGCCCTCGTCATCCGCACCGTCGATGAAGTTGCGGTAGTAGTGAGCCACCGCGGGAATCACGCCGGCCGCTCCGTTGGTCGGCGCGGTTACGACACGCCCTCCGGCGGCGTTCTCTTCATTCACCGCCATCGCGTAGACCGTCACCCAGTCCAGCGGCGCCAGCGGATCGGAGAGGTGGCCTTCCGCGGCCTTCGCAGTCAGCCGTTCAGCTAGCCGGTGCGCGCGTCGCCTGACGTTCAGGCCACCGGGCAGAATCCCCTCCGCTGCCATGCCGCGCTGGATGCACGCCTGCATAACCTGCCACAAGTACATCACCCCTTCGCGTACCTGCTTGGCGGCGTCCGGTCCCGACTTGAGCGCGCACTCGTTGGCCAGCATCAGCTCCCAGATAGAGAGGTGATGCTGCTCCGCCATCTCAAGCAACTCGGCCGCGCTACAGAAGGAATATGGAAGCTGGACGGCGCAGCTGGTTACAGGAACCTCGCCATCCGCGACGATGAAGCCTCCACCGATCGAGAAGAAGACGCGCTCGAATATCGTTGATCCCTGACTGTCAAAAGCGCTAAAGCGCACGCCGTTTGGATGTTGCGTTACTGCGCCCGGGGGGAACATCTGGTCGCGATGGAAGAGCAGATCTGCTTTTTCATCAAAGCGGGTCGGGTGCATTCCCATCAGCGCCAGTGTTTGTGCGCTGCGGATCTGCGCGAGTTTGCCGTCAATGCTAGCGGAGTCGATGGTGTTGGGCTCCTCCCCGCTCAAACCAAGCAGCACGGCGCGATCTGTTCCATGACCGAGACCTGTAAGGGCAAGAGAGCCGTATAGCTCGGCAAGCACACGCGTTGTTCGCTCCACTCCGCCGCATTCGACGAGCTCCAGCGCAAAACGCCGGGCGGCCCGCATGGGCCCCATGGTGTGCGAACTGGATGGGCCGATGCCCACTTTGTAAAGCTCAAAGAGACTCGTCTTCACGGCACCCTATTCTAGACCTGGCTGCAATGCGATGTTGAATAATCGATTTGATCAGGTCAGAGCCAGTCCTTTTTCCTGAAGAACAGAAGCAGGGCCACGGGCAAAAAGAGCATTCCAACCATCGCGATGGCAAAGGTGAGCGGTCGAGTAAAACCGGGTATGGTGTCTGCAAAATTCATTCCAAAGAAACTTGTGATGACCGTCAACGGAAGTGTGACCACGCTGATCACCGCGAGCGTCTTCATGATCTTGTTCAACTGATTGTTGATGCTGGACATATAGATGTCGCGGCAACCCATCAACAGGTCGCGATAGATATCGATGGTCTCCACCTCGCGCTGCAGATGATCCAGCACATCGCGGAAGTAGATTCGCGACAGATCATGAATGAAGGGGACCTCGCCACGCGTAAGCTGTCCCAGAACGTCCCGCTGCTGTGTCATGATGCGGCGCAGGTTCAGCAGGTCGGTCTTACGTTGGGAGATGGTGACCAGAAACTCAGGAGGCGGATTTTCAGTGGCAATATCCTCCAGCTTGTCGAGCTGTTCCTGGAAGTCATCGATGATGGGAGAATATTTATCAACCAGCCGGTCAATCAATTCATAGAGAAGAATATCCATACCCTGCTGCAAGCTCGCCTGCGGATCAGCGGCAACACGCTTCTGCAACTCGCTGACTGACGCGCAGTGCTCGTCGTGCGTGGTGACCAAGTACCGTTCCGAGAAGAAGATATCCAGCTCAGTGGTGTTGAACAGGCTATCCGGATCCGGATCCAAGTCCGGCCCGTGCAGGACCAGGAAGAAATACTCAGCCTTTTGCGAATCGCCTACCAGGGCATAGCTCTCCAGCTTTGGCCGTTGCACTTCGCTCACAACGTCTTCAACTGCCAGGGGATGAAAGCCGAAGAGTCCTCGGAGCAGCTCATACTCAGGCTCACCCGGAGAGGGCAGATCCAACCAGAAGCTGGCGGACAGATCGTGAAAAGCCGCAGCCACATCCGCAGGCTGATCTGTCGTCACGATTCGGCCATCGCCGAACTTGATAAAGGCATTCAACATTGTTTCAGCTACCCCTGTCCCAACAGCATTGCCTGTCGAGCTGTTCTATGTCTATCAGAGAATGTGAGTTTCGCTCGCATTCGTCGTGGGATTGCCGCTTCCATGCGACGCAGCGCACAGAGATTCGAGCAGCGGCAGTGCTATACTCTGCGCACTAATCCAGCGTCAAAAATTATGCTTTTTAAGTCTCTCAGCGCAGCTGTGTACGGCATCGACGCGAGCATTATCGATGTCGAAGTCGATTTTTCCGGTATCAAGACGATAGAAGATCGCTTCCATACGGTCGGCCTTCCTGACGCGGCCGTGCGCGAAAGCCGCGACCGCGTACGCGCCGCTATCAAGAACTCCGGCTTCGACGTTCCTCCCACTCACATCACTATCAACCTTGCACCTGCGGATCTAAAAAAAGAGGGTGCGGGCTTCGATCTGCCCATGGCCATCGGAATCCTCGGAGCCTATGGTGCGCTGCAACTTCGCGACATGAGCAACTTTCTGCTCGTCGGCGAACTCGGTCTCGATGGCGGTGTGCGATCGGTGCCCGGAATGTTGCCCGTCGCTATTGCGGCGCGCGAGCGAGGCATCGCCAACCTCATTCTGCCCGCCGCCAATGCGGCAGAAGCAGCCGTGGTGGAAGGCGTCAACGTCTTTCCGGTCAACTCCCTGCTTGAGGTTCGCGAGATTCTCAACCAGGCAGCGAACGGCGGCATCACGCGGTCTCCCTTTCGCATCGTGACGGAGGATCTGCTCGGCGAGCTGCAGCACTTTACGCTCGACTTCAAAGATGTTCGCGGTCAGCAGACAGCGAAGCGCGCGCTTGAAATCTCGGCAGCGGGGAGCCATAACATCCTGATGATCGGGCCGCCGGGTTCCGGCAAAACGATGCTCGCCAAGCGGCTGCCATCGATCCTCGCGGCGCTCAGCTTCGAAGAGGCGCTTGAAACCACCAAGATTCATTCTGTTGCCGGTGTACTGGATGCCGAAGCGGGTTTGGTCACGCAGCGCCCGTTTCGTTCGCCGCACCACACCATCTCGGATGCAGGCCTGATTGGCGGTGGTGCTATCCCGCGTCCTGGCGAGGTATCGCTGGCGCACAACGGTGTGCTCTTCCTGGACGAACTGCCAGAGTTTCCTCGCAATGTTCTGGAGGTTATGCGTCAGCCTCTCGAAGACGGAACGGTGACGATTGCGCGCGCCTCCATGTCGCTCAGCTTTCCGGCGCGCTTTATGCTTGCAGCGGCCATGAATCCCTGCCCCTGCGGCTACTTCAATGACAAGTCTCGCGAGTGCCGCTGCACCCCGCCAATGATCCAGCGCTATATCTCCAAGGTTTCCGGCCCACTGCTGGACCGTATCGACATTCACATCGAGGTTCCCGCGGTGCAATACAAGGAACTTCGCTCCGGAGCCGCAAGTGAAGGATCAAAAGAGATTCGCGACCGCGTGCTTGCTGCCCGGGAGCGACAACGGCTTCGCTTCCAGACTGCGAAAGAGAAGATCTATTCCAATGCGCAGATGGGCACTCGACAGATTCGCCTCTTCTGCGAACTCGCGCCCGATGCCGAGCGACTGCTTGAGCGCGCCATGCAGCAGCAGGGACTCAGCGCCAGGGCCCACGACCGAATTCTGAAGGTAGCGCGCACGATTGCCGACCTCGACGGTGCGGCGGCTCTCACGGTTGGACACATCGCCGAGGCAAGCCAGTACCGGACACTCGACCGCAGCTACTGGAGCTGATGAGCTGCATTACGATGGGCTAATTGCTGAGGTGAATGCTGCCAGTGAATCGACTAGGCTCTAAGCCTTAACCAGCGGAAGGCTGTGAATCCCCGTGCCACCGTCCTTGATGGCCTTCGCCGTAATTCGGGCGCTCCGGTGTACGATCTTAAGGCCTTCGCGCTCCAGAATTTTGCGGGCCTGGCATCGGGCATGATTCGCCCACGGTCCAACCGGGTCCAGCTTGATGTATTCAGTCCAGTGGCTCAGTGCTTTCCGACGTTCACCGGTGCGCTCAAAGGCCAGCGCAAGGTTGTAGTGCGCATCAGCGTAGCTGGGCGCTACGCAAATTGCCGTCGTGTAGGCCTGAATTGCGTCGGGCAGCCGTTGCAGTTCGTCCAACACATTCCCTAAGTCGAAGAAGGCAAGCGCATAGCCGGGATCGGCTACAGTGGCGCGGCGGTAAAGTTGCTCGGCTTGAGCGAAGTGGCGCTGATTATAGTGAATGGTTCCCAGGTTGATGCAGGCGGGCGCGTGGCTCGCATCCACTTCCAGGATTTGCTCGTACAGCCGGGCCGCGTCCTTGACCTGGGAGGTCTCTTCTTTGCGGATCGCTTCCAGGAACCAGTCCTGCAGCTGGCTCTCACGGGCGGCAGCGCGCGATGGGGAGTCGCCCACCTTGGCCATGCGGTCCTCGCTGGCCGACTCAAAATCGAAGACGAACTGCCGCGCGATTGGATCCATCATCGCGCCACTGTAGCGGAAGGCGACGTGCGATCCGGCGCGTGCCACTCCCGCCTCAAGTAGCGGGTTCGCCATGCCGGAGACGGCGCGCATTGCTGAGATGGATGCCCGAATGCTGGCTGCGGATAGGCGCGTGGCTCGCAGGTCGCGAAGCTTCCGCAACTGCACCAGATCCTGAAATGTGTAGGAATCGCTCGAAGCTAGCAATCCGGCCCGCTCCCATGAGCGAAGCTGCCGGGCGTGGATGCGAAGTATCCGTAGAACGTCCTGACGGCAGTATCGGGTCACTATTGTGTACTCGTAGAAAGCCGGTCGCTCCTGCGCTTCTGTCGCGATTATGCGCAGGTACTCGCTCGGTAGCAATAGCTACGCCATAGAAAACGGTGGATAAACCGGTACCAGATGTGGTTCTAGCGAATTTAGGGCAGGATTTGTGCCCCTTAGGAGGGATTGCGATGGCACTGGAGCCGACGAGCGGACTTGAACCGCTGACCTGCCGATTACGAATCGGCTGCTCTACCAACTGAGCTACGTCGGCCTCGCAAGTCTTGATTGTATCGTCCACGGGATGGATCGTAAAGCGAAGCGCAGACCACTGCTAAAGGTTTGCATCGTCGAGCGCGGAGCAAATGCCTGTCGTCGCTTCACGATGAAAAGCCGAGACTTGTTGTGGAGTGAACGCAATTATGCGGGAATGATCGTCCATGGAATTTGCGGTGGGTGGATGATCTCGATAGCGATAGCTGACTCGATCTCTACCTGAGTCTTAACGATCAATACAGCGTCGATCAGAAAATCCTGTTCCTCTCAAATCAAGCGAGGCCGTGGGAATTGGTGTGGGCAGTGGCGTCATTTCATTCGACGGCGTGTTGACCACAATTTCGCTGCAAAAAATCCACAAAATGCGTCCAAACGACGAAAAAGCCGCCCGGCAACTGGGCGGCTTTTTCTCTTAGGGAGAATAGTTCCAACGGAGGCAAGGCCATCAGAACTTTCTGGCGAAATAGTATGGTTGCCTCCTGAGGGTGTCAAGGCAAAATCCGGAAAGGATTAAGTGGTGCGTTACCCGGCACTTAGAGGCGTGGTAAATTGGCCACACTACCTGATTTATTCGCTTTTTATTCGCCTAATATGCCTATTAACACAAATGCAATCAGCGAATTAACAGACTAATTGCACCGATCAGTGTGCAATTCGGCCATTTAGTAATTGCGCAGGTTCAGGCTTATGAATTCCATCTCTTCCATGGAGGTTGCGGGGCGGCCTCTCGCCCTGCGATACAGGACCCTGGCTCCCCCAAGGAAAATGCCTAGCAGAAACGTCCCGCCACAGAGGATGATGCACAGCGTCGCGATGCCCATGAGGAGGCGTCCCGCTTTGGCTGCTTCGCTCACATAGCCTTCAGGATGATTCCAGGTGACCTCAGCAGAGTAGTTCACCTGCGAGGCCAGGCGGTGTGCCTCGGCGGATGTGAAGGCGCCGCTCGTTACCACGACCAGCGGGCCGCTGCGGCGCACCGAGAGCGCATCCGTGTTGCTGCTGGCCAGTGCCTGCGACCATGCGGCCTGTGTCGTCTTTCCCGCGGAGAAGAATGCCTCGATCGCACGTTCGCGGTCGGCGGCCATTTGCGGAGTCGGATAGATCAGCAGCGTGAGCGTTCCATCGACATTCTTCTGCTGATACTGGGCGGTGAGCGCTTCTGCTCCCCGATTGAAGTCGACCAGAGAGGCGGGTAATACTCCTCCGCTGCGCGTGTAGCTGGCATCACCGAGCGCATAGTGCGTTGTCTGCGGCAAAAGATATTCCGTTGGCAGGTACCCGGGCAGTGGTGGAGGCACCTTTGCCGGGCCAACCGGCTTGGGAAGATCCTTAGCCAGCTCGCGCAACTCGGCAGCGGACATGCCGTTCACGTGGTCGAAGGTAGCGTCGACCACGGTGTTGCCCGTCCAGAAGAGAACGCGATTGTTATCCGAAGCGCCGCCAAGACCGATGTCTTCCTTGGGCATTCCAGAACGCCGATAGAAAGTGTATGCGCCGTAAGCTCCTGTTGCGTCGATAAATCGAATCGCGCGCACTCTCAGCTTGGTAGTATCCCGCGTGTAGTCGCCCTGCTCAAACTGCGTGAATCCATATTCTTTCAGCGCATCGACGTTTGCGACGTCGGCGGCTTGCGGCTGAATCGAATTGGTAGTCGGGGCAGCCATATGCCAGCCAGCAAAATCATTTGGCAGGAATGGCGATCCCGGCGCCGCAACCGTCGACGTAACAATAACGGTGTCTCCAGCCTTCGCCATCAGGCACACGGGCGTGAGGAGAAGGATGGTTGCAGCAAAGCGGCGAAAGCTGGTTGAAAAAAGCATACGGTTCCAAATCTGAGACTATCACCCCAGAGCCGTGCCTGTTCAGTCCTTGGCGGTTCGAGGATGCTCCCGCTCATTAGACTCGAATGCCTTACGCTAGTCTTGCTCCCATCTTTCTAGCGCGCGAAATTTCCCGCGCGGAGAGTTTCGGATGCGGCTCCTGGCTCGACAATCCAATGTAGAGCTTGCCGACGGTGCGCGCGCCAATAGACATCGCTGCCGTCTTCAGAGCCTTCGGTGCGCCGGACCCCAGCGGAATGAACAGTCTGGGCGCCGCAGACGAGATCACGAGCACAGCCTTCTTTGTCTGCTGCTTGATTCTCCCCGCCGGCATCTTCGCATTCCACGGCCAATAGCCATAGCCCGCCATCCGCTCCAGAAAGCGGCGGAAGATGGCCGTAGCATTGAAGTAATTCACGGGCGAGCCGAGCACGATTGAATCCGCCGCATCCATTTCATCCAGGATTCCCGCCATGTCGTCGTGTAATGGGCACGTTCCGCGAACCGTCCCTGGCTCCTGCATGCAGGCGCGGCAGTTGTTGCAGAATTCTATGTGTTTATCCAGCAGGTAGATTTTGCGTGTTTCGGCACCCCGCTTCCGGGCTCCCTCGAGAACTTCTTCGACTGCGGAATCGACCATGCCACCTTTTCGGTAGCTGCCAACAATTGCGAAAACTCGCTTTGCCATGGATGTCCCCTTTCCCATGCGCGCGTGTGTCGCACTAATCATAGCGCTGCCGGAGAAGGTCAGCATCAGCTATTGCGATTGCGCAGTCGGGGAACTTTGCTGAGCGGCTCGGGTATTCGTGTCGATGATGACGTAAAACGAAATCTCGTTTCCCTGCAAGACTGCCAGGCGATCTCCTTCCGGCGAGAGCGCAAAGGTCTGCTTGGTTGGCGCCGGCGAAGCTACGTTCGCGGCAAAGATGCGCTTACCGTTGTTCGCCCCATAGACGCCGATAGTTTCGCTCGCAAGGTCGCTGCCATGGAAGGGTGCTCCGGTCAGCACTGTGTCGCCGGCCTTGGCCGTCGCCAGAACAAATGTCGCGGTGCTTTCGTGCGCAAGCACGGCAGCCTCAATGTACTTTCCGCTCACCTCACCCTTGAGCACGGTGTGACCATCCATTCTTATGGCGCGATACCACCGGCTTCGCACATGAACATCGCAGCCGCGCACAAAGAGCAGGTCTGCGCGCAAGGCAACCATGGTCACCGCGCACGACGACGCTACCGTCGCAATCTTTCGAGAGTGCCGGTCCCACGTCTCTTCCTGGATCAGCCAGCGCTGGTGGCCGTCTGGCAGCGCGCGAACTTCGCCGGCGTCCGTCAATACCGGAGGTGCGGACGAAGATGTGCGCAGCAACTCGCCAATGGGTTTGAAGGAGTCGTCTACAACGTGGATCGCAAGGTCTTCTTCCGGCGCGTCGCTCGAGGATTCTTCCAATTGCCGGTGTACCTGCCGGCTATGCCGCTCGCGAATGACGCCCACCGCCAGCAGTTTGCCATCCGGGGAGACGCGCAGAAAACTCAGCCGCCCGTCGATCAGCATCTTCTGCTCCAGGCTCAGGCCCGGCCCGTACATGCGTAGCTCATTTCCAATATGCACGACCACGTGGTCCGGACCTACGGGCCATAGATACTGCCCGCCGTCTGGTACGCGCCAATCAACCGTATGCGTTACTGTCTTCCCATCCAGATTGATCACGACTGCGCGAATCACGCGCGCGACGTCGTCGTACTCATTTGGAGAGCGCGGAACAAGCTTGTGAGGATTAAAGGTGAAGAGCAGTTCCCCGCTTCCGAGATAGGCAATCGCTGCATCGTAATCCAGTTCAGTGAGTTCGCGTGTGAGGCGAGGCGAGTAGCCCATCCCGGCGATCGAGAAGCTTGCAGCAGCGCGCGGGCCCGCATCCGATAGTCCCGTCTCAGTCAGGGCGACGCTGCAGAAGGGAGGGCTGCACACTTCCGTCTCATCGACTACCTCGACAGGGTTGGCCTCGCTTGCGGAGGCGGGCTGGACGTTGCCATTCCTTGCTGAAACCGTCCTGGGTTCAGGTCGCGGGAAGAATATCAGGTTAGTTGCAAAGCTCAGATGCAGGCTGCGCGAAGTAGTTGAAAGCACCGAGCTGCCATCCACGCCCGTGGCCACACTTAGATTCAGATGTGAGATGCCCCAGACCTCTCCCGGTTTTATGACGGTGGGGAAATTGCGCCGCGCGTCTTTCTGCGGGCTTGTGGGTATGAGGTCTGCCAGGCTCGGGACACTACGCCCTCCTCCTGGACCTATCGACATGGGAAGGGAATCAACCGCACGATCCGAGGACTCTTCGTTCGTAGGTTTTAGAACAGCATAAAGAATAAGAGGCAGAGACTTTCCTTCGTAGCAGGTTCCTTCGAAATTGAGGGAGACTCCGTTTGGAGGCGAGTTGGCGGTGCGTTGCTGGAGCGCGACGACCTGACCTTGAAGAATCGCGCCTTCGGGAAGACTGCAATCTTTTGATTGCCAGGGATAGGTCACGGTTGCCAGCAGCGAATCGCCTACCTGCACACGTTCTGTGTTGAGGTGACCTTTGAACTCCGCCCATATGCCCGCGGGCAGATCCGCCGTCGCATTGTTCTTTGTTTTCTGATCTGAAGCGACGGTGAGAACTGGCATGCCTGCCATGGCCGCACCCGTGAGAACGCAGCTGACCAGCCGCAGGGGCTTCGGGGTATGGAAGAATGCTTGTCGCACGGCAGACAACCTGTCGCTACATATTGCGCATGATAGCAGTCAATTGCGCTTCAGGTCCCGCGAAACGAAGTGCACAGGGTCACTTGCCGGTGGCGTGGCCGTCGACCTGCGCCAGCCGGACTCCGGAGAGGCCGCCAATGTATTTGGATACACCGCGATAGAGCGACTCCGCAATCCGTTGGCGATAATTGGGATCGCGCAGTTCGCGGGCATCATCCGGGTTGGTGAGGAAGGATATCTCGGCGAGGATCGACGGCATGTTCGCCCCGATCAGCACGACGAACGGAGCCTTCTTTACGCCACGATCTTTCAATCCCCGGTTGCCGTCTTCCAATCCGGTGAAGAGGTTCTGCTGCACGTCGCTGGCGAACTCGCGCGATTCGTCTATCTTGTCCTTGAGCGTGATCTTCTTTACGAGGTCAGAGAGTTGATGGATGGATTGGTCGGAAACGGCATTCTCTCTTGCCGCCACTTCCAGCGCATCTGCCGAAGAGGTGAAGTTGAGATAGTAGGTCTCCACGCCGCGGGCTGAGGAATCCTGACTGGAGTTGGCATGGACTGAAAGAAAGAGATCAGCCTGTGCCTTGTTGGCAATCGCAGTGCGCGTCTCCAGCGGGATGAATGTATCGTCGTCGCGGGTGTAGATGACATCCGCACCGAGGCGCTGCTTCAACAACTTGCCCAGGCGAAGCGACACGTCCAGCACGACTTCTTTTTCCTCAATGCCGTCGGGGCCCAGCGTGCCGGAGTCGTGGCCCCCATGGCCCGCATCCACCACGATGCGCCCAATCTTCAGGCCCAGAGCACGCACAAGCGAGCGCTGACCCATGGACGTGGGCGTCGCCTCATGGGCGGGCGGGTCGATTGCTGTTGTGCTGGCCGCCGATGTTCCTGCGCTGCCTGTGCGCTTATGCGAGGTCGTCTTGGCTGCAGCGGGCGGCTGCGCAGGAGCAGTAACTTCAGCCTGTTGCGGCGCGGGCGTGGTGCCGGCGACCGATGCCGATATCGGCGCGCTCGTAGGACGCGATGTTGCCTTTACCCGGTCTTTCTGGTGGCTGAGACCAGCCACCTCTTCAAGCGAAGAGGAGTTGTTGCTCCCCGAAGAATTGCTCGTAAGATCGCTCGAAGAATGAGAAGTTGGCGCGGCGGGGTTGTGTGCTGGAGGCGCGGCTGTGGTTAGTCGCGTTGGTGATGTTTGAGCCTGCAGCTGTTGTGTCCCGCTGGCTTTTGGCGCAGGGGGCTGAGTTGTGTGCGGAACTGATGCGGACTGAATCCCTGACATGCTATTGCTTGCAGGAGGCGTGCTCTGAGCAGTTTTCGGCGCAGTGTTCGAATTGCTCGGCGCTGTGCTCGGCTTCGCGCTACCTGCCGCGGTCGCGCTCTGCGATGTCGTTCCTGTCTGCGCTGTCTTGATCGGTGGTGTTGAAGTATTCGCAGTCGACGCGGTTTCAGTTGGCGCAACCGAGCCCGGCCTGCGCCCGTGAATATCGATAATCAAGCGATAAGGATTCGGCAGCAGGAAGGCGGAGTAGTCGCTCACGTCGCTTACGTCGAGAACGATACGGGTGACATCATTCGAGAATTGTGCGGCGCGAATCTTCTTCAGGTAGCCATCGTCCGTCACTTCAACAGCGCGGCCGATCAGTTCCGGCGAGAGCTTTACGCCATGCAGATCGAAGAAGATGCGATCCGGACTGGGAACGCGAGCCGCTTCATACTGCACCTCCTCGTCGAGATCGATTGCGACCCGCGTATACACGTTGGTGGACCAATAGCGAATGCCCGTCACCAGCGGCGCTTTGCCGTGACGGGACCTTGTAGTTGAAGGCTGCGCAACTTCTTTCGGTGCCGCGATTGGACTCGCCGGAAACGGTTGAGATGCTTTTGCGGTCGATCCAGTGGGAGCCGCGACTCTGGCTGGTGGACTCCCCGTTGAGGGGAAGGTGGAAGTCGCGGCAGTACTTGCGGCTTGGGCTGGCTTCGAGGACTTCGTGCTGGCAGCAGTCTTCTCGGGGGCAGGTCCATCCTCAACCACAATCACTTTGCTCTTGCCCGGTTGCGTGCCGCGCTTCTCGGCAAGTTCTTCTTTGTGAATCGTCTTCAGTCCGGCGCGCGCCTCCTCGGCGAGCGGGCTATGCGGGTATTCCTTCAGAAATGCCTGATACTTCAACTTTGCCTGCGCGCTGTCGCCGAGGTCTCCTTCATAGATCGCCGCTTGCGTCAGCAGTGCGTTCGGGCACAACCGGCTCTGAGGATACTCATGGCGAAGAAACTCATATTGTCCGATAGCGTCGTGCAATGCCTTCTCGTCATCGAAGAGCCGGCCCTCTTCCGCCAGCAGGTCGGCGACGGCGGCCACGCTCGCGTCCGCCTTGGGTGACGCGGGGTCGTTGTGATAGACCGCGCGGTATGCGTCGAGCACACGCTCGTAGTCGCGCAGTGTGCGCAGTTGCTGGTCGCGCCCGTTGAGGGCCTCGCGCATGCGTTGGGCCTTGTCATATGGAGAGAGTTGAAGGGTCGCGTGGGGGCTTACGTGAGAAACCGTCCCGGCAGGAAGTGCCATGGGAAGCGCGCCAACGATCGTCGCGAGCAGCAGGGCTCGTGCGGGGCGTGCTAGTGCAGGCAGGTGCATGCACCCTCCTATGCGGACGGCAAGCGACATAAACGAGCGAGAGTCTGCACGCCAGAGACTTTCAGATTATAGGTTGCGGGCCGGTTAGCGGCAACGAAGAGGACGGGAGAAATCAGCCAATTCACCCCTAAAACGCGGCATTGGAACCCATTCAGCCAATGAGGGCGGCTACAACTTCCGGGGCAGCAGCGAGGGCGGAATCCAATTGGCCGGAGTCTTTGCCGCCAGCTTCAGCCATATCAGGGCGTCCGCCGCCCGAGCCCCCAACTTTCTTCGCCAGCTCGCCCACAGCCTTGCCGGCATGCACCTTGCCCTGCAGGTCCTTGGTAACGCCAACAATCAGCGCGACTTTGCCCTCGTCCTGCGCCGAGCCGAGCACGACGACACCGGAGCCCAACTGTGTACGCAGATTATCCACCAACGTACGCAACTGTCCGCGATCCAGCCCATCGGCGCGGTGCGTCATCACCTTCACGCCCTTTACCTCAACCGCAGTCTCCTTTGCGGAGGAGAGCGCGGCGCCGGCCGACTTCATCCTCACCTCATCCAGTTCTCGGCGCAGCTTCTTCAGCTCGTCCTCGTTCGCCGCAAGCTTCAATCGCAGCGCTTCCGCAGGTGAGACCTCGCCGTGGGGAGCAAGCTTCGCCGTCACCTGCGCCAACTCAAAGTCGCGGCGGAATTCACCCAGCGAGCCCAGGCCGGTGATGGCCTCGATTCGACGTACGCCGGACGAGACGCTGGTCTCGTTCGTGATCTTCAGCAAGCCAATCTCTCCGGTTGCCGATACATGCGTCCCACCGCACAACTCCGTAGAAAAGTCGCCGATGCGCAGCACGCGAACCCGCTCGCCGTACTTCTCCCCAAACAGCGCCATGGCGTGATACTCGGCAATGGCCTTGTCGATGGGCACATCCTCAATCGTGTCCACTGCGGTATTCGCCAGCACCTGCCGGTTGATGATCTCCTCAATCGCCTGCAACTCTTCATCAGCCAGAGACGCAAAGTGTGAGAAGTCAAAGCGCAGCCTGTCCGGAGCCACCAGCGATCCCGCCTGCTTCACGTGCGTTCCCAGCACCTCGCGCAGCGAAGCATGGAGCAGGTGCGTCCCGGTATGATTGCGGCGGATCGCGGAGCGCCGCTCGCCATCCACAACGGTGTCCACCTTTGAGCCAACAGCGATTGGCTGCCGCACTACAATCTTGTGTGCGCGCACGCCCTGCACCGGCGAGTAGCAGCCTGTAACCTCGGCCACCACGGTGTTGTGGTCATCGGAGTAGAGCCAGCCCGTATCGCCTACCTGGCCGCCACTATCGGCATAGAACGAGGTGTGATCCAGCACCACTTCCACCGCATCGCCGGGCTTCGCCTCCGCAACGCCGGCGCCGTCCTTCACGATGGCGAGCACCGCGCATCCCCGCGAGATGAGCGAGCGATATCCCTCAAATTGAGTTTTGGCCAACTCGCGAAAGACTGGGCTGGCTGACTTCTGTGAGCCGCCCTTCCACGATGCGCGAGCGCGGGCCTGCTCAGATTCCTTGGCCGCCTCAAAGCCTCCGTGATCAAATGCAATGCCCTGGTCGCGCGCCGCGTCCACCATAAAGTCCAGCGGCAATCCGTAGGTTTCGTAGAGATGGAAAGCATCCTCGCCGCCGAGCATCTTCGCGCCATCCAACTTCTCTTGCAGTCGGACAAGTCCCGTTTTCAGCACGCGATCAAACTGCCGCTCTTCCGCCTCTACTACTTTTGCTACACGTTCAGCGCTGTCAACCAGCTCAGGATAGGCGTCCTTCATCTCATCGCGGACGGCGAAGACCATCTGGTACATGAACGGTCTCTCCTGCCCCAGCAACCGCCCATGTCGAATCCCGCGCCGCAGAATTTTGCGCAGTACGTAGCCCCGCCCCTCATTCGCAGGCAGAACTCCATCGCCAATCAAAAACGTCGCCGCGCGCGCGTGATCAGCGATGATGCGCAGCGATGCATTCTCCACTCCCACTTTCACGGCGGTCAATTCCGCAGCCCTGTGAATCAGCGGCGTGAACAAATCCGTTTCAAAATTGGAAATCTTCCCCTGCAGCACGGCCGCCATCCGCTCGAGCCCCGCGCCTGTATCTATAGATGGCTTGGGCAGCGGAGTCAGCGTCGCTTCGCCACTCGCCGATAACGTGCGGTCGAACTGCATGAAGACAAGATTCCAGATCTCCACGTAGCGCGCATCATCCTCGCCAAAGGGCTTGTCTACTCCCGGAGTCTCTGCCGCCTCGATCCCCATGTCGTAGAAGATCTCGGAGCATGGTCCGCACGGCCCCGTCTCGCCCATCTGCCAGAAGTTGTCCTTGCGCCCGAAGCCGAAGATGCGCTCTTTCGGCACACCCACGTCCATCCACAGTTGCTCGGCTTCATCGTCCCGCGCCACCTGTTCGTCGCCCTCAAACACGGTGACATAGAGGCGGTCCTTCGGAATCGCCAGCCACTCCGGCGACGTGATCAGCTCCCACGCATACGCGATGGCCTCGCGCTTGAAGTAGTCGCCAAAGCTGAAGTTCCCCAGCATCTCGAAGAAGGTGTGATGCCGCCGCGTGAAGCCTACATTCTCAAGATCGTTGTGCTTGCCGCCCGCGCGCACACACTTCTGCGAGGTCGTCGCCCGCGAGTAGTCGCGATGCTCCGCGCCCAGAAATAGATCCTTGAACTGGTTCATCCCCGCATTGGTAAACAGCAGCGTAGGATCGTTGGCAGGAACCAGCGACGAGGAGTGCACACGACGGTGCCCCTTCGACTCAAAGTAGCGAAGGAAGGTTTCACGGATTGCAGAGCCTGACATTACTTGCATAGAGAATCCCAGTTTACTGGAGTCGCCGACAGCACGCTCGCATCGGCGTGAAAAAGCGGTATACATTGAATCTTTTGCTGGCAAACATGATCTGGCCGCGCAACGGCGCAGCCTACTCTTCCGGCCCCGCGTCGTCTTCCATCTCAAGCAACTCCAGGCCCGCCAGCGATTCTTCGTCAACCTGCCAGTTCTTCAGGATGCGGTAGATCACGCCCAGCGAAAACCCCGCGCGCACCAACCGTCGCATCACTCGGGCCGTTTCCTTCTCATTCGTCGGCTTGCGGATGCCCTTTCGCTTCAGGTGCAGTCGCGCCAGGTTCTCCTCGTTCACATCCTCGTATGCGGTATCGAGAGTCTTGGTCACTAGCTCGGGGTGCACGCCCTTCAGCATCAGTTCCTGTTGCACCCGGCGCTTGCCGAACTTCTCGAATTCTCCTGCCGAAGGCGCGTGAACTCGGTGGCAAAAGCCGTATCGTCGAGATATTTCATGGTCTTCAGCTTGGTGACGACGGCGTCCACCTTCGCCTCGCCGGTTTCGCCCTCTTCGACCTTCGCCCGCATCAGCCGCTTCAGTTGCGCCACGGTGCGCATGCGCCGGTCCAGCGCGCCGATGGCGTATTCATACAGCGCGGAGCGTCATCGAGCGGCTGTCTTTGCGTGCGGCTTCGCGGCTGATAGGGCATCGGCACTCCTCACTGCTTCGTCCACTGGTCTACCCAGTCGTTCACCGTCTTGTACCAGAGCTGCGAGTTCTGCGGCTTCAGCACCCAGTGGCCCTCGTCGGGGAAGTAGAGCATCTTCGACGGCACATTCATGCGCTGCAGCGTGGTGAAGAGCTGGAAGCCCTCGGAAACATCGAGTCGATAATCCAACTGGCCGTGAACACCAGCGTCGGCGTCTTGAAGTTCTTCTCCGAAGCATGGGAGACCACTTGCGATAGGGATTCGCGGTCGTCGATTTGCCGAAGTAATCCCACGGCGTGCCCTTGAACTCCCACTCGTTGAACCACAACTCTTCAGTCGTGCCGAAGCCGATTCAGGATTGAACATGCCGTCGTGCGAGACGATGCACTTGAAGCGGTCGGTGTGGCCCAGCACCCAGTTGGCCATGAACCCGCCGTAGCTTGCGCCCAGCGCGCACTCGCGCGCTCTTGTCGATGAAGCGATACTGCTGCTCGGCATAGTCGAGGCCGCGCATCAGGTCGATGTAGGGCTTGCCGCCCCAGTCGCCATTCACGCCATCGATGAAGGCCTGTCCGTAGCCGGTAGAGCCACGCGGATTGATCATCACCACTACGTAGCCATTCGCGGCGAAGTATTCGGCGTTCCACCGATAGCTCCACGCATCACCCCACGCCCCCTGCGGGCCGCCGTGGATGAGGAACTTCACGGGATACTTCTTCGCTGCATCGAACGCGGGCGGCCGGATCACAAATCCCTGCACCTGCACCTTGCCAATGGAGGGAAACCAGAACGACTCCATCTCCGGCAGATCAAGTTGCGCGAGAAGGGCGTCGTTCAGGTGGGTGAGTTGAGAACTCTTGACCTCGGCACTCCAAGGTGAAAAATTGTGCTGGTCCTTTTTGGAGGTCACTGACCCGCTTGGAGTCGCAAGTTGATCTAGATGCAACGCACAGATTTCTCCTGGTTGCCGCACCGTCATTTTCGTCGCAAAGAGAGTCTTGCCATCCGACGAGGGGTGGAGATCGCCAAATTCACCCATGGTCGCGAGCGCAAGCATACCACTACTGTCGATAACGACATGGCCGTCGGTGTCTAGGTTCACCTTGAAAATCGGCGCTTCGCCAGCATCTCCGATCACGAAATAGATCGTCTTCGAATCCGGTGCCCAGGCAAATTCATCTACGTTTCGGTCAAACTTCGGCAGCACTTCCCGTGCCTGCTTCGTCCCCCGGTCATAGAGCATCAGCCGGAAGCGATCTGCCTCGTACCCCGCGCGCTCCTCGGATCGCCACGCAATGTACTTTCCATCCGGCGAATACGCAGGGCTGAAGTCGCCGCCAGCCGCAGTGCTGATCTTTACAGGCTTCGCACTCGGATCATCGATTCGCAGCGTAAAAATCTCGGCGTTCGTGCTTGTCGCCGGGACAGTGTCCACATTCTCCGTGTAGGCAATCTCTTTGCTGTCGGGAGAAAACCCATAAGCATCCGGGCCGCCCAGCGAGAATGGGGGAACCTCATGAATGTCTCCGGGATTCACGTCGCGCGGCACGCCGCCCTCGGCTGAAACCAGGAAGAGATGGCTGCGTTTGTCGCTCAGGTACATGTTCCAGTGCCTGTACAGCAACTCGGTAAAGATCTTCGCCTTTACCTTTGAGGCGTTCTTGTCGTCATCGCGCTTTTTGTTGCAGGCATCGTCGGAGCAATCTGGATAAACGGACGAGGTGAAGAGCACCTGCTTGCCGTCGGGAGACCACATCGCACCATCCGCCTCGGTGCTGATTGTGGTCAGCTTGCGCTGAGTGCCGATCATGCCGGTAGCACGGTCAAACGCTGCAATGTAGATTTGCTGGCTGCCTTCGCGCGCGCTGGTGAAGAGTATCTGCTTGCCGTCGGGAGAAAAGCGTCCGCCATTCTCGCCGTCGATCGAAGATGTGAGGGGCTTCGCTTCACTGCCTGCCGCCGGAATTACCCACAGCCGCGTCGTCTTTGTGTTCTTCTCCAGGCTCGCGTCGGTCACCGCGTAAACCACCCATTTGCCGTCGGGAGAGACGCTGAAGCCGCCCAGGCGGTGCATCTTCATCAGGTCTTCAAACTGCATGGGGCGTTTGGACTGGGCTACTGCGCACGGCAACAGGCTGGCGGAAAGCAGCAAGAGCAGAACCGAACGGCGAATGGACATGGACTCCCCTGATCTCCCTGCACGGCAAATGGTTAAGAGCAGGGAACTTCACAGTGTAAATGGGCGGGGAGGGCCATGCGAGAGGATCGTCGCCGGACGAAATCTTAGCGCGGGAGTGGACCTTCGCACGTCTTTGTGCGTCTACTACTCAGTGCAGTTTAGGCAACGCCGGGTGAGTTTTTGCCCACGAGAGGTAGCGATATTTTGAACGCTTTTCTTAGGGCTTCAACCATTCTCACGCTCAGTGTTTTCGCGTCTTTGGGCGCATTCGCGCAGCAGGACAGCTACACGCCCATGCCGCTTGGAGCGGGCTTTGGGCCGATGGATACCAGCGCGCCGCCTACGCCTCCTGAGGAGATCATTCAGCATTTTGCGGCTAAGGAAAGCGAGTTTCGCCACGCGTTGGACAACTACGTTTACCGCCGCACGGTGAAGGTGCAAACCCTTGATGGCAATAACGTTGACGGCGAATACCAACAGGTGGACGACGTCTCTTTTGACTCCACCGGCAAGCGCATGGAGAGGGTTCTTTTCGCACCGCAGAGCAGTTTACAGCGCATCATGATGAGCCCGGCCGACTTCACAGACATTCAGCAACGGCTGCCTTTCGTGTTGACTTCAGAGGACATAGCGCAATATGTCGTTACGTATGTTGGGAAAGAAAAGGTAGATGAGCTGGAAACATACGTTTTCGATGTCGGTCCGAAGGTGATGGAGAAGGGAAAACGCTACTTCAAGGGCCGCATCTGGGTGGACAAGGTTGACCTGCAAATCGTTGTAACTAATGGGAAAAACGTCCCTGACGACCGGCGAAAAGGGCATGAAGATCTGTCGCCGCCATTTATTACTTATCGGGAACAGATTGATGGGAAGTACTGGTTCCCGACGTATACGAAGGGCGAGGGAGTTTTGCATTTCACGGGTGGGAGCGGCTATGCGTCGCAGGACGTGCACATCCGCGAAATCGTTAAATACACGGACTATAGGCAGTTCAAGTCGACGGTAAAGATTATCTATAACGGCCAGGAGATTCCTCCGACGGCCCCGGGTAAAGATGGCAAACCGGCGGCTGCTCCGGCGGCAAATGCCACGCAAAAGTAGCTATTTCAAGTGCGCAAAACAACGCAAAAAAGCGTCGTTTTGCGCACTTTTTAAAAGATAAGTCTTTCGATGTCGGATATTTCGATATCGAAAGATTTTCTGTTTGGGACCGAATTTCCTGCATAGATGAACGCTCGTCATGTCGAAGGTGTATGCCCGCGCACAGCCCAGGCGAGGTGCCGGGTGAGCCGGCAAACGATTGTTATTCTCGTCTTGCTCCTTGGTGCGCTTGCTTGTGCCGCGTAGGTACCGGGCAGCATGAACATCATCACGATCAACGATCAATATTGGTCCATTCCTGGTCCGTCGATTATGCGTGCTCGTGTCGGAGTCAACTGGCCGGATATAGAAACCCAACGCGGGAAGTATTCTCCTACTTTTAACTTGCATCTGGCAGTCTGAAGGGCACGGCAAACAATACGCCGAACCCCAACTGTCGTACTCCCAGTGTTTCGGGAACCCCAGACCGCCGAACGATAGGCGTTACCGGGATCTGGATGGAAATATCTACGACCTGACAGGACAAACCAGTGTGACTGTTACAAATTGTCCTATCTTGCTGGAACAGAGTGAGCGGGAGTCAGCTGCGGTCGCGGAATTTTGTGATCATCACTATCCCATGTCTCAAATCGCGAGACATGAGGCACCCGCATTTGGTTGAGGTCTAGATCTTCGCTGCCCGAGGGCCGACTTACTGGAAATCTGGCCTCCACCACGGTAAGGGTAGGGCCCAGAAGATAATTTCCCCTGGCCGTGAAACGAGGCTTTGGTGTCCACAATTATTGTGCGGAGCGAAACCCTTTTCCAGGACCTGCGCAACCTGGATCGCTGTCATTGCCGGCTCATTGCACTCGATGTATGCGACTCGATACGGTTCATTCCCAAATCGCGGTCCTCCAATCATGAAGAATTCCCGACTTCCAGTGGGAATCTGAAAATTACCTTGTCCATTGTTGTCGAGAAGAATCTCGGATGACTTAGCACCGTTGGTCCACTTGACTGTGACGTTCTTGTTCCCGATGGCTTCGCCAGTCTTGGCATTGAGAAGTCGAACAGTAATTGTTTGAGCTGTAATTGGCGCGCAAGCTGTTACTTCCACGATGAGCATGACGGCAGCCGGTACGAAAAGTTTTGCATATCGACTTGCGAAAGTGCTGTTAGTCGGAGATCGCACCGCGCATTCCTTCTTGGTTGACACGATTGGAAGTCTGCAGCTCCAAAGCAGTGTTTCGTTCGTTGGGGGCCGAGCGTCTGGATACTTGGGGACGAGATACTGTCGCATCAAGTGAAGTTAATCCCATCCTTCGCACGGTGCGAAGGATGGGGCACCCTCGTCTCTTTGGTTGAACGTGTGGAAATCCACTTACTATTCCACTCAATCTGTTTAAAAGTTGAGGTATAGTAGCACTACCCCGTTCGGGGTACTACATTTCGACCAACAAAAAGCTTGTCTGGGGCATCTTAGGTATTTAGGAAAATGAATATCTTAGCGTGGGTTATAGCCTAACCCCAACGACCCACACACCATAATGAAATGAAGGGGAGGGCTACTAAATGGTCCGGAGAGCACTTGTTACTCTCGCCTTGCTCTTTACCACCCTGGCGTGTGCCGCGCAGGTGCCGGGGAGCATGAACATCGCCACAATCAACTATCAATACTGGCCCAATCCTGCCCCGTCTTTTATGCGTGCTCGTACGGGCGTAAGCTGGCCGGAGATAGAGCCCCAACGCGGGGAGTATTCTCCTACGTTCAGGAGCTCGCTCGACCAGTGGATTGCGACGGCCAAGAAGAACCAGGGCCGAGATTCTTTACACTTTCGAATTCGTTCCGGCATGGGCTACGAAAGATCGGACCTATCCGCCGACCGACCTGAACGCTGTCAATGAGACCTGTATCGCGCCACTTGCGGGAGTAGTACGCCCGAATGGGGAACTGCATGTGGGCGGAGTTCGTCACCAAGTTTATGCAGCACGTATGTGGTGTGAGCGCGGCCCCTCAGCCCCGCTCACAGGTACCTGTGAGATTCGTTACTTTGAGGCGTGGAACGAATTCAATGACTGGTACTGGACGTCGAACTACACAGACATGGCGAAGATGGCGAATGACGCCGCCGTGATCGTGAAGCAGTATTGCGGCGATTGCGTGTTCATGGCTGGCAATACCTCTGCGGGGGGCGACGGTTACAACCCGAACTACATTAAAAACCCCATTGTCTCGCCATACTTTGACGTGGCCCTGGGCCAATTGCTGGATGCCTGGCACGCGATCCCGAATGCGTCTCTGCCCGACGCTGTGAGTTATCACGCCTATGGTGCGCGGTCACGTCGTTATTCCTTACCCATTTCCCGAGACGATCGTCTCGCATGGCAGCCCGCTCTGCACCGCAGACAATACGCCGAACCCAAATTGTCGTATGCCACTCTTTCAGCAGACGCAGGCCAGTACGGAAGCAATTGCAGCTTCGGCCATGGGCAGCCAATTTGCCTATCTGGAATACGGAAGGTGGCTTTGGGCGAAATGACGATCTAACGGACGGTGTGGACCAGAGCGATTCCAACACGACGATGCTACGGCAAGCCTACATTGCGAGATGGATCCTGGCTATGGCGAGCACCGGGACCGTCGCGAACTTCTGGTACCAATGGCAGGAGTCGTGCTGGGGCACGATGTTCGGTCTTGGTTTAGACCCCCTTCCAAGACCGCCTGCCCCGATGATCCGATGATCCCCGCCGGGAATACCGCTATCTACCAGCCATGGATACTCGTGAACTCGTGGATAAGTGGTGTGACCTTTATTGGTCCGTGCACTAACCACGGACCCATCTGGCGCTGCTCCATCACCAAGCCGAAGTACCATGCGATGTTCTGTGGACCACACAGTGGCTGGCAAGCACTTCAGTGGCGATTGCTCCGAACTATAAGCGCTACCGGGATCTGGATGGAAATGTCTACGACCTGACGGGACAGAGCAGCGTGACTGTTACGAATCGACCTATTTTGCTGGAACAGTGAGTGCGTGAGCTGATGGATCGGCGGTTATGCCTGCTGATAGTTTGAGGGCGCGCAAGCGATTTGACGCGGGTGCTTGCGCGCTCGAAGGTGCCGATTACAATGTTTGCGTGCTGAGCAAATCTTTCTATCGCGCAGTTTCTCTTTGCGTGCTGCTGGCCTCACTTGCGGGGTGCACTCGCGCGTACTACAAAACCATGAGCACGCTGGGGAAACAGAAGCGAGACATCCTGATCTCGCGGGTGAAGGATGCGCGCAAGGATCAGCAGGACACCAAGGAGCAGATCAAGACCACGATGGAATCCTTTCAGGAGCTGACGGGATTTCAGGGTGGGTCGCTGGAGAAGTCGTACAAGCGGCTGAACTCAGAATATGAGAAGGCGAACGACCAGGCGGTGAAGCTGCACAATCGGATCGACTCCATCGACCAGGTTAGCAACGACATGTTCAACGAGTGGCAGGGCGAGATCAAGCAGATGGGTAATACCAAGCTGCGCACGCAGAGTACGCAGATGCTGCGTGATGCGCGCACGAAGGAAGCAGCATACATTCGCTCAATGCGGCGGACGGAAGAAAAGATGACTCCGGTGCTGAAGAGCTTTCACGATCAGGTGCTATTTCTGAAGCACAATTTGAATGCGCGCGCGATTGGATCGCTGAAGGGGACGACGGTGAATATCCAGGGCGATGTGGCGGATCTGACCGCGAGCATCGACGCGTCGATCGCCGAGGCGGATAGCCTGATCCAGTCGCTGTCTACTACTAACAATTGAAATTAGCGAGTTAGCGAGTCAGGGAGTGCGCGGGCGATGGTGCGCGGACGGACGGACGGCGATCCGATCCTGATGCCGCGGGCGCGCTTGTGCTTGCTGCAGGATTGGGATAGAGAGTTGCCTGGGGATTCATGGGCTTGAAACATCGCGGGGTGGGGGCGCGGGCGTAGACTATTGATCTCAAAGCTGGCGATCTGAATTATGCGAGGAGCCACGGTGAACCCACTCTCTGAACCGAACGATGGATTGAGCAACGCGGCGAGCAAGGCTGCGGGTCGGGTGTTGATGATCAACAAGGACGCGGTGGCGAGCGCGCGTCTGGAAGCGTGTCTTGCGGAGCAGAACTGCACGCTGGAGTATGCGGCGGGCAGTGCGGACGCGCTGCGGCATTTGCGGACGAGGGCTTACGATGTGGTGATCACTGATCCCACGACGAGCATTGACGAGGACCTGGCGTTGCTGTCGGAGATGCGGGCGATACGGCCGGGGACGCGGGTGATTGTGCTGGCTCCGAGTAGCACTCCCGAGGAAGTGATTGCGGCGTTGCGGGCGAAGGTATTTCTATGCAAGAGCGCTCCCTTTGACGCGGATGAGATTGCGGAATATGCAGCGCGGGCAGCGGCCGCACGGGATGCACATTGGGGAATCGAAGTATTGTCCGCGCACCGCGACTGGCTGTCAGTGAGAGCGGATTGCCGGGTGTTGACGGCCGAGCGGCTGATGTCGTTTGTGAACGAGTTGCAAACGGAGTTGCCACCTTCTCCTCGCGAGGATTTGATGACCGCGCTGCGCGAGGTGCTGATGAATGCAATTGAGCACGGTGCGAGGTTTGCCACGGACAAGGTGCTGGAGATGACGGCGATCCACACGGCACGGGCGCGGGTGCTGTATGTGCACGATCCGGGGGCGGGATTTCGCTGGGAGCGGATTCCGCATTCGGCGCTGTCGAATCCGCAGGGCGAGCCGGGCAAGCATCTGGAGGTGCGGGAGCAGCAGGGGATGCGTGCTGGAGGATTCGGAATACTGGTGGCGCGAGGAGTGGTGGACGAGCTTCTTTATAGCGAGATTGGGAATGAGGTTTTGCTGATCAAGTATTTGGTTTGAGGGGCGGCATAAAATTCGCCCAGCTTACGAGATAGCGCGGAGAGCGGAAGACATGCGGACCACGGTTTTTCTGCAGGCGGCGTTGAATGGAGACCGGGTTCATCCGGGGGTGCCACGGAGTGCCGGGGCTATCGCGGAGGCGGCTCGTGCGGCGGTGGAGGCGGGCGCGCAATCGGTGCACGTTCATGTGTTCCATGATGCCGGCAGGGAGACTCTCGACGGCATCGCTTGCGGCAAGGTGGTGCGTGCGATCCGCGGTCTTTGTCCAGCTACTCCGATTTCCTTGACTACGTCGGCGACGATTGTGGGTGATCCGACAGAGCGTTTGCGTGTTGTTGAGGGCTGGGAGGAAATGCCTGACCTTGTTACGGCGAACCAGGGCGAGCCGGGAATTGTCGAGCTTTGCGAACTATTGCTATCGCGAGGCGTGGGCATTGAGGCCGGGTTGCTGAGTTTAGATGATGCGCGAGCCTTCGTGCTTTCCGGCTTAGTGGAGCGGTGTCGCCGCGTGCTGATTGAGCCGCTGGATGCTGATCCCGAGGTTGCAGTTGAGCATGCGGGCGAGATGGAAGATATCGTTGTGTCGGCGGGCATCCGGCTGGAACAGGTTCACCACGGTTACGGCAAGGCGTGTTGGGCGGTAAATCGCCGAGCACTCGATAGAGGGCATGGCATTCGCACCGGGCTGGAAGATGTGACGGTGTTGCCTGATGGCACCGAGGCACGGGACAATGCCGAGCTGGTAGCAGCGGCGGCGCGTTTGATCCGCGCGCATGTGCAGCATTCATTGTTGTGAAGTCGTGCCCAGTCCAAACCAGAGGGAACGCTCAGTGAAGGTTAGTGGGAAAATAAAAGCCTTTTGTTATGCGTGCGTGAACTTCGGGGTTGTAGGGTGGTCCGCACTAATGTTATTGGGAGGAGCTTCGCCTCAGAGAAGCCTGCTTGTCTTCCTGCTCTCTTTGGCGACCATGAACCTGTTGCTGTGGTCTCTTTTCAAGTTGAGGGATAACGGACGATAGTAGGCGATGAGTCTTTCAATGATGCTCATAGCGCGGCTAATCGGGTTCGTTGTTGTAGTGGTCGGCCCAGGTTTTCGCGGTGATGCGTTCGGAGTAGGCTCTTGGATCTTCAGGTAGCATGGTGGCATTCCAGGCCGCGAAGTCGGCCTTCATTTTCTTGAGCACTTCGGGTTGACGCTGCGCGAGGTTGGCGCGCTCCAGCGGATCGACCACCACATTAAATAGAAATGTATTGCCGTGGATGGTGAGCATCTTCATGTCGCCGTCGCGCATAGCGGACTGCTTGTTGGCGTGGAAGCGCCAGTAGAGTTTTCGCGGGACCGAAGGCTGGCCGTTGAGCGCGGGCAGAAGGCTGATTCCGTCGCTGGGGTGGGCGGGGTCAGGCTGGGTTCCGGCGGCGGCGAGCAGAGTGGGGAGCCAGTCCATGCTGATGGCTACCTGATCCGTCACCGTATTGGGACGGATGTGCGCGGGCCAGCGCACTATGGCGGGAATGCGCAGGCCTCCTTCGAGGAGCTCACTCTTCTTTCCGGTGAACGGCCAGGTATCAGTGAAGCGCTCGCCGCCATTGTCGCTGGTGAAGATGATGATGGTGTTGTCGGCGATTCCGGCGGTTTCGAGTGCGGCGATGACGCGGCCGAGCTGGGCATCCATGGCGAGGACCATGCGGGCATAGGTGGCCATCGATCCACCGTCGTAATCGCGCAGGATGGTGATGCGCTCGGATTCAGCCTGATCGTCGGGGCCTTCCCAGGGCCAGTGGGGAGCGTTGAAGTGGAGGCTGAGGAGGAAGGGCTGGTGGGATTTCGCGTAGTCGGCGATGGAGTTGACGGCGTGGTTGCCGAGCAGTTCGGTGAGGTAGCCTGCCTCGTGGACTTTGGCGTCCTGGTCCCACAGGTCTTCGGGAACGCCGGGGCCAGTGCCGGGTTTGTGAGTGAAGTAGTCCAGGCCGCCTCCGCGAAATCCGTAGAAGTGGTCGTAGCCACTCTGGAGCGGTCCATAGTCTGGCAGCCAGCCGAGGTGCCACTTGCCGATGAGAGTGGTGCCGTATCCCGCCTTGCGGAGGAGGGATGGAAGGGTGGGCTCCTCAGGGGGCAGGCCGGGAGAGAAAAGGTCGGCGAGAGGCTCAAAGAGTCCACATGGAAGGCGGTACTGATAGCGGCCGGTGATGAGGGCGACGCGGGTGGCGCTGCAGACGGCGGAGTTGGCGTAGGCCTGGGTAAAGCGCATGCCTTCGGCAGCGAGGCGGTCGATGTTGAGGGTCTTGTATTCGCGGCGGCCGTAGCAGGAGACGTCGGCGTAGCCGAGATCGTCGGCCATGATGTAGACGATGTTGGGCGGCGGCGAGGCAGCCTTGGAGAAGGCCAGTTTTGAGCTGGCGAGGGCAGCGGTGGTAGCTAGCCCGGCAATGGCTTGTCGGCGGGTTGGCAGCAAAGGCATGGCGCGTCCCCAATCTGCTGTGAGCTGGAGGCAAGTCCAATCAGGCTAACAGAAAGGATGGACGCTAGGAGGGAGGGTTGGACCGGCTGGTGGTGCGAAGCGGAGAGGTGCGCACGGATGTGCGGTCGATCTGCGAGATGCGCTGGCGGGCGGAACGGACTTCGCCGGCGAGCAAGGCGACCACTTTCAGCATGAGGTGAGGGGCAGTGGCGATGAGCCGGGTAAAGTCCTCGCGCGGGACGAAGGCGACTTCGGCGCCTCTAAGGGCTGCGGCGGTGAGGGTATAGGGTTGCGAGCCAACAACGGCGGGGACTCCCAGCAGAGAGTTGGCGGAAACCTGGATTTGCAGAATGATCTTTCGGCCGGATTTGAGGGTTAGTTTGGCGCTGCCTTTTTTGATTATGAAGAGGCCATGCGCCGGCGTGCCCTGGCGGAAGAGTAGGCGGTCGGGCCCCATGGTGGCGGGACGGCTGATCTTTTCGAGCTCGCCGAGTAGTTCCTGATCGGCGATGAACGTGGTTGATTGATGTGTAGCTGTCATTGGTCCCAGTGATAAGAGCTATGGAATCAGGCGATTCACTCGCCCACAATAAAGATGGTTACAGGGCTGGCGCGGGTTGGCTGTGAGCGAGATCACAATTGCATGTTTACTATATTGGGCTTTTGGTCGGGCGGAGCGATGGTAAGTGGATGATTGCAGATGGTTTATTTGCGCTACTATCGCAGCGCTGAACTCCCTGAAGCTGGTTGGATGACGTGGTCTGTAGCGGATGGTGAGGCGCCGACGTGGGGTGGTGATGGAGCGGCAAGAGGGTGAGTGCGGGCGGTGGGTTTTGCGGGCGGGCAGGGCTGGTGAAGCGGGTTGCGGCTCACGTAGAATCGATGCCACTCGGAAATCAAAGCGGCGTATCAAGATTTGCGTGCAGTTTCCGCACAGCTGGACTGGCAGATGCGGTTCTTTCGCCGGATGATCGAGCGCGAAGAGTTTGCCCGCGGGGACATTCGGAATTCACATGACATTGAAGCTGGGATGGAACGGCTGGATTCGTAGTTGGCGGATGGCAGGCGGGCATGCGCTTGCGCTGCGTGTGATGCCGAGTTGCGTGGTTCTGCTTCTGATTTCGGCGGCGGTAGTTACGGCGGGGGCAGAGAATCCGCCAGTGGCGAAGCGCGCGCCTGCGGTGCGGGAGGTGCATCCGGCAAAGGGGTCGTCGCCGGCGGCTCAGCATGAGCCAGAGAGCCTCGCTGTTCCAGAGAGCATTCAGCTAAAGGATGGTCAGCTGGTTCCAGTGGCGGAGATTATTCCGCGGACGGAGGCAGCGCAGAAGGATCTGCAGGAGATTATCGACAAGGTTGCGAGTTCAGATGTCGAGACGCTGGACTCGACGCTGAAGGTGCTGAACGCCAAGGTCGATGACTCACTGCAGTCCACCGAGAGTTCGATCAGGCTGGCACGTTCGCCGCTGCAGTTGACCGAGCCGAGCATTGCGTGGACCCGGGATCGCGCGGAACTGGAGACGCTGAATACCTTAGTTACGAAGCATGCTTCGGCGCTTGAAACGCTGCGTCAGCACGCACGCGATCTGGGCAGTACCTGGGACGAAATGGCGGATGCTTCGATGAAAGCGAAGCTGCCCGCGGAACTGGTGTTCAGGGTTGTGGGTGTGCAGTCGATGGCGGATTCAGCGCGCGCCGCGCTGCGGGCCGAGGCCGAGAAGCTGATCCAGGTGCAGGTGCAGATTTCAGATACGCGGGTGAAGATTGAGAAGGTGATCGACGAGATCAACGCGGCTGACTCAGCGCTGCGGCAGCAGCTATGGTCCATTGACAGCCCGCCGCTCTGGAATGCTCGGCGGACATCGAGCTGGTCGACATTGAAGGGCGAGATGAGTATTTATCTCGCAGGCTTCGAGAGCCGGACTTCCCGTTTTCTGCAGGCCACAAAATCGTTCCTGATAATTTACGGTCTTATGGGGTTCGTGGTTTGGGCGATTGTGCTTCGTGCTTCCAAGCGCGATTTGTCCGACGAAGACCTGGGAGTGAGCGCACGATTTTTTGCTTGTCTGCAGCATCCTCTAGCAGTCACGTTTCTCATCGTGCTGGTGTTGTTTGGAGTGCTGTTTCGTTCCGCACCCCCTGATTTAGTGCGCTTCAGTCGAATGTTCATGGGGATACCGGTTGTCCTGATTGGTTTCTCTTTTGTTGAGAAACGGATGCGGCCTTTCCTGGTGTCGGTAGCGGTTTTCTTTGTTGTCGACATGTTATCGCTGGAGTTTTTTGGGGGAACGCTGATCCGGCGTTGGATTCTGTTCCTGCAGACGGGCCTGCTGTTTGCGGGGGCAATTTATCTTCTTCGGAAGCGCGGCATGCTGCGTGCGCTGCTGAACGAGCGTGGTCAGGCGCTGAATCTCATTTTCTGTTACCTTGCCGCTTTTCTTTTGCTTGTGGCGACAGTGGCGAACCTGGTGGGCAACCTGTCGATGGCGGTGTGGCTGGGCGATGGAACGATCGTGAGCATGTACTGGGCGATATGCGTCTACGTACTCTGCGCGGTTACTTTGTCGCTCTCGGCGGTCTTTACCGTTTCCGATTTAGGCAGGAAGTCCAGAGCGCTGCGACTTCACGGCGCGCTGGTGACCCGAAAGATTGCTTTCTATCTAATTGCGGTTTGCTGGCTGGTGTGGATTGCGACGGCGCTGCTGGCGTACCAAGTTTCAACACAGGCAGTCGAAGCCGGGCGCGAGGTGCTGTATTACAAGTGGCAACTGGGTTCGATCTCGCTTTCGCTTTTCGATGTTGTTTTGTTTGGGCTGGTGTTGATCGTCAGCAACATACTCGCCAGGTTTATACGGTTCATGTTGAACGAAGAGCTGCTGCCGCGGACGCGCCTGGACTCTGGAGTGGCGCAGGCTGGTTCGCGTCTTACGTATAGCGGCATGTTGATAGCTGGCGTGGTGCTGGCGTTTGCCGCGGCCGGTTTGCAACTGAGCAAGCTGTCAGTATTGACGGGCGCCTTCGGCGTAGGTCTTGGCTTTGGGCTGCAGACGCTGGTGGTGAATTTTGTGTCGGGCATCATCATTTCGTTGGAGCGCCCCATGAAAATTGGGGACCTGATTGAAGTGAGCAACCTGTCAGGAGAAGTGACGGAGATTGGTTTCCGTTCGAGCACTGTGCATACATTTGAGGGTGCGGACGTAATCGTGCCCAACTCAGAGTTTGTGACGAAGTCGTTTGTGAACTGGTCGTTCAAGGAGAAGTTGCGGCGCACGGATATTCTGATCGGGGTTGCTTACGGGACTGATCCGCTGCGAGTGCTGGAGATTCTTACCCGCATTGTGGGCTGCCATCCGGGAGTGCTGCGCGCATTTCCGCCGCTGATTACGTTTGATGAATTTGGTGCGAGCTCGCTGAATTTTACGATTCGCTTCTGGTCGAAGATTGACGATCGTCTGCGGATTCGCAGCGAGCTGAATGTCCAGATTAACGAGGAGTTCAAGAAGAACGAGATTGTTATTCCATTCCCGCAGAGCGACGTGCATGTGAACCTGGTGGGCGATGCATCGGGTATGACGTTGCCGCAGAGCAAGATAGCAGATGAGACGAGCGCGTGATGGGGCGGAAGAGAGCGCTGTGCATAACGCGGTACCGCTGGTTTTCTTCACCGAATTGTAATTGGACTGCAGTAATGTGTTCGCAAACGCCGAACTACAATTGCGACATGTAATGGAGAAGGATGATGATATTGACTGCAATAGCGCTGGTTCTTGTTGCTCAGCTATTGGCTTGTGCATTGGCTCGAGTGGGGTCAAGGGCCCGGCCTCTGAGCGATACGATCCGGATAGAGGAAGCGGAGATCGAGAATTGTGTTTTGATGTTGAAGAGGTAAGCTCTCTTCAGCTCGCGAGCGAAGCCTGTTGTGAAGTGGAATGAGTTCTTGTTGTAGCCGACCTGGGGATCATTCTGGAAGTTGTCGATGGTCGACAGCGAGAAAGCAAGTTTCTTATAGACGGGCATCCGCACGGAAGCATTTCCATCGTTCCACGCGGCATTGGCAAGGATCTTTTCGTCGAACTGGAGTTTGCCAAACTTTCGCGTGTAGGCCTCGGTCCAAGAGGTGCCTACCAGGTGCCTGTTCAAGGAAGATACGTCTGCCGTGGAGTTGAAGGCCTGTGATTTGTAGTGCAGGTCGGCGATGGCGTCGAATTAGCTGTGCTCCTGCTTGAAAAATGTTGCGCCTATTCCAGCGCCATATATCTGCTGCAAATCCAGACCCTGAGTGGAGTCGTGGTCGAAGGTGTCTGCGCCAGGAAGTAGCGGCGTGGAGTGACGTATTTATCGCGCTGTGCGGCTGCGTGGAAGAGTTCTGCAGGGCGGGATGGAAGGCGGCCGGGGCGGGATATTTGAATGCGGATGGTACTGGGACGGATGAGCTTTGCAGTGATCGCCTGATCGTAGATACTGTGGGGATGCGTTCCCCTACCGAGGCTGTACTAGGCGAAGTTGGATTGCCGGAACCCATGAGCAAGCTTGCTTCGCGCAGATGGGATGTGGTGGTCGTTGGGGCAGGCCACAACGGGCTTGCGTGTGCGACCTACCTGGGACGAGCGGGCAAGCGCGTGCTGGTGCTGGAGAGTCGCGCGCGCGTGGGCGGGGCCTGCACGATTGAAGAGCCATTCCCGGGGGTGCGCATGTCTCCCTGCGCTTATTTGGCGGGACTGCTGCATCCGCTGGTTGTAGCGGAGCTGGAACTTGCGAAGCGCGGCTTTGAATGGACCGCTGCAGTGAATGGACTGTTTGTGCCGTTTCTCGATGGGTCGAGCGTTCAGCTTTGGGATGACGATGACAAGTGCGAGGCGGAGATCCGCAGCTTTGCGCCCGGCGATGTTGAAGGCTGGCGCGCTATGAGCGATGTGATTCGCAGGCTGCGCGATGCGGTGCGGCCTGCAAGCGAGCGGGATCTGTGGATTGGCGAAGCGCCCACGCGGGAGCAGATTGAAGAGCGGCTTGCCGGCGATGAGGAGGCGAAGCGGGTGCTCTTTGACTGGTCGATGGTCGAATATGTGGAGCACTACCTTCGCGATGAGCGGCTGCAGACGGCATACCTGGGGCAAGGAGTGATTGGCACGAATGCGAGCCCATTTGACCAAGGCACTGCGTCGATTCGCTTTCATCATTCTTCTGGGCGGCTCGGCGGAATGCCTGGGATGTGGGGTTACGTGAAAGGCGGGATGGGGATGGTGTCGTTCTACTTCTGCGACGCCGCGCGCGAGGCGGGAGCGGTGGTGGCTGCAGGTGTTCCCATTGCGGAGATTGTGCCCGGAGAAGGCGTGGTGCTTGAGGGCGGTGAGCGCATCGCGGCTCCGGTGGTGATTTCGAATGCCGATCCGAGGCAGACATTGAAGCTGCTGGGGGCGGCGGCAGATGCGGGGTGGCGGCGGCGCGTGGAGGGCGTCCCAATCGAGGGATGCACGGTGAAGCTGAACGTGCTGCTGAGCGAGCTGCCTGATTTTGTTTCGCGGCCGGGGACGAACAATGCGCACCACTATGGACAGATCAATGCGCCTTTGACGAAGGCCGAGTGGAAGGCGGGATTTGCTGCGGCGAAACGCGGGGAGCTTCCGGAGCATTTGTGGTGCGAGCTGTACTTTCAGAGCGTGCATGATGCCACGGTTGCGCCGGCGGGCAGACACACGATGAGCGTGTTTGCGCAGTATGTTCCTTACACGTTTTCGCGGGGCACTTGGGATGAACGGCGCGACGAGGTTCACAGGCTTGCGATTGGATCGCTGGGTCGCTTCTGCTCGAACACGGACAGGGCGGTGGTGGACGCGCAGGTGCTGGGTCCTCCGGATATCGAGCGCAAGGTGGGACTGACGGGTGGGCACATTTTTCAGGGAGAATGCCTGCCGCAATACATGTGGGCGAACAGACTGTCGGCGCGCACTCCGATGCAGGGCGTGTATCTTTGCGGGGCGTGCACGCATCCCGGTGGCAGCGTGATTGGGATGAACGGGCGCAATGCGGCGATGGCGGTGCTGCAGGACGTGGAGAAGAATTAGCTTCGCGTGAGCGTCGCGGTCAGGTATGCTGCGCGCACATGTCTGAGAAAGTTACACTGCGGCGTGCGCTGGGCTATCGCGATCTGACGCTGTTCTACATTGTGAGCGGATTCAGCTTGCGGTGGGTGGCAAGCGCGGCCGCGGCGGGCACGGGAACGCTGGTGGTGTGGGTGATTGCGCTGGTGGGATTCTTCATCCCGCTGGCGGCGAGCGTGCTGGAACTGTCGTCGCGATATCCGCAAGAGGGTGGGCTGTACGTCTGGACGCGCGAGGCGTTCGGTGATTTCTTCGGCTTTATTTCCGCGTGGACATACTGGATGAGCAACCTGCCATTCTTTCCGGCGGTGCTTTATTTCGGGGCGGGTTCAGTGTTGTTTGCGTATGGTTCGCGCATGCACAGCCTGGCTTCGAGCAGCACGTACTATACGGGCTTTGCGGTGATGTGCCTGACGTTGATTACGCTGCTGAACATTCTTGATGTGAATGCGGGCAAGTGGCTGAACAACATGGGTTCAGTGGGGAGTATTGTGCCGCTGGGTGTCCTGTTCGCACTTGCGGCTGTCTCGGGATGGCGCTTTGGATCGGCCACACACTTTTCCAGTGTGGGCATGGTTCCTCATCTTTCAATTCAGAACGCGATTTTCTACTCGACGATTTTTTTTGCGTTTGGCGGCTGCGAGGCTGGGTCGTTTATGGGCGAGGAGATCAAGGATCCGCGGCGCACAATCCCGCGCGCATTGCTGAGCGGCGGCATGGTCTTAGCAGTTGGCTACATCGCGGGAACAGCGGCTATGCTGATTGCGTTGCCGAGCGATGCGGTGGGCGGGCCGGATGGATTCCTGCTCGGATTCCAGGCGCTGTGCTCGCGGCTGGGAGTGGAGTGGTTGATTGCGCCGGTGGCCGTGCTGGTGGGACTGAGCGCTGTATCCGGCGCGGCTGCATTTCTCTCGTCTACTTCGCGGCTGCCCTTCGTCGCGGGAATCGATCGCTATCTTCCGCCAGTCTTCGGGCATGTGCATCCACGATTTCGCACGCCTTGGGTGGCGATCGGCGCATACGGATTGGCAGGGGTGATCGTGACTTTGCTGGGGCAGGCGGGGACTACGGTTCGCGGCGCGTATAACGTGCTGGTGAGCATGTCGATCATCGCGTATTTTTTGCCGTATCTGCTGCTCTTCGCGTCGACGATTCGCCTACAGAGGCACGCTGCCGGACCCGAGGTTTTCAGAATTCCCGGGGGACGGCGCGCGGCGATTGCGCTGGCTGCACTTGGCTTCAGCAGCACGGCAGTTACGATTGTGCTCTCGGTAATTCCGCCGGGAGATGAGCCGCACAAGGCCCTGGCGGTGGCGAAGGTGCTGGGGAGCACGGCGGTGCTGATTGGCATTGGCGTAGCGGTGTTTCTTTCCGCTAGAAGCAAGCGGCAGCGAGTGCAGAGCGCCTGATTCGCGAGGAATGACGCCGATTTGGAGGAGTGTGACTTAAGTCGCTGTAGGGGTGAGCTTCCAATCCTATGATCTGAGTCGTAACCACTTCAGTCAGGAAGGTTCACACCATGTTTTGCTATCAATGCGAGCAGACGTCGAAGGGCGAAGGCTGCGAGGTTCTCGGTGTCTGCGGCAAGGATGAGAGGACAGCTACTCTTCAGGATGCGTTGATCCATGCGGTCAAGGGTATATCCATGTATGCGTATCGGGCGGGGCAACTGGGCGCTGCCGATCCGGAGATTGACGCATTCACAATTCAGGCGGTCTTCGCCACACTTACTAATGTGAACTTTGATCCTGAGCGCTTGGTTGAGCTGATTCACCAGGCTGTCGCTACGCGCAACACCGCTCGCGATATGTACGAGCGCGCGAGCGTGAAGGTTGGTGTGGTGCCCACGGAACTGGGTGGTCCGGCTGCATGGATTCCGGCGACGACGCCGGACGGACTGCTGGCACAGGGACGGCAAGTGATACTGCCAGTGCGATTCCTGACGGACAGCAAAGAAGTATCGAATCTGCAAGAGCTGGTGTTGTACGGGCTGAACGGAGTGGCTGCGTATGCGGCTCACGCACTGGCGCTGGGCGCAGGCGATCCGGCAACCTTCGCAAAGATACACGAGACGCTGGACTTTCTAACTCACGCATCGCCGACGGCGGAAGAGCTGCTGGGCAGGGCACTGGCGGTAGGCGAGCTGAACTATCTTGTGATGGAGATGCTGGACAAGGCGCACACGGAGACTTTTGGTCATCCGACGCCCGCCAAGGTGAGGCTGCACGCTCGCAAGGGCAAGGCGATCCTGGTGTCAGGACACGATCTTCACGACTTGTACGCGTTGCTCGAGCAGACCAAGGGGCTGGGCATCCAGATTTATACGCACGGCGAGATGTTGCCTGCGCATGGATATCCGAAGCTGAAAGCGTATGAGCATCTCGCGGGGAACTATGGCGGTGCGTGGACGGACCAGGCGGATGAGTTCGCTGAATTTCCCGGCGCAATCCTGATGACTTCGAACTGCATTCAGCAACCGAAGGTCACTTATATGGATCGCATCTTTACATCGGGCGCGGTGGCGTGGCCGGATGTGCAGCACATTGGGAATCAGGATTTCAGCGCGGTGATTGCGGCGGCACTGCGGGCACCGGGTTACGACGAAGATGGTTCCGGCGAAGAGATCACTGTTGGTTTCGGTCACAACGCGGTGCTGAGCGTGGCTGATCGCGTGATCGATGCGGTGAAAGCGGGCGCGATTCGTCACTTCTTCCTGATTGGCGGCTGCGACGGCGCACGCTCAGGGCGCAGCTATTACACGGAGCTGGCCGAGTCGATTCCGAACGATTGCCTGATCATGACGCTGGCATGCGGGAAGTTCCGCTTCAACAAGCTTGAGTTTGGAGAGATCGGTGGTCTGCCGCGCCTGCTGGATATTGGGCAGTGCAATGACACGTATTCTGCGCTGCAGATTGCTCTTGCACTGGCGAAGGCATTCGATTGCGGAGTGAACGACCTGCCGCTATCGCTGGTGTTGTCATGGTATGAGCAGAAGGCAGTGGCTGTATTGCTGACGCTGCTGCACCTGGGCGTGCGCAACATTCGCATCGGCCCGACGCTTCCGGCTTTCTTGTCGCCAGCAGTTCTGGGTCTGTTGCACGAGAAGTTCAACCTGATGGCGATCAGCACTGCGGATGCAGATCTGGCTGCGATGCTGGTTTAGTGGAATGTGCCCGGGGAAGGCTGACTTTCCCGGGCACAGTGTTTAGTTGGATGATTCGAGTAGTGCGCTGAGGCCCTTGATATCCTTGACGACGATTTGACGCGCTTCCACGTCGAGTAATCCTTCAGCCTGCAGGCGCATGAGATTTCTTGAGATTAATTCCCGAACAGTTCCGAGTTGGTTGGCGAGCTCCTGATGGCTTGCGGGCAATTGAAACTCGATGCCGCGCGTTGTCTTTCTGCCATCGCTCTCAGCGAGTTTGACCAGTGCCGCAATCAGCCGCTGGCGGATGGTGGTGAACGAGAGCTCCTCGATGATTCCCACGAGGCGGCGCAAGCGTGCACCCACAACAACGAGAACTTTGAGGGACACCTCGGGATGATCCATGCAGTACGCCTGGAACTCGCGCCTCGAAATAAAGGCGATCTCGGTGTCTTCGATGGCGACGGCCGAGGCGGGAAATGGACCGCCGTCGAAGACAGGCAACTCAGCGACGGATTCGCCCGGAACGTTGACAGAGAGAACCTGCTCGCGGCCATTGATGGATGTCTTGAAGATGCGGACTTTGCCGGTCGCGATGATGTGCAGACCATTGCACGGGTCGCCTTCGGAGAAGAGCAGCTCACCTGAGTGATAGAGCTTGCGCACGGTGCGTGCGGCGAGCAATTCCAATTCGGGCGGCGACAGGCTTGAGAGCAGCGCAGTCTTCCCAAGAACTGAAGCGAGATCGATGCGAGGGGAAGTCACCCGGGCATTCTAGCAGCACGGGCTGCTGATTCGTATTTAGGGGCTTGAGGGGATGGGAGCGATTAACGGATCCGATCCCCGCATGCTGTTTGGCGTTAGAGCGCGTTGGCCTTGTACTCCTTTGCAATGTAGTCACATGCGCGAACTGTGAGGGCCATGATGGTGAGTGCCAGGCCGACGGTTCCGCTGGACGGAAAGGAACTGCCGTCGGTGACGAAGAGATTCGTTACATCCCAGCATTGGTTGTGGGAGTTGAGCACTGATTTACCGGGATCGTCTCCCATGCGGGCGCCGCCGCACTCATGAATTACGGCTCCGATAGCCATACTCTTTTTGAAAGACATACGGTACATGAGCCTGCTGAGCCAGCCGGCTTCAGGGAAAGCTTGTTTCCCATTCTCAAGCCCGAAGGCGGATCCCTCAAAATCGATCCTGTAGCCGCAATGATTCACCATCTCCTTGACAGATCTCATTTGCTCGCGGAGGAGCGCATGCTCGTTGCTGGTGAGAGAGCATTTGAGAAATGAAGCAGGTGGTAGAGCTATGGAAGGCGAAGACCCGGGCCATTCAGTTCTTCACTCACACCAGCCTTGCGCGTCATCTCCAATCGGCCAGCACCAAAGGCTGGGAGCGCGACGCGCTTGAGAATCTGCTTGCTCTGGGCCTGCGCAAAGAGAATATCGGTAATATCGAATTCATCTGGGGATCGTTTGGGCATTCGGATCCGGAAGCATTGCGCGCCATCATGCCGCACGTGACCCACATGCACGGCAAGTTCTTCGAGATGAAGGACGGCGTTGAGCCGAATGTTCGCTTCGAAGAAGTGGTGAAGGTTCTGGCAGAGTCAGGCTACAACGGCTGGATTTCGAGTGAGTATGAGGGAGCAGGCGGGCTGGACACATTTGACCTTGTGCGGCAGCAGCAGGCACTGATCCGTCGCAGCTGGGAGAGCGCGCTGAAGAACTAGAGCATGCAACTCCCGTTTTGAAGGGATAGACAGAATGCATTCGAGAGTAGTGGAAGTGCTGGCAGAGTATGAGGTACGCCTGGCGCGTGAGAACCCGGTGGTAGCGGAGTTCACTGCGGCTGAGTACGCCGAGCACAGGGATGAGTGTCTGCTGGGGATTGGCGCCGAGACGGGGCGGTTTCTCAACATTCTGATCAAGGCTGCGAAGCCGCGAACGATTGTGGAAGCGGGCACGTCTTATGGCTACTCGACGATTTGGCTAGCCGAGGCGGCGGCAGCTGTTGGCGGACGAGTGGTCAGCCTGGAAGTCAGCGATGCGAAGATTGCCTTCGCGCGGGAGAGCTTATTGGCGGCTGGTCTCGGTTCGGCGGTAGAGTTCGTGGCGGGAGACGCGCTTCGCAGCCTGCAAGAGTTCGATGGAACCATCGACTTTGCGTTGATCGATCTGTGGAAGGAGTTATATGTTCCCACGTTCGATCGAATCTATACGCGACTGGCGGAGGGAGCCCTGGTCGCCGCCGATAATGTGTGCCTGCCCCCACTGCATGCTGAAGCGATGAAGACTTACGTAGCACATGTGCGCCGCCATGCGGGCATCGACTCGGTGACTGTACCTGTAGGCAGCGGAATAGAGTTGAGCAGATTCTCGCGTAGCGAATAGAAAGTACCGCATCGAGATGATCCATCTTTGCGAAGTATGAGGGTCTTGCTCAGTTCAGCGCGCTGCTGCTGAGGCCTGGTGGGGTGCACCGCCCGCTCCCATAAGAACCAGCGCCCGCTGAGCGAAGGGTGAATAGACGAGAAGCGTGGTACACGACAGTGCCAATCCGAAGTTGATGTGATGCAGAAGCAGGAATGGGGAGAGCGCCCATAGCACGTCAAGTGGCAGCAGAAGCCGCCATAGCTTAAGGAATTTTTCTCTTATGCCGGGAGCATGGAATAGCACGGCGCAGAAGAGGAATGCGCGGACGGGAATCAGGATCGCTGCGGTAACGATCATGATATCGAGTGCGAGGCCAGCCTTTGGGAGAGCAGAAAAGAGGTCTTCAATCTCCGCGAGGTTTGCCAATGCGCCAACGTAAAAGCCCAGGTACATGAGCTGCATGAGAATGAAGAGAGTTTGCACGACCGGATGCGAGGTCCTGGGCAGGTCCTGCGGAGATGCCAGGATGCTGCCCTGGAATAGAGTGTCAGGCTCTGCGGGAATCTCCTGTTGACCATTCGGTGCGGGCGGCGGTGGGTCTTCAGCGAGCACGACACGTTCGACCGGAGCGACGAAACGATAGCCTCGGCGGGCCAGGGTCTCAACGAATCTTGGATTGCTTGCGGAATCTCCGAGGGCCTCGCGAATACGATTCACGGCTGAGTTGACTCCGTGTTCGAAGTCGACGAAGGTACCGTCAGGCCATAGCTCGCGGGAGATTTCCTCGCGGGTGAGGAGCTCTCCCGGTCGCTCCAGAAGCATGAATAGAAGCTGGAAGGGTTGCGCGTTCAGCTTGACGCGGAGACCCTGCCTGCGGAGTTCTCCGGTGGCAGCGTCAGCTTCAAAGACCCCGAAGCGATAGCGGCGTTCTGGCTGAGGATCGGTCATCTCTGGCGTCCAGTCTATCTGACAATGAGTCCAATCTGCATCAGATATGCGATGTACAACTCCGCCGAAGTCAAAGAGCAACAAGAGTTTGCACGGTGAGGTTCAATTTTGAACAAGTGAGATGCCTTGCATTGTCCTTCGCGGCGCCATGAGGCAGACTTTTGCTCATGACACTACGACCACTCATGGATCGCGGGGCGCTTTGCACTCTTTGCGGCATTCTATTGCTGGGGGCGTTCCCCGGGGGCGCAGCGGGAGAAGCCTCACCGGCAGCCGTCTCAGCCTTCAACTCCTATGTGGATACGGTTGAGGCGAGGCTCGCCAGACAGCATCGACCAGGTAGTGCCTTCCTGGTTGTGGCGCCTGCGGCGGCACAAAACGAGATGCGGCTGCGCCGGGGAGATCTGGTGGTGGAGCAGGTCACGCAGTCCGGCGGTGCGGCTATGCCCGGGGCACTGCTGCACCATTGGCGAGGCAGTGCGTTTGCGGCGGGAGCCAAAGCGGAAGACTTCGAGCGGTTGATGAAAAACTTCAACGGCTACCCGCAGATCTTTCACCCGCAGGTTCTTGAGGCAAGAGCCTTCATGCGGCAAGGTGATCGGCTGCAAGTGTCGATGCGTGTGCGTCAGCATAACGTCATCACCGTGGTGATGGACACGACCTACGATGTCACCTTTCAGCGATTGGACGCGCAGCGCGGATACAGCATTTCGAGAAGTACGCGGATATCAGAGATCGCCTCGCCCGGCACACTCAGCGAACATGCATTGAGTGCCAGGGAAGAGCATGGCTTCCTGTGGCGTTTGAATACCTATTGGAGCTACGAGGAGCGCGACGGCGGACTCTACATGCAAGTCGAATCGGTCTCGCTAACACGCTCAGTTCCACACGGGCTGGGCTGGGCGGTTGGGCCCTTCGTGGAGAGCGTGCCGCGTGAATCGCTGGAGTTTACGCTGCGGTCAACTTGCAATGCACTTCAAAAACAACTTGCACAAGGCATGGGTAGCGACTCTGAAAACCTGCGATTGGAGGGGGCACGATGAATGTGATAGCAGCTGCAACAAATGATGAGCTGGCGTTTGTAGCGGCGCGCCGCGTAAACAAGTCACTGACAGCTTCTATGGAGAAGCGCGCTCTGCACTGGATGGCGGAGCGGGCGCCGAGATGGCTGACTTCGGACCAGCTCACCGTGCTTGGATTCGGAGCCCAGGTTGGAGCGGGGATTTGCTATGCGATATCGCGGTACAACCGCTATGCGCTGCTGCCGGCGATCTTATGCCTGATGCTGAATTGGCTCGGAGACAGTCTGGATGGCACGCTGGCCCGCGTGCGCCAACAACAGCGGCCTCGCTATGGGTTCTATGTGGATCACATCGTGGACATCTTTGGCTCGGTCGCGCTGATGTGCGGGCTAGGCTACTCGGGCCTTCTGCATTGGCAGACAGCGGCCGCGATGCTGGTAGGCTTCCTGCTACTTTCAAGCGAGAGTTATCTGGCTACTTATAGCTTGTCGTGCTTTCAACTATCGCAGGGCATCTTTGGGCCGACGGAGATTCGCATTCTACTTATTGTCGGGAACCTGGCACTGCTGCACAGTGAGTACGCCGTATTGTTTGGACATAAGATGCTGCTCTTTGACGTGGGCGGGTCTATAGCAGCGGTAAGTATGCTTGCGATGGTGGTAGTTATCGCCATTCGTCATACCGCGCAACTCTACCGCGAAGAGCCGCTGCCGTGAACACTTTAATTCGCTGGTTGAGATTCAACCTGGTGGGAGCGATGGGTATGGCTTTGCAGCTTGCTTCGCTCGCACTCTTCAATCACTGGGCCGGGGGACATTACTTGATGGCGTCGGCTGCGGCCATCGAAATTACGTTGCTGCACAACTTTGTCTGGCACCAGCGCTACACGTGGAGGGATAGGCAGGATCAGACTACTGGACTAGTTCGCCTACTGCGGTTTCATCTCTCGAACGGATTGGTTTCGATGGTGGGGAATCTTGCGCTGATGCGGATACTGGTTCGTGAGGGGCGCCTGCCTGTGCTGGTGGCAAACTGTATCGCGATCGTTTGCTGTTCATTCGTTAACTTCTATCTCGGCAATGACTGGGTATTCGCGGGAGGTACGAGAGTAGCGCAGGTGCGGTCGGGAGTATAAGAGAGACGATCCGATAGGACTCGGCCTTGTGTTGCTCGCTGAGCCGAGTCCTATGGTACCTCGCGGTCAATTTGTTAGAATCACTCTCACTTGTGAAGGGTCAATGTTGGTGGAATGCAGTGTTTGCATGGAACCGAATCAACGTAGAATGGCCCTAGTGTCGGTGGTGGTGGTGGCGGAACAGGATCCGCAGCACCATCCGAGTCCGAAGACCCACGTTCGGCCTTGGATGCTGGACCCGAGCGTTTCATCCAAAGCTGATGGGCTTCATCAGTCAGATAGATAACATTGTAAGCGAAGTCCCCTGCCTTATTACTTTTCATCACGACTGGGATCTCACGATTACCCACGAACGTTCGTCTAAGTTGACTGTCGTCCGGATTCTCATTGGTAAACTCAATCACAAAGTGTGGGTAGTTAGGGGCGTCGCTTCTGAACTCAATCATTCCGCCCACTTCGCAGACGCTGGCAACTGGTACATTGTCGGGGTCGGGTACGGTGATTATTGTGCCACTCGGCCTGAACAACACCGGTGCTACAGCTTTAGCTTTCATGTCGATCCTCTCTTTCGGTTGAGTATCACTTGGTTAATCTGCTTAGACGATTTGCGGGTTGTAGCCGCTGGAAAATTGTCCGCAGGACAAACAGACCTGGTCCCGTAACCCGTACTCAGCCCTTACGAAACATCTAAAACTGACCGCTGACTTCCAACTATGAAGCTTCTAGCTTGCTGTGGATCGAGCCAACATAGTCTGAATTAATTCTCGATACCGTGGGTCCTTTCGAAGCGCTCTAAGGTCAAGCTGCGGTTCAACCTGGATGTCGCTAACACCTCTGCGAACGCAGGTGGCTAGCGTCTTGAGCGCCTCATCTCGTTTCCCGAGCAGTTCGAGGATTCGCGTTTTATAGAGTTGGGAGTCAATGTCGTTCGAAGTCAGCGATTCGGACTTCGCAAGAAGTGCGGGAGCTTCTTGCCGATTCCCCGACTTCACCTGGTAGAGCGCCAGCAGCATCCAACTCGGACCATCGGATGCATTGGTTTGGAGATGCCGTTGGGCCTGTAGCACGGCTTGGAGGTACGCCGCCTTAGCTTCTCCACCGCGATTCTGAATGGACGAGTAGCATTCGCCGAGTTCCAGCCAATTTGTATCCTGGGACGGGTTCAGTTTCACAGCTTTTAGCGCGAATGGCAGTGCCTCCTGGTACTTGCCCTGATAACGTAGCGCCGTCGAGGTGGTCGCGGCCGTCAAATCTGAGTTTGGGTCGAGCGCCAGGCTCTTCCTCAAGCATTCTCTTGCTTCGGCGAACCTCCCCAGCTGAAGGTATTCACCACCGAGGTTTGTCCACGCCAGCGAACTTTCCGGGCTGGCAAGGCTCGCCGTACGGTAGGCATTAGCGGCCTCTTGATATTTGCCTTGATTGTGAAAGACGTTTCCTAAGTCGTTGTATCCCACCCATGCATTTGGCCGCTCCAGCAGGAGCCTCTTATAAGCTTGCTCCGCATCCGCCCATCGATTCATGCGTGTGTAAACCTGTGCTTGCCACAACAGCGCTGTTGTATTCTGAGGATCGAGTGCCAGCGCCTGCGCGTACTCATCCAGCGCTGCCTTGTCGTTTCCTGTATCTTCCAAAACCATTGCCAATGCGAGATGGGCATCGACGAGTGTCGGATCCAGCTTCAGTGCAGTAGCGCAGTATGCACGAGCAAGTTCCAGAGCAGCCGGCTCGAGTCGAGTGTCATACATCCGGCCATAGGCTTGCGCCAGGTGGGCATGCGCAATTGCATAGTGCGGATCAATTCCCACCGCCTCCTTATATTTCTCGATCGCAGCATTCAGCCCTGAGTCATTTGGCTGCCTCCTTAAGGCTTCGGCCGACTGGAACGCGGTGAAGGCCTCAACCGATTGGGTTCCCGGATCCAGGCGTTGGGTGTTTTGCAGATAACGGCCTACTTGAAGTAAGGATCCCGCAGCATGGACGGCTTTGGCTGGAAGAGAAGTTATAGCCGAGAGATCGCAGGTGACTCTCTCTTCCCGGATGGAATGGCCGGATGAGGGATCCAGCAATCGCAGGAGGAGTTGGAAGATTTTGGGCCGGGAACCGCAGACGCAGCAAGCACCAGGTTGGCGCCGAGCGGGCGACAAATATCCTGCAAATGATCGGCTTTCGCTAGTTCGGCATTAACATCCTCCGGCGATATAACGAAGAAGTTGCGATCGTATGCTTCAACTCGCGCAAGTTCGTTTTTAATCGCGCTAAGAACTCCCGTCAGCATAGGTGTCGATTGCACATTGGCAGTACGAGGCCAACTCAGCAAGACCACAAATCGCTTTCGGGGTAACGGATGTAGCAGCGCTTCTATGTGTGGCCACTCAAAACCCACCGCTCCGGCAGCTGTGCAAACAGAAGCTGCCGCAGCGATTGCAAAGTGACGCCGGGTCCATGGCTTTGGCGGATGGCGATCGAGAATCTCACGAGTTTTCTCAAAGGCATTGCATCTCTGCTGCGGATCCAGGCCGAGGCAGTCTGTAACGAGTTCAACGCAGTGGTCAGGCAGACCCAGGGAGGCAAGTCGTGGGCTGACCCTGACGGAGATGCCATCGGGATTCGCGGTGGGTTTTTGCCCGGTGAATACCTCGTGCATCACAACGCCGAAGGCGTACAGATCGGTGGCCTGCGAAGGTGCGTGGCCCCCTTTTTTTAATTCCGGTGCGAGATAGGGAGGCGTGCCGGAAGGCATTTCTTTCCCTGCCAAGATGCTTTCGGTCGCATACGCGCGAGCCAGGCCGAAATCCGTGATGTATAGCCGTACCTTCTGACCAGTGCCATCGAGCATGATGTTGTTCGGCTTGATATCGCGATGAACGATTCCGGCAGCATGGATTGCTGCGAGCCCGGCAACCATCTGCCTGAGTATTGCCTGACCCTCACCTATTGCAATGGGCATGGGTCTCTGTAGCCGCGCTGCCAGGGTTTCGCCCGGCAGAAGTCTCATGGTGAGGAACAAGAAGCTGACCGGTGGTAGTTCGCACTGAAAGATGTCATAGATGGGGCAGAGGTTTGGGTGGACAACTTCGCGGGCAAGTATGACCTCGCGCTTGAAGCGCTGCTGCAAGTCAGGATCACCGGCAACCTGAGGAAGAATTGTTTTCAGCGCGATATGGATGCCATGCAGGTCTCGATCCTCAACCTCGTAGACTTCGCCCATGCCGCCTCTGTCAATGAAGCGCACGACGACGAAGCGATTTTTAAGGACTTGCCCGGGCTTGAGCTGCTCTTCGATCTTCTCAACTGCAGGTGTGCCGTTGCCATGCACTGGACCGGTTGAGCCAACGTTGGGAGGATTCTGCGCCATCTGCTTGTTGAGGTCGTCGAGGAGCGGGCGCAGATCAAAGAGCGGCGTCTGCAGAAAGCTGCCGGCGCGGTCGTCGTCGGCCAGAAGGCGCTCGACGATTTGTCTAAGGTCGGAGTCCTGGCCGCAGGCCTGGTCAAGAAAGGCATGTCTTTGCGCAAGATCGAGCTCCACGGCCTGCTCGAAGATCTGCTCCGCCAATTCGCGTTGATCCGCCATGATGTCTAGCCCCAAGCCATACGAAATGTCGCCCTTATTTGATAACGGCGGATTACCGACGACAGTTGCGAGAGGTTCCATACAGCTGCCGCCAAAGAATAGTGGAAAACTATGTAGTAGCGTTTCGCGAGAGTCGAAAGTTATGTGTCGTCGTGCGCGCCTGTTGTTAGATCTGCGTGCAGCCAGCTTCTTGCCAACGACCAGTCTCGTTTCGCTGTGCGCTCTGAGATTCCCAGGACCTCCGCAATCTCATCGAAGTTGAGACCGGAGAAATATCGCATCTCCACAATCTGGCACTGGCGCTGGTCGCGGGATGCCAGGCGGTCCAAGGCATCGTTCAGCGCCAGGAGATCGACGGTCTTCTCTGGTACTGGTACTTCGGCGTCCAGTTCCACCTGCTGATGAGCACCCGGACGCTTTTCGGCTCCTTTCCGCCGCGCATGGTCAACGAGTATTCTGCGCATGGCTCGGGAGGCCAGCGCGAAGAAGTGCGCGCGGTTTTGCCAATCAATCTTGTCCGTGCCTGCCAACTGCAGAAAAGCTTCGTGCACGAGCACAGTCGCCTGAATCGTGATGTCCTGATGCTCCTGGCGCATATGCCTGACCGCGATTGCGTGGAGCTGCCTGTAGATAAGGGATATCAGTTCCGACGTGGAGCGCTCGTCGCCCCCTCTCACACGCTGCAAGAGTTCGGTCACATCGTGATTTGAAACATCCCTGCTTGGCTGCATAGACGGGGGTCCAACACCAAGGGTTGGCAAAGAGTGTACTACTTCTTCCGGTCTCTGTTGATGCCATTCTGATTGCAAGTTCAGCCTCCTGGACCTTTTCTGTGAGCAGTTTCGCCAGCAGACGAGTGCCAGCATGGGAACGCGACTCGGAGCGGGTTCGCTCCGGGTCGCATCAGTCTATTTGTAGTAGTTCATTTGGCTGCAACAAGGATCTGGCCGTCGGAGGGAAGTCTGGCTTCCTGGGTCTTCGCCAGCTTCTCCATCTTCGAAGCAGGAATCTTGGCGTTCATTGCTACCGATGGGCACAGTACTTCGCTGAGAAAATACTTGTTGCCATAGCGATCGAACACCAGGTCGCCGCGGCCCTTGGCGTCATCGTGAGCTACTAGAGCCACGGTGGTCGCCACGATCTGACGGTCGCTGTTGCGAATTTCGAGGACCCCCTCTGAGGGGGAAGCAATGGTGTAGGTCCCTGCGGGAAGCAGGTGGCTGCCGACTGAGAAATCGAACGGCACCGTTGCTTCGACGCCACGATCGGCTGCCAGAGCACTGCCTGCCGTAACGAAACTTGCGATGGTTAAGAGCGCAATTGCTGTGATCCGCTTCATGGTCTGTCTCCTTTTATTGAAGTGTCTTCGTTCGACTGCCTTCACTCTTTAAGGCGCAGACCAGCGGTAATTCGTGCCAAAGTTTCACAAATATTTTTCGAGAGGCTATCGACAGCCTCGCATGGGCTATTGTTCTCGACGCGCACCCGAGCGTTGCCTGGGACGGAGGGTCGCCGGTGAGCGAAGTCATTGTGCTAAAGTGCAGTTGAGCATATGCTCCGGTTCTGGATTTCACTACTTGGGATACTGGCAATCTCCAGCGCGTATTCTCAGGTATCTCATCCCGAGGCAAAAGTCCCGCGCTCGCAAGAGCAGTCAGCGGCTGACGGATCTCCCCGCGTGACACCCACGGCTCCTTCAGTTTTGCACGCAAGTCCCGCCATTCATTTTCGCGATATCGCCCGGCAGGCCGGACTGACTACTGTGCCGCAGACGACGACACAGAGGCGCTATATCGTCGACACCATGAGCGGTGGCGGCGTTGCGCTCTTGGATTGCAACAACGACGGCAGGCTCGATATTGCCGTGGTTAATGACTCGTCAATAGACCGATATCTGAAGGGTGGCGACCTGATGGTAACCCTTTACCAGCAGGACGGTGAACCGGGCAGGATTCATTTCACCGACGTCACTAAATCTTCGGGCCTGCTGACGAAGGGCTGGGCAACAGGCATTGCGGTCGCTGATTTCGACAATGACGGCCTGCCCGATCTTTATGTAACCGGGTATGGACATAACGTGCTCTATCGCAATGTGGGCGGATGCAAGTTTCAGGATGTTACCGAAAAGGCAGGCGTGCAGGCAGGGGGATTCAGCGCTGGTGCAGCGTGGGCTGATTATGATCGTGACGGGTATGTGGATCTCTTCGTAGCGCGATACATCTCCACCGATGTTCGCCATTTGCCGCCTGCAACGACCTTCGCATACAAAGGCGTGCTGGTGCAGGGCCCCGACACTATGCCGGGGGAATCGGATCTGTTGTTTCGGAATCGCGGAGACGGAACCTTCGAGGAAGTATCGGTGAAGGCTGGCGTCAGAGATCCGCAGAAGCGTCATGGAATGGGAGTAGCCTGGGGCGACTATGACGGCGATGGATGGCCCGATCTATTCGTAACCAACGACGGCGACTATAACTTCCTGTATCACAACCTTAAGAATGGAACGTTCGAGGAAGTCGGAATGCAGTCGGGAACTGCATTGGGAGATAACGGCCAGATCTATGGCAACATGGCCGCCGATTTTGGTGACTTCGATCGTGATGGCAAGCTGGATATTTTCATTACCCGGTACGGGAACCAGCCGGCCAGTCTCTATTGGAATAAGGGCACGGGAGAGTTTCAGGATGTGGCACAGAAAGCTGGAATCGCGGGCAGGAGTTCTCAACCTGTAAAGTGGGGCGCGGGCTTCGGCGATTTCGACAATGATGGGTGGCCCGATATCCTGATGGCCTCGGGGAATTTTTCCTCATTGCTGGATCCGTTGCCAGATGAGCCGCGCTTTCGCGAGCCTATCCAACTCTTCCGCAATCTGGGCAACCGCGCGTTCGCTGAGCTTGGAGATGCCGCGGGTTTGAATGACGGAGCACTGGAATCGCGACGCGGCACAGCTTTCGGAGACATTAACAATGATGGGAAACTCGATGTTGTGGTCTTCAATGTTGGAGGGCCGCCATCGCTATTTCTCAACGATACGGATAACGGAAGCCACCGCGTCCTGATTCGCCTGGTGGGAGTGAAGAGCAATAAAGCTGCAATCGGCGCTCGCGTGATGGTGACCACGGCGGGCATGATTCAGATTGACGAGATCCGTGCGGGTAACAGCTATCTGTCTACCAGCGATTCGCGGCTACACTTTGGCTTGGGCAATGAATCAGTAATGAAAAAGATCGAGGTCAGATGGCCCAGCGGTCTGGTGCAGGAATTTCGCGATGTGAAAGCGGATGCCATCTACGAGATAAAGGAAGGACAAACGATACTCAAAATCTCGTCGCTGCCATAACGGAACCTTACCGCGATTTTCTGCCTGCTCACTTTCCTGCGGCGCGAATCTCCTCAATATGAATGATCTCAGAGCTATCGGGTACTGGCAGGTTCACCGTCAGGCCCTCACTGAGTAGCTGCGAACCGGTGACAGTGAGATCCGCAGAGGTGTGATCCTGAAAATGGAGGCGGTAGTTCTGGTTGGCGCGGAGTCCTTTCAGCTGAAAGGAATGGTGGTCTTCGATTGGCGTGCTTCCGCGAAACGCGTAGACGGCTCCACGACCGCGGCTGGGATCGAAGTACTCGATGGCATCCCAATGGATACCATCCGGCCTCGGCGAAATGTGGTAGAGATCAGCATCGCGGATTAGCGTGCGCAAGTCGCTCTTGTAGAGCGCAAACTCAGTCTTCGCGGCGGTATGCTGCTCCGGCGTCCACTTGGTTGTGTCTTGCATGATGCTGGCCCAACCCATCATGCCGCTGCGCAACATGTAGCGAAAATTCTCAATCCTCGGAGTGGGAACCTCCATCACGTAGTCCTCGAGCATCGCCGATGGTAGAAGATGACTGGTGTCATAGAATGCCTGCCGATTTGCCAGCGGATCGTAAGTGTCGGTAATCGAAAAGTAGTCGCCATGAGATGCGCTGCCGAAATCCACCATGCGGCCACCATCGTTGCAGATCTCGAGAAGAATATTGGGATGCTGACTGCGAAGCTGGGAATAGATACCATAGTAAGCTCGCGTCGCATGATAGCTAACGTCGGTCGAATTCGAGCTATCGGCCATCTCGAGTCCGCGATCCTTGACAGTGGATATTTGTGGGGAAGGGCGCGCGGAATGCGGATGGTCATCGCGGGCGCAGTTTTTTGCCACGACATATCCATCGTGCTCCAGCATGTCGAGTTTATAGGTGTTTACAATTCGCAGGACTTCTCGCTGGGCGTAGTCTTTCACTGCCGGCGCGCCGAGATCGATGGTTCTTCCGACAAAGTCCTCTGGCTTCCATCCAGCAGGGACGTCGGCCACCAGCCAATCCCTGGTCTTTGGGTTGTTCACATCCAGGGCTCCTGTTTCGGTACTGATGCCCGCCTCCGCCCAGTTAACCCATATCCCAAACTTCAGACCATTTCTGTGAGCTTCGTCGGCGATAGGTGCGAGTCCGTGCGGAAACTTCTTAGGGTCGGGATACCAATCCCCAACACCACGAAACCATCCGGCGTCGATGTGGAACAACTCCAAGCCAAGCTCCGCTGAGTCATGAATCATGCGGAGAGAGAGGGCTTCATCCACTTGCATTCCGCTGCCCCAGCTATTGTTCACCAACATTGGGTACTGCGGATTCTCCCATGTCTTTGGATTGTTGAGAACCTGTCGGACCCATGGCCGAAGAATATTTCCGGCACCATCAGGGCCTCCGCTGAAGCCACCGACGAAGACCGTTGGCGTGGAAAAAGATTCGCCGGGAAGCAGGCGCGTCCGGAAGGGACCGGGATCTGGATTCAGCCCCACCGATCCATGCACCGTGGAGCTGTCTCTTTCAAGGGTCAATTGAGTACGCCCACTGAACTCGACGCCCACATACCATCCGTCTGAAGCTTCTGCGTTGCGTTGCACCATGAACCAGGGGATTACTTCGCGAGAGTCGCCGTCCATCGCATAGGTGCTTGACAGTCCCTTCCACTGGAATCCGACAGGAATTGGAGCCGAGTGTGTTCCAACTGCTGTCGGCTTACCTGCACCCTTGTCCACATATGAGTGATTCAGGGAGGCGTCAGAGCCGATGCTCCACCGAAAGCGGAAACTCTCCTGAAGGGGAATCCATATCTCCTGCGTACTCAGGTTCTCAATCCGAATGGTGTGCTCTATAGGACCCGATGTTGCGGCGGCCTTCCATTCCCAGATAAGCCGGAGATGAGGAGAAGCAACTTCGTATACAAAGGATGCGGCCTTGCTATCCACATGGCTCGCGTGGCGATTCAGCTTCCAAGTTAGCGGAACATTGCGGCTCTCTAATTCCGCGGTTGGAATCAGAACTTCGGAGACGGTATTCGTCCATGCTGGAAGATGTGCACTCCTGAGACTCACAACGTGTGGTGCGTTTTCTTCTCCTTCCAACTGCAGAGTTGTCTGCAGGGTTTCGAGGGAAGCTTTGATCTGGCAAAACGACGCAGGTGCAGAAGCGAAAGTTGCTACCCAGAGACAGAAGATTGCACGACCGTACATGTCACGCTCCCATGGATCTTCAGGAGAAGCGTATACCAGCGCATCGCATGCATCCAGTCGAAGAATGCAACGCACAGGCCTGGCAATTGTTCAGCCTCCATGCGGCGCGGTGCGGGGCGATGGCGTATCCTGAACTCCGTTATGCCAAAAGTTTTTGCAGTCGTAATCCTTCTCGTTTACCTTTCGCCGTCATTCGGGCAAGCAACAGCACCCGCGCCGTCTGACTCAGTGTCAGAGCCGAGCGTTGCGGATGCGCAGAAGAAACTCGAACATGGTCAGACGCAGCAAGCCATCAGCGAATTACAGCAGCTTGCTTCGGTCCATCCACCCGTGAAGGGAGCGAATCGCGAACTGGCGATCGCCTACTATCGCACCGGCAAGCTGGTTGAGGCCGAGAGCACTTTTGCCGCTGCGATGGCGGAAGATCCCGCCGATATTGAGTCGGTGCAGATGCGCGGGCTCACGCTTTACCGCCTTGGCAAGCCAGCCGCGGCGATTCCATTTCTTGAGCGTGTAAGGCAATGGACTCCCAACGCAAACGCGGATGCGAATTACGTCCTGGGGCTTTGCTATATGAATTCGCAACGCTTTGACCAGGCCCGCGCATCGTTCGCAGCACAATATGGAGTTGATGCTGCATCAGCCAGCGCGTTTCTGATCCTCGGGCAAATGCTATTTCGTGCGAATTTGCCTGAGCTGGCGTCGCAGAACGCGCAGAAGGCGCTTGCGATGTCGCCGAAGATTCCGTTGGCGCACTTCCTGAGTGGAGAGATCTATCTGTCCAGATCGGATATAGCGCATGCGCTGGAGCAGTTTGATTTGGAGCGCGCAATCAATCCGGCATATGCGCCTGTCTATGACCGGCTGGGCGATGTCTACACGAGAATGGAAGAATTTCAGCCGGCGCAGGAATCGCTCACGAAAGCCATTTCGTTGGACCAATCCAGCACCGGCCCTTTCATCTTGATGGGCAAGGTTTTTCTACGCCGGAACGACCCCGAGTCCGCTGTTATGTATTTGCAGCACGCTGAAAAAATGGATCCAAATAATTCCATCACACACACACTTTTAGGGCAGGCGTACAAGGGATTGGGAAGAGATGAGGACGCAAAGCGTGAGATTGAAGCTGCGTCCAAGATTCACGCGGCGAGCCAGCTTAAACTGCAATCGCTCCAGTGACTTCGGTGGGCTGCCCGGCGCCGAACTCGTTTGCTGGGATGACGTGACTCGGTCCATCTAGTGGACGCGGACAGTTACGAGCCTGGTTTGCAGCGGGACTCCACCGCGGATTGTGACCTCGATGAGTGCCTCGAAGTGGCGCATTTGCCCATGAAATCCATCGGACTTGAGTAATTCGCTTATGCTCTCGGGTTGGCATGCGAACTCAACGGCTGCCTGTGTTCCGAGCGTGGTAAGTCCAGAGAACATGAGGACTTGCCTTCCCCGCTCCACCCCGGGGAGGTACGCGATGATTGCGTAGTCCTTGGTGACCGGATGCTCGGGCCGCGAGAACAAATCAGGCTCACCTGGCTTGGGATGATGATTTACGAATCCGGCATAGTCCGCGCCGCTCATCATCGTGAAGTCCGAAGTTGGGAGGACGCGAAGCGTCGGGTTTTCCGCCGTTGAGCCAATGAAGATCAGGTTGGTAAGCCGGGCTTCGTCCCATGTGACTAGCAGGCTGCGCTTAAGAATGAATGATGACTGACGCGCGTCAAAAAGCTTTGTAAGTTGATAGACTCCAGCAAGTTCGCCGATTCCTGTGTAGTTGCTCACGGAGTGGTCAGGATCAATTTGCTCAGGCTTAACGTCTGCAGGCGGATAACGAAGTCCCGTCTTCGAGTCACCAAGAAAAAGGGCATTGCTGTAGATGACCAGCGGCGGACTGCCGGTGAGGAAGGGAGCCCAGAAGGTATCAAGCGACGATCGAGCTACGACGGGGCGCTTTTGCCAGGTTCTCGAGAGCAGAAACGTTGAGACGGTCAGAGCTGCCAGGAGCGAAATGAACCCCACTATCGCAAGTCCGTAGGGGGTGAGTTTTCTCGCTGACGTCCCCTTCACTTCGGGCGCGGACTCAGACGTAAAGGTCTCTTTTTTCTTCGCTTCCGCCGATTTCACCTCCATTTCACGGGGGTGAAACGTGGGTAAATAGTGCCCCTTGGGCATTTCGATGACTGTGGTCTCCGAAGCTCCTTCCGTTTGGAAGTACTCCGCTAGTTTCTGCCGAAGGATGCGAGCGTGCGAGCGAACGATGCTGTCCTCGCTGGAGTTATAGCCAGGCGCCCGCTGAAATACGTTTACGCCGATTTGCTGTTCGGTTGCGTCCTCAGGTGCCTGACGTATCGCGCATTCCGAGACATACAGCAGGAAATCGCGCAGCCGGTTGGATCCCCGGAGGGATTCACTCCCCGCGACCCGCAGCGCAAGAGCCCATCTCGGATCTCGCGTGGCAATGGGAGAGGCTTGAAAATCGGCCGACTGCACCCGTGGCTGGTGCTGAGCGGATTCCTGACTACTTTTCACCGTCAAATCACCGTAAACAACGTTGTCAGAGCTTGCCCAAATCCTGAGTCTTGAATGTCTGCTGCACAAAAAGGCAGACGCGACCGAATGACTAACTGCTACTCACTATACCCGGGACCCGCAGCCTGATTCCATTGGTGCCAATTGGTCATGGGAGTTGGACGCATCCAATTGGGCAGGAAGTTTCAGACTCTCGTTAGCAGAGAGCCTTAAAGTGCAGCGCCGTGGATCTCCAGGTCGGGGAGTGGATTCACGGTGAAGAAAACTAGAAAGCAACAGTTGGGAATCAACATCTTGGGAGGCAACATCATGAAAACGACCGGTCAAACACAAGACAAGTCTGCCCTATCCGCTGGGGGATCTAGTTCTTACCTGGCAACTCGAACCCTCCTGATGCTGTTTTTGCTGCTTGGGATCACATTCTCGTCTCGACCCACATTTGCTCAGGCGGTTTACGGCACGATCTTCGGCACGGTAACCGACAACACGGGCGCGGTGGTTCCGAATGCCACGATCACGGTGACAGACGTCGCGAAGGGAACAGTGGTTACGGCGAAAACTGACGCGAGCGGCGGATACCTTGTCCAGCACTTGATTGCGGACACCTACAAGGTCGAGGCCGAGGCGACGGGGTTTAGCAAAGGTGCCGTTAACAACGTCATCGTGTATGTGGACACTCAGCCCAAAGTTGATATACAGCTGACCGTTGGCTCGGTGAATGACACGGTCACCGTAAACGGCGGGGCACCGTTGCTGGAAACAGCTCGTACCGACGTGGCGACGATTCTGAATGACCGCGCGGTCGAGAATCTGCCGAACCTTAACCGCAACTTTACTTCGTTTGAGCTGTTGACCCCAGGCACTACGTACATTGGATGGGGTCCTGGAGAGGGTGGCGGCAACCCGCAACGAAGCGAGTCGATTGAAGTCAACGGCCAGCTTCCCTTTGCCACTGGCTATGAGCTGGACGGCACTGACAATCAGGATCCGCTCAACGGCGTAGCGGTGATCAATCCAAATCTCGATTCAATCTCTGAGATGAAGGTAACCGCGCAGAACTACGACCCCGAATTTGGCAAGGCTGTAGCCGGCCTCGTAACCGCGCAGACGAAATCTGGCAGCAACAACTTCCACGGCACGGGATTTGAGTATCGTCGCTCGGATGCCCAGCAGGCGCGTGATCCCTTTGCCAACCAGGCTCCTAATCCGCTCACGGGCAAATATCTAAGCCCAACTCTTCACAACCAATTCGGCGGATCTGTAGGCGGGCCAATCTTGAAGAACAAGCTATTCTTTTTTGGCGACTACCAGGGCCTGAGGGAGAAGACCGGTAACTCGACTCTGACGACCGTACCGACGGCTTTGGCCAAATCGAGTTGCACATCGGGAGGAGCCTGCGACTTCAGCGATTATCTTTCGGCCGGAGGTCAGATCTACAAACCTAATAGCCCGAACGACGTGTCCAATAGCGGCCGCACTCCCTATGCTGGGAACATCATTCCGGCGAGCGATCTTTCAACTCCAGCAGTCAACTTCCTCAAGCTTCTACCTGGGCCGAATACCGGCGCTGCTGGGCAAACGTATAACAACTTTGTGACTTCGGGTTCTGGTTTCTTCAACACCAACCAGTTCGATGTCCGCATGGACACGACGCTGCGAGAGAAGCTTCACCTCTTTGGCCGCTACACCTATTTTGACGCTTCCTTGTCGGGCGCTCCGTGGTTCGGTACAGCTGGAGGCAACGGCTATGGTTCGGGAAATTTTGCCGGCACAATGTCCGGGCGTAACCAGAGCCTGGCGAGCGGCGGTGACTATGTGGTTTCGCCCACGTGGCTTACGGATTTCCGGTTCGCCTATTACAGGATCTACAACAATGTAGTTGGGCCAGACGCTGAACAGGACCTGGGCAATCAACTTGGAATTCCGAATGCAAACGGAACGCCGCTCTCACTCTATGGCGGCATGCCGCAGTTTGAGATCACGGTTCCCGCTAACGGAACAAACGAAGGCAACACAGTCTTCTACGGGACAACCGCCAACCCCAGTCTGCAGCAGACCAGCCAGTATCAGGGCGTGAATAACTGGTCTCATACCTTTGGGAACCACAACATCAAGTTCGGCGTGGACTATCGCTACGGCAAGAACTACACGCTGTCGGTAGCGAGCAATGCTCTTCGCTCGGGAACCTTCCAATTCTTCGGAAGCACCACTTCGGGCTCAACAACAGTTGGCGACACCACGCTGGAGTCTGCCGGTCTCGGGCTTGGCACGTTTCTGCTGGGCGATACTTCACTCTTCTGGCGCACTCAAACGGCGAACGTGAATGCACAGACCCGTCAGACGCGCTTCTTCACCTATGGGCAGGATCAGTGGCGCGTAACGCCGAAACTCACCGTCAACTATGGTCTGCGTTGGGAATTCTACACACCTGAGTCGCTGACAGCGGCTGGTTCGGGCGGCATGCTTGATCTCACGAGCGGCGCCGTCCTGATCGGTGGCGTTGGATCTGTCAACAACAGCATCAACGTGTCGAACAACTACAAACTTTTCGCGCCCCGCTTCGGAGTCGCTTATCAAGTTCTGCCCAAGACGGTTGTACGTGGCGGCTTTGGAACGGTCTACGGCCAGGGATGGGCAGGCGACACCTTCGGCAACGTGCTCACCTCCTCCTTTCCCAGCCAGATTCAGCAGACTTTGGGCGTAAGTCAAAATGTTGGATACGCTTTCAACATGAACGACGGGCCGCCCAGCTACGTCTTTCCAGCGATCCCATCCAATGGCATCTACCCCTTGCCTGATCACATTTCTACGATTGCGCGACCGCGGTCGGTGATTCTCCCCACCGTTCAAGGTTGGAACCTGACAGTCCAACAGGAAGTGACTCCAACCATGTCGTTGCAGATTGCCTATGTGGGCAGCCAGGCATATCACAACATGTTTGACTCATCTCCGTCGTACGACACCAACCAGCCCACTCTGTATGGTTTCAACCAGGTAAATCCGAAGCACGTGACCACTGGCGGCCAGAGCTGCGCAACCTATCCACAAGGTACTCTGCCAGTAGGGCATGCGGGAGTGCCGTCTGAGTGCTTGTACACGTCCTCCGAGCGTAGTCCGTGGTTCGATGGAACCGCACAGTCGCAGTTGGGTCTAAAGTTCGGAACACCGTACGGTTGGGAACAGCGGATCGACTACATGGCCAACCAGGCAACTGGCAGCTATAACGCATTGCAGGTCGTCTTTAACAAGCGCTTTAGTCAGGGACTGCAATTCCTGGCGAACTATACCTGGTCTCACGCACTCTCGCATGAGTCCTACCAATTCCTGATCGATCCGCAGATCGGCCGCGGCAACAGCTACTATAACCGGCGTCAAGCATTCAACCTGGCAGGAACATACGATCTGCCTTTTGGTCGCAATAAGAAGTGGGGCTCCGGAGTTTCCGGATGGCAGAATCAGATCATTGGCGGTTGGCAACTGAACGGAAGCTGGATGCTGGATGGTGGACTGCCATTCTCCACCAACTATTTCAATTGCAGCAATGACAACGACCAATGCACGGGCTTCCTGAATAAGTTTGGCAGTTTCCGTACTCACCGGGGTTCTTACAATCCGAACTCCAACTCAGTTCAATATTTCCAACCCTCTCCTTACGTGTTGTCTTCTCCAAATGATCCGAGTCCTGCAACGCCCAATGCGTACGGGGCGTTTTCAAGACCGGCCGTTGGGACTTGGGGTAACGTTGGACGGAATGCTCTGTGGGGACCGGGCCTCGACAGCGTGGATGCTTCTATTGCCAAGAACTTCCCGCTGTGGGAGGGCGTCAAGCTTCAGGTACTTGCCCAGGCATTCAACGCATTTAACCACGTGAATCTGGGAGGAGTGAATTCCTGCTTCGACTGCCAGAACTCTGGTGCTGGAACCATCTCCAGCACTGCCTCCAGCCAGGAAGGGACGTCCATGCGCGTACTTCAGTTTGGCGCACGAGTTGAATTTTAGGAGTGCTTCCATCCCAGGCGACTCCTCGGGGCCGCCTGCATTTTTTAGACTCCTCGCGAACTAGTCGAAGTAATATCTCCGATGCAGGCGTGTGTCGTATGCTCGCGTTCGAGCGTCGTCTCCAAATACTGATAATTGGAGAAATCGGAACTGTGACTCGTGGTCAGCAGTTATAGAACCGTGAAGTCACCTTGGGGCGACACTATTGTTCTTCACGGCGGCCCGTGCCAAGGCTTACTACGATTGCTTCCTCGGCGAATGCGAGTTCGCATCCCGGAACCCAAAGGCTTCATACCTGCGAAGAACATCCGAGTAACTCGCTAAGGGGTAGGATCAATGACAAGAGGAGCCACGCGTCAATGGCCATCGTAAGTGGAAAGCGATTTCGGCTGTCGTGTGGCATTATCGTATGCTTGCTGCTTGCCTCGTCGGCACGCAAGCCTCGGGCTCAGGATGCCACCCTCAACGGCGGTGTCAGCAAGTTGGCCCTTGAGACAGATGCTGTTGGTCCGCAGCGCTTCCTGGCAGTCCACGGAAACCGTTCGATCATTCAGGGCTACGCCACGCATGGGCTGGAGGTGTGGGCCTACCCAATCCAGATTTTAGGCGACTACGAAGTTGGATTTCTACATGAAGGTTCAACCACGGTGACTGACGGCGCGAGCCTGCTAAGAAAGGTCACTTATGAACCTGAGGCCGTAACCAGGACATATATTGGGCCCGACTTCGTTGTGAGCGAAAGACTTTTTGTGCCGCTCGATCAGCCGTCTGCAGTCATTACCTACACGATCGACAGCCGAGAGCCAGTTGATGTAGTCATTCGCTTCAGTCCGATACTGAACTTGATGTGGCCCGGGTCGATCGGCGGTCAAAGCGCCTCTTGGGATGCGAAGTCGTCTGCATATGTGATCCTCGAGCCCTCTCATAAGTTCTCAGCATTTATCGGTTCGCCAGACACGATCCTGCATGACGGAACCGTCAACAGCGCCCAGCCCAGCTCCCATGAGAGGAGTTTCGCATTTGCGATGCGAGCCGGCGGAGCGAACCAGCGCCGGTCAGCCACAGTGGCTATCGGCCTCCTGGAGAAGGCAGCAGCCGATCCGGGCCCAGTCATGCAGAACCTGCTCTCTGAAGAGAAGAAGCTTGAGACCGAGGCGCGTGCTCACTACGACGCAATTGAATCCAGCACGTTGCAGATACTGACACCGGATGACAAGGTGAACAGCGCCCTGGCGTGGGCCGGCGTAGCGCTGGATCAGGCGTGGGCCTGCAATCCGTATCTGGGCTGTGGCCCGATCGCAGGATATGGACCATCCCGAGACGCTCGACGTCCACAATATGAATGGTTTTTTGCAGGAGATGGGCTAACTACTATCGAGGCGCTGCTCGCTGCCGGGCGATATGATCGCGCGCGGGAGGCACTTCAGTTCATCATCAAGTATCAGGACCCAAAGACCGGGATGATCTGGCATGAACTTTCCCAGAGCGCGAGCTTTCTGGATTGGGCGAATAGCTACCCTTATATGTATGTTCACGTGGATATCTCGTTTCAATTTCTGAACACCATTGCGAAATATGCAAAAGTAAGTGGGGACAAGCAATTCATCACCGATAACTGGACGTCTCTGCAAGCTGCCTATAACTATTGCAAGACACTCTCCGATCCAACGGATGGTCTCCCTAGAATTCCGAAGACCAAGGAAGGTGGAAATGAGCAGGATCGACTTACCGATGAACTTGATCTCTCTGTAAGTTGGCTTACAGCATCGCAGTCGTTCGCGCAACTTGCTGAGCTTTCCGGCCATGAGAGCGAGGCGGCGGAAGCAAAGCAAATCAGCGCCCACGCTCAGCAGTCCATCGCAGCTCGTTACTGGGTCAAGGACAGCAATCGATGGATTGATGGTTACAACGAGTCGGGTAAGCCTGTCATGGGAAGTGGTATCGGTGGCATCACCCTTATTGAACGTGGCATCCTGCCCGAAGTTCAAAAGAATTTGCTCCTCGATCAGATCGCATCTTCCGATTTCCAAACCGACTGGGGCACACGAAGTGTTGCCTCAAACTCACCGGACTTCGACCCGAACTCCTATGCCAAGGGCAGCGTGTGGGGCATCGGTACAGCGGACGTTGCGGCGACGTTCTGGACGCAGCATCGGCCGTCTACTGCATTTTCAATCTGGAGCTCGCTCATCCAGTGGAACTCCTTCGACTCTCTCGGGCATTTGCATGAGGTGATGGCCGGCGACGTATTTCATCAGCAGACCGAGTCGGTTCCGGAGCAGACGTGGTCCTCTGCTGCGCTGCTCTCTTCATCGGCACGTGGACTGCTTGGGCTGGAAGTCAATGCACAAACGAAGCAACTGACCTTTGCTCCACATCTGCCCGCCGAGTGGAATACCTTGCGCGTGAACGGAGTGCGAACTCCAACTGGAACGGTCAATCTCTCGGTGGTTCGCACGAGTCACGGCTTGGACTTGTCCATTGAGAACGAAGGTGGCCCGGTCTCTCTTCGATTTGCTCCCGAGGTCCCTTTGGGTGCCAGGCTTACAGGCGGCTCAGTGAATGACAAACCCGTTCGCGCCCAGTTTTCAAGCAACGATCAGGATTTCCACGCCGCGCTCGACCTGCAAATTCCACACGGTACGACCAAGGCATCGATCAACTTCACTGGTGGTGTCTCAATCGCGGTGCCCCGTCGTGCTTTGCTACCAGGGGATCGAAGCCAGGGCACGAAGCTGACCAGCGTCAGGCTCAAGGGAACTCGCCTCGTGATCCGAGCGGATGTAGATGCTTCCCGCGAATCCAGCATCCTTTTGCGGACTGACGATAAGATCGCGAACGTCAGCGCGGCTACGCTGCGGCCCCTGGAGAATGGCTGGTCTGCACTCGTGATTGCACCTGCTGAGAATCGGGCAACGGCGTCGTCGCCCTATCGGAAGGTTGAACTGGCAATTGAATTTTCTACGTCCAGAGTCGCACCGGCCAAGCCGTAGAATCACGGTCGATCGGTTATTCGTTTCGGACTGTCGACGCAGGACATCTGGCAGATGGCATGTGCGACGTAGCCGGCCGCGGTCGCAAAGGCGCGGCCGGCCTGATCCATTTGTGCAGTTCCGGGGTCGATGCCTTCGGTGATTATGCCTCCGTCCCATTCGCTTGCGAGGAGCGCTTTGAGGGCCTTCTCACGGCCTGCTGAGAGGGTTAGTTCGTCGGCGATGCTCCACGACGTGGTGAAGGGCAATCGGTAGCTTCCCGGAAGGCCATAGGGCTTGTCGGCATAGGAGTACCGGTAGTTTTTAGAATGCAGCCACTGCCAGGTACGCACAAAAGTTGGATCGGATTCGGAGATGAAGCCGAGGATCGGGAGCTTGAGCAGGGATCCCGGTGGGATCTCGGTGAAGACGAAGTTCTTCCCATCGGTTGCAGAGGCGAAGATGGGGCCGCTCGCATTTGGAGCAGTTGCGGAAACGCAATGCGCGAGCACAGCCTCGTGCAGCGAGGAGGTGCGCCTGGTCATTTCCTGGGCGTCGGCGGAGTCGTTCAGGAGCTTGAAAAGTTCAGAGAGATCGGAGAAGGCGCCCCACACAAGAGCATTGTCATAGGTAATAAAAGGCAGCTTCTGGAACTCATCCTGCGAGTCCTGCAGCGAGGAGTAGAGACCGGTAGTGGGATCGAATCTCTGCAGGAGTCCGTCGCGGAGACGTGTTAACGCAGCCCTGTGCGCAGAGAGAAATGCGGTGTCGTTCGTCTGCTTGACGTAGGACGCGAGAGCAACGATGGGAGCTGCGGCTTCGTCGAGTTGGAAACCGTCCTCAAGAACGATGCCGTCGATGAAGCGGCTATGGGTACCGGTGTTGCGGAGCTGTGTTGTGAGAGCGTACTCCAGCGCGTCGCGCGCCATGGCCGGATCGATATCGAGAAGGCCGGGAAGCTCCACAGCAGGGCGTCGCGATCCCAGTAGGCGGCGGAGACGTAGTAGCGCGGGCTGCGTGAGGTGATGCCGACGAATTGTTCAGTATCGATGGTGCGTCCCCAGGCATAGAGGCTTGTGAAGAGGAAATTGCGGTTCATCAGCAGATCGAGATCGGGTTTGCCGGTAGTGCGCGTGCGAGCGGAGAGCCAGGCGGCGGTCTGATCAATCATTGCTTCCGCGCCGTTGCGATCGATCTGCTCGCGCAGAGCACGGGCATTGTGCGCAGCGCTGAACTCCTCGATTCCCGCGGCGAGCACGAAGACGGATTCGATCGATTCGCCCGGAGCGAAGAGTTTTGGTTTGACTGGCATCGACAGCTGGCGCCGAACTTGTGGGCGGAGCAGTGATGGTGGCCTTGGAGCCGGGATGAAGCACGGTCCAGGCAAAATCAGTGTCCTGGGTGATATAGCTGAAAACCTCGGCTGGTTCGACCCAAGGGGCCGGTGCTACAGTGCGCTCTCCGCGAAGTTGAACGGGGACGTAGGTGACGCGATCGAGAGAGCCGAAAGACGCCTTGAGGCCGAGAATAACCTCGGTGGGTTGGGAGCGGCGATTGGTCAGTGTCATCCGGATGAATACAGCGCGGGAATCTGGAGGCGCGCACCAGGTCAGAGTGGCGTCGAGGCCGTTGATCGTCAGGTGGGCGCTGGGAATCCAGAAGGCGATGAGATCCCAGGCCGGATTGCGGAATGCGAGGGGTTTTCCGTTGGCGGTGAAATACGGCTGAAGAACTGGAGTGCCGTTCTCGCCGCGGACCTGCAGCAGGCCACGATGATGCATGGACAAGACGTTGAATGTAGTAAGCGAGGCGTCGATGGCGCGGATGTCAGGGAGCGAGATCCACTGGTTTCCACTGGGCAGAACGTCGTCGGGGCGCAGGGCCATTGGTGTACGCAGGGTTGCGGCGAAGGCAGACGAAGTCGCCACTAAGACGAATAGTAGTAGGGCCGGCAAGGCTGGCCGATTGCCCCAACGCCGGACAAACCTTCGCGAAATCAACTGTGCCAAGATGCCTATCTCTCCTGACTGAAGCCCGCCAATCAGCATACTGCTTCGGTACCCATTTAAGGGGGAACTACTCGGGGAGAAATTCTCTGGGTGCAAGGATTTGTGCGGAAGTATCGCGCAAATCGGGAAGATTTGCGGCGTTCAAGCTATAGATATTAAACTGCTTGACTCGGTGGCGGAGAGTGGGGGATTCGAACCCCCGATAGAGCTTTTGACCCTATAACGGTTTAGCAAACCGCCGCCTTCAGCCACTCGGCCAACTCTCCGGCTATTTCTTCCCGATTATATAGCAGCAGGCGGTAACGGGCTGTGGCGGGTCCTTCTTTTCCGATTCTTACGCTCCACAGGCGTGCGGCAAATCAAGCTGATAGTAGCGAGCGCGAATGCCACAGGGGCCTGGGGCGTTTCCGATCTAGAAATGAACATCCCCAGCAACTTTGCGACCTTGTTGCGGTACATTGCAGAGAATGTCTGTAATGCCTCTGCGGTTTCTCTCCCGGAAACAACCGTCGCTAAAAGTGCGGAAATTACTGCTATTTCCGCTGGTGGCGGCCACTTACTTCATGGTTTCCGGCGGCCCATACGGCATTGAAGACATCCTGGGTGGCGCGGGGTATCTGAAGGCGCTGCTGATCCTGCTGATTCTGCCCTTTTTCTGGAGTCTTCCCACCGCGTTAATGATTGGCGAACTCGCCAGTGCAATGCCGGCGGAAGGTGGCTTTTACGCTTGGGTTCGGCGCGCTATGGGGCCATTCTGGGGCTTTCAGGAAGCGTGGCTGTCGTTGGCTGCCAGTATCTTCGACATGGCGATCTATCCCACACTATTTGTGCTTTATCTGGGCAAGTTGGTGCCGGGGTGGACCGTGGGGTTTCGGGGGACGCTCTGGGCACTGCTCGTGGTGGCGGTTTGCTGTGCGTGGAACCTGCGCGGTGCATACGCAGTTGGACACGGCGCGGTGGTGTTGTTCGTCCTGCTTCTGTCCCCATTTGTCGTGTTGGTCGCGGCGGGCTTCTGGCGCGGGATGTACACTACGGGGGCAGCCAACTGGCATCAGCAGCCTGGTTCGGCGGCGCTGAGCACCGCAGTACTGGTTGCCATGTGGAACTACATGGGGTGGGATAACGCTTCGACGGTTGCGCAGGAAGTGGAGAATCCGCAGCGCAACTATCCTCGGGCAATGCTTTTGACGGCGGCGCTGGTAGCTGTGACCTACCTGCTGCCGCTGGCTGCCGTGGCCGCGGCGGGCATTCCAGTTGAGAGTTTCTCGACCGGGTCATGGGTGGATGCGGCGGAGGCCCTGGCTGGGCCGGGGCTTGGGATCGCTGTCGTGGTAGGTGGATTGATCAACGGATTCGGCATGTTCAACGCCCTGATGCTCTCCTACACTCGCCTGCCTCTTGCGATGGCCGAAGACGGCATGTTGCCGGCGTGGCTGGGCAAGGAAAACAAGAGCAAAGCGCCCGTTGCTGCAATCCTGGTATGTGGTGTGGGATGGGCTTTGGCACTGGGGTTTAGCTTCGAAAGGCTGATCTCCATCGACCTGATTCTCTATGGGGGCAGCTTGATCCTGGAGTTCGTTGCGCTGGTGGTGCTAAGGGTGCGCCAGCCTGAGATGGCGCGTCCGTTTCGCGCCGGAAACTTTGTCGTTGCCTGCCTGCTGGGAGTGGCGCCAGCAGGGCTGATCCTCTATGCGCTCTATAGTGCTCGCGACGAGCGGATGGCGCATATGCCTGCACTGGTGTTTGCGCTGCTGCTGGCCGCAGGTGGCCCGCTGGGCTATTGGATAGCCCGAGCAAGGCAACGGCGGCGCCCGACGATGGCCACGCCGCCTGTTGCGTGATCCAGCCTAACTTCTCTTGGACTTCGTAGCGGGCTGCTTTTCAATCTTGCCCGCCGAATATTGCCGGGCAGCATGCAGCACGCGATCGCGGGCATAAGCAGCATTGTGCCAGCCCTTCATCTCCACCCGCTTGCCTTCCAGATCCTTGTAAATGGAGAAAAAGTGCGTGATTTCCTTGAGCATGTGGGGGTAGATCTCAGAGTAGTTCCACACATCGGAGTAGCGGGGATTGTTGAGGCCGACAGCAAGAACCTTCTCGTCGAGCGCGCCCTGGTCCAGCATTTCCAGCAGGCCGATCGGCCTTACCTGCATTACGCAACCGGGAAAACTGGCGGCATCAACTAGTACCAGGACGTCCAGTGGATCGCCGTCGTCGCTCAGGGTGCAGGGAATAAATCCGTAGTCGCCCGGGTAGTGAACGGGCGAGTATAGGTTTCGATCCAGGCGAAAAACGTGAAGTTGCTTGTCGTATTCGTATTTGTTAATGCCTTCGGCGGGAATCTCGATTACCGCATTGATCACTTCGGGTACCTTGTCGCCAATTGGCAATTCCAAATAATTGACCATTTCTATCCTGTCTTCTTGAGTGTGGTGCCTGGGATAATGCCCAAGATGTAGAGCGCTAAAGGTTATATAATCGTGCAGAATGAAGGCTCATGTCTACGTCACGATGAAGCGGACCGTACTGGACCCCCAGGGACAGACGATCCAGAACGCTCTAAAAAAGATGCAATACAAGGGGATTGAGGACGTCCGCCAGGGTAAATATTTCCTGATTACTCTCGATACCTCGATGGATGCGGCAACAGCGCGCGCTGAAATTGAGCAGATTGCTGAGAACGTGCTTACGAACCCCGTTATAGAAGAGTTTACTTACAGGCTCGAAGAGTAACCACCCTTATCTTCGCCACCCGTCCTGTCAGATCGCGGCCGTGGAATTCCGCGCGGCGATTCTCCGCTGACCCCTTACAATGGCTCAATGTGCGGAATTGTTGGCTACGTGGGTCCAAAGGAAGTCGTTCCCGTCATCATTGAGGGGTTGCGCCGCCTGGAGTATCGCGGCTATGACTCGGCAGGAATCGCTGTTGGTGTCGATTCCCAGGGCGCATTGGAACTGCGCCGAGCGCCGGGAAAACTTCGCAATCTTGAAGAGGTGATCCGTCAGAGCCCCTTGCAGGGCACGTACGGCATTGGACACACGCGCTGGGCTACCCACGGCCGCCCGACGGAAGAGAATGCGCATCCCCACCGCGATTGTTCTGGCCGGATCGTCGTTGTCCACAACGGAATTGTGGAGAACTACATCGCGCTCAAGCGCGAATTGGCGGCAGAGGGTCACAAATTCGTAACTGAAACAGATACCGAGGTAATTGCGCACCTGATCGAGCAGGAGTTGTCGTCGGCAGCCAAATCCGGCAAGACGATGCTGCTCGAGGATGCGGTTCGCCGCGCCGTGCGCAGGATGACAGGCGCACTGGCGATCAGCGTGATCTCAGCCGACGAGCCCGACAAGATCGTAGCTGCCCGCAATGGTCCGCCAGTCGTTATCGGCGTTGGAGAGGGCGAGTATTTCGTTGCCTCAGACGTGCCCGGAATTCTGCACCACACGCGCAACCTCTACTTCCTGGCAGACGGCGACGTGGCCATTCTGACGCGAGGCGGGATTGCGCTCACCGACTTCGAAGGCAACAAAGTTGAGCGCCAGGTGACGCGCATCCAGTGGGATCCAATACAGGCGGAAAAGGGCGGCTATAAGCATTTCATGCTCAAGGAAATCTTCGAGCAGCCGCGGTCGGTGCGCGATACCACGCTCGGACGAGTTTCTCTGGAAACGGGCAAGGTCTTTCTCGACGAGATGAAGATCAGCGATGCCGATTTCCTGGCGACGACGAAGGTGAACATTGCCGCCTGTGGCACAAGCTGGCATGCTGCTACCGCAGGGAAGTACATGATTGAGCGGCTGGCACGCATCCCTGTTGACGTGGACTATGCCAGCGAATACCGCTATAGAAATCCGATCCACGATCCATCCGCTGTCGGCATGTTGATTACGCAGTCTGGCGAGACTGCGGATACGTTGGCGGCACAACGCGAGATGATCTCTAACGGATCGAAGACCGTGGCCATCTGCAATGTGGTTGGGGCGATGGTTGCCCGCGAGGCTCACGGAAACATCTATACCCACGCCGGGCCTGAGATTGGCGTCGCTTCCACCAAGGCCTTTACTGCGCAACTGACAGCGCTTTTCCTTTTTGCGATGCACCTGGCGCAGGTGCGCAAGACAATTTCGGACGAGCAGAGTATCGCGCTCGTGGATGCTCTTAGCCGTGTGCCCGGGAAGATCGAAGAGATCCTGCGCACCACGGACGGACCCTGCGAGGAACTGGCGAAGAAGTTCTCTACCGCGCGCGATTTTCTTTATCTCGGTCGCGGAATTCACTATCCCATCGCGCTCGAAGGCGCGCTCAAGCTGAAGGAGATCTCCTATATTCACGCCGAAGGCTATCCCGCCGGTGAGATGAAGCACGGCCCCAACGCGCTGATTGACGAGACGCTGCCGGTAGTGGTGCTGGCGACCAAGGACGAAGGCGACGAGGGTTCCAGTCTGCGCTACGAGAAAACGCTGTCGAATATTCAGGAAGTAACAGCGCGCTCTGGGCGGGTGATCGCCGTAGCAACCGAGGGCGATACACATATCGGACAATTGGTTGAGTCGGTGCTGTTCATCCCACACGCGCCGGAGCTGCTGCTGCCGATCATGGAAGTAGTTCCGCTTCAGTTGCTGGCATATCATATCGCCGTGCGCCGCGGCTGCGACGTGGACCAGCCCAGGAATCTGGCGAAGTCCGTAACAGTAGAGTAGGGATACCCGCGCAGCGGGACCTGTCATTTAAGATCTGGTTTGAGGAAATCATGGCTGCATTGATCGACGCAATTGATGTAAAGCGCAAGATGTTTTTCGAGTTTGAGAATACGCCGTACCACTGTCTGGAATCGGAGATTTCCACGCCGACCGCAAGAGGCGGGCAGACACTGGTGCGCCTGAAGATGCGCAACCTGCTTACGCGGGCGGTCTTCGACAAAACATTCAAGGCCAGCGATAAGTTCAAAGAGCCTGACCTGGATATGGTCCCGGCGTCATACTTGTATAGCGATGGAGACGGATCCCATTTCATGGACCAGGAGACCTTTGAAACTCACACGCTCTCCGGCGCGATGATTGGAGATGCTCTGAACTTTATTCTGGAGGGGGTCATCATCCAGATTCACAAGTACAACGGCAATCCCATCGGGATCGAGTTGCCTACCCAGGTCGAGTTGACAGTGACTGACACTGAGCCCGGTACTCGCGGCGATACTGCAAGCGGCAGCGTAACCAAGGCAGCCACACTGGAAACAGGTCTCCAACTTCGTGTCCCGCTTTTTATCAAGAACGGCGAGAAGATCAAAGTCTCGACTGAGAGCCGTGATTTCGCTGGGCGCGCCTAGCCTAAGCAGGCGCCCCGCTTCTACACGCTATACGCTGCTCATCTCAAAGACGTGATAGTTCCACGGGGCGATATCCAGGTAAAGCCCGTGGGATTGCAGGTCGTTTCCGGTTCGCTCGTAGCGCGCGATCCCGAGCAGATCAACCAGTTGATAGTGCCTCCCCGCGAGGTCTGCGAAGGGAAGCCGCACGTAACACTGACTCTGATGAGCAGAGTAGTTGACGGCGATCAGCAATTGCCTGCCTGTGGAATCCTGCCAGGAGAATGCGACGAAATCATCCGACGATGAATTCCCGTCCCAGGCAGGAATACACTCGAGCAGTTGCCACTGGCCGTGACGAAGAACTGGAAGCCTCAGCACGGCGAGAAGCCCCTCGTAAAAATGCTGTAGCACAACATCGACTGGCTCCTCAGGTGCTCGAACCAGGTGGGGCGATATTCGCTTCTTGCGTCCCTCGAATTGTCCCTGATGAAAGAAGCGTAGTCCCGGTGACATAAATGTAATGACGGCCGCGGCCTTGTGGATCTCCGCTGGGAAAGTTGCCGCTGCGCGGGGTTCATCATGATTCTCAAGAAAGCGAGCCATCTTATTTTGGTAATCGAGCCCCGCCAGCAAATGCTCACGCACAGGTCTGGCTTCTCCAGCACGAAGGCGATCGTACAGGCGCTTGTCGTAGGTGTAGTCGAAGCCCTGCTGCTGAAGTATCCATTCGAGATCCCAGTAGACTTCCGCCATGAAGCAAAAACCGGGCACGGCCTCCCGAACGCGTTGCGTAGCCTGCGGCCAGAAAGGCTGAGAAGAGATATTCCAGGTGCGCTCAAATACTTCCGGCAGTATGAGCATGGCCATATCGCATCGAACGCCATCGCACTGCTGTGCGATCCTTAACAGCTCACCGGTCATCGCTTGCTGCACTGCCGAATTGCCGTAGTTCAGCTGCAATGCATCCGGCCAACCCGGGAAGTAAGGATCTCGGCCATTGGCTAATATCAGGTCACCTGATTGTCGCCTTACACTGACAAAGTTCTGCGGAGACTGAGCGAGGTCCTGCTCACTTCCAGCAATGTAGTAGTCAGGGTGCGCTTCCACCCAGGGATGGTCCAGCGCGGTGTGGTTAGGGACAAAATCCAGAAGGAGTTTCAGCCGGCGTTCGCGCAGGCGATTCCTCAGTCGGGACAAAGCCGCATCACCACCTAAATCGCGGTGAACTGTATATCCGGTGATAGCAAATCCAGATCCGGCGATGTCCTCTTCCCGCAGATCGGGAAGCGTCTCCTCGAATTCCCTTCGCCACTCAGGATTGCTGCGTGAGATCTGCTGTCCCACAACACCCGTTTGCCACACGCTGAGAAACCAAACCCAGTCAAAGCCCGTCTCGGAGATACGGTCAAGCGCAGCGTCCGGAATATCATCCAGCGTCGCTGACCTCCCCAACGATGCGGAGAGTTCTGTCAGCCACACGCGAGTGTTGAGTTGATAGAGCGAGGGATAACTGGTCGCGCTCTCATCCAGCGTATCGTTCATGGTCGTTCCTCCACGCCGGTACACGCTGGGCTACGGGCGGTGAGTGCGGTTATACTCCCTCGACTGACTCCTTGGTCATCCGGATAAACAATTGCGTCTTGTCGGTCGTCAGCACGTCGGTCGAGCGCATTCTCGCAAACATATCGATATCCCTAGCGATCAGCCCGGTCCATCCCGTTTGATGGCTGGCGCCCAGTCCCGCGCCGTTGTCTCCGTGGAAGTACTCGTAGAACAGGATGTAGTCCTTCCAGTACGGATCCTCCTGGAACTTCTTTGTGCCGCCATAGACGGGCCGGTTGCCATTCTCGTCACGCAGAAAGATGTTCTTAAGCCGTTTGGATATCTCGTGGGCAACTTCAAACAGAGTCATGTAAGTGCCCGAGCCCGTCGGACACTCCACTTTGAAGTCGTCACCATAAAACGGATACAGATTCACCAACGCACGAATGATCAGCGCATTCACCGGCATCCATATCGGGCCACGCCAGTTTGAGTTGCCGCCAAACATACCCGTGTCCGACTCCGCAGGCAGGTACTTAACCATGAATTCCTGGTCACCTAGATGGAACACGAAGGGATGCTCAAGGTGGTATTTGGAGAGGGAACGTATTCCGTATGGGCTGAGAAACTCGTTCTCATCGAGCATGTAATGGAGAATGCGCTTCAGCTTATCCTCGGGGCAGATCGACAGCAGCCTTCGCCCCCCAAAGCCCATGAAGGTGTGGCCGTCCGGTGCGAGTTTGTGAATCACATCCGGATGCCGCTTACGAAACAACGCAATCTGCGCATGTATCTGGGGGTAGCGCTCGACTATGCCTCCTTCGAATACCGTCGAGGCACACATGGGCAACAGCCCCACCATCGATCGGATCCTCAGCCGTGTGGCATCGCCATTCGGGAAATGCAGGAGATCGTAGAAGAATCCGTCTTCGGTATCCCACATCTCGTCTTTATTCTCGCCCAGTCGATCCATGGCATACGAGATCCAGATAAAGTGCTCGAGATATCGGAAGGCCACGGCTTGATATAGTTCTGCATCGTATTCCGTCAGGACCAGCGCGATTTCCAGCATGCACTGGCAGAAGAACGCCATCCAGGCGGTGCCGTCAGCCTGGTCCAGGTGGCCGCCTGTTGGCAGTTGTGCGCTGCGGTCGAAGACGCCGATATTGTCGAGCCCAAGAAATCCGCCCGCGAAAACATTTCGTCCCTCGGGATCCTTCCGATTCACCCACCAATTAAAGTTCATCTGCAGTCCCTGGAACGACCGCTCCAGGAATCGCAGGTCTTCCCGACCTAGTTGCTTCTCGATTCTGAAAAGAAAGAGTGTCGCCCAGGCATGCACCGGCGGGTTCACATCGCCGAAGTTCCACTCGTACGCTGGAATCTGTCCATTCGGGTGGGCGTAGAGGTTCCTGAGCATCAACAGGAGCTGGTCTTTGGCGAAATCGAAGTCGACCAGTGAAAGCGAAATAGTGTGGAATGCGAGGTCCCACGCCGCATACCAGGGATACTCCCACTTGTCTGGCATGGAGATGACATCCTGGTTCAGCATGTGAAACCAGTCGGCATTGCGGGAGGCTTGCCCACCATAGCCAGATACCGGATGAGTGCCGTGTTCTTCCAGCCATTTGTCGACGTCGAAATAGTAATACTGCTTGGACCACAACATCCCGGCAAGTGCCTGGCGGTGCACTCGACGCTCATCCTCAGTAATATTTTTGGGAGCGATTCGCTCGTAGAACTCATCCGCGTCCTTAATTCGTTCTGCGAAAACTTTGTCAAATTCCGCAAAAGCGTCCACAGGCACCTTTGAGCTCATTCGTATACGAACGACTTTGGACCCTCCAGCCGGAACATCGAGAACGTAGTGTGCCGCAGCCTTGGTTCCGGTATGGTCCGGATTGACGGCCTCCTTATTCCCCCCGATTACATATTCGTGAAAGGCGTCTTTCACGTAAGGCGAAGGATTAAGCTGACCCCAAAGCCGGCCGAAGTTCGACTCGTTCTCAGTAAACAAAAGCTCTGGAGCATCGTCACATTGCAACGTGATGTTGCCCAGCTCCACATGGGAAGCCTCAATGTTCCCGAGACCCGCCTGGCGTACCAGGGGCTTGTGCTCGTCGCCGCCCCATGACCAGGTGTTGCGGAACCATAGCGTCGGAAGCAAATGGATTGGAGCAGCCTCGGGGCCACGATTGTGAACCGTGATCCGTACCAGGATGTCTTCCGGATCCACCTTCGCGTACTCGACAAAGACATCGAAATACTTGTCCTCGTCGAAAATTCCAGTGTCGAGGAGTTCGTACTCCATCTCATCGCGGGAGCGACGCCGATTCGTCTCTATCAGGTCCAGATAGGGATACGCCGCCTGGGGATACTTGTACAAATACTTCATGTAGGAGTGTGTAGGAGTGCTATCGATGTAGAAGTAATACTCCTTGACGTCTTCACCGTGATTGGCTTCGCTGTTCGTCAGGCCATACAACCGCTCCTTCAGGATCGGGTCCTGGCCGTTCCATAACGCGAGCGCGAAGCAGAGATTCTGTTTGTCATCGGAGAATCCGGCCATGCCATCTTCGCCCCAGCGGTAGGCGCGGGACCGGGCATTGTCATGGGAGAAATAGTCCCAGGCATTGCCGTCTTTACTGTAGTCTTCGCGAACTGTTCCCCACTGCCGCTCGCTAAGATACGGCCCCCACTTCTTCCAGGGGATCTTCAGCTCGCGAGCGTCATTCAGGCGCTTTTGTTCGGCAGTTTCAGTGTAGGAGAGTGGTGCTCGTTGCTGATCCTGGGGAGTCATCGCTGTTTTCCTTTCGAGCTGAAAAGTCGTTGGCGGCCCCGTACTAGTTCAGGTGCGTTGGGCTAGTGGATATTCTGCGCGAAGTACAACCGAGTCCTTGGTCAGTGACTGGAGTAACGGCGAAAAGACAGCAAGTCCAACCTGCCAGGAAATAGGCAATCGCTTACAGGGATACTTGCGTCCTCAACTGTAAGCAATGTAGTTCATGGTTCCTGGGTTCGCAAATCCGGGAATCTCCGGTTGCCGTCCCAAATCACATCGCGATTGCGGCTTCTGCATGCTGGATATCGCATCTCCCCGCGATGGATGAAAGTATAGACGCGGCAGAACGCTCCGGAGTCGCTGGGGCAATAATTTCCCGAGTACGATTGCAAATCCGTTCGTTCCACCCTTACCTATCGCGAGCCCGCGGGCCACAACTTGGTAGGACGGATATCGTCCATCGTCTTGGCTCGGTCCCGCAAAAGAATGTACTCTCCTATTCAATGATCTATTCGCATCTGCTACGAACGTCCTGGCCGGCTGTCGCTGCCTGGTCGTTCGACCAATTCGGCAGCAAGCGAGGAATGCTATGAAACTCCGGATTGCCGCATTATCGATCGCACTCCTCTTTACTTTTCCGCTTTTCGCCCGCACCAAGACCGATGTGATCGTCATGAACAACGGTGATCGGATGACCTGCGAGATCAAGGGGCTAGACCAGGGCACGCTCTCCGTCAGCTTCGACTACATCAAGGGCACGGCCTCGGTCGATTGGTCCAAGGTGCATCACCTCGAGAGCAATCAGTTGTTCATCGTGAAAGCGGAGGACGGCACCGTTTATGTGGGCCTGATCAAAGTGGTCGATAGTGCGGCAGGACGTCCCATCCAAATTATTCCTTCCGACGCCCCCGAGGAGATGGTGCAGGTGAAGCATGCCGACGTCATTGACTTGACGCAGACCTCTGCCAACTTCTGGCAGCGGTTCAACGGCAGTTTGAATTCCGGGATCAACTACGCCAAGGGCAATAATTCGACGCAATATAACTTCAGTGCGGATGTTGACTACCCCCGGGAACGCTGGGGTGCTGGAGCCAGCTACAATTCCTCCCTCTCAGCCAATGAGGGCTCCCCAACCTCGACTCGAAACTCTCTTGCCCTTAATACCCGGCGATTGTTACGACAAAATAACTGGTACTATTCCGGTCTCGCCAACTTCCTGCAGAGTTCGACGCAGGATATCCAACTCCAGTCCAATATTGGCGCGGGCATTGGTCGGTTTATCAAGAACACCAACCATTCCACCATCTCAGCCACCGGCGGCCTCTCATGGCAGAAAACAAAATATTCGCAGGCTACAACTTCGCAGGCGACAGAGAGCGTGATTGCCGGGATGGCCGTTGCTGATCTATCGCTCTTTCGCTTTAACAAAACGAACCTGACCGTAACGGCGTCCGCGTTTCCAGCATTCACTCAGCCCGGACGCGTCTACGCCAATCTCGATGTATCGTATTACCTCAAATTCTGGGGCAACTTTACCTGGACTACGTCGTTCTACGGCAACTGGGACAATCAGCCGCCACCACATTTTGTCGGCAGCAACTACGGCGCGAGTTCGGGAATCGGCTGGACCTTCGGCAACAAGTAGTCAGGGCGATCGCGCTATCGTTCGCGTCTTCCACACTCTTAAGATCATTGAGAAGGGTCCCACCACGATCAGGCAAATTCGAGGAGATGATTGTAGATGAGCTACATCTTGCAGGCCTGTGTGTTTGTGCTGATGGTCTCCATCGGCATGGCGCTAAAGCCCTCTGACCTGATGAGCCGGTGGCGGCAGCAGTCGTTCTCTGATTGGCTGCGCCTGTTGTTGGCCACGTTTATTCTTCCGCCGGTGATGGCCTTGCTGCTCCACCGCTTCCTCCATCTGAGCGGGCCGGAAGCCATCGGTCTATTCATGGTTGGTGTCGCGCCGGGGGCCCCCCTGCTTACGCGTAATTTGGGCAAACACGGTTACGATATGAAAATCGCAGCCAGCTACCAGGTCTGGGGAGCCATGCTCACACCGATCATGATCCCGATCGTCGTGGCCCTGGCCGGAAAACTGTACGACCGCGACGTATGGATTTCACCGCTGGATCTGCTGCTGCAGATTGTCGAGAAGCAGTTCATCCCGCTGCTATTGGGCATGGCTCTAGTGCGCTTCATGCCTGCGTTCACCCTGAAGATCCAGCCCATACTCAACCGAGTGGGTAACGCGGTCTTGACCGTCATCATGGTGCTCGTGCTCGTTAAGATGGGGGCAAAAATTGTATCTGTGCTTAGCTGGCGTGTACCCCTTGCTGCTCTTCTCCTCGCTGTCGGCTGTGCCACCGCAGTTCGCCTGCTGACGGTAGGCTGGGGCGTAGAGCGAGCCCGCACCATTGCCATCAGCAATGCAAATCGCCACGTGGGCTTGGCACTTTTGCTGGCAGGAAAATATCTGCACCATAATGACGTCATCCCCGCAGTGGCTTGCTATGCGTTGGTGGTGGCGGTGCTGATGTTCGTCTACCCGCACCTTTTCCCCGCCAAAGTCGCAGCTGCGTAAAAGCTCTGATCCCCCTGACAACCTCGCGCCGAAGTCGTACATTGGTGACAAGAAAAAATCACTCGCCACGTCAACGGAAGACGATGCACTCCGTGACGCGATGCGCGTGAGAGGACAAGGCCCATGAGAGATTGCAGTGAACAAAATACTGAAGAGATGAATCGCCGCCACTTTTTGCGGCTGGCTATGCTGGGCTCTACTGCGGTGCTGGTGCCGTGTGACTTGCTGGAGGCCCTAGATGCACCGCACTCCCCCTCAGCTACGCCGGCCTTTGCTGCTTTCCATCCGTTGCCGCCGGGTGCCGTGCGCGCGGATGGCTGGCTTGGAGCCTGGCTGGGCAAACAGGCTGCCGGTCTTGGTTATCACGTATCCAAGGTGTCATGGCCATTCAATGTCGGCTATTGGCAGGGCGAAGAGCAAGCCGAGTCGTGGTGGCCCTGGGAACAGAAGGCCTACTGGATTGACGGTGCGACCCGCCTCGCTCTCGTCACCGGTGACGAGCGACTCCTGCGAACGGTGAACAAACCCATCAACTACACCGTCGGCCATGCCCGTCGCGACGGATACATCGGGCCTAATAATTTTGAGGATCCCGTGGGCGACTTCCACCGTTGGCCGCATACTCTTTTCATCCGCAGCCTTGCAGCAACATCCGATGCAACCAGCAACGACGCATTCGTCGAGGCGGTGCGCAAGCACTACGTGAATGACCGCGCCAACTACGGCGTCCCTCAGCGCAACATCACCAACGTCGAAAATATCCTCTGGTGTTATGAGCGCACCGGCGATCCCAGACTGCTCGCCATGGCCGAGAAAGCCTGGGCGGAATTCTCCGCACTCAATAGCAAAGACAATGGCGCCGATCTACAGGCGGATCGCGTCTTCGCGGACACACCCATCGACGCTCATGGTGTCAGCTACATCGAGATCGCCAAGCAAGCGGCTATTCTCTACATGTACACCGGCAAGCCCGAGTACCTGCGATTCGCTCTCGCTGCGCAGAAGCGCATCTTCGACCACCACATGCTCGTAGACGGCATACCGTCTACCACTGAGTTCTACAAGACCACTACTTCCCTCGATTCTCATGAGACCTGCGACATCTCTGACCACACCTGGTCCTGGGGATATATGCTCATGGCGACAGGCGATGGTGTATGGGCCGACCGAGTCGAACGCGCCTGCTTCAACGCCGGCTTCGGAGCGGTCAAGAAAGATTGGAAGGGAGTTCAATATTTTTCCTGCCCTAACCAGTTTCTGGCAACGCAAACATCCGATCACAATGCCATGAACCTGGGCCATCAGATGATGTCCTACCAGCCAAATCCGGGCCACGCCACCGCCTGTTGCGGCGGCGACGTGCATCGCCTCTTTCCGAATTACGTCATTCGTATGTGGATGCACGACAACAACGGAGGCCTGGCTGCCACCCTCTACGGTCCTTGCCGCGTGAACACGACCGTTGGCACGGGTAAGCAGGCCATCGAGATTGTTGAGACCACGGATTACCCGTTCGGCGAGCAGATCAAGTTCACCATCCACACCGAGAAACCGGTCGAGTTCCCATTCAGTCTTCGCATTCCCTCCTGGTGCGATGTGCCCAGTCTGCTATTGAATGGCAACGCGGAGCCACTGCCCGCCGCGAAGAACGGCTTCGTCACCCTGACACGCCAGTTCAGCGCAGGTGACACAATCACTCTCACGCTTCCCATGCATGCTGCCATTTCGCACTGGCCGGAGAATGCCGCTGCCCTTGAGCACGGGCCGCTTGTCTACTCCCTGCGCATTAAGGAAAACTGGTCGCCCGTTTTCGAACCGAGATGGTCTACCGTTGAATTTCCCAGCTGGGATGCGAGACCTGCAAGCGCATGGAATTACGGCCTTGCTGTCGATCCCGCTCAGCTTGCTGCGCAGGTGCATTTCCAGCGCAAGCCCATGACCGCCGATCCCTGGGTCGATCCGCCCGTCAGCCTTACTGTCCCCGCGCAACTCATTCCTTCCTGGCAATTCGATAAGGTCGCCCAGAGAGCGATCGATATCGCGGATAACGCCAATGTTCCCTCCACTAGGCCCGGAGAACCTGTTCTGCCAGGCCATGAGAGAACTCCGCATCTGCCGCCTCCGGATGCCCGTCTCACCACGGCGCCGATCGAGCTTGTCACCCTTGTTCCGTATGGATCTACGCATCTTCGCGTTACCATATTTCCCAACCTCGCTACAAAGTCTGCCACGTAGCTTCAAGTCGTGTGACTCACGATAAGTCATGGGAATGACGATATAAGAAATTGCCGGGCTTAAATTAACATGCCACTCAGGCACATACGCGCGCAGGCATGCAGGCGCTTGCGTCCTTCATGAAGGAGTACCCATGTTGAAGCATACAACGCCGGAGGGCTCGGCAAAGAAACATGAAGGCGCGGGTGGTACAGAATCCGCAAACGGCCATGCCCTGAAGGTGGGCAAGGACTGTGACTACGACCGTGAACTGCGCCGCCTGCAAGTTGAGCTGGCAAAGCTGCAGGAATGGATCCGGCACGAGGGGCTTCGCGTGGTCGTCTTGTTTGAGGGCCGCGACGCAGCAGGCAAGGGCGGAGCTATCAAGAGGATCACCGATACTCTCAACCCTAGAATCTGCAAAGTGGTTGCGTTGGGCACGCCAACCGAACGCGAAAAATCTCAGCGGTATTTTCAGCGCTACGTTGCCCATTTGCCGGCTGCGGGAGAGATGGTGCTCTTCGATCGCAGCTGGTACAACCGCGCCGGAGTAGAGCGGGTCATGGGCTTCTGCACGGAGGCTGTGTATGCGGAGTTCATGCATACCTGCCCCGAATTTGAGCGGATGCTTGTCCGATCTGGAATCATGCTCGTCAAATACTGGTTCTCCGTGAGCGATGATGAGCAGGAGCATCGCTTTCAGGACCGCATGAGGAATCCGACGAAACGATGGAAGTTGAGTCCGATGGATCTGGAGTCGCGGAAACATTGGGCCGAATACTCCCGAGCCAAGGACGAGATGTTCGCGGCCACCGATCTGAAGCAGTCGCCCTGGTATGTGGTGAATGCCGAAAATAAGAAGTGCGCACGCCTCAATGTTATCGGGCACCTTCTATCTCTCATCCCTTATCGCGATCTCACGCCAAAGCCTTTGCCGCTGCCACCGCTGAACAAGGCGAAGTACACTCGGCCACCGATTCACGAACAGACTTTTATCCCGGAGACTTACAAGTAGCGGCCCGCGATATCGGCTCGAGGTCTAGCCAGGTTGCAGGGCTTTTCAACGCGCTTCAATAGGAATTTTGTTTCCTATCCGAGCCGCGCTCCTCTAGTATGGAACCCGCAGCCGTCGGCGCGAAACACCTGGCTCCCGCGGTCACTGGAAATTGCATCGCGCATCCTCGGGGGGAAGCTTGGGAGTCAATCCGCTGATCGGCGTTTTCTATCATTGGCTTGGAGGCCTGGCCTCAGCCAGTTGCTACCTGCCCTTCCGCGGCATCAAGCGCTGGTCGTGGGAGGTTTACTGGCTTGTCCAGGGAACCTTCAGCTGGATCTTCGCCCCGGTGTTCATGGCCTCTCTACTTGTTCCGGGCGTGTGGTCGATACTTCATTTGGCGCCCATGTCCAGCATATTATGGGCGTACTTCTGGGGATGTATGTGGGGCTTTGGTGGTCTCACATGCGGACTCGCCGTTCGATATCTCGGCTTCGCTCTCGCGTATCCTCTCGTGCTCGGCCTCTGTACTGTATTCGGCACTCTCATGCCGCCGATCTTCCACGGCGAACTCGGCGCGATCGCCGCGGGCGTGTCCGGTCAGGTAATCCTCATCGGTCTCGGCGTATGCGTCATAGGCATTTTGTTCAGTGGCTTTGCCGGCCGTTCAAAAGAAGAGGAGCTGACCGACGAACAGAAGAAAGAATCGGTGAAGGAGTTCCGCTACGGACGCGGAGTAATCGTCTCTATCCTCTCCGGTGTGATGAGCGCATGCTTTGCCTATGGACTCTCTGCGGGCAAACCGATCGCTGATCTTGCCAGGGAGCAACTGCTGGTACACCACGGCCAGGACCTTTGGCAGAATCTCCCAGTCCTCATCGTTGTCATGCTGGGCGGCTTTACAACAAACTGCATCTGGTGCGTGATCCTCCTTGTACGCAACCATTCCTCTGGGCAATATTTCGGAGAGCCGGCGCCGCTCGAGGATGCGATCGCCAAGCCTGTCGCTCGCCTCGCCGCCCGCACCATGCTGGTCAACTACGCATTTGCGGCACTCGCCGGCATCACCTGGTACTTTCAATTCTTCTTCTACAGCATGGGACAGACCAAGATGGGGAAGTATGACTTTTCCAGTTGGACCCTCCACATGGCCAGCATCATGATCTTCGCTACCATCATCGGCATCATCCTCAAGGAGTGGCGCGGCACGAGTACTCGTACCCGCATCCTGGTTGCGGCCGGCCTGCTCTTTCTCATCGGATCGACCGTTGTCGTCGGATACGGAAATTACATCAAGGCAAACGAGTCGCCTGCGCAATCTACCCCTGGTAGCTCTCAAGCGTCCCGCAGCGGATCTGTTCTTGCCAAGCATCCGTGAGAATCGTCATACTGAATTGGCGTAAATCCAAGGATCGCAGGTTCCCAATTTGGCTCGCCAGGTATTTACCGCACGCCTCCTCAGCAAGCAATGTATCTCTGAACGAACACAGTGTTTTCATCTGGTATTCGCAGTCGATGAACTAGAAGCGTTTGATTTTGTGCCTGGCCAGTTTGTCTCCACCCAGGCTGAAGACGTTAAGGGAAAGTTGCAGACACGTGCCTATTCCATCGCCTCTGCGCCCCGTGGTAGCCAGTTCGACCTCTGCGTAAACCGCGTTGATGGCGGCTTCTTTTCCAATCACAATTGTGATCTTGAAGTAGGCGAGACTGTGAGCTTCCACGGTCCGCATGGCCTCTTCCTGCTGCGCAAACCGCTTACTGACAGCATCTTCATCGCCACAGGAACCGGAGTGGCTCCCATGCTCGGCTTTACGCAGTATTTATTTCCGGAGAATGGCGACGACCTGAGCGAGGGTCGTGACATTCGGATGGTCTACGGCACGCGCTGGGAATCAGAGTTGTACTATCGCGAGTATTTCGAGTCCGTGGCCGCTCGTCATCCCAACTTCCACTACGTGGCTACGCTCAGTCGAGCGCCTGAGGAATGGAAGGGGAATCGCGGATACGTGCAGGAGCAGGTTCGCCGCATTCTGGATGAACGCGCCACGCGCAACCACGGCCTCCCGGTAGCCACCGTCAGCGAAACTCCGGGCTTCGATATTCATGCCTACGTTTGCGGCCTGAACGAGATGGTGTCAGGGAATCGCGATCAGTTGGTCGCACAGGGCTGGCACAAAAAACAAGTCGTCTTCGAACGGTACGACTAGCCCGCACGCCCGACGTTAAACAGCAGTCTTCGTGAACGAGGACTGCTGCGCCTCCCACCAACTCTGAAAAGCCAACAGCGCCCGCTCGCACTGGATACGGTGGCGCTCTTTCTTGTCGCGGATGCGCTTGCGCGTTTCCTCTTCAAGCGGTACCAAGAGGTCAAAGGTGATATTCGCGGGTTGGAAATGCTCAGGATCAGCGTGGCTGATGTAGTGGGTCAGTGAACCCAGCGCCGTCTCTCTCGGCACTGCAATCGGCACTTCGCCGCGCGTGATCGCTGCCGCATATATTCCCGCCAGCATTCCCGTCGCAATCGATTCCGTATAGCCCTCCACGCCGGAAATCTGCCCTGCAAACAGGATCGATGGATACTCCCGCAGGTTCAGCGTCTCCCCTAGCACCCGCGGAGAATTGATGTAAGTGTTCCGGTGGATCTGCCCGTAGCGCAGAAAGCGCGCGTTCTCCAGGCCCGGAATCAGCCGCAGAATGCGCGCCTGTTCGCCGAATTTCAGGTGATTCTGAAAGCCGACAAGGTTATAGGAATCGGCACGCAGATTCTCGCAACGAAGCTGCACCACCGCCCACGGCGTCTTGCCCGTTCGCGGATCACGTAAACCCACCGGCTTCATACAGCCAAATCGCAGCGTATCTCGGCCGCGACGCGCGATCTCCTCGATGGGCAGGCACCCTTCGAAAGTAGTCCAGCTTCTCCCACTCCTTCGCCTCCACCGCCTCGGCAGCCACCAGGGCGTCGTAGAAGACGTCATACTCTTCTTTGCTGAATGGGCAATTGATGTAGTCTGCCGTTCCTTTGTCCCATCGTGCCGCGAAATAGACCCGCTTCATATCGATCGAGTCGGCCTCCACGATCGGCGAAATCGAATCGTAAAACGACAGATGATCGCTCCCGGTCAAGCGGGCGATCTCGTCGGAAAGGGCGTTCGACGTCAGCGGTCCGCTGGCGACGAATCGTGACGCCCGATGCCGGATCGAGGTTCGTGACTTCCTCGCGATGGACACAGAATCAGTGGCTCCCGCGGCAATAGCTTCGGAGATCAGCCGCGAAAACTCGACGCGATCCACGGCCAGTGCATGCCCTGCCGGAACGGCCGCTTGTCCGCCATCTGCAGCAGTTCCGAGCCGGCGCGTCGCATCTCCTGCTTCAACAGCCACGGCGCCGTATTCTCACTCTCGGATTTCAGAGAATTCGAGCAGACCAGCTCCCCAAAATCGGCCGTCTGATGCGCGGGAGTCGTCTTCACGGGCCGCATTTCGTACAAATCCACTTCGCAGCCCGCCCTCGCCGCGATCAACGCAGCCTCAGGCCCGGCCAGACCGCCCCCTATCACTCGAATTGGTCGGCTATTCATGGAGACCTCCCGCCGAAGCCAGCGCGGTCAGCGCCTCATCAGTAACACGCATAATGCGCCACTCGTTCAGGAATTTTGCCCCCAGCCCCTCGTAAAAATCGATCGCTGGCTGATTCCAGTCCAGCACGTCCCACTGCAGGCGCCCGCAGCCATTCTGGACGGCAAAATCCGCCACGGAACTCAACAGCTTCTTGCCGATCCCCAACCCACGATACTGCGGCCGGACGAACAGATCCTCCAGGTGAATCCCTGAACGGCCCTTCCAGGTGGAAAAGTTGAAGAAGTAGAGGGCAAACCCGGCGATTCTCCCCTGAAATCTCAGCCATCAGCGTGTAGAACCGCGGCGACGGACCAAATCCCTCGCGGAGCAGGTCCGCCTCGGTCGCTTCGACGGCCAGTGGATCGCGTTCGTACGCAGCGAGTTCGCGGATCAGCGCAAGTATCTGAGGTATGTCGTCGATGGTGGCAACACGAATAATCATCTACATCTGAGTCTAGACGGTATTGCCTGCCCCGTCTGCACAGCTCAGAAAAGGTTGAAATTCGGGCCGCGAATGACCAAACGTATTCCGGGACTCGAAACAAACGTGACTGGGCTCACACGCATTGGACGGAGAAGTTGTCGTAGCATGGAACGTATGCAGACCAACGCTCAAACCGCTTCCCGAACCAAGGCAGTCGTCTGCCTTTCCGGAGGAATGGATTCAGCGGTATGCGCAGCTTTGGCGGCACGGGATTACGAAGCGTATGCCCTGCACATCAGCTACGGTCAGCGCACCGAGAATCGTGAGCTACAAAGCGCGCGCGAGGTGGCGGAGACTCGGGTTTCCGCGGATTTTTGCCTCTCAAGATCGGAATATTTCGGGAAATCGGCGGTTCTGCACTCACCGACACCTCCATTGCGGTGCCAGATGCGGCTCCAGGCGAAGATCATAGGTGTTTCCGTACCAGTCACTTACGTCCCTTTCCGCAACGCCCATTTTCTATCCGCAGCGGTAAGCTGGGCCGAGGTAATTGGAGCAAAACGGATCTTTATCGGCGCAGTCGAGCAGGATAGCTCAGGTTACCCCGACTGCCGGCCACAGTATTACGAGGCTTTTCAACGTTTGATTCAGACTGGTACACGAGACGGAGACATCGAAGTTGTCAACTCCGCTCATCCACTTGAAGAAGAAAGAGATCGTGCGCCTGGCCTTGAATTGAACGCGCCACTCCATTTAACGTGGTCGTGCTATTCCGGCGAAGACGAACGGCGTGCGGCCGTGTGCGAAAGCTGTGTTCTGCGACTGCGGGCGTTTGGGAAGCAGGAGTGCGGGATCCCATTTGGTACACCGCGACATTTTGATATTTGATTCTCCCGAAGTTTCGTGTGAGGCGTAAGCTTTTGAGTTGCATTTTTTTGATGGACCGGTAGCTGGCAAAAGCCTGCCTACGTGCTCCAAGGAGATGACATGAAACGTAAGACTACTCTATGGCTGGCCATGATCCTGCTCTCGATCATGCCCGCACTTGCGCAGGCACCCACCGCAAAGCTTAATGGGCATGCCCAGATCCCGTTGGTGTGTCAATGGCCAACGCATCGTCAAACTGTCGAAGGATATCGCCGCAAAAGATGTCAAGTACACCTTCACCGCCGATGCAAATGGCGATTACACCGGAGAAGGAATTGCTCCCGGAACGAATATTACGTAACCCTCTTTAACGCCGAAGGTAAAGACGTCGACCAATTCCTGACGTCAAGTTCGCGGCTGGTGCCACGTCACTCAGGATTTTGATTTGGGACGGGCGGACTACCTGGATAAGCTGACTCCTGAGCAACGCAAGCAGGCGAAGAGATCCGCAAGAAGAACGCTGAGGCCATGAAGGAGAACTACGCAGATCAAGAACCTGAATGCCAATCTGACTAAAGCCCGTGACGACAATAAGTCCAAGAACTTCGAAGAAGCCGAAACCCTGATGAAGGAAGCAGTAGTGCTCAAGCCTACCGCTTCTGTGCTCTGGCTGGAACTCGGCGAGGCTCGCAGGTCGGCTTGAAAAAGAATGACGACGCGGTTGCCTCGCTGAACAAGGCCATCGAAATGATCCACCGCGAAGAAGCCCTCCCCTGAAATTCAGGGCGCGCGCAGACAACTCCTCGGCGAAGTCTATGCCACCACCAACAAGATTCCCGAAGCCAGGCGCCGCATTCGACAACGCGGCGAAGTTCGACCCCAAGAATGCGGCCCTGTATTACACCAACGAAGCCATCTGTCCTTGACCGCCTTGGCCACGCGGACGAAACCGTAGCCGCTACCGATAAGGCAATCGCTGCCGATCCCACGCGTGCCATTGCCTACTATCTGAAGGGCAAGGCGCTCGTCGGCAAATCGACCATCGACCCCAAGACAGGAAAGCTCCTTGCTCCTCCGGGATGCCAGGAGGCGTACCAGAAGTATCTTGATCTGGCGCCCACAGGTGCCATGGCCGGCGAAGTCAAACAGATCCTGACCGAGATGACTACCACCCAGGTCACCAATAGCTACAAGGCCTCAAAGAAGAAGTAGTTTCGACCACGCAGAAGAAAAGCGCCACTCCATGAATGGGGTGGCGCTTTCTTTTTGCGGCAGCGTCTAACCCCGCGATTCTGATTCGCGGCCCCTCAGCATTCCACCCGTCAAGAGCAGCAATGCAGCCAACCCAAGGTAAATGCCTTGCGGCCAGAAATACAGGCGCAGCAGAACAAACTCAGCCAATATCCAGGTGGCAAGAACAGACCCCTGCAGCACAATCCACCAGCCATAGTGACTTACTCGCCGCAGCGTCAGCAGCAACACGAGAAAAGAGAGCAGCCCGTTCCCAAACAGTAGGAGGATTCCAGGAATCAGGTAGGAGTGAAACGGAGAATGTCCCAGCATGCTGAGGGGCATCTTCATCAGCGAACCCGATGGATCCCTCAGCATGGGCAATGCACCGGCTAAAGAGGTTGCGCCCAGAAATGCAAGGCATGCGATCGCACAGCTACGAAGAACGGTAGTCGTCATTCAAGTACCCCGGTCAAGTGAAAGAAATGCCGGCCGTAGTGTACCCCTTTGCCGGTATGCGTAGCGGCGCCCCATCTACAATCGGTGACATGCGAACGGAAGCCTCACCTCCCAACGTATTGACGTATGCCCAGGCGTCGGAAGTAGTGCGCTCCCACGCCGCCGAAATTTCAGCCGCACTCGCGCAGCATCAAGAGGAAGTTTCTCTTCTCGATTCGCGGGGTAGGGTATTGGCCGTCCCGATCCACGCGGACCGTGACCAGCCCCCCTTCGATCGCTCCACTCGCGATGGGTTCGCCTGCCGTGCAGATGAGATCAGCGGTAAGCCGCTGCGAGTCGTGGGACTTTTGCGCGCAGGTGAAGCGTGGCCCACGGAACTGGCCAGCGGTGAGGCGTTGGAAATTATGACCGGAGCGCCCGTCCCACTCGGGGCGGATTGCGTCGTGATGGTCGAGCACACTTCCACCACCGGGCCGGAAAACAGCGAAGTGCGTCTGCTCGATGGCCGCAGAGTTCAAACAGGAGAGAACATTGTCTCGCGGGCCAGTGAGGCGCACAGTGGTACGCCTCTGCTGCTTGCGGGAATTCGGCTCGCAGCCCAGCACATCGCCCTCGCTGCCTCCTGTGGACAGAGCCGACTCAAAGTCTACTGCAAGCCGCGAGTCGCGGTGCAGGCGACCGGCCACGAACTTGTCGAAATTACAGAAACTCCGCTCCCATTCCAAATTCGTAACTCCAACAGTTACTCATTGGCGGCGCAGATTACGCAGTGCGGTGGCGAGCCATTGTTGCTGCCAATCCTGGGCGACGATTGCAGCCAGACGGTGGCCGCCATCACCTCGGCGCTCACTGCCGGAGCCGACCTCCTTATCCTCTCGGGCGGTGTCTCCATGGGCAAATTCGACTTCGTTGAGGAAGCTCTGCACAAACTCGACGCCGAATTCCTGTTCACTGGAGTGAAGATCCAGCCGGGTAAGCCCGTCGTCTTTGGGCGCCTCCCGCGTCCTGCGGGGGCGTGGACTTACTTCTTCGGCCTTCCCGGCAATCCCATCTCCACGATGGTCACTTTTTCACTCTTCGTACATCCGCTCCTCAACGCTCTCGCAGGAGAGACAGACGCCGCGCCGCGCTTCGCTCTAGCGCGGCTGGCGGCGGATGTCGGCATCAAGCGCGGCCTGACGCGATTCCTGCCCGCCATCCTTCAAGCCGCGACGCTCATCCCCGGCGTAGCCGCCATTTCCTGGCAAGGCTCTGGCGACATGGCGGCGAACGCCCGCACGAATTGCTACCTGGTGGTTCCGGATCACGTTGAGCCGGAGCGCGACACCGTTAAGGCAGGAGAAATAGTCAGCGTTCTGCTGATAGGCTGATGCTATGGGAAAGCTCTCGCACTTCGATGATTCCGGCAGAGCGCATATGGTGGACGTCAGCGCGAAGGCCGATGCTCCCCGTCAGGCGATAGCCTCCGCCTTTGTTGCGTTATCCGCCGAGGTTCTGGCCGCTCTCCCCGCCAATCCCAAGGGAAATCCGCTCGAGGTCGCGCGCTTCGCCGGCATTCAGGCGGCCAAGAGAACCGCTGATCTCATCCCGATGTGTCACCCTCTTCCACTTTCTTACGTCGATGTGGAGGCTACGGTGGTTGCGGGCGGCATCTCCATCCGCAGCACAGCCGCCACAACAGCCGGGACCGGCGTGGAAATGGAGGCGCTCACAGCCGCATCCGTAGCCGCCCTCACCATCTACGATATGTGCAAGGCGCTCGACAAGGGAATTGAGATACAGCACATCGTTCTCGAGGAAAAATCCGGCGGCAAGAGCGGGGATTACCTGCGCCCGAAAAAGTCACGCTAGCCCAATCCGGGCCACATCGGGCTCTCCTGCCTTCGAAATGCTTTGACGCCGCCAACGACAGGGATTAGATTGGCATGAAACCGCTTCCAAGGAGTATTTGTGCGCCTATATCGCTGGTTGCTCGCTTTTGTACTCGTTGCTCCACTCCTCTCCGCACAGACAGTGAAGGTGGCCGCAACGCCGCCCATGGGCTGGAACAGCTGGAACTATTTTGCTGATAAGGTGGATGACAAAGCCGTCCGCGACGCAGCCGACGCCCTCGTCGCCACCGGCATGCGCGACGCAGGCTATATCTATGTAAATATTGACGATACCTGGCAAGGCGAAAGAGACGCGCAGGGCGTTCTGCAGCCCAACAAAAAGTTCCCCGACATGAAGGGGCTGGCTGACTATGTCCACTCCAAGGGGCTCAAGATAGGCATATATTCCGGTCCGGGACCGAAGACCTGCGCCGGCTACGCGGGGAGTTATCAGCACGAAGAGCAGGATGCCAAGACATACGCCGAGTGGGGCATCGATTACCTGAAATACGATCTCTGCAGCTTCAGAGAAGACGTGATGGACAAGGAAGCCCCCAACGACTTCGAGAAGCGGATGGCGCTCATGCATGAGGCCTACCAGAAAATGAATGTGGCCTTGGCGAAGACGGGCCGGCCCATCGTCTACAGCTTTTGCCAGTACGGATGGGACGCGGTGTGGGCGTGGGGACCGAAGACCGGTGCGAATCTGTGGCGCACAACGGGCGACATCAGTGCGGATTATGACCGCATGTCCGTCATTGGGTTCGCGCAGGCTGGCCTCTCCAAATTTGCTGGACCGGGCCATTGGAACGATCCCGATATGCTCGAAGTTGGCAACGGCAAGTTGACCCTCGACGAGAACCTGACTCACATGACTCTGTGGGCCATGCTGGCGGCTCCTCTGCTGGCAGGCAACGACCTCTCCAACATGAAGCCCGAGATCCTCAAGATCCTCGAGAATAAGGAAATCATCGCTATCGATCAGGATCCGCTCGGTGTGCAGGGCGACCGCGTCTATGCTGAAGGTCCAATCGAGATCTGGACCAAGCCGATGAAAGATGGGTCAAAGGCGGTGGCAATCTTCAATCGCGGCGATCTTCGCAGTAATGAATATCCCGTACACCTCAGCTTCAGGGCCATCGGTGTCACCGGTCCAGTAAAAGCTCGCGACGTCTGGGCAGACAAAAATCTGGGAACGATCACCGACGGTTACAAATTGAAGCCAGCGACTCACGGTGTAATACTTCTCAAGATCACAAAGTAGTCAGCGGGAAGCAGAAACGGCGTGCGCTCCATTGCGCACGCCGTTTCTGCTGCTCCGCCTGGAAACTAGCTCAGGCGACTATCCCAAGGAACACCCCGAACCACAGTTGCTCGTCATGCCATTGCTCGGCAGGCACGAAGCCGCTGCTCGTCAATAGCTCTCTCACCGTTGCAGGCGTGTATTTGTAACTGTTCTCGGTATGAATTGTCTCACCGCGTCGGAAATTGATTTCGAGATCGAGTGCAGCGATTGAAACCTGCTGCTCAATGGTGCTTTCCAGGTGCATCTCGATGCGCGATCTTGTGTTGTTCCACCTGGCGACATGGCGGAAGCGATTAAGGTTGAAATCTGCCCCCAAGTCCCCATTGATCCTGCGCAGCACGTTACGGTTAAACTCTGCCGTCACGCCCTGTGCATCGTCGTATGCAGGAACCAATACCGCTTCCGGTTTCACCATGTCCACGCCCAGCAGCAGGGAATCGCCGGGCATCAATTCGTCGCGAACATCCCGCAGCAGTTGCATCGCCTCGCCTGGATCAAAATTGCCAATGCTCGAACCGATGTAGAGCACCATTCGTCGATCACGAGGCGTCTCCGGGCCGGATTCCTCCATGTCGCAGCGCAGACCTGCTGTATAGTCGGCCACGCGCGGCAAAATTGTAACTCCGGGAATTTCTTTCGCGATGCGCTCGGTTGCTTCCTCAAGCGCGGCAGCTGAAACATCAATCGGCTCGTATACAACTCGGCCCTGCCTTCGTACCGCAGCCTCCAGCAGAAGTCCGGTCTTCGTCGCAGTACCTGCTCCCAATTCAATAATACGCAGCCGCTCTTCGCCTGCAGCCGCCGCCAGAATCGCCTCTGCTTCGCGGCTCAGGATTGAGCTCTCCGTTCGCGTCAGATAGTACTCGTCCAGCTCAGTAATGCGCTCAAAAAGACGCGAGCCTTCCGCATCGTAAAAAAGCCACGGCGAAAGTGATTTTCTTGGCGCAGTCAGGCCGTAGTACACGTCCGCGCCGAGGGGTGTCTGCGCGGCTTCCGGGAGTCGGGAAAGAAACGATAGGGCATTCATGGCTTCTGGCTTGGATGCGCCTGATCGCTCTACGGTTCGAAATTCGCCAGCCGAATCCCGGAAAACTGCCAGCGAATAGGCGGTGCAAAGAAATTCCGGTACGTGGCCTTTACGTGTGACACTGGCGTTACAACCGAACCTCCGCGAAGCACCATCTGGTTGCACATGAATTTTCCGTTGTACTCTCCAAGTGCGCCAGCCAGCGGTCGATAGCCGGGATAGCCTGTATAAGGGCTGCTGGTCCACTCCCATACATCGCCGAAAATCTGGCTCAGCTTCGCCTCTCCGTTTTCTATGGCATGCAACGGATGAAACTCTCCACCCTCCAGCAGGTTGCCCCTCACGGGTGCCTCCCGCGCGGCTATCTCCCACTCCGCCTCAGTCGGCAGTCTCTTGCCGGACCAACGCGCGAAGGCCTCTGCCTCGAAGTAGCTCACATGGCACACAGGCGTCGCCGCCAACTCGGCTAGTGGGACCACGCCACGCATCGTATAGACGCTCCAGTCAGCCATATTTTCGCCGTTGCCTTGCCAGTAAAGCGGTGCGGTCCAGCCCTCGCGCAACACCGTGTCCCAACCCTCTGAAAGCCACCATTGCGCCTGCCCGTAACAGCCCGCCTTCATGAACTCAAAATATTCCGCGCAGGTCACAGCCCGGCTAGCCAACTGGAAGGCGTCCACAAACTCGCGATGTCTCGGCATCTCGTTATCAAAACAAAAGCTTCCACCGCCGCTTCCTATCTCGTAGAGCCCTTCTGGATACGAGATCCATTCCACGTCCAACACACCCTCATTTTGCAGTTGTAACGGCGTAGTAAGGTAGGCGGGATGGAGCGGATCAGACCACAGAGCGTGCTTTACGTCCGTCGCAATCAACTCCTGATGCTGCTGTTCGTGGTTCAGCCCAAGCACTGTCCTCGTCTCAGCCTCAGGAGGCATGCCGCCTTCTATCAGCTTTTGCATCGCCTCTTCCACATGACATCGGTAGTCGAGGATAGCCGCCAGCGCAGGGCGCGAAAACGAGGCTCGCAATTTCTTCTCCGGATGCTCGCCCAGCGATTTGTAGTAGCTGTTGAAGAGCCACACAAAATCGGGATTGAACTCCCGATATCCGGATACAAACTCGCGCAGTATAAACACCTCGAAGAACCATGTGGTGTGCGCCAGGTGCCACTTCGCGGGGCTTGCCTCCGCGCAGGACTGCACCATCATGTCCTCGGGCGAAAGCGGAGCGCACAATGCCTCGGTCTGCCTGCGAACGGCGGCGAATTGGCTTGCAAGGGATAAAGACGAACCGACTGCTGGATTCATTAGGATGTTCCTCCTCTACTTAGAGAGAAGCTGCGGCTGCCGGTTGCCCGGGTAGACTACCACCCGGCCCATAAATCGTAAATGAATTGCGCTGCCGGAGCCTACTACTAACCAGCTCTAGGAATGATTCAGCGCCTTGGCCAGCCCATACGCCACACCCGCCGCCAGACCGCCAATCACCACGGTCTGCACTCCGCTCCGGACCGCGCCCGCGCCCGTCAACTTGCCCTTCACCGCGCCAAATACCAGCAGCGCGAAGAGCGTTATGCCCACTGAAATCAGCAGTGCCTCTGCCGCGCTCGACGCAAGCATGTAAGGCAGTAAAGGAATCATGCCGCCGAGAATGTACGAGATCGCGATCGTCAGCGCACTCTGGCTCGCGCGATTCTCGTGCGGCTCCTCCAGGCCAAGCTCAAAACGCATCATGAAGTCGACCCACGCCTTGGGATTGCGCTTCAGCGCCTGCAGAACAGATTCGCTTTCCGCACGCTCCACGCCATACTCCTCAAAAATTGTGTAGATCTCTTCCTCTTCATCCCTCACGCGCTCTACGATCTCGCGCTCTTCGCGCTTGCGCTCATTGCCATAGTGCTCCGCATCCCCGCGCGCAGCCAGGTAGCCCCCAAGTCCCATGGCAATGGATCCGGCGGCAATCTCCGCCAGTCCCGCCAGCACCACAACATGGGTGGAGTTCACCGCGCCGGAGAGCCCGGCAGCAAGCGCGAAAGGCACCGTCAGTCCATCCGCCATGCCAATCACTACATCGCGGACAGTCTCGCTGGATTCAAAATGAGATTCGGTATGGGAGTGGGAGTGAATGTGGGGCGTTGCCATCTCCGGCAGTTTACCCTATTCGCTCCGGGTTTCTTCATTCCTTGAACTGGACAGCTCACTCGGCGAAGAGGAATCGCGAAAAGGACAGTGCCTGCAGCCTGAGTTGCAGCAATATCCACGCCGCTTGTGGTAAGCACCCGTGAATACCATGTAAGGGCCATCGAGATAAAAATCCTCACCTTCTTTCAGCGAGGTGTGGGCGAGAGAACCAGAGAGATCCAGATTACAATCTGTCGACACGGCTTTGTCCTGATTGTTCGAGCGGTAAGACTGAGGATACTGATTCGTTGAACAATACTGGTTCGGGCAGCGGAATCGTTTCATCCGGCGAACATTTTTCTGCGTTCGTTGAAGCGCACACGCCGTCCACGAATACAACACTGCGGCCAGGAACCGCGGCAACACGCTCCCCCGGTACAACGATGCCCGCCAGGTTCATTGGATCGGCCGCCGCAACCACAATCTCCTCCCTGCTTAGCGCAGCCTGACGAGTCGAACGCAGCGACTCGAGCGCCTCCGGCAGAGCGAATTGCTCACCGCCAAATCCCGATAGAAAACGCCCACCGCGAATCTCTCCCCGAGCTTCCATGCGACGAAAAATACCGAGCAGATCCCGCCACGGCGGACTCGTCGTCTCCCGCTCCAGCAGGTCGCGAAACACAACGCCGTATCGCCTCAGCAGCATCCGGCAGGCTGAGTCGATGCGCTCTTCGCGAATCGAAGCGCTGCGCACCGCGTCGCCGGCATTCTCATCTGCCGGCAGCCCCATCAGGCTCCATCTCCCGGTCGCGTTACGGCTCGCCGATTTCATTCGCGGCGCCTGTTGCAGCACCGCTTTGCGCCGCGGATCAATCAACACGCGCAGAGCGTCATAGCCATCCGCAGTGGCCAATCCAGCCGCCACCAGTTCCCATAACGCGCGGCTCACTTCTGCTGCGGGAGCACCAAGCATCCTCACCAGGTCGCCCGCAAACGCCGCGCCATGTTGCGACAGGCACGCCCTTACACGCAGTGCCAATTCGCTCAAGCTGGCTGCCAGCGCGGCCTCGGGCACCTCTCGCTCCGCCATGCAAAGATCCATCCAGAAGGCCTGCTCGCGCACAAAAAACGTAATTGGTGCCATGCTGGTCGGCACCACTCGCCGCGGCCCTCCGGAATCGGCGGAGTAGAAAGCGGGATGCGGAGATATGCGCCCCCATCCAACTACACCCAGCAAGCACAATGTATCCAGCCAGCGCGGATCGTAATCTGCCACCCGCAGCGGCAGCAGCGTTCGCTCCCATTCAATGGCCGGCGCTTCAAATCCTTCCAGGCTCCGGAGTGCTTCCAGCACCCCTTGTTCACCGCAGAGTTGCGACTTCGGCCCGAGATACTGCCAGTGCAGAAGCCATCGCATGTAGGTGGCCGGAGACACCGGCTCAATTTGCTTGCGCAGCGTGGCCAGCGTCCGCTTATGGATGCGCTGCAGAAGTCTTCGCTCACACCACTGCACATGCTCGTCCGGGGTAGCCTCTCCGTCAGGCTTGCAGTCAACTGCGTCACGCTCAAAGATTCCGCGCAGAGCGGTGCCGGCCATCTCCATCTGCAGCATTGCCTGGAATACCTGATCGCTTCCGACGCCAAGTGCAGATGCCAGGTCGCCCGCCGTCACGGGTCCCAGGATTGCGAGCCATCCCTGGACAGTACGGCGCAGGATCTCAGGCACGGTTAGCGCCGCTGCCGTCCCCGTCATCGCTAGCTCTTGCGCAATCCGCATCTGTGGCCACAACGCGCGCAAGTGCTCCACACGCTCCGCGGCAACCAGGTATTCACGCATTCCTTTGGACGTCTCTACCGCCGCCACCGTAGCGCGTCCACCTGCCACAAGTTTTGAGAAGAATAGTCCCCAGTCGCGAGAGTGCAGCGCTTCTGTAATAGCCGCAGGCACAATTACCAGCGAGCACAGTAGATCGTGGAATTCATGCTCATCGCGGATGTCGGGCCGTTCCTCTTCGCGCACCTCCGCGATGGCCACGGGATCAAGCCGCCCCGCCTCGCCCAGCACGCTATCCGGCACAGTACCGCGCATCTGCACTGCGCGCGCGCGTCGCTCTTCCAGTGGTGCATCATCCAGGAATGCATAGGGGTTCGCATTCAATATTTCGTGCGCGAATTGCGACGGAGTCGTGGTGTCCACCGCCAGGCAGCGAATCTGGCCACTGCGAATCCCACCCAGCACGCGCAGCAGGCCAACCAGGTCCATCGCCTCGCCCAGCACGTCTTTCATTACTTCGCGAATCAGCGGATGATCTGGTATCTGTATGTCGCCCTCAATATTTTCAAAACACGCCGCGGCCTGCGGAAACACGCTGGCAAGCAGATCATCCGAGCGCGTCCGCTGAATCTGCGGAGGAATCTTCTTGCCCTTCTGAAAGCGCAACAACTGCAGGCTGCGTCCCGCATCCCAGCGCCAGCGCGACTTGAAAATCGGCGATGCCAGCGACGCCTGCTCCAGCAACTCCGTCACCGTCTCTTCCGTCAGAAACTGAAATACGTCGCTAAGTGGAAAGCTGTGCTGCTCCGCCAGCGAAATGTTTAGCCCGTTGTCTGTAGCTGCGGCCTGCAGCTCAAAGTTAAAGCCGCGACAGAATCGCTTCCTCAAGGCCAGGCCCCACGCCTTGTTGATGCGGCCCCCAAACGGCGCATGCAGAATCAGCTGCATCCCGCCGCCTTCATCAAAAAAACGCTCAGCAATAATTGTTGTCAGCGTCGGCACCGCACCCAGCACCGCCCGGCCTGCGACGATATAGCCAATCAACTGCTCAGCGCCAGCATCGGAGACGAAGCACTCATCCTTCAGCCACGCCACCGTCGCAGCTACATCAGGATTGCTCTGGCTGATATATCCCGGCAGCACGTTCGGCACATGCGAGCTAATCTCGTCGCGCAACTCAGCGACGAAACGGCATAGCTCCAGCGTGCGCTGCGGAGCCTCGCCGCGCCAGAAGGGAACACTCGGCGGCTGGCCGTGCGCGTCCTCCACATACACCCTTCCCGCGCTCTCCACGCGCTGAATCCTCCAGCTCATGTTGCCGAGGAGAATGATGTCCCCGGCCGACGATTCCACCGCGAAGTCTTCGTCCAGCGTCGCAATCGGCAGTCCTTCCGGCTGGGCTATCACCGAAAACAACGCTGTGTCAGGAATCGTTCCGCCGTTCGACACCGCGATGATTCTCGCTCCGCGCCGTGCCTGCAGATGGCCGTGCACCCGGTCGCGCAGCAGGTACGCGCCATAGCGACCCCGCGTCACTTCTATCCCATCCGCCAGCAGGCAGATCAGCTCCTCAAACTCCGCGCGCGTCAGGTCGCGGTAGGGATAGGCACGCCGCAGCACATTAAAGAGCGCATCCTCGTGCCAGGGCTCCGCTGCACATGCGGCAACAATCTGCTGCATCAGCACGTCCAGCGGCTTCGGGGGAATCTCCAACCGGTCCAGCTCACCTCGCTTCATCGCACGCAGCAGTGCCGCCGTCTCCACCAGGTCGTCGCGCGTAGTTACGAAGAAACGCCCCTTCGGAATTGCGCCGCGCCAGTGGCCCGCACGGCCAACCCGCTGCACCCCTACCCCAATCGCACGCGGCGAGTTGATCTGGCACACCAGGTCGATGCTGCCAATATCGATGCCTAGTTCCAGAGAAGCCGTCGCCACCAGCAGCCGAATCTCGCCCGCCTTCAGCCTGCGCTCGGCCTCGTGACGCATCTTGCGCGACAGGCTGCCGTGGTGCGCCGCAACATTCTCCTCGCCAATACGTTCGCTCAACGCAAACGCCAGGCGCTCCACCATGCGTCGCGTGTTCACGAAGACCAGCGTCGACCGATGCTCCAGCGCAAGCTCAGCGAGCCGCGCATAGATCGAATCCCAAATCGCATTGGTAGCGACTGCGCCCAGTTCATCGTCCGGCACTTCAATCGCAAGATCCAGCGTTCGCCGCTGACCCACCTGCACAATCGCGACATCCGCCGCGCGATCCCCGCTCAAAAATTCAGCGACCAGCTCAATCGGATTCTGCGTAGCCGACAGCCCAATGCGCAGCGGCGGCTGGCGCAGTCCGGTGATGCTCGCACCCGGCGTCAAAATATTTTCGCCGCAAACCAGCGCGTCCAGTCGCTCCAGCGTCAACGCCAGGTGCGCACCCCGCTTGTCGTCCGCTATTGCGTGGATCTCGTCCACGATCACCGTGCGCACGCGCCGCAGATTGTTGCGCGACTTCTCCGCCGTCAGCAAAATGTAGAGTGACTCCGGCGTAGTCACCAGGATGTGCGGAGGCCGCTTCAGCATCGCGCGCCGTTCCGCCGCCAGTGTGTCGCCGGTGCGCACCGCCGTACGAATCTCCGGACACAGAAAACCCATCTCTACCGCGAGTCGCTGAATCTCGCCCAGCGGTTCGCGCAGGTTCTTCTGTATGTCGTTCGAGAGAGCCTTCAGTGGCGAGACATACACCACTTCGGTCTCCGCTTCCAGCTGCCCATCAATTGCCTTGCGCAGAAGTGCGTCGATGCAAATCAAAAACGCGGCCAGCGTCTTGCCCGATCCGGTAGGCGCGGAAATGAGCGTCGGCCTTTGCGCCAGAATCTGCGGCCATCCCTGCTGCTGCGGCTCCGTTGCCGACCCGAAGCGGCGCAGAAACCACTCCCGCACCACCGGGTGCGCCCAGCCCAGGTCATGGGCAAAGAGGGCGCCGAAGTCGTCGGAAGGGGAAGTGACCGGCGAAGGCATTGCGGTATTGTAGCTCAGATGTTCGCGTTCTGTTCGCCTTGCCCGTATCTCCTTGCGCATATAGAGCGCCCACCTACGGATGGCCAGCCTGCCATTAGAATGGCAACATGCAAATCTCTGCGGAAGACCGCGCACGCCGCATAAAGATCATCCTCTTCGACGTCGACGGAGTTCTCACCGACGGCGGCATCTGGCTCTTCCCTGCACCCGCTGCCAGTGATACCACCAACTACACCACCACTGAGCATCTCCAGGCCATGGAAGGCAAAGGCGGCTACGCCATCTCCTCCTCCAGCATGGTCGAGGCCAAGGGATTCAACGCCCACGACGGCACCGCAATTTCTCTGGCGCGGCTCGCGGGAATCAAATGCGGCGTGATTACAAAGCGAATCTCTGAGACCGTTGCCCTGCGCTCGCGCGATCTCAAACTCGAATTCGTCTACATGGGGCAGGCGTACAAAATGCAGGCCGTGCGCGAAATCATGGCGAAAGAAGGCGTGGCCCTCGAAGAGATTGCCTACGTCGGCGACGACGTCATTGACCTGCCCGTAATGCGCGTATGCGGCCTGTCTATCGCAGTCGCAAATGCTCGCCAACAGGTAAAAGCCGCGGCTCACTTCGTCACCGCCAACAGTGGTGGACACGGCGCAGGACGCGATGCCGTCGAGTTCATACTTCAGGCTCAGGGCCTGCTCGACACGGTCATTGAGGAGTACATCGACGAGCGCAACCCACTGCCGGCTGGAATGGACATTGGCAAAGGTGGATTCTAGTTCGCGAAATGTCTTCTAGCGTGCGGCTAACATGACCCGCCAACCGTCCAATAAACCAATACCGAGTAGGATCAATAAATGAGCAGCTTCGCGAGCGCAGTGCCTCTTCCGCCGGTCTGCTCGCGGTTAGCCAAGACAGAGGTAGAGGAGATGGAATGGGCCTGTATTTAGCTTTGGGAGATGAGGACGCGGAACTGTCCTGCGCAGACGTGCGGGCTGCCTTCTTCCAGGCTCTGACGCAACTCGGTCCTCGTCGACGTGTACTCGCCGTCCCTCCGGATCTCTCGCGCTTTCATTCGCGCTCCGGCGAGCTCACCCGCAACGCACTCGAGTTCTACGGCGACGCGCTCCAGTGCGTGCTTCCCGCACTCGGCACACACTCTCCCATGACTCCTGCGGAAATATCCCAGATGTTCGGCGACATGCCACAGGATCGCTTTCGCGTCCATAACTGGCGCACCGATGTTGCCAACATGGGCGAGGTGCCTGCGGAGTTTATCTATCAGCAGTCTGAGCACCAGTTGGATTACGCGTGGCCGGTCGAGGTCAACCGCCTTATTGCCGAGGGCGACTTCGATCTCGTGCTCTCCATCGGCCAGGTCGTGCCCCACGAAGTCATCGGCATGGCCAACTACAATAAAAATATTCTTGTAGGAACTGGCGGCCAGCAAAGCATCAGCCGCAGCCACTACCTCGGCGCCGTCTTTGGCATGGAACGCATCATGGGCCGCGCCGACAATCCTGTGCGCCGCGTGTTGAACTACGCCAGCGATCACTTCCTCAACCACGTCCCCATCGTGTACGTGCTCACCGTTATTGGCCGCAACAGTGCGGGCTCACTGGTGTTGCGCGGACTCTTCATCGGCGACGATGTGCAGTGCTTCGAACTCGCCTCCGCCCTCAGCCTCAAGACCAATTTCGAAATGCTCGACCGCCCCATCCAAAAGGCAGTCGTCTACCTTGACGAGGCTGAATTCAAAAGTACGTGGCTGGGAAACAAGGCCATCTACCGCACGCGCATGGCCCTGGCCGACGATGCCGAGCTCATCGTCCTCGCACCCGGAGTGAAAGAGTTTGGCGAAGATAAAACCATCGATACGCTCATCAGGAAATACGGCTACCGTGGCACACCCGCAACGCTGGCCGCGGTAAAAAACAATGCCGACCTCGCCGCGGATCTCAGCGCCGCCGCACACCTCATTCATGGCTCGTCAGAGGGCCGCTTCACCATCACCTATTGTCCCGGCTATATGAGCAAAGCGGAGATTGAGGGCGTCGGCTTTCAATACGGCGACCTGGCGAAGTTGACCGCCCGCTACGACCTGGCAAATCTTCGCGACGGATTCAACACCGTGAATGGCGAAGAGATCTTCTACGCATCAAATCCCGCTCTAGGGCTCTGGGCATTCAAGCAACGCTTCAATCCCGGCACTTAATCTCAGCTTTGCAGCGCCACCGCCGACCGGCAGGGAATCCGGATCTCCACCACCAGCCCGCCTCCCGGACGATTAGCCGCGCTCAGCTCTCCTGCATGCAGGCGGATAGCGCGATCCGCAATCGCCAGGCCTACGCCGGAGCCACCCGTCGCGCGCTCCCGCGCATGATCCAGCCGATAGAAGGGCTGAAAGATCGCCTTCAACTCCGCTTCTGACACACCGGTGCCCCGATCCATCACCCGCACCACGGCTTCGCTGCCGCCGTCCTGCCACTCGTGCAAGAGGGCAATCTCCACCGTCGTGTCCTCGGCCGTATACGTGATGGCGTTGCGAACAATGTTCTCCAGTGCGCGATACAGCAACTCCGCATTGCCGCTCACCTCGCACTCCTCCGCCTTGGTCAGCATCACTGAGCAGTGATGGCTCTGCGCTTCGTACTCGGCATCTTCCAGCAGCCGCGTAATCAATGGCTGCATCTTGATCACCTCGGCATCGGGTATGCGTTGCGCCGACTCCATCTGCGACAGGCTCAACAACTGCCCAATCAGCTTGTTCAGGAGCTGCGCCTCTCGTTCGATGCGGTTCAGGTGATCTTCCATCTCAGGTTGCGCTTCTTCGCGTGCCAGTTCCAGCGCCACGCTCAGGCGCGCCAACGGCGAACGAAGCTCGTGCGAAACGTCGCGCAGCAGCAACCGTTGCGCGCCCACCAGAGATTCCAGCCGCTCCGCCATGTGGTTGAAGTCGTGCACCAGTCCCCCGAGTTCATCCCGGCTTGGCGGCTTGCCCTCAACCACTGCCTTGTCATTGCCTGCGCGCGCACCCAGGTCACCGCCCGCAAGCTTGCGAGCCGCTGCACGCAACATGCTGATGGGCCGAGTCAAAAACAGCGCCAGTAAAAATGTCACCAGGCCGGAAACAGTCACGCTGATCAGCAGCCGAGGAAGTATGTCGAAAAGAGGGAAGTGCGATGGAGGCACAGGGCCGCTGATCACGAAGACCCACGTCTGGCTGCCCGCAGCATGCAACCTCGTTCCCCATAGATAGCGGTTTCCCGCCTGCACGCCGATCAGTGGTCGCCGGCCTTCCCGCACCCGCCGCACCAATTCGCTCGGTTCCGGCATCGCCGCCGGGGCACACAGCACCTCGTCCTTTTCGTTCAGCAAATATGAGGGCTCCGGCGACATCGATGAGAATTGTGCCAGCGCCGCGCATCCACCGCTACCATACGCAGCCATTGCCGCATTGCCGTTCATTGTCATCGCTTGCGACAGTGACCGGTGCTGCACTTCGGGGCTGTCGAAATGCCGACGCAACAAAAATGCAGTCGTAAAAAGTATCAGGATCTCGGCAATCCAGAACGAGACAAATATCTTGGCGAACATGCTGCGCATACGTGTCTATCGCTCCCGGCCGGGCACTTTGTTTACCTGCGCATCGTTACCGGACTCTCGTTCAGTCGTCGCCACCGCAAGCTGGTAGCCCACCGAGCGGATCGTCTTGATGCGGTCTCCCACTGCGGCAGCATCGTCCAGCTTTCGCCGCAGCCGGCTCACATGCATGTCCAGGCTTCTGTCAAAAGGATTGAAGCTGCGGCCCAGCACGCTCTCCACCAGGTGCTCTCGCGTCAGCACTTGCCCCGGCGCCTGCATCAGAGCCTCCAGCAGCGAGAACTCGACATCGGTCAGCGTAAGCTCCAGCCCCTTGTACTGCACGCTTCTGGATCCCGTATCCAACTCCAGTCCCGCAACTGAAAGCCGATGCGCCTGCATTACTCCATCGGGCATCGCCTCGCCTGCGTTATTGCGACGGAGAATCGCGCGCATCCTGGCCAGCAGCTCTCTTGGATTGAATGGCTTGGGCAGATAATCGTCAGCGCCGATCTCCAGTCCCACAATGCGGTCCACATCTTCGCCCCGCGCCGTCAGCAGCAGCACGCTCACCTGTGAGGTAGCCCGCAGCCGCCGCAGCACTTCGAAGCCGTCCATGCCGGGAAGCATCACGTCCAACAGCACAATCGCAAATCGCCCACTCTGCGCGCGCTGCAGCCCGGTCTCGCCGTGGTGTTCCGCCATCACCTGGAATCCGTGCCGCGACAAATAATCGCTCAGCATCGCGCAAAGCTCGCGGTCGTCGTCAATCAGCAAGACCGATGCCACGATTCATCCCCCACATGCTCAGCTATGGTTGTACACCCGCCGCCGCGTGCGAACGTAACAAAGTGTCACGGCCCCGTGACACTTCTCTACACTCCTTCAATCTTTGTGACGGCACCCTCCCCCCTTCACTGCTGAGATGAATACAGGACGCCATCATCCCTGATGCAGCCATAGGAGCAGCCATGAAATCAAATCGCTACAGGACTCTCGCCGTCATCTTCTTCGCCCTGGGCTTCCTGCTTACAATCAATCTCTTCGCGCAGACCGAGCCGGCCACCGTGCGTGGCCAGGTGACCGATCCCTCCGGCGCCCTAGTCCCCGGCGCAACCGTCAGCCTCGCCGCTGGCTCCGCCAATCCCTTGTCTGCTCAGTCAGGAGCGGGCGGCACCTATGAGATCAAGGGCGTCCCCGCCGGCACCTACATCCTCACCGTGACTGCCACCGGATTCGAATCGTACGTGCAGACTGATGTGGTCGTCGCCCCCGGCCGCACCCAGCAGCGCGATATCGCACTCACCATCGCCGTCGAGAAGCAGGATGTCACAGTCACCGATCAAAGCAGCGGCATCGACACCAGCTCCGATAACAACGCCAGCGCTCTCGTCATCAAAGGAGCCGCGCTCGACGCTCTCTCCGACGATCCCGACGAACTGCAATCCGAACTCAATGCCCTCGCCGGACCCTCCGCCGGACCGAATGGTGGCCAGATCTACATCGACGGATTCAGCGGTGGCTCCCTGCCTCCCAAATCCTCGATCCGCGAAATCCGCGTCAATCAGAATCCCTTCTCCGCGCAATACGACAAGCTGGGCTACGGCCGCATCGAGATCCTCACCAAGCCCGGCACTGACAAGCTGCACGGCACCGTCATGATCAACGGCAACGACTCGTCCTTCAATTCGCTCAATCCCTTCGTCACCTCTGAGCCGCCGTACTATTCCACATTCATGATGGGCAACTTGAGCGGCTCGCTGCGCAAGAACGCCTCTTACTTCGTCAGCGTCTTCCGCCGCAATCAACAGGACAACGCCATCATCAACGCCGATACCTCGCTCGACGAGCAGGGCAATGCTGTCGCCTTCACCGGTGCCTATAGCAATCCGCGTACGCGCATCGACGTCAGCCCCCGTATCGATCTGCAGGTCACTCCCAGCAACACCCTCACGCTGCGCTACATGTACAACCACAGCAGCGAGACAGGAGATGGCGTCGGCCAGCTTGCTCTCGCCTCACAGGCGTATAACAGCGCAACCACCGGACAGGGCATCCAACTCAGCGACACGCAAGTCCTCGGCGCGAACGCAATGAACGAGACCCTCTGTCAATACAGCCACAACACCAGCAGCCAGACCGCACAAAGCACCGATCCCGCCATTCTCGTGCAGGGTGCATTCCTCGGCGGCGGCAACACGCTCGGCCAGGTCTCCGACACGCAGAACCGCTTTGAATTTCAAAACAACACCAGCATCGTACACGGCACCCACTCCATCAAGTTCGGAACCCGTCTGCGCAACACCGGCGACACCAACAGCTCAACCACCGGCTTCAATGGCACCTTTACCTTCGCAACGCTGGCCGACTACGAAGCCCTCAAGCCCAGCCAATACAGCGTGATGAAAGGCTCTCCCACATCCGGCGTCAGCGTCTTTGACGCCTCCGTCTATGCAGCCGATGAGTGGCACCTCCGTCCCAATCTCACTCTTAGCGCTGGCCTGCGTTACGAGCTTCAGTCCCACCTCAGCGACTACGCCAACTTCGCGCCGCGCTTCTCCGTCGCTTGGGCAAACAGCAACCGCAAGACAGTCGTGCGCGCCGGCTATGGATGGTTCTACGACCGCTTCGACTACAACTACATCCTGCAGGCCGAGCGTCAGAACGGCACTACTCAGCGGCAGTACATCGTCAACCTGCCCAGCAACGGCCTCACCCCGCCATCGCTTGACAACGCTACCCTCAGTCCCACCATCTACCAGGTCGACCCCAACATGCGCACGCCTCTAACCATGGAGGGCGCAATCGGCGTTGACCGCCAGATCACAAAGAATGCAACCGTGTCGGTTACATATATCAACTCGCGCGGCGTCCACCAGTTCCTCAGCGACAACATCAACGCGCCCAACCCCGTCACCGGCGAGCGCCCCAACGGCACCAATCAGAACATCTATCAATACCAGTCCGGCGGCGTATTCCGTCAGAACCAGCTCGTTACCAACTTCAGCGTCAAGGCATACAAGATGTCCCTATTCGGCTTCTATATGCTCAACTTCGCTGACGGAGATACCGCCGGCGCAAACAGCTTCCCCTCCAACTCCTACGATCCCGGCGCGGACTACGGCCGCTCCAGCTTCGATGTCCGCAACCGCCTGCTCATCGGCGGCAACATCCCCATCAAGTACGGCGTCTCCATGAGCCCCATGCTCGTCGCAAACTCCGGTGGCCCCTTCAACATCACCTCCGGCATCGACTACAACGGCGACTCCATCTTCAACGATCGTCCCGCCTTCGCCACTGACCTCTCGCGCCCCAGCGTCGTCAAGACCTCGCTAGGCAATTTCGACACCATGCCGATAGCCGGACAGACCATCGTCCCCATCAACTACGGCACTGGCCCCAGCCAGTTCAGCATGAACCTGCGCATGTCCAAGCGCTTCGCCATCGGCCCTAAGACGACTGAAGGTGGCTTCTCCAACAATGGCCCCGGCGGCGGCGGACCACCTCCCGGCGGTGGCGGTGGCGGCCCCGGCGGCGGAGCACCCGGCGGCGGGCTTGGCCCCGGCGGTCTCAGCGGCAGAAACGGCCCCCCGCAGCTTGACGCGCCCATCACCCGGCGCTACAGCCTCGGATTCGCTGTCATGGCCCGCAACGTATTCAACAACGTCAACCTCGCGCAGCCAATTGGCGTCGTCACCGCGTCGTCCTTCAACCAGTCCACAGCGCTCGCAGGAGGCTTCTTCTCATCGCAGTCCGCCAACCGAAGCATCGATCTGCAAATGAATTTCTCCTTCTAGTTGCTGTCAACCCTCACGCTTCCCCCAAATCGCTAGCCGCGGGGGAAGCGCTCTTTTTCTTAGCCCCGCAAACTCCGCCCGCCCCACACCGCCATTGCACTCCTCGCCTTTCGCCCCATAATTCCCCGAAATTTAAGCGCCTCTGCCCAACTTCCGCTGTAACCTTCTACATCAAGGCAGATCCCGGCTCCTCGTCGAGAACATCCGACGCGCTTTCTCTCATCTCAAGCACCCATTCCAAGGAGGATCAACTACTCATGGCAGAAGCAGATCTCGTGAAGAGCAACTCCGGAAAATCAATCCTGTGGCCCATTGTGCTTATCATCTTCGGTTTTCTGGCCATAGCCCTCCCCCTCGCCGCCTCCTGGGGAGTCGTTGTCGTCGTCGCCTGGCTCATCATCTTTAGCGGCGGATTTCAATTCGTACACGCCTTTCAATCCAAGGGCATAGGCCCCATCCTCTGGAAACTTCTCGTCGCCATCCTCTATCTGATCGTCGGCATCGGCTTCCTCACCCATCCCCTCATCGGCATGGCGGCCTTCACTCTCATGCTGGCCATCTTCTTCGTCGTCGAAGGCGTCTTCGACCTCATCGCCTACTTCAAGAGTCGCCACGTCAACGGCTCCGGCTGGATGCTCTTCGATGGCATCGTGACCCTCATCCTGGGCATCATGGTCTGGCGCCACTGGCCCTCCAGCTCCACCTGGGTAATCGGAACGCTCGTGGGCATCAACCTCATCATGACCGGAATGACGCGACTCATGCTCAGTCTGGCCGCGCGGCGTGTCCTAAAGGCCGCCTGATCGGGCCCTGTCGAAGTCGTGCATGCTTTGACATAGGCCGAAAACGCCAAGTATCGTTTGTGGTACCCCACCACACATGCCTCGCGTGCCTGACCCTGTCAGGCAAGGGGAGAGGCCGAACTGAAATACGAAGCCATCATCCATCCAGGAGAGTGATAACAAATGAGTCGTAAAATCTTCGCCACCGCATCGTTGGCATCCTTACTGTTTCTGGGTGCTGGCTTATCCGCATCCGCGCAGGACGTAGCCCACGATACCGCCAAGGCCGCCGACAAGACCGCCGACGCCACCAAGACCGCCACCAAGGACACGGCGCACGCGACCGACAAGGCCGCAAAGTCAACGGCCCACGTCACCGCCAAGGCTGCCGATAAAGCCGCCGACGCCACCAAGGACGCATCCAAGGATGTGGCTCACGGAACTGACAAAGCCGCCAAATCTACAGCGCACGCCACCGACACGGCTGCCAAGGACACCGCTCACGGAACCGCCAAGGCCGCCGACAAAACCGCCGACGTCACTAAGGACACCTCCAAAGACGTAGCTCACGGAACCGACAAAGCTGCCAAGTCTACCGTCCACGCTACTGACAAGGCTGCCAAGGATACCGCTCACGGTACTGACAAGGCCGCCAAGGCCACCGTTCACGGCACTGACGTCGCTGCCAAAGATACTGCGCACGGCACGGAAAAGGCTGCCAAGGCTACCGCTCATGGCACCGACAAGGCCGCCAAAGCAACCGCCAAGGACACTGAGAAGGGTGTAGAAAAAGTAGGCGACGCGCTCAAATAACCAACAGTGGGCGCAGCCTCAAAAGGGATGCGCCCGCACTACTCTGCACAATGACCTTTCGCTTGTAACGCTCTGCGTGCCCGGCCCGCTCCACACCCTCCCTTCCTTACATCCGACCCAACTCATAGGTCCGGAGTATGTATTTCAGCCCTCCGCCTTTCATTACGGAATATTTCCCTGCCGTCGCCGACACCACGCCTGAGAAAACCCATATAATCGTGGTCTTCCGATTCAGGGTTCTGTTGGAGGTGTCTGGTCATGAGTGACGAACCAGTGACAACGCAGAAGCTCGAAGTCAATCAACCTCTCGAAACATCCATTCAAATTGGGCTGGCCGCTTTACTCGTCATCGGATGCCTGATCATCATCAAGCCGTTTGTTCCCCTCATCATCTGGGGAATCATCATTGCGATCGCTTCCTACCCCACATTCCTGAAGCTGGAGAAACGTCTGAAGGGGCGCCGCGGGCTCGCAGCCATTATTTGGACACTGCTTCTACTCGCGATTCTCATCATCCCTTTGGTGCTGCTCGCGCAGAATCTGGTCGAGGGCATCCGGCCAATCGCGGCCAGGCTGCGGGAAGGCACTCTTGTCCTGCCGCCTCCGCCGCCCGGCGTGGAGCAATGGCCCATAATTGGCCGTTCACTGGCACGAGTCTGGGGCGCAGCTTCCGTTAGCATTACTGACGTGGTCGTGAAGTTTGGCCCCCAGATAAAGTCGGCGATCCCCGGCATTTTGACAGCGTCCGCCGGTCTAGGCTTTCTCGTGCTCCAGTTCCTACTGTCCATCCTGCTTTCGGGAGCACTGCTCGGTAACGCGGAGGCTGCCACAAAAGCGACCCGGCAACTTGCCAACCGCCTCTTCGGTGAACAGGGCCCGGAATTTCAGGAACTGATAGCCGCCACGGTTCGCAGCGTCACCTTCGGCATCCTGGGTGTTGCCCTTATCCAGTCCGCATTCGCCGCCGCCGGATTCTTCCTCTTCGGACTTCCCGGCGCGCACATATGGACATTCGTCTTCGTCATCGGGGCCGTTCTGCAAATGGGGGGATTGGTCCTGATTCCCGCAGTCGTCTACTCCTTCGCCGTAGCCTCCACCACCAAAGCCATCATGTTCCTTATCTGGTGCGTCTTCGTGGGCGTAATGGACAACGTACTCAAACCCTTCTTCCTCGGGCGCGGAGCTTCCATTCCCATCGCGGTGATCTTCATAGGTGTACTCGGCGGTTTCGTTGCCATGGGAATCGTCGGCCTCTTCGTGGGAGCCATCGTACTTGCCGTCGGCTACAAGCTATTCCTGGCCTGGATCAACGGCCGCCCCGGCAAAGCAGCAGACGCCTAGGTCAACTGCAGCCCCGGGCGGCAAAGGGAGTTCACCTGACTCCACCCAAAACGATATGGGCGGCTCTTTCGAGCCGCCCATATCCTTGTAAGCCAATGTTTCAGTGTTAGTCGGAGGAAATCGCCTTCAGCATGTTGTTGGGATCCAACGCCGGCACCGAATTCTTGGGATGCTGCAGCTCCGGTATCAGGTCGTTCGATGCACCGCCCACTGGATACTTGGATACTTCATCACCGAACGATCGAATTCGATGAGCGCCGGCGAGAACAGCACGTTCGACCATCCGTTGTCTTCGCCGGCATATTTTCCGGGCGAATTCCTGGTGGCGCGAGCGGGTGCAACTCCGTTGAAGATCATGTCGTACTTCTCGCACGGATCCATCGTGAGGTTGTAAACGGCAGGAACAGAGCCAGTGTTCGTGGAGGGACATGGGAGACCCGCGAGTAAATGCGTATGAAATACGTCCAACGTCGCTGACCTTTTTTGATTTCGCAGACGGGTGAAAATTTGAGACGCGTTTTCGGAGAGCATCGCAACTTAGCCCAGTTCACCGCAGTCGCCCTGATAGACTGAGGGGCAATTCGTTCCTAAATCTGTAGCTTTGTGAAAGAGAAGGAAACAAGAATGAAGCTGAGAACCTTGGGTCTCCTGTTTGCGTTCTGCGTGACTTTAGGGCTCCTTGGCTGTTCGAAATCCCAATCGAAGAGTAATGGCCAACCGGGGTTAGAAGAGGCCGTAAGCGACGCCACCGATATCTATGTTTATGGCTACCCACTTGTGACCATGGACATGACCCGCAAATTCATGACCAACTACGCAACCGTGCAAGCCAGTCGCGGACCCATGGGCCAAATTATCAAGCTGCGCTCCTACCCCGCGGCAGACGACCACGCGGTCACCGCCCCAACGCAGACACCCTCTACACGATGGCTTTCCTTGATGTCTCAAATGAACCATGGGTCTTCGGCATTCCGGATATGGGCGACCGCTACTACCTGATGCCCATGCTGGATGGCTGGACAGATGTCTTCCAGGTCCCCGGCAAGCGCACCACTGGCGGCAAGGCGCAAAAGTACGCCATCACAGGACCAGGATGGTCAGGCACTCTACCGGCAGGGGTCACCGAGTACAAATCTCCCACAGGCATCGTCTGGATCCTCGGCCGGATCTACTGCACCGGAACGCCCGAGGACTACGCCAAAGTACATGCGTTACAGGACAAGTTCACACTCGTCCCGCTCAGTTCCTATGGCAAGCCCTACACCCCGCTTCCCGGCGAAGTTGATAACAGCCTCGACATGAAGACAGCGGTGCGTGATCAGGTCGATCACATGGATCTGAATGACTACTTCAACTACCTTGCAAAGCTGATGAAGACCAATCCACCCACAGCGGACGACGCGCCGATCGTGGCGAAGATGGCAAAAATTGGGCTCGTCCCAGGACAGGAGTTCGACCCCAGTAAACTTGACGCCTTCGATAAGGAAGCCATCAAGGCTGTTCCAAAATTGTCGCAGCTGAAAATCATGGAGTATTTCAAAAAAGCAGCTGTCCCCGTCAACGGGTGGGTCGCCCTCACCAGTCATGTCGGCATCTACGGCACCGACTATATCCAGCGAGCTTTGGTCACTGCGATCGGCCTCGGTGCCAATCGTCCCCAGGACGCCATCTATCCGACCTCAGAGAAGGATGCGGCTGGCAACGCATATGACGGCACGAAGAACTACGTCATGCACATTGAGAAGGGCCAGTTGCCGCCGGTGAAAGGTTTCTGGTCATTGACCATGTACGACGCCAGCTATTTCTTCGTTCCTAATCCCCTCAACCGCTACACGCTGAGCTCTCGAAATAAATTCATCCCCAACGCCGATGGCTCCGTAGACCTGTATCTGCAGGCCGATTCCCCCGGCAAGGCAAAGGAAGCTAACTGGCTACCGGCCCCCAAGGCGAAATTCATTCCGATGTTGCGTTTGTATTGGCCAAAGGAAACTCCGCCTTCGACCCTCGACGGCACCTGGAAGCCGCCTGCAATCGCAGTAGCTAAATAGCTCGAACCAGCTCATGAAAAGAGGCAGTCCTCACCGGGGCTGCCCCTTCTTTCGTAAGCAAACGTGGCCGCAGGCTCTTCGATTCGATCAAAGTGCTGAGTTGTTGGATTGTTTGGTGGACATGCCCGGGATCGAACCAGTGCAGACGCCCAGTCGAATTCTGTTGACAGGCGGCATGCGTCGAGGTACTTTACCAACAGGCTAATTAGCCTGTTGGTAAAGTACATGCCAGATTCACTCAATAAGACCTTTGCGGCGCTCTCGGACCCAACTCGGCGTGCCATCCTGGCGCGTCTCGCTTTGGGCGAAACCTCGGTCAAAGAGCTCGCAGAGCCCTTCTCCATCAGCGCGCCATCCATCACCAAACATCTCAAGGTTCTCGAGCACGCCGGACTGATCACGCGCAGCCGCGACGCGCAGTGGCGCCCTTGCCGTCTGGAGGCTGCTCCGCTTCGGGCGGTTTCGGAATGGGTGGAGAATTACCGCCGGTTGTGGGAAGAGAAATTCACCAGCCTGGATGACTACCTGAGCGATCTGCAGAAGAAGGAGAAACGTCATGCCCGCACGAAGCGATAACGCAAAGTCTGCAATGGAGAACACCAGAAGTGCGAAAGTTACGACGCCCTCGGAACGCGAGATCGTCATCGAGCGGGTCTTCGATGCGCCGCGGGCACTTGTCTTCGAAGCCTGGACGAAGGCCGAACATGTTGTGCACTGGTGGGACCCAAGTGGCGCTCCGCTTGCCATTTGTGAAATCGACCTACGGCCGAACGGCGCATTTCGATTCGTGAATAGTGGGCCTGAAGGAGCGAAATATCCCTTTACCGGCTTCTACCGCGAAATCACTCCGCCCGCGCGGCTCGTCATCGGCGGCCCCAGCCCCGTATCGAAGGGAGAGTCGCTATGCACGCTCGTCTTTAGCGAACTCGATGGCAAAACGACACTCACCATGACATTTGAGTGCCAGTCGAGAGCGGATCGTGACGCATTGCTCCAGATGCGAGTTGATGTGGGAACGACTCTGACCCTGAACAATCTCGGCGAATACCTGAGGGCGATCGGATAGGTGTTTTGCATGCGAAAGAGAATCAGCGTTGTAGTCGCTTTGGTGCTACTGGCGCTGGCTACGGCGTTCGTTCTGCGCCCCGATAGCCCCACGGTGAAGGAGGTCGGTATGAATGGAACAACAACATCCGGCGACGGAACAACGATTGCCTACACGAGGCTCGGGTCCGGTCCACCGCTGATCCTCGTGGACGGCGCATTCTGCTTCCGCGAGAACGGTCCTTCTTCGCAACTCGCGCCGCTGCTCGCCAAACACTTCACCGTGTTTGCCTACGATCGTCGCGGGCGTGGCGCGAGCGGCGACGCGCCGGTGTATGCGATTGAGCGTGAAGTGGACGACCTCCGATCTTTGGTGATGGAAGCCGGAGGCTCGGCGTTTGCGGTTGGCATCTCCTCAGGAGGCGCGCTGGCGCTGCAGGCCTCCGCGCGGGGAGTGAGCTTGAAGGGACTCGTATTGTACGAGCCACCGTTTATTGAGGAAGGCGGTCATCCCCACTCGTTCGACATGCAGAGGAAGCGCCTGGACCAGTTCGTAGCTGCGGGCGATCGCGCGGGCGCCGTCCGGTTTTTTCTGAGCGACGTCTACGGCGCTCCCAGACCATTCGTCGCCCTTATGCCGCTCATCATGCGGCATGCGTGGAGGAAGAACAAATCCGTTGCGCACACGCTCCCCTACGACCTCACGTTGCTGGAGGATTGGTCGGTCCTGCGCGACAGAAGCACATCGGCCACAATCCCGGCGCACGGCGTATGTACCTCAGTGGGCAGGACCATAACGTCTCGGCACCAGTGGTTGCGCCGGTTATCATCCAATTCTTCAGCACGAAGCTGCGTGAGAGCGCCAATTGCGGAAGCTGTTTGCCGCCCTTGATTGCCCCGTACTGAGTGCGGGCCGGGATTTGAGCAAACTCGAAACCCTGCCCCGCATCAAATTGGGTTTATGGCACAAACAACGCCAAAAACGCTCCGCTTCGGAACGTCAGCCTGTCTAAGTTGTTGGATTGTTTGGTGGACCTGATCGGGATCGAACCGATGACCTCTTCCATGCCATAGTCCCAACATTAGGCTTTTCAATAACTTACAAGACCCCGGTGGCTCCCTAAGTCCTTGTAAGCTGGCATGACGCCTAGAACCGACGTATCGCAAAACGTATCGCGTTTTGGCGCATGAATCCTCAGCTCGGCAAGAAACCGCGTCGTGCCCTGAGTTCCAGACGCAGCTCCTCGCGGAGTGCTTTGCTCTTCCTCAGCCGCTTGAAAAACTCCTCCAGAACGCTCACCATAATCGCATTCACGCTCACACCCTCCTCTTCCGCCCAGGCTCGGATCACGGATCGAGCTTCGGCTCCAACATGCAAAAGCTGAGGTTTGGATAGCGGAAGTCCGGCCTTGCGAGTCTGCGTGATCGTTACGTCCTTCCGTTCGACATTACGAAGGGCAAAAAGAACCACCCTCGAAAGATCGCCGGCCACGCGCGCCTCTTCGGTGACCGCCTCCCGGAGATCAATGGGTAGGCGCAGGGTCATGCCAGCGCGGTCTTCCGTCCAGCGCTGTCCTTCGCGGTTCACGTTTCGACCTGTCTTCTGTGTTGCCAAGGCGTCTGACTTCCTGCCCAAGTTGACTTGCTCCGCAAACATAAAGGTCCGATCGAGACCTCATCGCGAGTGGTCGTTCTGTGGTATTGAAATGGAACTTTCAATAGACGACACAATTCTAGCGTAAAAGAGCGTAGCCTTGCCGCCACAAGAGGCTATCAAATGAGCGCCTACCTTCCTAAATACTCTTGTAGAGTGGCCACCGTACCTGAAATTTGCGCGGGTTTAGAGAGAGACGCCGTACTCGTCCGTATGTAGCCTCCCGATTCTGGTTAATCTTCGTGGCGCGTGGTGGCCTTGCAACACGACGACGGAGCTGGGTGCTGAGCGTGCTCACCGCAGGGCCCTTGTATCCTCGAGAAATGGCCGAGATACAAAATCCCGTAGGACCACTAGTCAAGGCTGATGCTGTGAACTTCACTAGAGAGCAGATAGAGAGGCTACTCGCGGCTGCATGCAACTTCCAGGGTCAGGGCATGGCAGCACGCGAAAAATGCCGCGAGGACTTCCGCGATGCTGAGCGTGAGGAGGACAATACCCTGCGGATAATGGTCGACGGGCTGGTTGGTTCACTTCAGGATAAGCTCTCCCAACCGATCGAGAAGGTAGATCCGGGGATCTCCTATCAGATCGGCTTGGTGACCTCCTACGTCCGAACTCACTTCATCGTCACCGATCTGATCCTGAACGGCGACCTGGTCGAGGCCGTGACGCTGATCCGGAAGCAACTCGAATCCGTCGCCCGCTTGAATGAACTGGACAAGCGGCCACTAGACAAACTTGAGGGCAAGACCCCAAACATACGTATGTTCTTCAGGCACGGGGGCGGAGAGATGTATGGGCACCTTTCAGAGGTGGCTCACTTTTCGAAATCGCGCGTTTCCGAACTGATGCATGTGATCCAGAACGGGGATCGTATCGGGCCAAGTCTCTATCCGGTCTTCACCGAGCACAGTTTCGCGTGCCTCGATATGCACCACTTCGTTTCGATCTACTTCCTGGCGTGGATCACAGAGAAGCTGTCCGAATGGTATCCGCACATCGATCACCAGGAAGGGAGGACGATGGTCGGCCTGACTATCGCATATGCCAAGAAAATCGACGTAATTCGGTTTCCGGATCGACAGCCGGAACCCTGATCTGGGTTCATCTGTCATTGCGTCTTGCCAGAATTATCGCGATTGTCTCAACATTCCAGGCTCGCATCGAAGACGGCATTTACATAGGGTCAAAACCTATGTGAACCAGCTAGTCTGAATGCCTGCGGACCATCATTTCGCCTCTTATGTGTGAGCCGGCGTTTGGTGGGAGAAGCACCGGCGTTCTATCGTTTCTGCATGACCTGGCGCACCCACAATGTTCGGTTACAGCTTCGGGATCTCCGACGTGCGGATTACGCTTGGCGATGGTAGCGAAGTCGATTGCCTACAGAAGGTCCACCCAATCGGGCGGCATGTAGCCGCCGGCTTCGCGGGTTCAGTTAACATCGGCTTCGCCATGATCGATGAGCTGCGACGTCTGGCCGACTATAAAGACCCTCGGATAGCATGTGACCCGGAAGCAGTGCGAAAGCAGTGGCCGGGCTGCGCCCGGGCGGTGTTCAACCGGTTCGGCCCCGAAGACCAGACCGGCCAGTGTCACCTCATGCTGTTCATGGTGCACCCGCTCCAACACGGCGGGAATTCAGGCGGTCTGTTGGAAGCGACGATACAATCGAGCTTCCCGGTGATTGAACCCGAATGATTACGAAAACATCGCTAATCTCGCTGCGCAACCTCGACCTTGCTCTGTCCCGGATCCTCACTGCGAAAAATCACCAGCATAAGCGCATGTTCCGACACATCTATCAGGCCTACGAGCCGGGGCGCCGGGCGAACCTGCTTCTGCTACACGAAAAGCTCAGGGGTGGATGGAAGGCCACCCGTCCGATCCGCATTTACATGCCGAAGCCCTCCGGCCTGCTTCGTCCCCTCACGCTCCTGACGCTCGAGGATCAAATCGTCCTGCAGGCTATCGCGAACCAGGTCGCAAAGCAGACCTTCGAACGGAGGCGCGATGTGCAGGGACAGTCGGTTTTCAGCAACTGCCTGAGCAAGGATCCGAACTCGATCTTCTTTCTTCAGGATTGGCGATCTACCTATCACCAGTTCCAAGTCCGACTCGCGCGCCACCTGGCGGCCGGCAATCAGTGGATCGCACACTTCGATCTGGCGGCTTTCTACGAGACGATCTCACACCGCGCTCTCCAGACGATCGTAGCGCCTTCCGGTGGAGGGAACGAGCTTTGGTCGCTCATTCGCGAGTGGCTGTGCGTATGGACGTCCGAACAGGGAGGCATTCCGGTGGACCACGGCATACCCCAAGGGCCGATGGCGTCGGATTTCCTGGCGGAGGTGTTTCTCCTGCCGCTCGACGAGGCCATGAAGCGCACTGGCATCCCCTACATCCGGTATGTGGATGACATTCGCGTCCTTGCGAAAAGCGAGGAAGAGGCGCGACGAGCAGCGATCGTGCTGGAAATAGAATGTCGGCGTTGGAGTCTGATACCGCAAGGCTCCAAGTTCAAAGTCTCGCATGCGAGAACCATTGCCGAAGCTCTCGGTACGCTGCCCAGCATCGCGGAATCGACAGGTCGCGATGTGGACGAAGGCGAACTCGACGATGCATCGGCCGTGAGCATCCTGCGCGACGCCATCAAGGGTCGGCCGCCGCGTGTCGTGGACAAGAGCCGGCTGCGCTATGTTCTTTACCGGGCAGGTGCTTCCCCCAGTGTGCTCCAGAGGACGATCGATCTGCTCCCTCGGCATCCTGAGCATATCGATGCCTTCGCCGCATACTTGCAAAACTATTCGAAGTCCCGGCCGGTCGAGCGGCTGGTCTGGAGCATGCTCGGGTCCGGAGTTCTTTACGACTACGTTGAGGCCGAATTGTGGATGATCGCAGCCCGCATGGGCTCCGCCCAGACGCTCGCCGGTCTGCTTCAGAGGGCCCAGCTGCAGGCAAGACGACGGCCCCTATCGTTCTCGATGCGCCGTGCGCTGCTGACGTTTTTCGTGAGTTGCCGCAACGTCGGGGTCTATACGAACGGCATGACCATTAAGCGTCTGCGGGCTCAAACCCCATACATCCAGTCACTCATCGTTCCTCACTTCGTCAGCGGAGATTTCAAGGCCGGCGGCATAGCCTCCGAGCTGGTGAAGGCTGCGCTTCCGGGAATGGTTCTGGCAGGCCAGATGGTCGACCGCTCCATCACTGTCGAAGAACTCGGCGTTCAAGTCGCTGAACTGGAACCGGAGGTGAGAAACGTATTCCATGGCCTCGGCCTGATTGAGGGACCGAAGCAACCGCGCTTCGATCAAGTCGGCGATGTACTCCGGATTCGCTACGGCATCCCGTACTGGAAAGGATGGCGGGGACTCCTTGCCAGCAATTATCAGCACGCGCTGCAGGTCTTGCTTACGGCCGAGAACAAGTTCCTGCCTGATAGCTCGGGCTGGTTGTCCTCACAAAACTCCTTCAACGATGCGGTGTTCAGGGCGCTTCAGGCCTATCTTCAGAGCAAGGGGCTGCCTGGTGCGATGACCATGCTCGATCCGAAGGGCAAGCTGCACCCATTCGGCCGCCTGCTCGACAAAGACACGGCGTTCTCAAGAGCATTCCCTACGATGTCGGCTTCGCTTCGCGCTGGAAACGATCGACGTAACAGCATACCGGACAGCCATCCGTTTGAGTTCAAAAGCGGAAAGCGGACCAAGCGCCTGCGTGTCCGCGAACGCGATGAATTAAAGGCCAAATTCACAAGCGCCTACGGAGAGATCGTCACCTTCGTGAATGCGCAACCATAACCATGGGGCGCGGTTCGCGGCTGGGCGGGGTCTGCGCGATCACCGGCATCGTCCTTGTTGGGACCGATCGAGGAGTTGGCTCTGCTTGCCGCGGCTTCGCGTCAATTAATCGACGGTCGATTCTCTTGAGAATAGAGAAGCGCAAGCTTCTCATATCCGGCCACCACCCGGAGCGGAGATGGCGGTCAAGGCCGTGAAGCGCCGCGCTAGCGGTCGAAGCGCAGCGGAGAGCCTTGACGGACACCGGAGCGGAGAGTAAGAGCTCCGCACAAACGAATGG
>CAVSAX010000030.1:0-134285 GCA_963725995.1 uncultured Acidobacteriaceae bacterium | reverse complement strand
GGCGAAAACGAGCAGGCTGCCTGCGCGGGTAACGGGCCACAGGCAAATTTCACCGTGCCCGCGTAGCCCCCCACAGGAGTGACCGTGAAGGTGAAGGTGGCCGTTTGCCCCGGCGTGATGGTCCCCGAAGGCGGAGTAGCCGTAACCAACCAGCCCGTCGCCCAGTTGCTCTACAGCATTGGAAAGCATCGCGTGTCCGTCTTTATCCTGCAGAGATCCGGAGCGGCGGAGGCAAAGGAGTTGGTGACAGAGCGCTCAGGTTTTCATGTGATGGACTTCAGCACGAATGATCTTGAAGGGGTGGCGGTGAGCGACGTGGATCCTGGGCGACTGGCCCAATTGGTGAGTTCGATCAAGCACGCGCAATCTAGAAAATAGCGAGGCTCTCCGCGTGCAACCATGTGGCGGTATGCCTGGGTGCCCATGAGTGTGGCGTTGTATGCACCGACTCTTCGAGCATCATACGCAGACCGAGTGCTGAAGGTTCATCAGGAGAAGCGCCTGGTCCCGGGAGTGGGAACAGGCGCCTGGTGAAGGGGCGAATTGTGGAAGTATCGCGGAGCTATTTCGACGGATCGACGAGCGCTCCGTAGATGGTAGCGCGGCTTCTGTATTGGACGTTTGGGTTTGGTTCCGCGCCGGGGATGTCAGGGCCGAAGAAGCGCTGAATCATTCCGACGAAGACGATGTCGTTGGTGGGATCGACCCAGAACCATGTTCCAGCGGCTCCATCCCAGAAGAAGGTGCCTTTGCCATCGGGCAGATTCGCCTCGGCGGGATCGAAGACGACGGCGCAGTTGTAGCCATAGCCGAAGCCGGGCCGCAGATCTGCTGGAGCCGATGCCGAACTCGCCGGTGAGCAGCTTGGCCGGCACATGGTTGGAGCTCATCAGCTTGCACCGAGCGACGGCGCGAGAATGCGCTTGCCATCCAGTTCGCCGCCGTTGGCAAGCATCTGCGCGAAGCGGTAGTAGTCCTCGGCGGTCGAGACCATGCCGCCGCCGCCCGAGGGCATGGTGGGCTGCTGGTCGTAGTCGTGCGGCCCGCCGAGGCCTCCATCGTTTGCGTCGGCTACCAGCTCTCCTTGCGTGTCCTGCGGTAGAGCGGTGACAAGCGTCTGCGCTTCTCCTCGGGAACGAAGAAGCCGGCGTCCTTCATGCCGAGCGGCTGAAGATGTGGTCGCGCATGAAGTCGGGCAGCGACTGGCCGGAGAGCTTCTCGACGATGTAGCCCTCGATGTCCATCGACACGCTGTAGATCCAGCCCTTGCCGGGCTGATAGAGCAGCGGAATCTTGGCAAGCTTGTCGATCATCTCCTGCAGGTTCTTCGATTGCAAGACCTTCGCGTCGCGATACATGTTGTCGACCGGCGTGTCGCCGAAGAAGCCGTAGGTAGAAGCCCGCCGTGTGGGTCATCAGCTCGCGCATGGTGGGCGCATGATCGGGATCGACGAGGATCATCTTGCCGTCGGCGTCGACGCCTTTGAAGACCTTGAGATGCGCGAACTCGGGGATGTATTTGGCGATGGGATCGGAGGGCAGCCACTTGCCCTGCTCATAGAGAATCATCATGGCCACGCCGGTGACCGGCTTGGTCATGGAGAAGTCGCGAAAGATGGCGTCCTTGGTCATCGGCGCGCCGCTGGCCATGTCGCGCTGGCCGTAGGTGCGGTAGTCGACGACCTTGCCGTGACGAGCGAGGATGGTGACGGCGCCGGCGAGTGTTTTCTTGTCGATGGTGCTGCATGAGCGCGTGAAGACGTTCGAGGCGCTCGGAGGAGAAGCCGACCGACTCCGGTTTGACGACGGTGAGGTCTACGGGGTGCTGAGTCTGGGTGGGGTGGCTTTGAGGCGCACCCTTGGATTGCTGCGAGAGGGCCGGAAGCAGGCCAAGGCTGAAGGCAATGACAGCGGCGGCTGCCCGCAGGGGAACTGCTCGGAAACTGAAGCTCATCAATTCTCTCCACGGCCCGCGCGCTTCGGTTGCAGGAGTTCAGGACATCGCTGGGCGGACCGGAGTACCGCACCCTTTATAGCAGAGGGGAAGAGACCGGCAAATGCCGCGGGAATGGATTGGTGAGTAGCGCGCTAGGTCCTGATGAGGTTGAGGAAGTGCGCGGTGGTGAGTTGAGAGCCGGGGAAGGTGAGGTTGAGGTTCTTCGCGCCGAGAGCGCGATAGGAGGCCTCTCCGAGCACCTGGCGAAAGTCTGTGGTGATGGCGAGGTCGCGGCCCTCGTAGAGGCTTTCAGGTGCGAGTCCGGGCCAACGTCCGTAGATCTTTCCGCCGCGCACCGGCCCGCCGAGTACGAACATGACATTGGCGTGGCCGTGATCTGTGCCGGCGGTGCCGTTCTGGCGGACGGTGCGCCCAAACTCAGACATGGTCACAAGGACGAGATCGTTCGCCTGGTCGCCCATGTCGATCCAGAAGGCGGCGATGCCCTCGCTGAAATCCTTGAGCCGTGCGGCGAGTTGGCCGGTGGAGTTGCCCTGATTCTGGTGAGTATCCCAGCCGCCGATGTCGGCAAAGGCGGCTTCGACGCCGAGGTTCGCCTTGAGAAGCTGCGCGACTTGTCGCAGGCTGCTGCCGAATGCGCCGTTGGGATAGTTTGCTCCGGAGGCGGGCGTGTAGTGGGCGGGATCCGTGGCCTTGAGCATCTTGACCGCGTCAAATGTTTCCGCCCCTGTGCCGTGCAGCAGGGCGTCTCCCGAGTGGGCATACATTGCCTCGAAGGTGCTGCTCATGGCGGCGCCGTTGGGATTGCGGCCGCCGACGTTGAAGTCCTGCACATTATTGATGGCGACGGCGGGAATCTTGCCTTGCAGGGTTCGCGGAATCTGCGCTCCGAGGGCTACGGCGCGAAAGGCCGTGGATGGTTGGTGGCGAGCGATGTCTTCCGCCTGAAGAGCACGATTGAGCCAGCCATCGGCGGTGGATTTGACGCCGGGAGTGCCGCTCTCCATGTAGTCCTGCGCGTCGAAGTGGGAGCGCGTGGTGTCGGGAGATCCCGCGGAGTGAATGATGGCGAGGTGGCCCTGATCCCACAGCGGCTTGAGGGGCTGCATGGCCGGGTGCAGGCCGAAGAAGCCGTCGAGATCGATGACCTCATTTTTCTGGATGGCGATGGCGGGACGCATGGCGTAGTAATCCGGCTCGCCGTAGGGCACGACGATGTTGAGCCCGTCGGCGGCTCCCCGTTGGAAGAGGACGACCAGCTTCTTACCCTGGGCTTGCGCGGTGGTGGCCTGGGCGAGCACGGAGCGCGTGAGAAAGGCGGGGATGGCGGCAGTGCCGATGACGGCCATGGCCCCATCCTTCATAAATGCTCGACGCGTGACCGCCATGGATTGGCCTCTCATATCGCGGGAGTGGGCGAAGCGCTGCCGCTATGGGATCAGAACCGGATTCGCTGGTAAAGTTGCGCGGCAGATTGAATTTCGCTGCCCCAGCCGGGGTCGCAGGTCGTCTTCAGAGAACCTTGTCCACGCGGGGGATCCGGAGGAAAGCCTGCACGGTGAGCCAGCTAAGCAGCGTTGTTGCGAGAAAGACGAAGAGAAACTTGATCTGGGCGGGCAGATCGCGGTTGAGCATCAGGCGCTGCGTCCAGGTGATGAAGACGTAGTGCACCAGATACATTCCGTAGGCGCACCTGCTGAGTGAGTTCATCCACCGTCGTGATTTCAAGTTAATACCCCGGAATAGCGCGACGAAGCCGAAGCAACTTGCTACGCAGCTGACGACCCAGAGGACAGCTTCAAGTGCGCCGCGGTTGTAGGACGAAAGCTGGTGAAGCAGCGACCAGTGTGGGAGGAACATGAGGAGGTTGTAGGCAAGGATGGTGCGAAGGATCCAAAGTGGCCAATGCCGCGCCAGGAGACCGTCACGGGAAAGAAGCCCACTGGTGTAGTCCGGCGATCCCACGAGGAATCCAAAGGCGAACCACAGGGCGTAGAGGCCGATGCGTGAAATTTGAAAAGCGAAGGGCGAAGTGAACAGGACTGTCCAGGTTCCAAATCCATAGCGCGCGAGCAGCGGCAGGTAGACGAGTGCGGAGAAGAGGAACATCGCGCTGAAGGCGGCAAAGGAATGGTTGCGCAGCCTTTGCATGAAGCGCTGTGCGTGGGGCAGCCAGCGCTGGAACGGGGCGATGGCGAGCGCGAGGACTACATCGAACAGGAGCAAGACCCAGATGAACCACGGAGGACCGACCGCAAAACCGACGGAGGCAAGGTGCTTGTAGAAATCCAGAAAGCCGCGGTCCTGGCCAGTGAGCTGCCAGGAGGCGTAGTAAGCAATCGGCATCAGGAATACCACTGCGAAGGCGAAGGGCAAGCCCAGCCGCAGGAATCGGTCGCGGACAAATTGCAGCGTGCCGTGGCGGCGCAGCGCCGGATACACGAAGAGTCCGGAGACGAAGAACATCAGGGACACGAAGAACACGTCGTTGAAGTTTTCGGCGTAGTTGAAGAAGGCCCAACGCGCGGTGTCGACAACGGGAGCTGTGGAGCGGAAGGGATTTTGTTTATCGAAGTAGGCCCAGGTTGTATAGGCGAGGGAGCTGTGATGCGCGAGGACCATCAACGTCAGAGTCGTGCGCAGATAGTCGATGGAGAGATCGCGTGGCCGCGGATGTTTGGCGAGGTCTTCGCTGTGGCTTGGTAAGGTAATGCTGCTCACGCATTCCCCTTATTCAACTTCATTCTGACGAGGCCACCCAGCACTTTATCCGGGCCGCCTTCAATGATCCTACGCCCGCCTGCACCCGGTGGTACTTCAGAGAAAGTATGGCCTGTTCACGTCTTCATGTTGCGCGCATGTGAATTTCCAGAGTGGCGGGGTGGGTCGCAGGATTTTCATTTGGTAGAAACAGCGCGTTCATTTTCGGCTACTAGAGTCCCCTGCAGTCCGGCCCTACGCGAAGGCATAGAAACAGGCCGGATATTGCTGCATACAAAGGTGATTTCTCTATGTTGAAACAGCTTGCGACTACCGCTCTTTCCCTGACCCTGTTTGCGGGCACTGCTCCCGCAGAAGAGGGCCGCGTGCCGAAAGGCGTTCCCCGCCTGGATCACGTGTTTGTGATCATGATGGAGAATCACGGGTACAAACAACTGATTGGCAATCCGAATGCGCCGTATATCAACAGTCTTGCGAAGTCGGCGAACATGTCTACGAATTACTTTGCCATCGCGCATCCCAGCCTAACGAACTACCTTGAGGTGGTGGGCGGCTCGAATTTCGGGATTCAAACCGACAACTATCCTGACTGGCACAGCACATCCTGTAGTCCCAACCTGGCGACGGGAAAAGTTTCCACTGACAATCCCGCGAGCCCTTTGATCTGCCCGATCGCAGGCACGGGAACCGAGGCATTCACACCGGCCATCGATCTGACGAACGAGACCACGGGCCTGCCGGGGGAGATCAATATAGACGGCAAGCAGTCGATACCGGCGCGCAAGGACATCACCGGAATCACAATTGGGGATCAGTTGGTGAAGGGCGGCTTCTACTGGAAGAGCTACCAGGAGAGCCTGCCGCCCACCGGAGCCGATTTGATCAACGTGAGCGATGGCTTCTTCACGAACCTCACCGACTTCAGCAAGATCACCCCTGTGCTGAAGCCACCGCTTACCTCAGATGACCTGGTGTTTCTATATGCGGTGAAGCACAATCCGTTTGCATATTTCGCCAGCGTGCAGGAAGGCACGGATGTGCGGAACAGCCTGCAGAACATGGTTGGATTCGGCGGGCCGCACGGACTGTTTGCTGACCTGGGCGATGGCAAGGCTCCTACGCTGGCCTTCATCGCGCCAAACCAGTGCAACGATCAGCATGGGCGCGGCAATGCCGGTGCGTTCTGCAACTTCGATCCTAACGACGATGGTACGCAGGCTGGGTTGAATCCTGCGCTCATGTACCAGGGCGACGTTACGGTGCGCAACCTGGTGGTAGCGATCAAGGCTTCGCCGGTGTGGAAGCAGGGACGCAGCGCGATCGTCGTTGTGTGGGACGAGAATGACTACAGCATCTCTCCCACGATCAACCAGGTGCTGTTGATTGTAGACACGAATTACGGTGTGCACGGTGTGCGCAGCAATCATCGCTACACGCATTATTCGCTGACCAAGACGCTGGACGCTGCTTTCGGCCTAAGCTGTTTGAATCACGCGTGTGACGAGGATGTGGATGTGATGTCGGACTTGTTTGCGGAAAAGCCGTAATTAGTTCCGTTGAAAAGGGCGCCCCCTGCGATATGCTTGGGCGCCCTTTGTGTTTCTGCGTGGCAATGGCTGCTAGTAGTGCTTTAGCGAAAGCATGGCCTGATAGAGGTCTTCGGGTTGCGGCAGGATCGCGTCTTCGAGGATCGGCTGATAGGCGACGAAGGTGTCCATGGCCGCAACGCGCTTCACGGGAGCGTCGAGATACTCGAAGAGTTCGTCGCGCAATGCGCGCTGCGATCTCTGCGCCGTAACCCCAGCTCAGCATGTCTTCATAAGCGACGATGACGCGGCTGGTCTTCTTGACCGAGGTGGCGATGGCTTCCCAGTCATAGGGATTAAGCGTGCGCAGGTCGATGACTTCGACCTCGATGCCGTCTGGTGCGCTCGGCTTTCAGCGCGGCCTGCAACGCACGCGGAACGACTGCGCCGTAGGTGATCAGGGTGATGTCTGCGCCGGCGCGGACGATGCTGGCCTTGCCGAAGGGGATGGTGTAGTCGGGGCCGGGATAGACGGCGCGCGGCCGTAGGTCTCGCGGTAGAGCCGCTTGTGCTCGAGAACAGATCACCGGGTCGTCGCAGCGGATGGCGGTGCGCAGCAGACCGTTGGCATCGAGCGCGTTGGACGGGAAGACGACGCGCAGACCCGGAATGTGGGTGAAGATGCTTTCGCCGGACTGCGAGTGATAGATGGATCCGCCCGTGAGGTAGCCGCCGATCGGCACGCGGATCACTGCCGGCGAGGCGAAGGTGCCGTTGGAGCGCCAGCGCATGAGGCTCATCTCGTTTCGAATCTGATGCATCGCGGGCCAGATGTAGTCGAAGAACTGGATCTCGACTACCGGCTTCATGCCGCGCACGCCGTAGCCGACAGCGCGGCCTACGATGTTGGCCTCGGCCAGCGGTGAGTTGAAGACGCGGTCGGAGCCGAATTCGCACTGCAGTCCGGCGGTGAGCTTGAAGACTCCGCCCTTGCCCTTGAGTCCTTCTTTGAGCGCATCTTCGCGGCTGCAGTCGGCGACGTCTTCGCCGTAGACGACGATGCGCGGATCGCGGCGCATCTCGTCGCGCAGGCAAAGCGTTGATCAGGTCGGCCATGGTGCGTTCGTGCGTTGTCGGCAGTCGTGTGCCGGCTCACGCGTCTGAATCTCCGTCGCGCGTCGGATCCCAGTCTTCCGAATAGACGTGACGCGGTATGGAGGAAACCTCAGGCAGGGGCGCGTGAATGGCGCGTTCGGCAGCCTGGCGGACTTCTTCATCGACTTCATGCTCCAGCTGCTCGATACCCTCGCGCGTCGAGAATGCCCTCGCGCAGAAGTCGCATCTGCATCTTGGGCAGAGGATCGCGCATGGAGTCGGCCTCGATCTCGGCCTTGCTGCGATAGTTCGCTCGTCGTCGGAGAGCGAGTGCGAATAGGGCCGGGTGACGTGGCCGTGCACAAAGGCAGGGGCCCTTGCCGGCGCGGCAGTGCTCGACTGCGCGGCACATGGCCTCGTAGGCAAGCGACGGGATCGGTGCCGTCCACCTCTTCAAAGTGGAAGTTGGGGAAATTCGCGACCAGGCGGGATATGTTGCCGCCGGGGGTATTCACTTCAACGGGAACGGAGATAGCGTATCCGTTGTCCTCGACGACAAAGAGGACGGGAAGCTTTAGGTTGGAGGCGCTGCTGATCGCCTCCCAGAACTCGCCCTGGCTGGTGGCGCCTTCGCCGAGCGAGACGTAGACGACCTCGTCTCCGTGGAACGCGACGTCGTGGAAAGCGCGATAGTCGGCGGATCCGGAGGGCTTCTGCGCGGCCTCGGGACGCCGGGCGAAGTAACGGCCGGCTTCAGCGCAGCCGACGGCGTGCAGGCATTGCGTGGCGGTGGAGGAAGACGGAGAGACGATCTGGAGCTTTGGGCTGCTCCAATGGGAAGGCATCTGGCGGCCGCCGCTGGCGGGGTCGTCCACCGAGCCCACGGCCTGGAGAAACTGCTCTTCCGGAGTATTGCCCAGGGTGAGGCAGAGGGCGCGATCGCGGTAGTAGGGGAAAAACCAGTCGTAGCCGGGCTTCATGGCCATGCCGGCAGCGACCAGCAGGGCCTCGTGACCGGCGCCGGAAATCTGGAAGAAGATCTTTCTGCTGGCGCTTGAGCATGATCTCGCGGTCATCCACGCGGCGCGAGAGGTACATAATGCGATACATCTGAATCATTTGCTGCGGGGTTAGATGAGCCTCCGCCTTATTTTTTGTTCCTTCGGCCGTGGACCCCGCTGCTCGAGCCATTACTCTCCTTTACTGACCGCCCTTGTCCTGCGCTTTGAACCCGGGACCATTGCAAATTGTAACAATAACCGGGGCGTGGAAGAACCGGAGAGCCGGTTTTATACATCAGGCCAGTTCCCCACCGCAGTTTGATGCGGCAAAGGCTCTAGAAGGACTTCATCTTCTCGCGCACGCTTTTCGCCAGCTTCTCAATTTCGTCGGCCTTTTGAGCATTGGCGGCGGAGATTTCTGCCGGTTTGGGCCCGTTCACATCCGATCGCAGTTCCGTCGCCAGGCGCACGAGCTTATTAGTGTCAGAGACCAGCTGCCTTTGCCTCTGCACATTGAGTGCTCTCCTTTGTTTTCTTGCCATCTGGATGGTTGACTGATCGTTGGCATTCATATCGTCAGGCTGGGGAACGTGCATACCGTTGGCGCCGAGCCTCTGGTCTACGCTCTGGGCCGTTGTGCCGGAAGACGGGCCGCGAGCTACCGCGCCCAGCAGGATACAGAGGCACAACCTTTTGGCGCGGCGTCGCATAGTTCATTATAGAAACATTGCTGCATTCCCGGGGTGTCTTCAATCTTTATGCAGAACATGCTTTTCGTCCTACCGCAGTCTGCCCAGTTCCTGACCCGAGTATGGGATAAATGGCTCGACGATGGCGCCGATTTCGTTCACACGGCGCTACCAAAGCTGATCGTCATCGGAGTGGGTTCCTGGATCCTGATCCGCATGCTGAACGCCGGTACCGCGCGGCTGATCTCCGTTGCGGTGTCTCATGAGGGAAACACTCCCCGAATCGCTCAGCTGCGAACGCTTGCCTCAGTGGTACGAGCCACGGGCATCGGCATTATCGCTTTTGTGGCGACGCTGGAGATACTTCCGCTGCTGGGGGTCGATCTGAAGCCTTTGCTGGCCTCTGCCGGCGTGGCTGGAGTGGCGCTCGGCCTGGCAGCGCAGACCATCGTGAAAGACGTGCTGAACGGCATTCTGCTGGTGGTGGAAGATCAGTTCCAGGTGGGCGACGTGGTAACCCTCGCGGGCATCACCGGGACAGTCGAAGAATTCACGCTGCGGCGGACGACGGTGCGCGGCTTCGACGGAACGCTGTATACGATCCCAAACTCGCAGATTACCAACGTAGCGAATCAGAGCCGCGACTACTCGGTAACGACGCTCATGATCTCAGTGGACTTCTCAGCGAATCCCGACGATGTTGTCGCGCTGTTGAAGAAGATTGCCAATGACGTACGTAACGATCCCGCGTACAAGAATGTGTTTCTTGCCGATCCGGAGGTGCCGGGTGTGGACGCGATCAAGGGTTCCGAGGTGATCTACCCGTTGCAGGTGCGGACGAGGGCGCGCAAGCAGTTTGCCGCCGTGCGCGAGATTCAGCGGCGCGTGCGTCTGGCGTTGGAGGAGAAGAACCTGTTGCCGGGCAGCCCCTACCGTGTGCAAACATCGACTGCGCCGAGCCAGCAACTCTCAGGGCCTCCGCAGGCATCTGCGCCGGCAGCCAAGGACCCAACGACGAATCCGCCGCAGGAGACGAACCCTTTTGCCCCGCAGAGTTAGCGCCCAGCGGGCTAGTACGCGCTGAGCGCCTCAAGCAGAGCAGCGTGCTCGGTAATGGGCGGCAGGCAGGTGCGGCCTTTGCAGATGACGGCGAAGCTGCCCTCTACCTTTGGCAGGTTGGGCAGAGTTTCGGCCAGCATGGGCGGCAATCCTTCAGCGCTCAGTTGATCTGCACGCAATCGGATGACGCTTTTGTTGATTGCAAAGCGCACGGTGGCGGTGGCAAGCAATTCCTGCGCTTTCGCGTCTTCGCCCACGATGACGACCTGCACGGGATCAAGCATGAGCCGCCCGAGTGCGAGGCCGTAGGCTCCGGCGTAGAGGCCGAAGTGTTCGACCACGCCAGCGAAGGACTCCAGCGTATCTTCGGCAATGTCGCGATAGTCCTGCCTGCCGTTGAGAGCCTCCAAGCCGCAAGAAGGCGGCAGACTGCCGATGGATTCCCTGCCGGGGTCGGTGAGTCCTGCAGCGGCTTACGTCGAGCGGCGAGCGCGCCCAGACCTTTCTGGCCTTGCGGCGCAGACTCGGCATCGAAGAATCCAAAGGCCGACCTTGTCAAAGAAGCGAGCGATCATGGCAGCGGCAATCTCTTCCGCGGCCGTGGTAGTAGCGGAGCGATCCGGTAATGGTCCACGCGTCCAGGCAGGCGAGAACCATGAACGCATAGTCCTCCAGCACTCCTGCGATTGCCGTCGTGGGAGCGGCATCAGGGTAGGCGATGACATGCGCCATGCCGGCCTCGGGGCTCCATCCTTCCGCGAGAATGCGGTCGAGCGTAAGCAGCGCGAAGTCTTTCGCAGCATCGAGTCTGAGCACCCGGGCGGCTTCAAGATACGCCGAGATGGCGAGCGCATTCCAGCCGTGTAGATCGTGCGGTCGATGAATGGAGCGGTTCGCTGGAGACGCGCGGCGTAAAGCTTCTGCCTCGCCGACGTCCTTCACCGCCTCAGCGTTTTCCGGAGGCCGGTTCGCAGCGAGGCTTGCCGTCGGCGAGTGAGAACTTCACGTGGAGCACATTCTTCGCGGGATTGTGGTGCATGTCGCCGACGTCGCCAATGTCGTAGTAGATGGACGCGATCGCGAACTCGTCAGGGCTGAGCGCTGACGCGGCTTCGTCTTTCGTCCAGGTGAAGTAATCGCCGTCGTCGTCGAGGTTGATATCGGCGTCCTGCGAGGCGTAGAAGCCGCCTCGCTCGCGGTCGCTAAGACACTCGTCCATCCAGCGGATAATGTCCCTGGCCACGCTGGCGGCATCGCGGATCGACGAAGCTCTGGAAGGCGTGGACGTAATTGCCGAGTAGGCCGGCATTGTCGTAGAGCATCTTTTCGAAGTGAGGAACGACCCAGCGTTCGTCGACGAGTAGCGATGAAATCCGCCGGCCAACCTGGTCGTAGACGCCGCCCTTCGCCATGCACTCGAGCGTAAAGATGGCAGCGCGTCTGGCGTCTTCGTTGCCGCTGCGGGCTGCCACATCGAGCAGGAGATCCAGTGCCGCGGGATGAGGAAACTTGGGCTGCGCACCAAAGCCACCGTAGCGCGAATCGAATTGCTTGACGGCGGACTGGACCATCTTGTCGACCGAGCGACAGACTAGATCTGGCCGCGACGACCGGCAAAGTTTTCACCCTGCGCAATCGCCTCCATCACGCTCGCTGCAGATTCCAGCACCTCGTCGCGCCGTGTTTGCCAGGCGTTGGCCATGGTCAGCAGCACTCGCTCGAAGCCGGGACGGCCGTAGCGATCGTCGCGGGGGAAATAGGTGCCGCCGAAGAACGGGCGTCCATCGGGCGTGAGAACAGCAGTGAGCGGCCACCCACCCTGCCCGCTGATGGCGGAGACGGCGGACTGATAGCGGCTGTCGACGTCGGGGCGCTCGTCGCGATCCACCTTGATGGCAATGAAATGCTGATTGATGACACCGGCCAGTCCTGCATCCTCGTAGGATTCGCGATCCATGACGTGGCACCAGTGGCACCAGACGGCGCCGATATCGAGCAGGATGGGCTTGTCTTCGGTGGTGGCGAGATCGAAGGCCGCGTCGCTCCACTCATGCCAGCGAACGGGCTGATGCATCGCGGAGCGCAGATAGGAAGAGGCAGCATTCTGCAAAGCATTCAGCGGAGGGTGCTGGCCGGTCTCGGCCGTTTTTGGATCACTCATATTGGAAGTCTATCTGCAAAACAGAGGAGGAGAAACCGGGTCAGGCGCTTGCTGCGGGTTCATTGCGAAGGACGCGGCTGGTGAGCCAGAAATAGACTGCTCCCATGGTGAGGGCATAGCTCACGGTAAGTGCGGTATACAGGCCGTAAGCGAACCAATCGATGAAAGTGTCAGGGTGAATGAGCCCCTGCAAATCAAATTTCAGAGAAGTAGCCAGGAGAGGGATGAAGGTACAGGCCACCATCAGCCGGCCAGCGCACGGAGTAGAGCCAGCGTCGGGCGAACCAGGAGCGCAACCGGCAGAGCGACCAGCAGCCATCCTACAAAGGCTAGAGCGAAGGTCCACACGCTCCATATGGCCAGCACCAGGGGCAGGAGCCCGCCGGAACGTATGCATGTCGCCGTCGGAGTTGCGCAGGCACATCGCGATCTGAAATGGCACAGTGGTAGACAAACGCTGCTCCCCATGCGGCGAGCAACGAGATGGCGGGCACGAGCGAATGGCTTCATGCCTGCAGCAGTTGCCGCGCAACTGTGATGTAGAGATCGATGGCTTCGAACAACTCTTTCTTCGCCAGGCGTTCCTGCGGAGTGTGGGCAACGTGGATGGAGCCCGGGCCGAGAAGCAGCGGTTCGCCCCAGTTGGAGAGCGCGGGAATGTCAGTCGTGAAGGCAGCGACCATCGTGGGCAGTTCGTCGATGCGGCGCATCCGCACAAAAGGAATTTCGAGGGTGAAGTCGGCTTCGGCCAATCCGGCGACAGCCTGCTCGATGGCCTGACGGGTTGACTCTGAATCGCCGACGAGACGTACCAGCAATTGTGCTTCGGCGTGGTCGGGAACGACGTTGGGCGCGCGACCTCCTTCGATGAATCCGATATTCAGCGTGCTGGGACCTATGTTTTCCGTACCGGGGCAGTTCTAACTGCAGAACGCGATCGAGGGCGGCAATGATTTTGTTGATGGCGTTGTCGCCGAGCTCGGGATATGCCGAGTGCGCCATCTTTCCGGATGCGCGAATCACCACGCGCAACGCGCCCTTGGAGGCCAATGCGAGGCGGTTGTCCGTGGGTTCGCCATTGATGAGAAAGCGGCTGCCTTTCGGCGACAGGTTGGCAATCTTCGCGCCAGCGGAATCGCGCTCCTCACCCGCGACGAAGAGCAGTCCGACCTTCGTGCCCGCATCGCGCAGACGCTCCACTGCGCCGATCTGCGCGGCGATGATGCCCTTGGCGTCGCAGGAGCCTCGGCCGTAGATGTAGTCGGCGTCCTCGGTGCTTGCGATGAAGGGCGGCACCGTATCGAGGTGAGTAGAAAAGACGATGTCGGGAGTCTCACCATTGCGACCTGCATAGAGATTGGCGCGGGCATCGGAAGTCTGCTGCCCGCAGGCTGCGGAACGGGCGTGGACTCGACGTCAAATTCGCGACCCTTCAGAAACCGGCTGAGGTACGCCGCGACTTCTCCCTCGTGATAGGTCGTCGAGTCAATGTCAACCAGGTTTCTGGTCAGCTGGACTGGGTCGAAGGTCATCTGCCTTTTAGAATACCTGAGCTTCGCGACTAGAATAGATGTGAGGCATGACGACGACACACATTGGGACGGCGGTATTGCGCACAGTCGATGATCTTCGCGGTCCCGCGGGCCGACTGGAGGCGCTGCTGAATGCTGGTCGAGTCGACGCTCCATTCAGCGTGCTGGTCTGTCATCCGCACCCGCTCGGCGGAGGCACGCTGCACAACAAGGTCGTCTTCCATGCCATGAAGGCGTTTCAGTCCTTCGACCTCCCCGTGCTGCGATTCAATTTTCGCGGAACCGGGCTGAGCGAAGGCACGCACGACGAGGGCCGCGGGGAGCAAGAGGATGTTCGCGCCGCGCTCGACTGGCTCGACAAGGAGTTTGCGCGACCCATCCTGTTTGCGGGTTTCTCGTTTGGCGCGGCAGTGGGTATAGAGACATGTTGTGGCGACCCCAGGGTGAGCGGGATGATTGGCCTGGGCTTGCCCGTGGCCGCCGAGGGACGCAATTACGAATATGGATTTCTGGCAGCCTGCACGCAGCCCAAGCTCTTCATCAGCGGTACCCAGGATCCATTTGGACCGAAAGCAATGGTTGCTGCAACCGTGGACGCCGCTGCCCCGCCGGCCGAGATGGTTTGGGTGGAAGGCGCCGAACATTTTTTTGTTGGCAAGCTCGACCAGGTGCAGACAGCAATTCGGGAGTGGATGGAGCACAACTTCCATCTTCAGCAGAAGCATCCAGGAGTCCATGACAAATGACCCAACTTGCCGCTTCTGCAATTGACGATCTTCACCGGGACGCGCAGGAAATCTTTCAAAAGGCGATGGACGATTGCAGTATTGCGGCTGCATTCGATCGCCATCTGCGGTTCGAAGGGAACGCTCTGATTCGCAACATCTCTCCGCTACTGCCTCCATCGCGGATCGAGCTCAACAAGTTCAAGAGCATTGTTGTAATCGCGATCGGCAAAGCCGCACTCCCGCTGATGGAAACACTTCTTGCGCGCATGCCCCGGCGCAAGGGTCTGCGTGGGGTGTGCTGCGGGACGCAGATTCCGAGGAAGCGCAACTGGCGGATCCGCTACTTTGCCGGCGGTCATCCCCTGCCTAACAAGAGTTCATTCGACGCGGCAAAGGCAGCGCTGCACCTGCTGCATCGCACGCGCAAGGATACCTTCGTCTTCTTCCTGATCAGTGGAGGCGGATCGGCAATGTTTGAACTCCCATTTGACCGCAGGGTGTCGCTGGAAGACACTATGGCGTTCCATGAGGCTCTGGTAGCCTCTGGCGCCACGATTGCCGAAATCAACACGGTGCGCAAACATTTCTCTGCGATCAAGGGTGGGCGCCTGGCGATGGCCGCCCCGGAGGCGACGAAGTTCTCGCTGCTGTTGCCCGATGTTCCTCTGCGGCACATGGATGCGCTCGCTTCCTCGCCAACGTTACCCGACCGCACGACGGTGGCGCAGGCTCGCGAAGTAATTGCCCGTTATCACCTGATGGAAAAATTTCCGCAGAGCGTGCGTCTCTTTTTTCAACAGGAGGACCTACCTGAAACTCCGGGTATCAAGAGCGGCACAGTCTCGACGGGCCCTGCAGCTTCGGACGTGAATACTCAAACGGCGGCCTTTCGTACCGCCGGCGTTCCCGATCCATTCGGGTCAGGAAGTATCGGCTTCGACACGCTGCTCTCCAGCCATGACCTGGTGAACGCCGCGCGTGACCATGCCCGGTCCATGGGCTACAAAGTCGTCATCGATGATAGCTGCGACGAGTGGGACTATGCGGACGCCGCGCAGCACCTGCTGGGGCGCTTTCACGCATTGCGCATGGAGCATCCGCGTCTCTGCCTTATATCTGGCGGGGAGGTCACGGTGACCCTGGATGGTCCGGTAGGGGCGGGTGGCCGAAACCAGCAATTCACGCTCTCTTGTGCGCTGGAGCTCGCGAAATGCCAGGACGAAGCTCTCGCGGTTTTTAGCGCCGGTACCGATGGGATTGACGGCAACACCAACGCTGCGGGAGCGATTGCCGACACCACCACGGTAAGCCGGGCGCGCTCCTATGGCTTCGATCCGCAGGCATCGCTCGCTGACTTCAATGCCTGCCCGCTCTTCACGGCGCTGGGCGATTCAGTTGTGACCGGGCCCACCGGTCAGAATCTGCGCGATCTGCGTCTGCTGCTGGCAAACCCGTCTACGTGCGATTAGGCATCCCAGTCTCGCCACGGGCCACCTCCGGCTTAATCCCAGCTATTCGCACCCCCTTCGATTTTCGTCTCCCTTAAGCCTCGCTCATCCCGCCATCGCGGCCTTGAGAGCGCGGTCCCCTTATCAACTCTGACTAGGCTCGATAAGGGTCGAAGTGATATAACGATTTGGTCACTCAACAGAGCAAAAAGTTTGCATTTCAGGGTCCGACCAGGGGTTTTCGGGCCAATACGGTGTTACGTCTGCAGAGGGCTGCTTGTCACGGCGCGGAGTGTCCTTGCCCGCGGACAGGGGATCCTGAAGTGTTCTTTTGAGCGGCGAGGAGGACAGATTGCTTCTCGGAATATTGAAGGAAACAGCGAGCGGAGAGACTCGCGTCGCTCTGTTGCCTGATTTCGTAAAAACGCTGGTGACCCAAGGCATCGAGATCGCGGTTGAGCAAGGAGCAGGGCTGGCCGCGGGCGCGCTGGATGAAGCCTACACGCAGGCAGGTGCAGAGATTGCCACCGACCGATCGGCGCTACTAAGTGCAGCCGATCTGTTGCCCGTAGTGAATGCTCCAGACGTTCACGACCAGCAACTGCTGAAGGCAGGATGCATCGTTATCGGATTCATGAGACCGCTGGACGCGCCACAGGATTTGAAGACCGCTGTCAGTCGCAAGGTCACTTTATTTTCAACGGAATTGGTTCCCCGCATCACGCGGGCACAGGCCATGGACGCACTTTCCTCGATGGCCACCGTCGCCGGGTACAAAGCCGCTGTGCTCGCTGCGGATACGCTCCCGCGCCTCTTCCCCATGCTGATGACAGCTGCAGGAACAATTCCCCCCGCGAAGGTGTTCGTAATTGGGGCAGGCGTTGCAGGTTTGCAGGCCATCGCCACTGCACGACGCCTCGGAGCCGTTGTTGAAGCATACGATGTGCGCGCAGCTGCGGGTGAGCAGGTCCGATCTCTCGGAGCTAAGTTTCTTGACGTGGATCTGGGCGGAATTAACGCTGAAGACAAGGGCGGCTATGCCAAGGAGTTGAGCGAAGAGGCTCTGGATCGCGGCCGTGATTTGATCGCAAAGACGGCAAAGTATACCGATGTCATCATCACGACGGCCGCCGTGCCTGGGCGGCGTGCACCGCTGCTCATTCGCAAGGACGCGGTAGAGGGAATGCGACCGGGCTCGCTGATAGTAGATCTGGCTGCGCCCGCGGGAGGCAATTGCGAACTCACGCAACCAGGAGAAACAGTTGTGGTGAATGGAGTCACACTTCTGGCGCCTTTGAATTTGGCCATGAGCGTTCCCGTCCATGCCAGCCAGTTGTATTCGCGCAACATTGTGAACTTTCTGGCGCTGATTGTTAAGAAGGGAGAGCTCTCAGTCGATTTCAATGATGAGATTCTCTCCGGATCGTGCGTGGCCCACGATGGCAAGGTGACGAATACACGTGTGGCGGCGGTTCTTGAAGCTGCTGCGACACATTGAACCGAGAAAGAACAAAGCGAGTAAAACGATGAACCCTGCCGTACTGATCGCATCCGTCTACGTCTTCGCGCTGGCCGCTTTTCTCGGCTACCAGGTAATCTCTCGCGTGCCGCCGCTGCTGCACACGCCGCTCATGTCGGCCACGAATGCCATATCCGGCATATCGCTGATTGGATCGATTGTGATCGCGGGCGCACACCATTCGCGGTTCTCGACGATTCTGGGATTCATCGCGGTAACCACGGCAACGATCAACGTAGTCGGCGGATTCGGCATCACGGACCGCATGCTAAAGATGTTTCAAAAGAGAAAGCCTGCCCAGATTGAGAAGGCGGCGCAGAAATGACCACGGAAGCGATGACGACCTCTTCCTACTTCATCGAAGCGACTTACCTGCTGGCTTCTGTGCTTTTCATTCTTGGGCTTAAGGCGATGTCGCATCCTGACACTGCGCGCCGCGGCATGTTCCTGGCCGAAGGTGGAATGCTGGCAGCCATCATCGGCACGCTGATGCACAAGGAGATCGTCAGTTACGAATGGATTATCGCCGGCCTTGTGATTGGATCTATCGTCGGTGCGCTGATGGCCATCTGGGTTCCGATGACTGCGATGCCGCAACGGACTGCGCTCTCGCATGCATTTGGGGCTATCGCAGCTGCTCTCGTAGGTATCGCCGAATACTCTGTGCGCGGCGGAACAATGAATTTGTTTACGCGCAGCGCCCTTGGATTTGAAGTGATGCTGGGTGCGCTCACAACAACGGGCTCGCTGATCGCATCCGGCAAATTGCAGGGAGTTATCCGAGGCACGCCGGTTCAATTCAGGGGCCAGCAGGTTCTGAATGCCGCTATTTTTCTGACGACACTCGGCAGCTTTATTTACACCTTGGTGCATCCTCAGGCCGCGATCGCGTTTTACATCATGGTGGGTACTGCGTTTCTGTTTGGCGTAATGCTGGTGATCCCGATCGGCTCGGCGGACATGCCGGTGGTGATGTCGCTACTGAATTCTTACGCGGGATTGGCGGCAGCGGCAACCGGCTTTGTGCTGTCGAATAACGTGTTGATCATCGCCGGCACGCTCGACGGATTCTCCGGCCTGATTCTCTCCATCCTGATGTGCAAAGCGATGAACCGCTCGATCGTAAATGTGCTCTTCGGCGGATTCGGTTCAGCGGCAGTGCACGCGCAGGCGGGCTCCGGCGGGGTAATGCGCGAGACTTCAACCGAAGACGTGGCCGTGCAACTCGCCTACGCAACCCGCGTCGTTTTCGTGCCTGGGTACGGACTGGCGACCGCACAGGCGCAGCACGCTGTTCGTGAGCTTGGTCGAGTTGCTCGAAGGGCGCGGCGTGTCGGTGAAGTATGCGATTCATCCGGTTGCGGGCCGCATGCCGGGACACATGAATGTTTTGCTCGCTGAAGCGAATGTTCCCTACTCTTCTCTTTATGAAATGGAGCAGATTAATCCTGAATTTCCCTCGACGGATGTGGTGGTGGTGATTGGTGCAAACGACGTGGTCAATCCCGACGCACGCGACAATCCGACATCGCTGATAGCCGGGCATGCCGATCCTCGAAGTGGACCGCGCAAAATCCGTCATCGTGCTCAAGCGCGGCCAGGGTCGCGGCTTTCTCCGGACTGGAGAATCCCCTGTTCTTCAAGAGCTGCACCAGCATGCTGTACGGCGACGCCAAGGATCGCTCACGCAACTGGCGCAGTCGTACAGCACGTCTAAGAGACTTGAATCCTTTCGTCGCATCGCTGACATACTGGTAGGATGGCAACTCCGATTGTCCGGAATGTTGCGGGCCTTCCATGGGAGGAACCAATGTCCAGGATACTCAGAGAACGTCTGACCGCCAGCTTGGATGGAGACTTTGTCGTCTTCCTGATCGGGATGCGCGTCAACAATCCATTGAAGGTGCACAAATGGATGCCGGTCTTCGTGGCCATGCCTCCCATGATCAAGGAACTCGACGCGTCATCCGGAGATGGGTTTCCTCCACGCCGAGATGTGGTTTGGACGCACCACGATCATGATTCAATATTGGCGATCGATGGAGCAGCTTGCTTGCCTACGCAATGAATAAAGACGCGGCGCATCTTCCCGCGTGGCACGCCTTCAACAAGTCTGTGGGCACCGATGGATCGGTTGGCATATGGCATGAGACATACGCGATTTCGCCCGGGGGATACGAGAGCATCTACGCCAACATGCCGCCGTTCGCATTGGGTAAGGCAGGGGCGCTGGTGCCTGCATCGGGCGCCCGAAACTCGGCGGCGGAGAGATTGCGGGCCCAGTCGCCGCGGTCGTGAAGAACAGTGGGAACGCCGCGCATTAGCGACTCCCATTCCGCCGCATGAGCAGCTTGCCCGCAGTCTTTCCTTGGGGGCGCGGAAGAGAATTGGATGCCTCATGGGCGAGTTAGCCGCTCGCCTCTCAATATGGAAAACGAGAGAATCGGCTACCGTTATCCATATGCGACCGTCCAATCTGTGGAATCAGGGGGTGGCCATCCAAAATTACGAGCGACAAAAAGGGTGCAGCCAGCGAGTTATCGCTAATGTTGTTAGCAACATAGCGGGAAGGTCGCAGGTAATCAACCTCCGTGTTACCACATGGAACGTGACGTGCATCATGCTCCTGAGATAGGTACCTTTTACGGCAGTCGCAAGCCCCTATGCAAAGACTCTTTCAAATACGGCTCGCGGTCATAGTGCTGGCACTATCGACGTTATTTGCGGGCATATTTGCCTCACTGAATTTTGTCCAGGAGGGCAAGTTCCAGAAGCCCACGGATGGGGTTTGGTGGGTAGAGGCGCACGGAGGGTTGCGGGCGGAGCGGGTTCTGGCGGACGGCCCGGGAATGCGCGCGGGCATCAAGTCAGACGACCTGTTGATCACGGCGAATGACCGTCCTACGCCGCGCATCGCCCCCCTGGTGCGGGAAATGTACCGGACCGGCGTCTATGGCAAGGCCAATTACACGCTGATTCGCGGCGGTGTACGCGTTGAGGTGCCGGTCATTCTGGAGGCTCCGGACCGGAGCGTCAATCAGGGTTTCCGGATCATTGCCACGGTCTATCTGCTGATCGGGCTTTATGTGCTGTTTCGTCGCTGGACGGCTCCCCGATCGACACATTTTTACGTTTTCTGCCTTCTTTCCTTCGTTCTTTACGCCTTCAATTACACGGGCAAATTCAACAGCTTTGACTGGACCATCTACTGGGGCAAGATCGTAGCTGGCGCCCTGCAGCCGGCACTGTTCCTGCACTTTGCGCTTGCCTTCCCCGAAGAGCGGCCTTGGACCAAAGGCAGGCCTTGGCTCATTGCCCTCACCTATCTGCCGGCGGCTATCGTCATCGGACTGCAGGTAGCGGCTATTGAATTGTGGTCGGCTACGGAGAGACTGAGCCATCGGCTGGACCAGATTGCGACCGGCTACCTGGCCATCTATTATGTGCTGGCCGCGCTTGCTGTTCTTCATCAGCTATCGCCGGACGGATATCCCGCTTCGCCGCCAGCAACTGAAGTGGCTGACACGTGGAACCGTGCTTGCGGTGGCTCCCTTCACGCTGCTGCACGTCATTCCGTTCCTGCTGGATATCCCGGTCCCTGCGCTTCTGACAAAGGTCGCAGTTATCTCCCTGGTCTTTCTGCCGCTCACATTCAGCTGGGCCATCGTTCGTTATCGCCTGATGGATGTGGACTTGATCTTCAAGCGCGGCGTGACCTACACGCTGGCTACGGCTGGAATTGTCGGCCTGTATTTCGGCGTGGTCGCGGTGGCGGCGGAGGTGGTACATACGCGCCTGCCGCAGTTGAGCATTCTGGGGACTGATCATCGCCATCATCGTCACGGCGCAGCTGTTCGACCCGCTGAAGCGCGCTATTCAGGAATGGGTCGATCGAGTCTTCGATCGCAAGCGCTACGACTACCGCCAGACGCTGATTGATTTTGGTCGCGGCCTGAGTTCGCAGACCGATCTTCGCACACTGCTGAACTCGATCGTCGATCGCCTGCCGCGAACTCTGCTGGTAGCGCGCGTTGCCGTGTTTCCTGGCCGGACGACGAGTCGCACTACACACTGGGTGCAGGCCATGGGCTTCCGCTGGAATTTGATGTGCCTGGATTGAAGCCTCGACATGGGCTTCCTGGATTTCGATCAGCCGAATGCCGGCTCGCACATCTTCCTGGAAAATACGCAGCAGGCGTCTGCACTATGCCGGAGAGCCAACGCACCGCCGCGGCCCTGCTGGACCTGAACTACTATCTTCCCTGCCGCCTGCAGGAGAAGACCATCGCCGTAATCGGCCTTGGCCGCACCACTGGCGGTGATTTCCTGTCGAGTGAAGACGTGGAGTTGCTGGAGTCGCTGGCCAGCTACATCGGCATCGCGATCCAGAATGCTCGTCTGTACGCGCGCCTGGAAGAGAAGATCTCGGAGTATGAGCGGCTGAAAGAGTTCAACGAAAACATCGTCGAGTCGATCAACGTCGGCATTCTGGCTGTAGATCTTGGCGGACCGCATCGAAAGCTGGAATGCGCAGATGGAGGCGATGTATGCCCTGTCTCGCGAAGAGGCGATTGGTCAGCCCATATCGCAGATCTTCCCGCGCGAATTCATGCGCTGAGTTCAATCGCGTGCGCGAAGAACCCGGCGTTCACAATCTCTATAAGTTTCGGCTGACGACGCGCACCGGCGAGACGCGCACGGCGAATATTGCGATCGCGCCCCTGGTCTCGCGCAACTTTCAGGACGGTGGGCCGTATCATCCTGGTGGACGACTTCAGCGACCGTGTGGAGCTGGAAGCCCAGTTGATGCAGGCCGAGAAGCTCTCCTCCATCGGGTTGCTCGCCGCCGGCGTAGCGCACGAGGTGAACACACCGCTGGCCGTGATCTCCTCGTATGCGCAGATGCTTGCCAAACAGGTCCGCGGCGATGAGCGACTGGGACCGCTGCTCGACAAGATCACTCAGCAGACATTCCGAGCATCCGAGATAGTGAATGGGCTGCTGAACTTTTCGCGCACCAGCGGCACCGAGTTCCGCGAGTTGGATCTCAACCAGATGATCCGACGACACGCTTACGCTTGCTTGACCATCAGTTCAAGACCTCGCGAGTTCAGCTGGAGATCGAACTGGAACCGGACCTACCCAGCATTCTGGGAAACCCCGGCAAGCTTCAGCAGGTCTTTCTCAATCTGTTTCTGAATGCGAAGGACGCGATGGCGAGTGGCGGCGTGCTACAGCGTCAAGAGCACTGTCCAACGGGCATGTTGAAGTATTGATTGGCGACAACGGCTCGGGCATTGCACCAGAGCATATGCAGCGCATCTACGATCCGTTCTTCACCACCAAGAGTGCTCCCAAGCAGGGGCAGCGACGTGGTACGGGTCTTGGGCCTGGCTGTAACCTACGGCATTATTCAGGAGCACGCCGGCAAGATCATGGTCGAGAGCCGCGTCGGCGAAGGAACCACGTTTCACCTCGAATTCCCCATGGTGAGGAAGACCGTAAATGTCTGAAGGCACTCTGACTCTGCGTAACTCTTCCGTCCCGGTCGCTGAGAACCAATACAGCATCCTGATCATTGACGACGAAACGGGTATCCGCGAATCGCTGCACGCACTCTGCTTACCCTTAGAGGGCTACTCCGTCGAGTCCGCCGATCGATGGCGAAGCGGGACTGATGGAGATTGATCAGAAGTCCTTCGACCTGGTTCTGCTGGATCTTGCACTGCCGGGCCAGAACGGAATCGAGATCCTGGCGCACATTCGCGATCGCCAGCCAGATTTGCCGGTCATCATGATCACTGCGTACGGCACGGTGGACAACGTAGTCGACGCGATCCGGGCGGGCGCGCAGAACTTCGTGCAGAAGCCCTGGGACAACGAAAAGCTGCTGGCCGATATCCGCTCGGCGATTGCGCGGCTATCGCGCGGAAGAAGAGAACGTCCAGCTCAAGCGGGCACTGAAGCAGCGTTATAACTTCGAACACATTGTCGGCAAGAGCGAAGTGCATGCTGCGCATCTTCGACTTGGTGGCACAGGTTGCGCCCAGCCGCTCCACGGTGCTGATCCAGGGCGAAAGTGGAACGGGCAAGGAACTGATCGCCAAGGCCCTGCATGCTAATTCGCCGCGCCGCGACAAGCCCTTTGTGCCGGTGAATACGGGCGCGATGACGCACGGACTTGCTGGAATCCACGCTATTCGGTCACGTAAAGGGTGCGTTTACCTCGGCCATCGCCTCAAAGAAGGGGCTGTTCGAGATTGCCAACAATGGCACGCTCTTCCTGGACGAAATTGGAACCATGGGCATGGACACGCAGGCCAAGATTCTGCGCGTGCTGCAGGACAAGCGATTTATGCACCTGGGCGGCGTGCAGGAGATCCAGGTGGATGTCCGCATCATTGCCGCCACGAATGTAGATCTGCGGCAGGCGGTTCGCGAAGGCAAGTTCCGCGAAGATCTTTACTATCGCTTGAACGTCATCACCGTCGATCTGCCGCCGCTGCGCAATCGCCGTGAAGATATTCCCCTGCTGGCGGCACACTTTCTCAAGCGCTACTCCGACGAGAACGGCCTGGAGGCGCGGCAACTGGCCCCGAGGCCATGCGAGCACTGGTGGACTATGACTGGCCGGGCAATGTTCGTGAACTCGAAAACGTCGATTGAGCGCGGCGTGGTGCTGTCCTCCGAACACCAGCATCACGTCCGATCTTCTGCCGGGCCATCTGACCGGTCGCAGCTATTCCTCCAGCCTGCTGGAGCACAATCCTGACGCCTCCCTCTTCGACATCCTCGAAGACATTGAGCGGCGCATCATCATGGACAAGCTTGAGCGCTGCAACTGGAACCAGACCGATGCCTCGGAACAATTCCGCATCCCCCTCTCCACGCTTGAACCAGAAAATCAAGCGTCTGAACATCGAAATCAAGAAGCGCGTGAAAGAATAGAGCAGCGAGTGACGCGTGATCAGAGCGCACCTCTCGGATGATGGTTGTTCAGCAGACCTGCGTGAGCGTTGCGCGCGTAACTCGACAGCTGAATCAATGAGCGGTTCGGCTGCATCGCACGCTGTCTGAACCTCTTATCATGCCCCTGCAATCAATTGAGGCTTTTTCGAAGCGAATTGTCGGCTCAGTTCAGGACTACTGCGATCCTGTCGGCCAGCGCGATGGCGAATATATTTCGCGCTCCGCGCTATTGTGGCGGACATGTTTACCCAGGCGGATACGATCGGCATCGGCTCGCTGCCAATCGTCATTCTCACAGGATTCTTTACCGGCGGTGTGCTGGCGCTGCAGTCCGCATCCACGCTGGCGCAATTTGGAGCGCACGGCGATTACCGGGCCAGCTGGTCAGCTTCTCGATGATCAAGGAGCTTGGCCCGGTGCTTACCAGCCTGATGGTGTCCGGACGTAATGCGTCGGGAATGGCCAGCGAGCTGGGTTCGATGATGGTGACCGAGCAGATTGACGCGATGCGCGCTCTCGGCACCGATCCGCTCAAGAAACTGGTGACGCCGCGCATTGTCGCCACCATCTTCATGCTCTTCTTTCTCACGATTGTTTCCGACGCAGTGGGCACCGCTGGGCGGCGCTTTCGTCTCGATCTTCATGCTGGGACAGAACGGCTCGCAGTACTTTCCACACCGCCTATCAGTCGCTGCGTGTATGCCGACATTCTTGCAGGGCCTGGTAAAACCCATATTCTTTGGCTTCATCATCGCCACGCATTGGCTGTTACTACGGCATGAACACCCGCGGCGGAACGCAGGGCGTCGGCCGCTCCACCACGCAGGCTGTCGTTGTCTCGTCGGTGCTGATCATTTTTGTGGACTTCGTGATCAGCCGATTCATGATCGGGATCTTCGGACGATAGGCCACTTGAGCGCGTAGGAAGCAAGCCATGGTGACCGCAGCCCTCCGAACCCAGCGACCACCCGACGGGAAGGAAGCCGGTCGTCGTCTTCGAAGATGTGTCGATCGGATTTGACGGCAAACCTGTTCTCAAGAATATTTCATTTCGAGTGGCGCCGGGGAAACACGCATTCTGCTGGGACCTGCCGGAGTGGGCAAGAGCGTTCTGCTTAAGCTGGCCAATGGGCTCATGCGCCCTGACTCGGGACGCATTACCGTCTTCGGCGAAGAAGTGAGCAGCATGCCGAGAGAGGGATCTATTTGCTCTGCGTGCGCGCATTGGCATGGTCTTTCAAGAGGGAGCGCTCTTCGATTCGCTAACCGTTCGCGACAACGTTGCGTTCCGCCTGATGGAAGAGCACATTCCAGACGCAGAAATCGACACGCGCGTGGCAGAAGCGCTTCGCTTCGTGGAGCTGGAACACACCATGCAGATGTTTCCCGCGCAGCTTTCCGGCGGCATGCGGCGTCGCGTGGCTATTGCCCGGGCTATTGTCACCAAGCCCGATCTGCTGCTCTACGACTCGCCAACCGGCGGGCTGGATCCCATCACTTCGACTACGATCATCGAGCTGGTGGTGAAACAGCGAGACGTCTATCACACCAGTTCCCTGCTGGTGACGCATCGTCTGCAGGATGCATTCATGCTCGCCAGTCACACGCTTCGATCAGGCCGAAAACCACATGGTGCAGCATTCCAGGGGGGCAAGACGAATCGACAGCACCACCTTCCTGGTGCTGCAGTGAGGGAGAGCTGGTCTTCGATGGAACGTACGCATGATCTGGTCACATCGGACGATCCCTTCCTCAAGGAATACCTGACCTGATAGCTGCGGCTGACTTCGTCCAGTTCGAAGCTGTATTGCAGACTCAGGGTTCCGCCCCGAGTTTATCCGCTGCCAGCGATTCTGCTCGACGCTGTCCTTTCGGCCTTCCGCCCACTCTGCTAGTCTTGGATGTTTTGGTTGTCCAGCCTCTTTCGCACCGTGGAGAATTGCGTCATGGCTTTCCATTTCACGGTGTTGATTTTATCGGTTTCGACGCGCTCCTCAGTGACGATGAACGCATGGCTCGCGACACTGCCCGGGCCAGTTCGTCGAAGACAACCTGATTCCGATCATTGAACAATGCAATCGCGACGGCCGCTTTCCGCGCGAGTTGATCCAGCCCATGGGACAGCTCGGATTTTTTGGCGCGAACCTCGAGGGCTACGGCTGCGCCGGCATGTCCAATGTGGAGTATGGCCTGGTGATGCAGGAGCTTGGAGCGGGGCGACTCCGGCCTGCGCAGTTTTGTCAGCGTGCAATCGGCGCTGGTCATGTATCCCATCTACACGTTCGGCAGCGACGCAGCAGAAGGATGACGTGGCTACCCAAGCTGGCGACGCGGCGAAAAGCTGGGGTGCTTTGGGCTGACCGAGCCGGACTTTGGCTCGAATCCCGGCGGCATGCGCACGCGCGCGCGCCACGTGGGCGACGGGTACATACTGAATGGCGAAAAGATGTGGATCACGTCTGGCTCCATTGCCGACGTCGCCGTCATCTGGGCCAAGGTGGACGACGAAGACGAGCGTGTTCGCGGCTTTCTCGTCGAGACAGATCGTCCTGGGCTTTTCCGCCTACGATGTGCACGGGAAGTGGTCTCTGCGCGCCTCGGTGACTTCGGGACTGTCGCTGCAGGATGTCCACGTGCCGGCGCACAACCTGCTGCCCGGCTCGGGTGGCCTGAAGTCTCCCCTGATGTGCCTGAACCAGGCGCGCTACGGGATCAGCTGGGGAGCGATTGGCGCGGCCATGTCCTGCTACGACACGGCGCTGCAGTACTCGCTGCTGCGCAAGCAGTTTCGCGATACTCCGATCGCGAGCCACCAATTGGTGCAGGAAAAGCTGTCGTGGATGATCTGGCGAGATCAGCAAAGGCACAGTTGCTCGCCCTGCACGTGGGCAGGATGAAAGACGCGGGTAAGGTGGGCTTCGAGCACATCTCGCTGGCCAAGAGAAACAACGTGTGGATGGCGCTGGAATGTGCGCGGATGGCGCGCGACGTGCTCGGCGCGAACGGTATCACGGACGACTACCCGTGATGCGCCACATGATGAATTTGGAATCCGTGAAGACCTACGAAGGCACGCACGACATTCACACGCTGATCATCGGACAGAACATCACCGGGATCGCGGCGTATTGATGCTGGTCGTCGCTAAACCGCCACCGTGAATGAGTCTTCCGTGCGAGTGACGCTACGGTACAGGGTGTCGCGTTCCACCGGTTCGCGGCCCGCCTCCGTGATCAGGCGAATGAGACCGCGACGCTGCAGTCCCTGGGGCGTGGTGGCTCCGGCATCGTGATAGATCTTTTCCTCCACCACCGTGCCATCGATATCGTCGGCACCGAAACGCAAAGCAATCTGAGCGATCTTTGGCGTCAGCATCTGCCAGTAGGCCTTGATGTGTGCGAAGTTGTCGAGCAGCAGGCGACTGACCGCAATCTGGCGAACATCGGTCATACCGGTGGTCGTAGAGAGATGGCCTAGGGCCGTGTTCTCCGGATGGAATGCGAGCGGAATGAAGGTCTGGAATCCGCCGGTCTCGTCCTGCAAGGCGCGCAGCTTGAGCAGGTGATCGACACGATCCTCATCATTCTCCACGTGGCCGTAAAGCATGGTCGCGTTCGAGCGCAGTCCCAGTTTGTGGGCGATGCGCGCCGTATCCAGCCACTCGCCGCCATCGATCTTGTGGTCGCAGATGATGTGGCGAACACGGTCGGCAAAAATCTCAGCTCCGCCGCCCGGCAGCGAATCAACGCCAGCTGCCTTCATCTTGATGAGAGTCTGCTCAATGGAGAGCTTGGCACGCTTCGCCAGAAACGCCACTTCCACCATCGTGAACGCCTTGATGTGCACCTGCGGGAAGCGCTGCTTCAATCCTGCAACCAGGTCGAGGAAGTATTCGAGCGGCAGGTCCGGGTGTAGTCCGCCGACGATGTGAAACTCCGTGACCGCCTCAGTGTAGCCGGTGGCCGCGGTCTCCCATGCCTGTTCCAGCGCCATTGTGTAGGAGCCTTCACTTCCCTTCTTGCGGCCGAAGGCGCAGAGACGGCAGGCAGCGACACAAACATTCGTCGGGTTGATGTGCCGATTGACGTTGAAGTAGGCCAGGTTGCCGTGCATTTGCTCGCGCACCCAGTTCGCCAGCCATCCCACGGCGAGCAGATCGCTCGATTGGTAGAGGGCTACGCCGTCATCGAAGCTCAGACGCGTCCGAGAGAGCACGCGCTCCGCGATGGCTCCCAGGCGCGGGTCATTGGTGTGGAAGGGGCGACGCTCGGCGATGGGCAAACTCTGCAAATTCATACCTATTCATCATACTCGAGCCCGGTTCGCTATGGACTAACGAGTGTATTCCAGCTTCCATCCGGACGAAATCACAAGGATGAAAGACCCGACGCTGATACTATCGAAAGAACACGAAAAATAGAGCAAACTGCCAGGTCAAATGCACCTCTTTTTCAAGCTCGCTTGTCTTACTCTACTGCCGGTTCTGGGCCACTTCACTACTGCGCAAGCTCCTGAGCCTGCACCGTCCGCCACGTTCCCCGTGGTCGTCTCCTACGACCTTGATAAAGTGAAAGTGACGCTTCCGGGAGACTTGAAAGGGGATGTGAACCTGCTTCTTCTCCCCTTCGAACGCGAGCAACAGGCAGACGCCGATAGTTGGCTGCCGGTGGCAAAAGAGATCGAGACCGCTCATCCGGGCTTTCGCCATTACATGTTGCCGGTTTTTGCGAGGGAGAATTTTCTCTACCGCTGGTGGATAAACTCTTCCATGCGCAGCGATGCAACAGATGACCAGCAACGGCAATTCACCATTCCGCTTTACCTCAACCGCCAAACATTTCTGAGGCAGCTGAAGATAGCCACCGACACCCAGGTAACCGTGCTGCTGGTGAAGAAAGATGGGGAAGTGATCTGGCGGGCGACGGGTACCATGACGCCGGAAAAACGGGCTTCGCTGGAATCGGTTCTGGTGCCCGCCGGCAAAAGCGGCCGTTAGTCCCCCTTGTCCCGCAGTGACTTCTCCATCATGATTGCGTCCAGTCGCCCCATGTAATATCCGCGCAACCGAGAGGTTACCTGGTAGCCGAGTCTTGCGTAAAACTCCTGTGCGCCCGGATCATCGACTGCCACTTCGAGCACACAATGCCAAATCCCAAGGCTGACCAGGATGGCCTCCTGTGCCTGCATGAGCACGCTACCCACACCCTGCTTGCGTGCCTGAGGATGAACGTCAATGGTGATGACGTGGCCCACGGTCGCCTTGGATCTCCGCTCTAGATGGACGACGCAAAAACCGGCAATGTTGAGTTCATCCGTTTCCGCGATTAGGGTGGTGCCTGACGGAACGCCAGTCAGGTCCGCCAGTTGCTCAACCGAGTACGAGATGCCCTTTCGAAAGCAGATTTGATCGAGCGCATACACGGCGGGAAGGTCGTCGGGCTCAAATAAGCGGAGGCGAACCGGAATTCGATTCGCCTCTGCTGACCCGCTGGTCTTGCTCATGAAGCTAGTGTGATCCGCTGGACGCCACTGCCGTCTCTGATGCCGGCTGCATGACGACGCCGTCAAAGAGCGAGGCAGCCACCAGCCTGCCGCCTGAGGATCGCACCGAGTGAACCTGCCAGCCGGCATCCCAGAACTTGAAGCCCTTATCGACCTCACTGAGAGCCAGGACCCAGGTGGAGTGCCCGGAGGTGATGAGCACACGCTCCAATTCGGCGTCGTAGTTGAGGCCATTAATATCCCGGAAAGGAATATTCTCCATTGCCTGCCACGACTGCCCTTCATTGTCGCTATAGAAGAGGCCTTCGCGGCCACCCAGCCAGATTGTGCCCTTGGGCGACGCTGCGATGGCGCGCACCGAGGTGAGCTTGCCGGGGAGTGAGGCAAGCGACCATTGCTTGCCGCCGTCCTGTGAGATTGCCAGTCCTTCGCGACGTGCTGCTACGACAGAGTGTCCGGTAACAACCACGCCGATGAAGGCGGGCTGCTTCTGAATTGGTCCCTGCCATGTCATCCCCTGATCCGTGCTCTGATACAGGCCCTCCGAAGTAGCGACGAACCAGTTGTCGGTGGTGGCGTCGATCTTGTTGACTTTCGCATCGAGAGGTGTTGCCGGCAGAGCCACCTGGGTGGTTTTGGCAACCCTCTTCTTGCCCGTTCCGGCGTAGGTGGTCTTGTCGGTGTAGTTGACCACTTTACCAGTAGGCTGCCAGGCGCTCCCGTTCCACTGAAACACTCCGTGGCTGGTGCCGGCAAGCACCGAACCAGAGGCAGACTGAGCGAAGCTGAATACATCGCGTCCGTCCAGGCCTGTACTACGCTGTTGCCAGGTGAGACCGTTATCAGCTGAGACGAAGACGCCGCCGTAGCCCTTGTCATTCACAACGCCGGCAAAGATCGTCTTGGGATTTTTCGCATCAAGCAGGATCGTGGATACCTGGCGCTGCGAGAAGCCCGCGTTGGCACTGCGAAAGGATACGGATCCGTCGTTGCTCTCGAGAACGCCGCTTCGATCCGTTGCCAGCAGGACGTGCTGCGGGTTGGAGGGATCGACGTAAACATCGTTGATGATGACGTCGGGCCCTGTCATGCGGACCCAGTTGGTGCCCGCTGCCGCAGTGCGGTAGAGACCCTCGGTGGTGCCGGCGTAAACTACGCTACGGTTGACGGGATCCTGCATCAGAACGCGCGTACGGCGGGCAGTGGAAGGGATTCCCTGAACCTTCTTGAACAGTTCTCCGGCGTTCTCGCTCTTGTAGATTCCTGAGCAGGCGCTGGCGTAGACGGTGCCCGGCTGCTTGGGATCGATGATGATCGAAAACACATCGGAGTCGTCGATGAGACCCTGCTTGATGTTGCGCCAAGTAACTCCGCCATCGGTTGTCTTCCAGGGAAGATGCCAGGTTCCGGCATACATGATCTGCGTGTCTACTGGGTCGATGGCGATGGACTCGACTTCGTGGATCTCCATGCTGTTCGTAGGGCTGATCAACTTCCAGTGAAGGCCCTTGTCCTCACTGCGATAGACGCCCTTGAGCGTACCGGCGACGAGGATTTTTGGATTCGATGCGGATTGCGCTAGCGCGCGGATCGACTGGCCCTCCATGTCGGGGACCGAGGTCCAATTCTTGCCTTGATCCAGGCTGATGAAAAGGCCGCCATCGGGATGATCAACGACCCATGTCGCCACGAAGAGCGTCTTGGGGTCGGTCTGGTCAACCAGAATGTTATCGACAATCAGGTCATCAGTCTTGGAGAGCTTGGCAAGTCGCTTCCATGAAGAGCCGCCATCCTCGGACTGGTAGATCCAGCTGTTCGTGGTACCGAGGTAGATGTGTTTGGGATTCGACGCGTCGGGTGCGAAGCTGCGGGCATCGCCGCCATCGGGACCAACCGGCATCCAGGCTGCGGATGCGGCGAGCACAGGTAAGGAATTTATTGAGAAGACGAATGAGAACACGAAGCAGAGGAAGAGGTTACGCCGTATAGATTTGCTCATTTTATGCTTTGCTTTTCGATCCAATCCTTGTTAGCCAGCCGTGGGTAATTGCTGTACATCGTACGACAGCGGGGATGCTTGTATGAAACGAAAAGGCTGACCAGTCAGACTGGTCAGCCTTTTCGGGTTTATGACGCTCGTATCACCATTGACTACTGAGCGGCTTTCTTCTTGCTCGGGTGCTTCTCAGGTAGCGGCTTGCGAACCTGAGCGGTAACAGCCGTCTCATCGACTGCTGTCGTACCCTGCACGTCGTTATCGAACGTTGCACCGGTGGGAACAAGATAGTTCTGGACCTGGTTGGCGTCGGTGGTGCCGGTGCGGACCGAGATGCGGGACGCGTCGATACCCTTTTCAGTTACCAGGTAAGCCTTGGTGTTAACCGCGCGCTGTGCTGCGAGGTCGGCTTCAGGCTTGGCGTTCTTCTTGCTCTTCTTGGTGGGTGCTGCTTCGGGTGCCGCGGTCTTCGAACCAACCAGGACAGCCGTTGCATCGGTCTGGCGCTGGAGGTTGAGGGCCACGTCATCGAGGCAGGCCTTGGCTTCGTTATCCACGCGAGCCGGGCGCTTGGTGTCGCGATCGAAGTTGATCGAGCAGAGCGTCTGGGTCTTGGGAACTGGCGGCGGCGGCGGAGCTTCAACGTTGACAGTCGTGGTGCAGGAAGCGGTCTGTCCCTTGTCGTCCGTCACATTGCAGTGATGGTGATAGGACCAGCCGGTGCACCGGTGGTGGTGAGAGTGGCAGAGTTGCCCGTGCCGCTAACCTGGCCAGCTGAGCTGGTGTAAGCTGTAGGTCAGTGGGCGGTTCTGCGGGCTTACACCCTGGGCATTGACGGTGGCCGAATCGCCGGGCTTGATCGTCGTGGGATTCACGCCGCAGCTCAGTGTCGGTGGCTCGAAGGGCTTGACAACCAAGTTGCTGTGCAATCTGCGAACTGGCCAGGCTTCACGCCTTCGGTGACGTTGCCCTTGAGTGAATAAGAACCAGGAGCAACACCGGTCGTATCGATCGCGCCAGTGGTGGTGTCGCCGCTGACCTTAACACCAGTAGCAGTCCACGTGTACTTCGCGGTCTTCTTGGGGTTCAGGTTGGTAGCAGTGCCGGTTACAGTTGCCGGATCTCCCGGAAATACCGATGCCGGGTTAACCGAGCAGGCATACATAACTGGCGGCGGCGGAACGATGGTGCCGATGTGATAGACCAGACCCGTGCTCAGGCGTGCTGCATTGATGTTTGCGCGTCCACCGGTTGGGTATGGGTTCTGGGGTCCAAAGTTGACATGCATGTATTCGTAGTCAGCCTGGAAGAGACGAAATGCGAGGTGGTGACCAAAAAAAGGAGTTTCGTAGTCAACACCGCCGCCGGCCGTGATTGCGGTTCCCCATGTGTAGGGCTGGTGATACGGACCGCCAACGCGGGCGCCACCTGCCAGGAAGTGAACAAATGGAGTAATGCCCTGGTCAGTAGGATAGCGAGCGATCAAGCCACCCTGGGCCGTGGACATGCCATCGTTCAATCCATCGGGATGATTCGCGTACTCAAACTGCGCGCCAACGTAGCGGTCAAAGTAATAAGCACCGCTGCCGATCGCACCCAGATTGATGGCCGAATACGTTACCGGTAACGGGGTGCCGTTAATGTTGGCGCCGGGAACTTCTACTGTGCCCTTAGGTGCAATGTATGAATAGCCTGCAAAAATATCGAACCGGGAAGGACCTGGCTCATTCGGAGCAGCAGCAGGCTTTGAGGGTGTACTGGGCGCATCCTGACCGTAAAGACTCGACGACGCGAGACCCACGGCACACGCAACTAACAGGATTTTGCTCAGAGAACTTAACGGACGAGCTAACATGCGTCTATCCTCCGCAACCTTAAACTTTATACTTGGAGTCCAAAAATTGGTTTCAAGAAGTGAGTTCGCTCCAGGCGACCCACTCTCAGAGCACGGCGATTTCCCATGCGAATCAATCTGACATCACCTTGAAATTACCACACATTCGATTGGATTAGTGCACCTTTTTTGGATGTGGTTGCCCTGCAACTGTCGATACTAAGCGAAAGATTTTGCCTCCAGATACGAGCTTAGCCTCAGCTAAATCGTGATACTAAATCGCGTGCAATAGAGCGCTTCCATTGCCAGTTTGGCCTGACTTTTGCGGGAACCAAATTAGTAACAACCTCTGCACATCGTTGCAGGTGACCCGGAGCAGACACATTCCGATGGATAAATCGTTTCGGAATCTACTCCACTACAACGGGGTCTCTTTGCAAATTCAACGTCTTGCGCAGACTGCCCCGTTCATTCTGGATCTTCTCCTGTAGAAGAGTCATGGCGTAGAGCAACTGTTCAGGACGTGGAGGGCAGCCGGGGACGTACACATCTACTGGAACGACCTGGTTCACACCTTGCAACAGGGCATAATTGTTGAAAACTCCTCCAGAGGTGGCGCATGCGCCCATGGAGATAACCCACTTTGGCTCCGGCATCTGTTCGTAAAGCCGTCGGATGACGGGTGCCATCTTCTGCGAGACGCGTCCGGCAACCACCATGAGGTCGGATTGGCGCGGAGACGGGCGAAAGACTTCAGCACCGAAGCGAGCGATATCGAAGCGCGAAGCTCCCATGGACATCATCTCGATGGCGCAACAGGCCAGGCCAAAGGTCATTGGCCAGACGGAATTCTTTCCGATCCAGTTCACTGCCAGGTCGAGAGAGGTAAGGAAGACGCCCTCAGGCTGTTCGTACCCATAACTGGCTTCGCGGACCTTCTCGCGGTTCTGGCCACTGCTTTCAAGCGCACCAAAGAAATAGCGGTCGTGGTTGCTCTCGCCCATGCCCCTACTATAACGCGGAACATGCCTCCTGAGCCGCTATGTGCAATCGGAATGGCGCATCCATTTTGATCTTAAACATGGGCGCTCAACGGCCAGGGCTTAGCTCAGCGCACGCTCATTCGGGGGGAATGGAGGCACTTACTTGCTCTATCCCGTTCTGCTCGCCGCTTTCTCCGTGTCCCGCAAATTCGATGCGGTTGCGGCCCCGGACTTTAGCGCGATACAGCGCTTTGTCGGCACTGATGAGCAGATCGTTCACGGGAATAGCCTTTTCGCCCGCCGAGAAGCCCGCCACACCGAAGCTCGACGTCGAGCGGAGCATCCGGTTTCCGATTCGCAGCGGATTAGCGCAAACCGACTGCCAAAGGTAGGTCAACCGCTCCTCGCCACCCTCTCGTTGCCACCCCATCAGGACAATCAGGAATTCCTCGCCCCCATAGCGTCCGACCGAGTCGTACTCACGAACGCCTTCCTTCAGGCGCACTGCGATCGCCCGAAGCACCTCGTCCCCGGCAATGTGTCCAAAGGTGTCGTTGAACTGCTTGAAGTGATCCACGTCGGCGATGATCACTGCCAGGCCCATCTTTTCGCGTTCGGCGCGCTTCCATTCCCGGTCAAGAACTTCGAGAATGGCGACCCGGTTCAGAAGCCCGGTCAAGCCATCGCGCGTGGCCTGCTGCCTAAGGACTTCGCGTGTCGCCAGTAACTCGCGACGTTCGGTTTGGAGAGCGTGGGTCCTCTCCGCCACCTGCTTCTCCAGCCTCTTCTGCATGGCGAGCAGCCGCATCAGCCGCCAGCGCATGAAGAGCGCTCCCAGGGCAAGAATAGCGATGCCGGCGAATACCCAGGCCATCGGGGTCATCCACCACGGGGGCTTGATCTCGAAAACGAGGACCTCAGGCTTGGAGACCCGATGGAGGCCGGAGTCTTCAGCTACAACTTCGAGTCGGTAGCGCCCTGCGGGCAGCTTTGGATATCGAACGGAATGCTCCCGGGTGGTAGACCAGTCTTCCTCCAGGCCGACGAGCCGGTAGCGGAACGAAACAGCGTTTTCATTCCTGTAGCTAAATACAGCAAAATCAACATCCAGATCGCCACTTTGCCAAGGAAGTACCGAAGGTTTGTCGAGGGCCAGCGGATGGCCGCCCCAGGTTGCACTTTCAATCCTGGCGGTCAGAGGGTGGATCCCGGCAGGTGACTCAGAATGAATAAGATGCGAGAGGCCGGCGCTGGTTCCAATCCATGCGGATCCGTCGTGATCGACCATCAACGCGCCTTCGTTGGTGTCGTTCCAGAGCAGGCCCTCGTCGCGATCGAAGCGCCTCCAGCGCCCCGACTGCAGTATGTCGACTCCATGATCGCCTGCGATCCACACCCACCCACGCGAGTCGATCAGAATGCCGTTTACGCTCTCAGATGACAGGGTAGGAACGGTAAAAATCTGGGTTGAGCCCACTACGTTGTCCTTCACCCGAAGACGCGCGACGCCGCCGAAATCTCCCGCAACCCAGACTTCGCCACCCGGTCCGGCCGCCACGGTGGCGATTGAAGTGCCAATTTCGGCGTTGTGCAGCTGCACTTTGTGCCACTTACCGTCCACACGATGAAAGAGCCCATCGCTCGTGCCAAGCCAAAGAGTCTTGTCCGGGCCTTCAGCAATGTCCTTTAGCTTTTTCCCGCTGATTACCGGATCCTCGTCGAGAACAGGCTTTCTGGGTCCACCAGGGGCGGATGCTGGAGGCACCGCGTACAGGCCCTTATGCGTCAGGACCCACAACGTGCCGGATGAGTCGGCAAATGTCTGATGTATGCCGCGGGGGACCGTTATGGTCTCGTAAGTGCCGGATTCCGGATGAATATGGAGCAAAACGCCCGTAAAATCGCCGAACCATAGCGTTCCATCTACGTCGCTGGCCGCCGATTGCAGTGCGAAGAGGTTGGGTGGCAGTTTCTTGGCAAAAGGCTGGAATCGATGATGCTGCTCGTCGCTGACATCGATGGTGCTGCCATTGCCGACCCAAACACGGTCTCTTTTGTCGCGAGCGATAGCGAAGACCGCTGGATTGCGGATTCCCTGGGCAGAGGACCAATCTTCCCAATCTCCGTATCCCAGCCACTTGAACAGTCCACGACCACGGGTGCCAACCCAGACCAGGCCTTCCCCATCGACGAAGATCTGGGTGGTATTTGAATCCGGCAAGCCGCCTGAAGAGTCCACGCGGTCCCAGGACTCGCCGTTCCAGCGCGCCAGGCCATGGGCAGCAGGAGTCATGATCCTGCCGTTGGGGTCCTCAGCAAGCGCCGAATTGGAGGGATCCCGTGCTTCAAAGGGAAATCCCTGCGACACATCGCGAAACTTGGACGAATCCGCTGATCTTTGCAGGATCTGCTTGTCGCCACGGACCCACAGATTTCCAGCGCGGTCCTCCTTGAGTGCCACATACCTGTCCGCTGGTACGCCGTCACTCGGGCCTAAGCGCTGGAATCCCGTGCCGGAGACATGGCAAATCGTCTCATCGCAGCCCAGCCACACCCCGCCGTCTTTAGCAGCAGTCACACCGTTAATGATCATCCCGGCTGGTACCTGGCCGTGCTGCACGTGGTATGGCATTGCAGTCAGGGAGCCACTGGACGGCTCGACGGAGTAAAGGTCACGCTCCGAGTTGACCACCACCTCTCCCGAAGGAGTAGAGACGATCGAGGAGTTGTCGTCGAAAACCAGTTCCTTGTTCACTGCGGTGACGCGATGAAACTGGTCCTTATCCAGGAAAAAGAGGCCGCCGGATGTACCCGCCCACAGGATGCCGCGTTTATCGACATGGATGGCGACCACCATGGTGCTGGCCAGCCCATGTTTCTTCCCATAGTCGACGAAGCGCGAGCCGTCGTACCGGAAAAGGCCGTGTTCCGTAGCGATCCACAGGTAGCCGTCATGATCCTGCGCAATGCTCCGGATCGCGAGATCGCCGAGACCCTGGTCCTGCCCGTACTCCTTGAATGTGAAGCTCTGCGCGGACGCGACGATGCTGCATACAGCGAGGAGAACAAACCACAGCCAGCGTGATGGTGAGAGTCTCGGCATCGACAGGATGTTCAACCCTTGTAGTTTGCAGTGCACATCGAAATTCTGCGCTCCCCCAATGGTTCGCGGAACACTCACTTGCGATCAGACAAGATCACCCGACCCATGAACGCCAGTGAGATTCCCGTAACCATCAAAGGTAATCGCTGGTTGGCACGAGACTCGCTGGAGTAATCGTGACTACAAATTTCAGCGATTTCTGCGGGGAAAAATTGTGTAAAGTAGTTCCAAAGCACAGGACAACCATCCGCCGCTCGACGATCTTCTGAGGCCGCCTTTGAGCCATTCTTCGGAAACGTTGTGAGGACCTTATTTTACACACGCAACGGTTTCCAGACTGAATGTTTCTGTCAACCGTCGTTTCATGTTTCTCTTTTGGTTACTTATTTGATGGAGGGCTCTTGCGCCATATAGCAGCACAGTTGCTTCTGGGATTGTCACTCTGTTCTATTTCGCCCGTAGGGGCCTTCGCGCAAGCGAATGGCTCACCGGTCGCTACTGTGCCAACTACGACGGCATCCGACTCCGATCGACTGACAAAGCTGGAAGCAGCCGCCCAGGATGCAAAGTCGTCGGCAGACAACGCCTGGATGCTGATGAGTGCGGCGCTGGTGCTGATGATGACTGGGCCGGGGCTGGCCCTGTTCTACGGCGGCCTGGTACGGAAAAAGAATGTCCTTTCGACGATGATGCAGAGCTTTGCCATGATGGCGATCATCTCGGTCATGTGGGCCCTGGTGAGCTACAGCCTCTGCTTCGATACCGGGAACAGCTTCATCGGTGGCCTCCACCATGTTTTCCTCAAAGGAGTTGGGCTGGCGCCAAACACGGACTACGCGCCGACAATTCCCGCGCAGACGTTCATGGTTTACCAGCTGATGTTTGCAGTGATTACTCCGGCACTGATTTCTGGCGCCTTCGCAGAGCGCATGAAGTTCACGGGCATGGCGGTCTTCCTGGTTCTGTGGTCGCTCTTGGTCTACGATCCGATGGCACACATGGTCTGGGGCAAAGGCGGATTCCTGAACTCCGCATTGGGCGGGCGCATTCCCACTTTGGATTTTGCCGGCGGAACCGTTGTACACGTGACATCTGGCGTGTCGGCATTGGTTTGCGCTCTGTACCTGGGAAAGCGGGTGGGGTATCCGCGCGAACCCATGCCTCCGCATTCCGTGGTATTAAGCTTCATCGGCGCCTGCATGCTGTGGGTGGGCTGGTTTGGCTTTAATGCAGGAAGCGCGCTTGGCTCCGGCGGCCTGGCTACGAGCGCATTTGTAAACACGCACCTTGCTGCCGCAGCAGCGGCGCTGGGGTGGGGTGCCGCCGAATACCTGCGCAATGGTAAAGTAAGCGCCCTGGGTGCCATTTCCGGGGCTGTAGCAGGCCTGGTAGCCATCACTCCGGCAGCCGGCTTTGTTCAGCCCATGTCGTCACTGGCCATAGGTTTGACTGCCGGTATCTTCTGCTTTCTGATGGTTACGGTCGTCAAGAAAGCATTTGGCTACGATGATACGCTGGACGCCTTTGGTGTTCACGGCGCAGGGGGGACCCTGGGGGCATTGCTGACTGGAATATTCGCCTCCAGCGTGATTAATCCCATCTTCAAGAATGCCAACGGAGCGACATTGCCCGCAGGCGCAATTGAAGGCAACTTCCACCAGGTCCTCAACCAGATGGTCGGGGTTGGGATCGCGTGGGCAATCTCAATTGTAGGTACTCTGGTTCTGTTGAAGCTGGTAGACGCGGTGATCGGGCTGCGCGTTTCGGCCGAGGATGAGAATCAAGGACTTGATCTGACGCAGCACGGTGAGGAAGGTTACGACTGGATGGCTTAAGCGACGCAAACCATCCCATGACGTGCCAAGCTGTTACTCTGAAATTGCCTGAGGATTGATATGCAGAAGATTGAAGCAATGATTCAGCCGTCAAAGCTGGATGCAGTGAAAGATGCCCTGATGGAAGTGGGCATCGAAGGAATGACGATCCTGGAAGCTCGTGGTCATGGACGTCAGAAGGGCCACACGGAGTTTTACCGCGGGCGCGAATACACGGTTGACCTCCTTCCTAAGATCAAGTTGGAACTGGTTGTGAACGACGAGATGGTCGAAAAGGCGGTGCAGGCGATCCTGGGGGCAGCGAGAACAGGAAAGATCGGCGACGGCAAGATTTTCATCTCGAAGATCGACGAGTCCATTCGTATCCGTAACGACGAAAGAGGCGCCTCGGCCCTCTAGCTATTCCAAACGCGAGTGTGGCCGGTTGCCGGCGACCGACCATGCACCCTACTTCCGGAAAGCGCAGGGCATGACACCAGAGTCCATACTGATTCCAGAGCTTCGAGACCAGTATCAGCAAGACTCCCTCGCCATCCGCGAGACATTCGAACGCACGAGCGATGGAACCTCTTCCATTCACCGGCGAACTACCCTCGTAGATGGGATTATCCGACGGCTGTGGACCGAGCTAGCCGGAGAACCACCTCGCATCGCCGTCACCGCTACCGGGGGATTTGGGCGCAAGGAACTCTTCCCTTCCTCCGACATCGACGTGCTTTACCTTTGCGCAGACGAAGATGCCGAGCGCAATGCCAAGGATCTGGTTCGGCAGTGTAACCAGGCCATGTGGGACATCGGTCTTCGGGCAAGTCCCGCCACCCGGACGCTGAAAGAGTGCGACCGCTTCGACTCTGAAAATATTGAGTTCACGCTATCGCTTCTGGATCGCAGGTTCCTGACCGGCGAGTTCCCTCTTTACAAGAAACTGCAGGACGACCTGATCCCCGAACTGGTTCGGCGCGAGTGGAACAGCATAGCGCAAAGGCTTGCTGAAATTGCGCGCAGCCGCCACGCCAAGTATGGCAACACCATCTTCCACCTTGAGCCGAATATCAAGGAATGTCCCGGCGGCCTGCGGGACCATCACTTCGCGCAATGGTTTGCTCTGCTCTTTGTGCTCAGAGAGACCAAAGAGTGGCCCCGCAACAACTCCTCAGCCTTTTCCAGCCCTCATGGCGACGCCGAAGCCGCATTTGAATTTCTAGCCTCTGTGCGGTGCTTCCTGCACTTCAGAGTTGGCCGTGACGACAACAGGCTGGACTGGCATTCGCAGGATGAAGCAGCGGCACTGAGCATCGGGCTGGAGACGCGCGGTACGGCCGATCCGGCTTACTGGATGCGCACTTACTATCGCCACGCACGGACGATCTATCGCCGGGCTGTGCTGCTGATGGACGACCTGCCGCCCGCTCGTACGTCATTTTATCGGGCATTTCGTCGCCGGCGCACCCCGTTGGCTGGCACGGATTTCTACGTTGAGAATGGCCGCGTCGATCTGTCGGAGACTGCCGAGGTCAACGATGCAGATGCGATTCTGCGGCTGTTTGCGCTCATCGCCACACACGGCTACACCCTGAGCCAGAATGCGGAAGATCGCATCACAGACGCGCTGCCGGTGCTGGCGGTACACATGCCCGAAGGACCATTTCTGTGGAACTGCCTGCGGGAAGTTCTGCTGGGTCCGCAAGCCGCGCATGCGCTTCGAACCATGCACGCCCTGGGCATATTGGAGCTGCTGATCCCCGAGTTCCACGGCATCGACGCCCTGGTAATCCGGGACGCGTACCACCGCTACACCGTAGACGAGCACACGTTCCTGGTGATCGACAATATCCACACCCTGCGCCAGCCAACGCAGGAGTGGGAGAAGCGGCTGGCTACCCTTCTGCCCGAACTCGACCGCATGGATCTGTTCCTGCTGGCGCTGCTGTTGCATGACATCGGCAAAGCTCGGCGCACCGGCGAGCACACCACCCAGAGCGTTGAATTGGCTGAAAGCCTGCTGGCACGTCTCGATTTTGATGCCGAAGAGCGCGACACGATTCGCAAGCTGATCCGCAACCATCTGGAGATGTCGCTGGCACTGCGCCGCGATATTTTCGACGGGGAAAACATTCGCCGCTTCGCTGAGAAGATAGGCACGCCAATGCAACTGCGGATGCTGACCCTGATGACCTACGCGGACATCAAGGCGGTGCATCCCGACGCGCTGACTCCGTGGAAAGCTGAGACACTTTGGCAGTTGTACATCTCGACTTCGAACTTCATGGATCGCAGCGTCGATGAGGTCCGTTATCACTCCGACGTCGATCCAACGCTGCTCTATCGCATCCGCTCCATGGTGCCTGAGCGCGAGGCGGAGCTGAAGGATTTCCTCGACGGCCTGCCGCAGCGCTACCTGCAAACCCGCTTGCCTGAGCAGGTGCGCAAGCACTTTCTAATGGCACTGGAGCTCGACAAGAACCCGGTTCGCCTGGAGTTCCGCCTGGGCCGCCAGTTGTGCGAGCTTACGTTGATCACCCGCGACCGGCCCATGCTCTTCGCAGATATGGCGGGTGCCCTTTCCGCCTGGGGCATGAATATCATCAAGGCCGATGCCTTCTCGAATGACAAGGGCATCATTGTCGACACATTTCAATTCACCGACAGTTTTCGCACGCTGGAACTGAACCCGTCTGAGATAGACCGCTTTACCGAGAGCATCCGCAAGGTCGTCTCCCTTGAGACCCCCGTCGAAGTATTGCTGCAAGGCAGGAATCACGGTGCGCGCACCGGCCCGGCCAAGGTGGAGCTGCAGTCGCGCCTTACCTTCGACAACACTTCGTCGAGTCATAGCACGCTGCTGCAAGTGGTAGCCCCGGATGGCCCCGGACTGCTGCGCAAGATCGCCTTGTCCCTGGCGGAGCAGAAATGCAACATCGAAATTGCGTTGATCGACACGGAAGGCGAGGTCGCAATCGACGTCTTCTACCTGACGGCATCGGGGCAAAAGCTGGACGAAGCCTTGCAGTCCAGCCTCAACGATTCGCTGGCGAATGCCCTGGAAGGTCTCCAGGTGTAAAGCATTTCTCGTGGGCTATTTTGAAGGTGGCGGCGCGGGCTGCGATTCGGCAGGTTTGTCGTTCAGCGTGTAGATGATTTCGCCGGGCCGTGTGTAGTGAAGGCGTTCTTTGGCCTCATGCTCGATCGTTGCGGGGTCGGCCTTCAGGCGATCCACGTGGTCCTTCAAACGAGCGTTCTCGTCCTGTAGAGCGTTGATTTCCAGTTTCAGCGTCTTGTCTTCGATGCGCTTCTGCTGGTACGCGGTGACGCCATTGTGACCCACAATAACGTGGTAGCCCAGGAAGACAGAGAAAAGGATCGCCAGCACGGTGGCAATTCGCCTCCGCGATTCAAAGATCATCCCCATCACCCGCTCGGCGGGAGTGGTGGGAGGATCCGGAATGGCGTTCGTTGCCCGCAAAGTACTCGTCCTCTGTTCTGGTGGATTCCGCAGCGTCGACTCCATGACTGGAGCATTTGGGTACCGAGCCGCGTCTCTTTAGTGGACTTTTAGCGGGTCAGTTGAGTCAAGGAGAAGTTCTGCGAAATTGATGAGGAGGAATCAGCATCGCCACACATTTTCCACAATGGAACTTCTGAGCATTGCTCGAAGTAGGATGTTGAATGCGAGGGAACCATGGGGTCAGAGGCTAACGACATCACGGACAGCACCGTGAGCATCGTTCTCAGCACTGCTGGCAGTAAAGACGAGGCCGATCGCATCGCACACGCCCTGGTGGAGAGAAGACTTGCGGCATGTGTGAATATGGTGCCGGGCGCACGGTCGGTCTACAGATGGAAGGAGCAGGTGGAGGAAGCGGAGGAAGTGATTCTGCTCATCAAGACGACAGAAGATAAGCTGGCAGCGCTCGAGGAGACCCTGAAAACCTTGCATAGCTATGAACTTCCGGAGTTCATCGTGCTGGGTGTCTCAGGCGGGAGCGAGTCCTATTTGCAATGGATCCGATCAAGTGTGCGATAAAACACCTTCGACTTTGTTATCCTGACGCTGGCGTCACTCATGCTAATTCTCTTTTCCGTATTGTTCGTTTGCGTCATCGTTTTGCTGTGGGTGGTCTTCCTGATCGCCCGGCTTGTTCGCCGCCATCGCGCGGAACGCAGGATTACCCAGGACTTTGTTCACCATGAATTTATTGAGACCGGGGAGCCGGCTCGACAGCACGACTCAACCGCGGGAAAAGAGTGATTGATTCCATACCAGCACACAGAGGGAGAGATTGAGATGGCGCACATTTTAGCGAAGGCCGATGTAGCGGGTGCTGCCAGCGCGCCGGACCGGGTCCATCCCGCTCTGCGTACGGCGGGCATCGCCATCGCCGGGTCGTTCTTCGTAGCCCTTTGCGCGCATATTTCGCTGCCGCTGCTCTTCAGTCCGGTGCCCCTGACCATGCAGCCCTTCGCGGTGCTTTTGCTGGCCCTGTTGCTTGGTCCGCGCACCGCCTTTGCCACCATGGTCCTCTACCTTGCCGAGGGCGCCGCGGGCCTGCCCGTCTTCGCTCCCGGCGCGGGAGGAATGCTGCAGCTGCTTGGCCCGACCGGAGGTTATCTGCTCTCCTATCCCTTCGTGGCGGCATTGGTTTCGCGGCTTTCCCGGCGGGGCGTCCCGGCTTTCTCAACTAGAATGTGGGCGGCAGCAGCGGGTAATGTTTTGATCCTGCTCTGCGGGGCTTCGTGGCTCGCCTTGCACACGCACGCAAAAGTCACGACAATCATGAGTGTATCCGTGCTTCCGTTTTTGCCAGGAGATGCGCTTAAGGTAATCGCCGCTGCTGGGATTGCCACGGCCTGGATCCGCTTCAGGAAGTCTTAGTCTCAATATGACGAGTTTTATCAGTAACCGAATCAGGACGGGGCCGACACAAATGTCCCTTCCCGTAGTCGAAAGGACCAGGTAGAGAGTGACCGCAACATCATCATCCCCACAGCCCGAAACAACCAGCAACGCGACTCCCACGTCGAACGTGCGCGAGATCAAGATCGCCCATAGCCCCGATTCCGACGATGCGTTTATGTTTTATGGGCTGGCGACGAACAAGATTCGCGTCAATGGCTTTAAATTCACGCATACTCTTTGCGACATTGAGACTTTGAATCGCAAGGCGATCTCGGAGCCGTCCTTTGATGTCACCGCCATCTCCTTCCACGCCTACCCATACCTGCAGGAGAGCTACGCGCTAATGTCCTGTGGCGGTAGCGTGGGCGAGGGCTACGGCCCCATGGTTGTGGCCAATCGCAAGATCAAGCCTCAGGAGCTTAACAAGATTCGCGTCGCCGTACCGGGCGAACTGACCACCGCATATCTTGCGCTGAAGCTGTTTTCGCCCGAGATTGAAACGGCGAACGTTCCCTTCGACAAGATTATCCAGGAAGTGGTGGCCGGGAATTTCGATGCCGGGCTCATCATCCACGAAGGGCAACTCACCTACGGTACCAACGGACTGCAGAAGATTCTCGACCTGGGCATATGGTGGCGTGATCTTACTGGCCTTCCACTTCCCTTAGGCGGCAACGCGATTCGTCGCAGCCTGGGTAAAGAGACCATGAAGACCGTGACGCAGGCACTGCGCGAGAGCATCCAGCACGGGTTGGATCATCGCGAGGAAGCTCTTGCCTATGCGATGCAGTTTGCACGCGATCTTGACCCCAACCTGGCGAATCGCTTCGTGAGCATGTACGTGAACGAGCGCACCCTGGACTACGGCGAAGACGGCAAAGCCGCCATCCGCAAGCTGCTCGATATGGGCCACGAACGCGGCATTATCCCAATGGCGTCGAAGGTCGAATTCATAGACTAGGCAGCCTTTGTTTACGCAAGAAAGCGGCTCGTGAGCGGGCCGCTTTCTTGCGCTTGCAGAGGGTTGCGCTAATCGTCGTCGGCGTCCTTATGGTGGGCATGCGGCCGGGTCAGCATCTCCGGCACCGGCTTGGATCCCATCGCGTCTCGCCACAAAACAATGTTCAGCTTTTGTGCGTCTGCCTGGTCTGCGTGACGGAAGTCCATGCGGCTGGACTCCTTTGCGCCGGGCGACTTAGCGGTGTTCACCGCGTAGATCAAGCCATTGTCGCGATTGCTGTAGTCAGCCTGGAATGCGGGCTGGTCTCCCTGCCCCTGGAACAGCGGCGCCATTAGAGAGGCGAATGCATCGTTGTTGTTCATGGGGGGGACGCCCAGCAGGTCTTCCATTGTGCGGACGACGCTGACGGTGGAGTAGAAGTCGTGATGCACGACGGGAGCCTGGGCAAGCGGCGCATACTTGCTCACCACCAGGGCGATGCTTCGATGCGCGTCCACATGGTCGGCTCCGTCTTGCGCATCGTCCTCCAGAACGAAGAACGCCGTGTCATCCCAGTAGGCGCTGTGCGACACCGCCTCAACCGCGCGTCCCACGGCCAGATCATTGTCGGCGACAGACGACTGGGGACGCGGCCCACCTGGCCTGGTCCCGGCGGTGTGGTCGTTAGGCAAGCGCAGCATCACGAAGGAAGCCATCTCGTCCTTGCCGTTCTTGCGCGCCTCCGCCCACTCGCGGAACTTCGTGAGAAACTCGTCCACGCGCATCTGATCGGGAAAGCTGAGATTGAAGTCGGGATACAGCGGATCAAAGTGTCCCTGAAGCTCCGGCTTCGTTGCGGTGTTCAGCTGAATCAGGGGAATTGGCCAGGGATACCGGCTGATGCCGCCACCGTAGTTCTCCGGTACCGCCTCTCCCTTTTTGATGTGACTTCGCGTGCAGGCGGACCCTGCAGGCTCGGGAGTGCCTTCCGTCGGAGAGATGGTCTTGGGAGCCTCGCCGGAGTCGTCACAGAACTTGGTGGAGATGTACTCGCCGAAATGGTAGAGACTCTTGTTGTGGCGCGCGAGATTCGTCCAGAGATAACCACTGTCCGGCTCATTGATATCGGGTATGCCCTCGGTGAGCGGATACGCATTTGCGTTCTGTCCCTCAAAATCGTAGAGCCGCTCCTGCCCTCGGTAGGCCTGCTGCCAGATCTTCTCCGTGTAGTCACTAGTGATGGCCGCCGTTGACCAGACGTGCCCGTCGCCTGAAACCTCACCCGAATCGTAGAAGTTGTCCAGCACTCCAAACTGTTCCGCCAGCTTGTGCTGATTCGGCGTAATGGAGCGGCCATACATCGTCAGAGATGGATCGCCATCTCCGACGCTCAGATCACCAAAGATCTGATCATAGGTTCGATTCTCTTTGATGATGTAGATCACGTGGCGGATAGGATTGTTGCCGCCGTGAAAGACGACATGCTCCGCTGCTGCGTTCATGCGGTTGCTCACCAGCGTCGCGGCGCTCAGTGCGCCGAGGTTCTTCTCAGCATCTGCGAGGTCAATCGAAGCGAGAGAACCGTAAAGCAGCGTAGCGATATATGTGTGTTCAGACTTGTTACGCTTTTGGGCCGCCACCTGCCTCTGAGGCGCCTTGTTCGGCCCTGTACCCTTGCTTTTCGCGGTGGCAACGTAGAGTTGATTGCCGCGTAGCGCGACGGCTGTTGGATACCATTCCGTTGGAATGAAGCCGACGGCCTTCGTCGGTGGCTCCGCCGCTTGAGCTTTGCCGTGGGTCAGTTGCTCATCGAAGACGGCGACAGCATCTGAGCCGGAGTTCGCCGCATAGATTCGCTTTCCATCCGCAGACACGGCAACCGACACCGGCATAGCGCCGAAAAAGCTCTGCCCAGGAAGGCGAGTGTCGTACATCTGCTCGAGTCGCATTTTGGCGGAGACATCTACAGCCGCGATGGCGTCGCGATTCGACAAGGCGACGTAGAGAGTTTTTTCATCCGGGCTGAATGCAAAGGCGCTGGGATGCGAACTTGCAGAAGTAGCGAGACGCGGAGGAAGCAGCGGTAAGCGTTGCACAACTTTGCCCTTCTCCAAGTCAAGCTCGACAATCGCGGAGCTGTTCCACAACGCAACAAACCCTCGCCGCCCATCCTTGCTCGCGATGACAGCAATCGGATAGGCCGCAGGAACGACGTTGCTCTCTGAGAGATCGAAAGTGTGAATCAAGGCCCCACTGGCCGCGTCAATCAGAACGGCGTTGTCTGCGTACTCATTGGCGATAAGAATCTGCTCGCCATGACTCTTGCTGCTAACGACAGCGATTCCTGCCGGGGCCGGGATCGCTGACCCTCGCGCCACCCTTGCGCCGATCTCATTCTGAGCCTTGCCCTTGGCCAGCGTCTGCAGCGGTATGGGGATGAGCCGCTGCGGCGTGAGCGATCCATCTTGAAAACCATAGACAGCGATGGAGTTCCCGGTCTTGCTCGCACCATCCCCCGCCAGCGCCGTGAGCGAGTCGAAGCTGGCATAGAGATGCTTGCCATCGGCGCCAAAGGCCAGGCCCGCATAGAGCGTCTGAGGCAGACGCGACAAGGTGCGTGCGTCGGGGTGGTCCGCAACTTTCCCGGTCTGGGTATCCAGAATGGCAATGGACTGCTCATAGTTGGACTCATAGGTTCCATAGCCGGCATTCAAGACTGCGAGGTAGCGGCCATCGGGAGACCAGGCCGAACTCATCGGGAGGCTGTTCAGTCGCGCGGGCGATCCCGGTACCGGCTGCAGAATCTGCTTGCTGCTAGGCAAATCAACGGAACGTTGGGCCGTCTGTTGAGCCGCGGCAACAGCAGCACTACCGAGAAGACATGCGAGCCAGAACTTACTGAGAGGCATGAACATAGTGTGTCCTATTTGAGCAGAAAGTTTGCCTTGTGGTCTGCGGGATTCATTCTTAATTGCCGAGATCCTCCTTAGTTCTGTTCGAATTACAAAAGTGTTACGGACCACTGCATAACTCTGCTGATACGTTCAATTTAGGCAGAATTTGCCTAAAAGGATCAAAACTTCCCATGCCAATGGAACTCCTCGAGAGCCCGGTTATAACCGAGTCCCCTGTTAGCGACAAGGTATCGCAGTCAACTGCATCCCCTGTCCGCGTCGCTCAGGCCCAACACACCACAATTCTTGGCCGCGCGACCCAGGGCCAGTCCCGCAACTGGTTGACGACATCCTTCATGATCGGGTTTCACGTTCTCGCGGTTGCTGCGTTGTTTTTCTTTTCGTGGAAGGCTTTTGCCGCGGCGGCAGTGCTCTACGTATTCGCCATCAACATGGGAATCGGCATGGGCTATCACCGCTTGTTGACGCACCGTGGCTATACAACTCCGAAGTGGGTGGAATACTTCCTCGCGATCTGCGGAACGCTGGCGCTTGAGGGTGGGCCAATCTTCTGGGTGGCAACGCACAGAATTCATCATCAGATTACGGATCGTCCCGGTGATCCTCACACGCCGCACGACGGTGGCTGGTGGTCGCATATGGGCTGGGTGATGAGCGGACCAGGACTCCATTCCCAGACGACAATTCTCTCGCGCTATGCCCCCGATCTGGCCAAGGATCGCTTCATGGTCAAGCTCAGCGAGTACCACTGGGTTCCCCTCGTCGTTGTGGGTCTGGGGCTGTTGGCATTCGGCGGCTGGCGCTGCGTACTCTGGGGAATCTTCCTCCGCGTCGTAGTTGGCCTGCACGCCACGTGGCTTGTAAACTCCGCTACGCATATGTGGGGCTCCAAGCGCTTCCCTACCCGCGATGACTCGCGAAACAACTGGTGGGTTGCGTTGCTGACCGGCGGTGAGGGATGGCACAACAATCACCATGCACACCCCGTCTCTGCGCGCCATGGCCTTGCATGGTATGAGTTTGATCCGAACTACTACGGCATCCTGTTGCTGAAGGCTGTCGGTCTGGCAAAGAACGTGAAGACAGCGCACTTCGACCCGGAAGATCCACGTCCCGCAGGAACCGCATAGCTCGCACGCAAATCAGCTAAACGAGCGTCGTGGCACAGGCTGCGACGCTCTTTTTATTTTCACGACCACCCGTCTTCGCGAAGCCCGATCTTCTCCGTCAGGACTGAATCTTGCTGAGCGGGTTATCCTTATCTCGCCATGCGCATTACCCGCCGCAGACCCGCTATCGTTTTCTTTATCACCCTCGGGGTGTGCCTGGTTGCGCTCGCGATTACCCTCAACGTGACGTGGGTGATCCTGAATTGGCGCAAGATTGTCCCGCTCGTCCTGGGCGTTGCCTTCTTCGGCGTTCTCATCGCCGGGCTCATCCTGAACACGATCTTCCTGGTGCGTGAAGTCCGCCGTAATGAGCGCCACGACAGCTTTCTGAATGCTGTTACGCATGAGCTTAAAACGCCCATCGCTTCCATCCGGCTCTATCTCGAAACATTGCAGCGACGTGCCCTGAGCGAGGAACAGCGCCAGTATTTCTACGGCATCATGCTGTCGGACAGTGAGCGATTATTGGCCACAGTCGAGCAGGTGTTGAAAGCCGGCGAGGTTGGCCAGGGTACGCGAAACCAGATTCGCATGGCGGTGGATATGGCTGCGTTGATCGAGGAGTGCATCGAAACTACGCTGCAAAGGCATCACCTCGCGGAAGGCACGGTACGTATGGAAGCAGGCAACCCGGCGGCTTCGGTCACTGTTCGCGGCAATCGCGACGACCTTCGCGCCGCGGTCCTGAACGTCCTGGACAATGCCGTGAAATATTCGCCTGAGAAGGTGAACGTGCGCGTGAAGTTGAAGGTGGAAAATGACGCATGGGTCACCCTGAACGTCACGGACGACGGCATGGGCATTCCACCGGGACACATCAAACGGGTATTTAAGCGCTTCTATCGGGTGCCGTCGCTGAGCACTCTCAAGGTTAAGGGCACAGGCCTGGGACTCTTCCTTGTCCGTTCAATCGCGAGACAGCATGGTGGCGACGCCGTCGCACGCAGCGATGGAGAGGGCAAGGGTACTACCATCAGCTTGCAGTTGCCGCGATACTTTGAGAATCCGCAGGAAGCAGCATTGACGAGGGACGAACGATGAACGAGCCTCTGCGAATACTCATCGTCGAAGATGAAGCCCACCTTGCCCAGGGCCTTCTTTTTAATCTTCAGGCCGAGGGCTATGCCGTTGAGATTGAAGGCGACGGCGAGTCGGCACTGAAACGCCTGCTCAACGGACCATCCTTCGACGCCGTGATTCTGGATGTAATGCTGCCGGGCAAGAACGGCTTTCAAGTGGCAGAGGAATTGCGCAGTCGACAAAACTTTGTTCCGATCCTGATGCTGACTGCACGCGGCCGACCTGAAGATGTGCTGCAGGGTTTTGCGGCCGGGGCCGACGACTATCTTTCCAAGCCATTCGACCTCTCGATTCTTATCGCGCGCTTGCATGGTCTATTGCGTCGCATGGTTTGGCAGCGTAAAGGAGTCGAGGATGTTGCCACAGCGCCCGACGAGATCAGCAGTTTCACCTTCTCGGGAAAGACAATTAATTTCGCCACCCTGGAGCTTACGGCTCTGGACAAAACGGTGCACCTCACCCTGATGGAAGGCGACCTGCTTCGCTACCTGGTGCAAAATCAGAACCGCATTATCTCTCGCAAAGAACTGCTGGAGCAGGTATGGCGGGTGCACGAGGACACCGACACTCGCGCCATTGACAACTTCATGGTTCGGCTCCGTCGATATATCGAAGACGAGCCATCCCACCCTGTCTTCCTGCAGACGGTTCGCGGCATCGGCTACCGGTTTCTTCCAACTGCGACCGCCCCACCTGCAGAACCAGAGTAATTCGCTAATTCGGAGTAATATAGGGGGTGGGGGTATATTCCATGTCCGAAGTAAGCCTGCGAATTGACAACATGCACTGCGGCGCGTGCGTCCGCCGAGTAACACAGACGCTGAACGCTCTTGCAGGCGTCAAGGTGGACGAGGTGCAGATTGGCGCTGCGCGCGTGCAACTGGTCGATGGCCCCCTCACTGCGTCGGGACTGGTAGAGGCGGTCTCAAAAGCTGGCTTTCCGGCGCACCTGGAGGGGTAGTGAAGCGACTCTCCGCTACCACCGAGAAGCACGAAAGCATGACGGTCACTCTCCCCGTCACTGGTATGTCCTGCTCGGCGTGCCAGGTGCACGTAGAGCATGCATTGCAGGCAACGCCCGGCGTGACCGAAGCCAGCGTCAGCCTCATGACGAACTCTGCTCGTGTGATCTATGACCCCACAATTGCGCGACTTGAGACATTGGTCGAAGCCGTGCATAACGCGGGCTATGAGGCCTCCCTGCCTGCTCAATCGAACGAATCCCCAATCAGCCACGATCACGGCATAGAGAACGAGAGCGCGCTGAAAGCAAAGGCTCTGGGTACGCTGGCAGCGGGGGTGGTGGCAATGTTGTTGTCCATGCCTCTCATGGACACGCACTCACGCCTCGATCAGCTGCTGATGCAACTTGCTCCGGCCCTGTATTCCGTGTCTTCGCAAAACCTGCGTTTAACGCTGCTGGTTCTCACCATCGCTGGAATGTTCTGGGCAGGATCTGCCATCTATGCAAGGGCCTGGAAGGCGCTTCTTCATCGCGGCACCAACATGAACACGCTGGTATCGCTGGGCACAGGCGCAGCGTTTATCTACTCCGCCGCAGCCACTTTTTTCCCAAACGCCTTTCTGCGTCACGGCTTGCGACCAGATGTTTATTACGAATCCGTACTGTTGATCCTGGGCTTTCTGTTGACGGGCAACTGGCTCGATGCCCGCGCCAAAAGGCGCACAGTGGATGCTCTCCGCTCCTTTGCGAAGCTCCAGCCACAGGATGTGGCACTGCTGCGTGAGGGCGTCGAAGTCCGGGTTCCTCTCGCATCTGTCATACCGGGAGACACGGTCATCGTGCGTCCCGGAGAGCGGCTTCCCGTCGATGGCATCATCAAGGCGGGTCGTACATCGGTTGACGAATCCCTGATCACAGGTGAGTCAGAACCGGTATCGCGTGCAACTGGCGATCGCCTCATCGGGGGTTCGCTGAACTATGACGGTGCGGTTGAATACCGTGCAACCTCGGTAGGTTCAGCCAGCGTACTGGGACAGATGTTGCGATTGATGCAGGAGGCACAGTCGTCCAAAGCCCCTATGCAGCAACTCGCTGACCGCGTCAGCTCTATCTTTGTTCCCGTAGTTCTTGGGCTCACCGTCCTCACGTTTGCATCATGGGCATTTCTCGATCCCATCGGCGGACTAAGCCGCGCATTTGCTGTCTCAATTGCGGTGCTCGTCATTGCCTGTCCATGTGCCATGGGCCTGGCCGTGCCAGCTGCTCTCACCGTCGCCATCGGCCGTGGAGCGCAACTCGGCATACTTTTCAAAGGCGGCGAAGCGCTGGAGCGCCTTGCCCGCGTGGACACAATCGCGCTCGACAAGACCGGAACGCTCACTAACGGCAGGCCTGCGATTGTCGCAACAGGCGCCGCAAACGCCGTCCCCGAAAACGATCTGCTAAGCGTGGCTGCTTCGCTCGAACAACGCTCAGAGCACCCGCTGGCTCATGCCGTTCTGGAACGAGCACGCCAGTCCGGAATACCCACGCTTGAAGTGACAGGCGTTCAGGTTCATCCCGGAACCGGGCTCACCGGCATTGTCGCCGGGCGCAAAGTCGCTGCCGGCAACCGAGAAATGATGGATGTCCTGGGCGTCGATCTGACTATGCCCAGTACAGCCTTTCCCGAGGGCGCTACTCTGCTCTACGTCGCGGTTGACGGCAAGTTCTGCGGCTGGCTGGCAGCGCAGGACACTGTAAAGCCAAACGCCAAGGATGCTGTCCGTGCGCTGCACGGGTTGGGTATCGAAGTGGTGATGCTGACCGGCGACCGGCAGGAATCGGCGATCCAGATTGGCGCCGCTCTCGGCATCGACGAGGTGTTTGCCGGACTGCTCCCCGAGAAGAAGCTGGAGAGCATTCGCGCCCTGCAGCAACAGGGCCGCAAGGTTGCGATGGTTGGCGATGGCATCAACGACGCGGCAGCCTTGGCACAGGCCGACGCCGGGCTGGCCATGGGCACTGGCACGGATCTTGCCCGCGACGCCGGCGATGCGATTCTCCTTCGTGGCGAACCGGAATCCGTCGTCACGGCGATCCAGCTTTCCCGGCAAACCCTCCGCGTCATGCGTCAAAACCTGGGCTGGGCGCTGGGCTACAACCTGCTGGGAATTCCCATTGCCGCCGGCGTCCTTTATCCCGTTCTGCACATACTGTTGAGCCCGGCTCTGGCGGCAGTGCCGCCCATGGCTCTAAGTTCGGTCAGCGTCCTGGCCAACAGCCTGCGCCTAAGGAGCTTCAGAACCCGATGACTACCCCCAAAGCCTCCCGTAAACAACCGCTGATCGCCGAGCCCGGTAACACCTGTGCCTGCGCAACTGGCCGGAAAGCTGTTGCCGTCGACCCGGCGATCAAGTCATCGATCCTGCGGCGACTGGCCCGGATCGAGGGCCAGGTCCGCGGCCTCGAAAAGATGGTTGAATCCGAGCGCTACTGTGCCGACATCCTGGTGCAAGTGGGATCAGTCCAGCAGGCTTTGCGCGGTGTGAGCCGCCAGTTGATGCATAACCATCTAAAGAACTGCGCCGCCGATGCCATTCGCAAGGGCACCTCCTCCGCTGACCAGATGTATGACGAATTGCTTGACCTTGTCTATCTGCATTCGCGATGATCCGCGTCCTGTAGACTGATTCTGGACAGACCTGTGCGCATCCTGACGCGATACATCCTGCGAGAAGTGTTGTCGTACGCCATGATCGGCGGCGCGATCTTCACCTTTGTCCTGTTCATGCGCCCGCTGGGACAGATCCTTGAACTGGTGGTAAGAAACAGCGCGTCGCTTACCAGCGTCGCGGAAATCTTTCTCTTTACGCTTCCAAACACATTCACGGTCACCATTCCGATGGCTGTGCTGGTCGGCATCCTGCTGGGCCTCGGTCGGCTTGCAGCGGATAGCGAAATCACCGCTATGCGCGCCTCAGGAATCGGCGTCTGGACTTTCGTCCGGGTGATCTCCGGAGTTGCTGGTGTGGCGCTGCTGGTGGGACTGGCGAATTCCCTGTTCCTTGCACCGCAGGCATCGCGTGCCCTGCTCGCTCTCGAAGGCACGCTGCGGAACTCGCAGGCCTCCTACGAAGTGCAGCCTCGCGTATTCTACGAAGACTTCAAGGGCTTTGCGCTCTACGTTCAGGATGTAAAGCCTGCGGCGGGCTCAGCGAACTGGCGACGAATTTTTCTCGCGAATCTCAGCAATCCCGCCTCACCCAGCGTGACCACGGCGGAATCCGCTACGGTGGTAAGTGGAGACGACCACTCAACGGAGATGCGGTTGAGAAACGGTTCGACGCATGAATCCCAGGCCAAGGACCCGGGACAATACAGCGTATCCACTTTCGCTGACGCGGATCTCCCGTTGCAATTTGAATCTCAGTCCGATGCCCGTGTCAGCCGGAACGACACACCCATCCTGGCAATGTCGAATCGTGCGCTGCTGGCAAAGTCGCGAGGGCCGGGCGGCAAATGGTACCTCATCGAACTCAACAAGCGCTTTGCCTATCCCGCCGCATGCCTGGTATTGATGCTGGTTGGCGTACCGCTTGGCATCTCGTCAAAACGCGGCGGCAAGAGCGCAGGCTTCGTGCTCACCATCGTGCTGGTTTTCGTTTACTACTTCCTCTCCTCTACAGGCATTGCACTCAGCCGTCAGGATAAATTGCCCGCATTCGTCGGCGTCTGGATGGCCAATATCGTATTCGCGATTTGTGGCCTTATCCTGGTGCGGCAGATGGCGACCGGCGGCGCACTTCTCACGGTATTTTCCTCAGTCACTTCATGGTTCCGCTTCAAGACTCCAGGCAAGGCCAAGACCGAATCCAACCCAACATTTCGCCGCGAACGCCAGGGGCGGGGCAGATTCCCTCTCATTCTCGATGAATATGTGCTGCGGGAATTCCTTACTACGCTCGGACTTGTGCTGATCAGCTTTGTGCTCCTGCTGCTCGTCTTCACATTCTTTGAACTGCTCGGCGACATCATTCGCAATCGCACTCCTCTCGTCACCGTGGGCGAATACCTCATCAATCTCACGCCCAGCATGATCTACATCATTACCCCGCTGAGTGTGCTGATCTCAGTGCTTGTCACCTTCGGCGCACTCAATCGCTCCAATGAGCTGACTGCGATGAAGGCCACGGGCATCAGCCTCTATCGCGTGGTGCTACCCATATTCGTCATCGCCAGCATCCTTGCTGGAGCCCTCTTTATCTTCGACGAGGTCTATCTGCCGAGTGCCAATCGCCGCCAGGAGGCTCTACGCAGCACCATCAAGGGTAAGCCTGCCCAGACGTTTCTCCGGCCCGATCAAAAGTGGATGTTCGGCCACCAGGAACCGGGCAAGCCGGGGCGGATCTTCTATTACCAGTTCTTCGATCCCGACCAGGATAAATTCGCTAATATCAGCGTCTTTGAATTCGACCCCGAGACATTCTCAATCTCACGCCGCATCTTCGCCACCAGCGCCCAGTGGGAGCCGCGGCTTGAGCGATGGGTCTTCGAAAACGGATGGGACCGGTCCATCCATGGCGAGGCCGTGACCAGCTATCTGCCATTTGACGTGAAAACCTTCCCGGAAATCGGGGAGGAGCCCTCCTACTTCAAGAAGGAAAGTCGCCAGTCCCAGGAGATGAGTTTCGGCGAACTCCGCCGATACATTCGCGACCTCAGGCAGAGCGGATTCGACACAATGCGGCTGCGCGTCCAGTTGAACCGCAAATTGGCTTATCCATTGATAACCCTGGTGATGGCCGTTCTCGCCGTCCCTTTTGCGCTCTCCATGGGACGGCGCGGATCGCTCACCGGGGTTGCGATTGCCATCGGTGTAGCCATCGCGTACTCCGTTGTCGCCGGACTTTTTGAGGCCATGGGCAACGTGAACATGCTTCCACCCTTAATGGCGGCCTGGTCGCCGGACCTGCTCTTTGCTCTTGCCGGCGGTTACCTGCTTTTGCGAACACCCACGTAACCCTTCGCCCATGGTTGTACAGCGTCATTTAAGATAGGGACAGCATGCTCAGCCGCCTCCGCCCACTCTTCCCTTACATGCGCCGTTATTGGCGTGGATACGTTTGGGGAGGCATCTCCGTAGTCTTGAGCAACGCCATATGGATACTGTTTCCGCTGGTCATCGGAAACGCCATCAACGCCCTGAATCACGGGGTCACGCGGGAAAAGATACTTTTCTATGCCGGATTGCTGGTCGGCGTATCCATCCTGAAGGGAATCTTTCTATTCCTCACCCGCTGGATCCTCATCGGCGTCTCTCGCGAAATTGAGTACGACCTGCGCAACGACCTCTTCCAGCACCTTGAGAAGCAGCCTGCAGCCTATTACCAGGACCACCGCACCGGCGACATTATGGCGCGCATGACCAACGACCTGGCTGCAGTACGCCAGTTGCTGGGCCCGGGGATCATGTACAGCGCCAACACCATCCTGTTCTCCTTGGGCGCGCTGTTCTTCCTGCTGCGCATTAGCCCCTTGCTGACGTTGTATGCGCTGGTGCCGTTACCGCTGGCTTCGGTCGTGGTGCAGGTACTGGGCAGCCGGATTCACGACCGCTTCGAGCGCATCCAGGCGATGTTCTCTGACATCTCCGCACAGGCGCAGGAAAACTTCTCGGGGGCAAGACTCGTTCGCGCTTTCGCGCAGGAAGAGGCACAGATCGCGGCCTTTGAGCGCTCCAATCGCGAAAGCATTCGACGCTCTCTACGCCTGGTTCAGTTGATGGGCATGCTGTGGCCCACGCTGCAATTCATCATCGGACTGGCGATGGCGATTTCCCTGCTCGTCGGTGGTCACCTGGTTCTGCTGGGCCGCATCAACGTTGGCGACTTCGCCGCCTTCAATACCTACATGCTGATGCTGACGTGGCCCATCATCGCGCTGGGCTGGGTCGTAAACCTCTTCCAGCGCGGGACAGCTTCCGTTACGCGCATCGACGAACTTCTGGCAGAGAAGCCCTCGATTGACGACCACGATGCCGATGTCTCGATCCCAATTGATCATTGCTTGCAGGGCGAAATCGAGTTCCGCGACCTCACGTTTGCCTACGGATCTGCCGAAGAGAAATCCAGCCCCATTCTGAAGTCCCTCTCGCTTAGGATTCCAGCTGGAAGCAGCATCGCCATTGTGGGACCTACAGGGTCAGGAAAGACGACGCTGGTGAACCTGATTGCGCGTCTCTACGATGCCGAGCCGGGCTCAGTCCTGATGGACGGAAGACCGATCCGCGAGTATCCGCTGGCCACCCTGCGCTCGAATCTCGGCGTGGTGCCGCAGGAGACATTCCTATTCAGCGAGACGATCCGCGAAAATATCGCCTTCGGTGTTCCTGACGCGACAGAAGACGAAGTGATGCGAGCCGCCGAATCAGCCCACATCCGCAAGGAATTCGAAGAATTTCCCAAGGGCTTCGATACGATGGTTGGGGAGCGCGGCGTCACGCTCTCCGGCGGCCAAAAGCAGCGTGCCAGCATCGCCCGGGCTATCCTGCGCAATCCGCGGATCCTGATTCTCGACGACGCTCTTGCCAGCGTTGATACCTACACCGAAGAGCAGATTCTCGAAGAACTGCGACGCGTGATGAAGGGCAGGACGACCATCTTCATCTCTCACCGCATATCTACCGTGCGCCATGCCGACCAGATTGCCGTGCTGGTGCAGGGACGCATCGCCGAACTCGGAACCCACGAGCAACTACTGGAACAGAACGGCTATTATGCCGACCTCTTCCAGAAGCAGCAGTTGGAAGAAGAATTGGCAGTTACGCACTAACGGGCGTATCCCTCAATCCGCGCTATCATAGGGACATCGATGAAACAGGCAACGGACAATCCGAAGCACGAGCAGAACCGCGCCGCAGCAGAGGAGCAGTATCACAAAGCTCTAGATCTGGTGGCAGCGGGCGACGCTTGCGCCGCAGTAGAAGGCTTCAAGGCCTGCCTGGAGCTTGATCCGGAGAAGCTGGACGCCGTTCACGGCCTGGTTCGCGCGCTGCAGGATTGCGGCCGCCTGGACGAGGGCATCGAATGGGCCCAGAAGCTAATCGAACTTGATCCTGCCGATCCGCTGTCGCACACAAGCCTGTCGATTCTCTACCAGCATAAGGGCATGATTCCCGAGGCCGAAGCTGAGGCCACCAAGGCACGCCTGCTGGACTGGAAGCAGCAGTTGCAGCAAGGAATCAAGCCAACAACGATACTGTGAGCCCCATCCGTCTCCGTACAAGCTAGCAAACCGAACGCAATCACCGAGCCCGTTTACACTCTCCTTATGTCTGCAACCATCTACGTTGCCAGCACCAATCCGGGAAAACTGCGTGATTTCGTCGTTGCCGCTGAGGCACTGGGCGATTCAGAAACCATAACTTTTCAGCCATTTCCGGGGATGAACGACATTCCCCCCGCTCCTGAGAACGAGCGCACTTTCGAAGCAAATTCGCGCTCTAAAGCGGTCTATTACAGCCATTTTTTGCCCGGGGAAATGGTTCTAGCGGACGATTCCGGACTCGAGGTCGATGCCCTCTGCGGCGCCCCGGGCGTGCGTTCTGCGCGCTATGCGGTGGATGAGGGCGTTGATCTGAATGAGGATGAGACGGTGGACCAGGCAAATAACCGCCTGTTGCTGGTGAAAATGAAGGAAATTCCGGCAGGAGAGCGCCGCGCCCGCTACCACTGCGTGCTTGCCCTGGCGAAAGACAGCGATTGCCTGCTGACGGGGGACGGCAGCGTGGAAGGCGAAATCCTCACGGAGCCAATAGGGACAGGGGGATTCGGCTACGATCCCCTCTTTTTCCTGCCCCGATTCCAAAAAACAATGGCCGAAATCGACCTCGAAACGAAGCACGGATTAAGCCATCGAGGACGCGCAATACAGTCACTTTTGGAGCAGTTTCGACGCAAAATTGCGTGATTTTGTTTAGCCTAGTCCACTCATATTCTGCCCTTCCTTGACGGTGGTTCTCAAACGCACGAATAATGAAGCGTGATCTGTATCACTGCCGAGGTTTTTCTTGCCGGCAGGAGATGTACAACTATCAGAGACCGAAGGAGTTCCTTGCACATGGCTACCGCTGTTCGACCCGCCGCCACCCCTCCCACCCGTGGCGTGCAGCCACTCCAGGCCGGTGAGGGTAATTCGTTTTTGCTGCGCAAGCTTCATTCGCTTAGCGGAATCGTTCCGATCGGCGCGTTCCTGGTCGAGCATTTCGTATCCAATTTCGAGGCTTTAAAGGGCCCTGCAGCCTACGCGCAGCAGGTGCGGTTCCTCAACGGCCTGCCCTTCGTTCGGGTGCTGGAGTGGGGTTTCATCTTTATCCCCCTGCTGTATCACGCGCTCTACGGCGTCTACATCTGGCTGCGGGGCAAGAGCAACGTGGTTTACTACCCCTGGGCCGGCAACTGGATGTACGTGGCGCAGCGCTGGACGGGCGGCATCGCCTTCATTTACATCGCGCAGCACGTGTGGCGGCAGCGCTTTAGCGGCGTCAGCCTGCCGGAGAATCCCGGAGCGGCCTTCCACAAGGTTCAGATGGAACTGTCGAATCCCTGGATGCTCGCTTTCTACGCCATCGCAATCATTGCCACCTGCTGGCACTTCGCTTATGGTGTGTGGCTCTTCTCTGCCAAGTGGGGCATTACTCCCGGCGACAAGGCCCGACGCAAGATGGGCTTCGTGTGCGGCGGACTGGGTGTGGCGATGGTCGTCATTGGACTCAGCAGCCTGTATGCCTTCGTCGGCCCAAACCACAGAAATGCTCCTGAGAATCTGACACCCGAACAAATCACCGCTGGGGATGCGCCTTCCGCTGCACCTGAGAGCGCACCGCCAGCGACGCAATAGCTGCAGCCGCGCTCAGGCAACAGGCAATGGGGCGTTTCGCGTCCCGCAGGCAAGGGCAGTAAAGCAGGAAAGGACGAGCAAGAATCATGGCAGCAAATCCCAGGATTATCGTCGTCGGTGGCGGACTGGCCGGACTATCGGCAGTGATCAAGATCGCCGAAGCCGGCGGCAAGGTTGACCTCTTTTCCATAGTACCGGTCAAGCGTTCGCACTCGGTCTGCGCGCAGGGCGGCATCAACGCGGCAAAGAATCTGAAGGGCGAAGGCGACACCACCTGGCAGCACTTCGACGACACGGTATATGGCGGCGACTTCCTCGCCAACCAGACTCCGGTAAAGAACATGTGCGAAGCCGGCCCGGGAATCATCGACCTGCTGGACCGCATGGGTGTTCCCTTCAACCGCACTCCCGAAGGCTTGTTGGATTTTCGCCGTTTCGGCGGCACGCTCTTCCATCGCACCGCCTTTGCCGGCGCCACGACCGGGCAGCAGTTGCTCTACGCGCTCGACGAGCAGGTGAGGCGTTATGAGTCGGAAGGCAAAGTTACGAAGTACGAGGGTTGGGAGTTTCTCTCCGCCGTACTCGACGGCACCGGCGTATGTCGCGGCATCTGCGCGATGAACCTGCGCACCATGGAGTTGAGCACCTTCCCCGCGGACGCCATCATTATCGCCACCGGCGGCAATGGCGCCATCTTCGGCAAGAGCACAAACTCAGTAGTCTGCACTGGCTCAGCGAACTCCGCGCTCTATCAACAGGGCGCCTACTACGCCAATGGCGAGTTCATCCAGGTGCACCCCACATGTATTCCCGGCGAGGATAAGCTGCGACTGATGTCGGAGTCGGCCCGAGGCGAAGGCGGACGTGTATGGGTTCCGCGCAAACCTGGCGACGAGCGCGACTGGAAGAGCATTCCCCCCGCGGAGCGCTTCTACTTCCTTGAGGAGTGGTATCCCAAGTATGGCAACCTTGTGCCGCGCGACGTAGCCACGCGCGCCATCCACAAGATTGTTTACGAACATGGACTGGGCATCGATGGCCAGCCGATGGTCTATCTTGACCTGACCCACATTGACCGAGCCACGCTTGACCGCAAACTTGAAGGCATCCTGGAAATCTACGAGAAGTTTGTGGGAGACGATCCACGCGAAGTGCCGATGAAGATTTTCCCCGGCATGCACTACACCATGGGCGGCCTGTGGGTGGACTTCAACCAGATGACCAACATTCCCGGCGTATTTGCGGCCGGCGAAGCGGAGTATCAATACCACGGCGCGAATCGCCTGGGCGCCAATTCCCTGCTGTCGTGCATTTATGGCGGCGGACTGGCCGGACCGAAGGCAACCGAGTATGCCAAGGCTCTGCCTGCGGCGCAGGGAGACGGCGGACACTCTGCCGAGAAGAAGCGGCAAGAGGAGATCAACGGCCGGCTGATGAGTTCCTATGGCAATGAGAACCCATTCAGGATCTGGCGCGAACTGGGCGAGACCATGACCAAGAACGCCACGGTCATCCGCTACAACAAGCCGCTGCAGGAGACCGACGCCAAGATCGTCGAATTGCTGGAGCGGTATCGCAACATCAACTTGAGCGACAAGAGTTTGTGGGCAAACACGACTTTCGCCTTTACGCGTCAACTCTACAACATGCTGCAGATTTCCCGCGTGGTGGCCCAGGGAGCCGCGCTCCGCGATGAGTCGCGAGGCGCACACTACAAGCCCGACTTCCCCGACCGGGACGACGAGCGTTTCCTGAAGACCACCAAGGCCAGCTTCGCGCCAGACGCCGATGAACCGCGCTTCGAATTCGAAGAGGTGGACACGCAGTTCATCAAGCCGCGGCCGCGCCGCTACGACGCAGCGAAGTAAAGCCACCAGCAAGGCACCAGCAATCGACAGGGAGATACAAGAATGGCAGAGCGCACTATCAGGATCGAGGTCAAGCGCCAGAGCGGACCGGATTCGGCCCCCATATGGGACAAATTTGAGCTTCCATATCGCCCGGGAATGAACGTTATTTCGTCGTTGCGCGAGATCGCCGCTAATCCTGTGACGGTGGACGGTCGCGCGACGACTCCCGTGGTGTATGACTCAAATTGCCTCGAAGAAATCTGCGGTTCGTGCGCCATGATCGTGAATGGCAAGGCACGCATGGCCTGCTCCGCGCTGGTCGATAACCTGGAGCAGCCAATCAAGCTGGAGCCGTTATCGAAGTTTCCGCTGGTGCGCGATCTGGCCGTCGATCGCAATGTGCTCTTCGAAAATCTGAAGCGAGTAAAAGCATGGGTCCCCCTTGACGGCACTTACGATCTGGGATCGGGACCTCGCATCATGCCGCAGGTGCAGGAGGAGAACTACCCTCTTTCACGCTGCATCTCCTGCACGATCTGCATGGAGGTTTGCCCGCAGTTCAATGAGTCAACCAACTTTGTGGGTGCGGCAACAATTGCACAGGCAAAGCTTTTCAATCTACATCCAACGGGCAAGGTGCTCAAGGATGAGCGTCTGCATGCCCTGATGGGCGACGGAGGCATCCAGGAGTGCGGCTACGCCCAGAACTGCGTTCAGGCCTGCCCCAAACAGGTGCCGCTTACTCGTGCAATCTCAGATGTGGGACGCGACGTAGTTATCCTGGCGGCCAAGGACCTTTTCACCACTTAATGCGAAGTCTGCAGCTTTCAATAAAAAGAGGTCCGATAGCTGGACCTCTTTTTAATTGCTATGAGCACTACTTCGAGATCACCGTGGGATCTTCCCGCTGCTGCCGCTCCAAGCCCTTGGCGGCTGCGTCCTCTGCGACCTTGTGAATCTTTCTTTCCGTCGCATCCGGATAAACTCCTGTGTTGATTATGCGGCCATCGGGATTCACTCTGGTCCCCACCACGTCACTGTCGGAGTCTACTTGCGTCGTTACGACTCCGCCATTTAGTTGAATAGGCTTGGCGGGTTCAATCTCTCCGAGGGTAGTCAAATCTGATTTCTTCTCTTCTGACATCCGAACCTCCTTGTTCCCTCACTGGGATTCAGACGTCTCACATCAGGTTGTCCTGCGAACTTTGTTACACTCACAGCTTCGGGCAAACTCTATGACAAGACTCGGCCTATCCATACCGGTATTCGTCCTTGCAGCATTATCTTTCGCAGCCCCATCTTCATTTGCGCAGGCAACCTCTGGAGCAGTAACGGCCTCGTCGCACGAGGCCGTTACTCCCAGCACAAAGCGAGCAACCGTGACCAGCAAAGCAACAAGCGATCCTCTTGCAGTCCATCGTGGCGCAATCGTGATTGATACGCATGCCGATACACCTCAGCGATTCCTGGATGAAGACTGGAACCTGGGCGATCCGTTGAAAGATGGCAGCCTGAACTTTGAGGCTGCGAAGAAGGGAAACCTTGACGCGGAGTTCTTCTCCATATGGGTTGAGCCTGAGCAGTACAAGGGCCGATACGCACATCGCACTCTCTCCTTGATTGACGCGGTTCTGCAGCAGGCCGCGAAGTATCCCGACCAGATGCGCATGGCCTATTCGGCAGATGACATTTTGGCAGCACATCGACAACACAAGTTCGCCGCGCTGATGGGCATCGAGGGCGGGCACTCCATTGAGAACGATATTGGTTTACTGCGCGACTACTATCGGCTTGGCGTGCGCTACATGACGCTTACGTGGTCTAACTCGACTGACTGGGCAGACTCTTCCGGCGACTACACCGACGAGAAGATTCCGCACACCAAGGAAGGGCTGAGCGAGTTCGGCAAAGATGTTGTTTACGAGATGAATCGTCTGGGCATGATGGTGGATATTTCGCATGTCTCCGACAAGACCTTCTACCGCACGCTTGTCATCAGCCGCGCTCCGGTGATTGCGTCGCACTCTTCCGCGCGGGCCTTGTGCGACGCACCGCGCAACATGACGGACGAGATGTTGCACGCCGTCGCGGTGAACGATGGTGTGGTGATGGTGAACTTTTATTCGGGGTTCTTGAGCCAGGATTTTCGCAACGCGCAGCTGGCGCAGGCTCCCGAACGCAAGAAGGCTGTCGAAGAGCTGAAGGCCAAATACGCGGCGGAGGGAAAGCCCGTCGACTACAAGGCACTGAACGACTTGCAGAAGCGGTTCACGGCAAAGATTCCGCGGCCGCCCTTCAGCCTGCTGATTGATCACATTGATCACATAGCAAAAGTTGCGGGAGTGGATCATGTAGGTGTGGGATCGGACTTCGACGGGGTGGACTCGCTGCCGGAAGGTCTGGACACCGCCGCAGATCTGCCGAAGATTACGCAGGCCCTGATGGCGCGCGGATACAGTGCGGCGGATTGCGACAAGATTCTCGGCGGGAATCTTCTGCGGGTCTTCCGCAAGGTGGAGGCAGTGAGCCATGAATTGCAGGCTGCCGGACGGCCCCGTATCAGCCAGCATCAGCCGGGTGAAAAGCCATAGCTCCGTCGACTGGCATTCAAGGCCGCGGATCAATTACCCTAGGTACCGACCATGAACATGAAAACAATTCAACGTTTCGCAGCAATCATCCTGGCCTCCGGAATAGTCGCCATCACCGCAGGTGCTCAGCAAACGACTCCTCCGCCGGCAGCGGCTGAGCTTCCAGACGCACCCGGCACCCAGGTGAAAGTGTCGCCGCAGCCCACGGGCCCTACCGCCGTGCTGGATACGAGCATGGGTCGCATGTCGTGTCAGCTATTCGACAAGCAGGCTCCGTTGGCTGTGGCCAACTTCATTGCGCTGGCTGACGGTACGAAGACATGGACTAATCCCGCGACCAGCAAGAAGATGGTCAACAAGCCCCTTTATAACGGCACGATTTTCCACCGCGTGATTCCCGATTTCATGATCCAGGGCGGCGATCCGGTCGGCACGGGGATGGGAGATCCCGGATATCTGTTCAAAGACGAGTTTGATTCGAACCTGAATTTCGACGTGCCCGGACGGTTCGCAATGGCTAACTCCGGTCCTGGCACGAATGGCAGCCAGTTTTTTATCACCCTTGCGCCGACCGAGCACCTGAACCAGGTCCACACCATCTTTGGCCAATGTGACGAGGCAAGCATCGCAGTTGCGAAAGCGATCGCGGCTGTTCCTCGGGATGATCAGGATAAGCCTGCCACCGACGTTGTGTTGAAGAAGGTCACGATTGTGCGCGAGGGCCAGCCGATGCCTCCCCTGCCCGCAACTCCCGCAGTACCTGCGGACGCGAAGCCAGCAGCAAAACCTTAACGAATTTCCAACAATATCGAGGAGAGTTTCACATGTCGCTTCAGTCTGGCACTTACGCCACATTCAACACTTCCGAAGGTAAAGTCGTCTGCCGCCTCTTTGAGGCTGACGCGCCGAAGACAGTCGCAAACTTTATCGCCCTGGCCGAAGGCAGCCGCGATTGGACGCACCCGACCGAAGGCAAGAAGTCGAGAGCCAAGCTCTATGACGGCACTGTTTTTCATCGCGTGATTCCCGACTTCATGATCCAGGGCGGCGACCCTATGGGGAATGGCATGGGCGGCCCAGGCTACAGGTTCGAAGACGAGACCAGGGGCTCGAAGCATCACTTCAAGGAGCCGGGCAAACTGGCGATGGCCAACTCCGGTCCGAACACGAATGGCTCGCAGTTTTTCATCACCGTCGCCAACACAGACTGGCTGACTGGAAAGCACACCATCTTCGGCGAAGTTGTCGAAGGCTATGAGATTGTCGAGAAAATCTCCAAGGTAAAGCGTGGAGCGCAGGATCGGCCTTCCACTCCGGTCGTGCTGGAATCCGTCGTGATTGAAAAAGTTTAGTTCCGCCGCATCGCAAAACAAATGGCCCGGCTAGATACCGGGCCATTGCTTTCTAACTCACCGCGCTGACTAGACGCCGATTACCGCGCATAGCTCCGTTACCGCGTCTGCGCTCTTCTTCAACGCCGCCGCTTCCTCGTCCGTGAGCTTGATCTCGATAATCTGCTCAAGTCCGCGAGCGCCCAGCTTGCATGGCACGCCCACGTACAGGCCGCGAATGCCGTACTCACCCTCAAGATATGCCGCACAGGGCAGAATTTTCTTCTTGTCTTTCAGAATCGCTTCAACCATTTCAACGGCAGCCGCTGATGGCGCGTAATATGCGCTGCCGGTCTTGAGATGCTTCACGATCTCAGCTCCACCATCGCGAGTGCGCTGCACCAGCCGCTCGATAGTGTCAGCATCCATCAACTCGGTAATGGGAATTCCGGCGACTGTGGAGTAGCGCGGCAACGGAACCATCGTGTCTCCGTGACCGCCAAGAACAAATGCTGTTACGTTTTCCACGGATACCTTCAACTCCTGCGCGATAAAGGTGCGGAAGCGAGCGGAGTCCAACACTCCGGCCATGCCGATGACGCGCTCGCGGTTGAACTTGGACTGCTTGTAGGCTGTCTGCGCCATTGCGTCCAGTGGGTTCGACACAATCACCAGGATGCAATCAGGCGAGTAGGCGATCACCTTCGCGACCACATCCGACATGATCTTGTAATTCGTCATCAGCAGGTCGTCGCGGCTCATGCCGGGCTTGCGGGGTATGCCGGCCGTAATCACAACTACGTCGGAGTCGGCGGTATCCGCATAATCATTGGTGCCGATGATGTAGCTATCGCGCTTCTCCACCGGCATGGCCTGCAGCAAATCGAGCGCCTTGCCTTGCGGTATTCCCTCAACCACGTCGATGAGTACAACGTTTGCCAATTCCTTGGCTGCGATCCAGTGGGCAGCGGTCGCGCCAACATTTCCTGCACCCACAATTGTTACTTTTCTGCGCATATCTCTCCCCTGTAATGTTTGTTCTCGCCGGCCGGCGTGGCCGAATCCCGGCGAGGTGACTACATGTTTTCGATCATGCGCGTGGCGAATTCGCTGGTCTTTGCCTTTGTCGCGCCTTGCATCTGCCGTTCGAAATCATAGGTGACGTACTTCTGCTGAATGGTCTTCTCGAGCGAACTCTCGATGAGCTTCGCGGCTTCACTCCAGCCAAGAAACTCGAAGAGCATGACGCCTGAAAGAATGACCGAGCCAGGATTGATTACATCCTTGTCGGCATACTTTGGAGCCGTGCCGTGGGTTGCCTCAAAGACGGCATAGCCGTCACCAATGTTGGCTCCCGGCGCGATTCCCAGCCCTCCCACCTGCGCTGCGCAAGCGTCGGAGATATAGTCACCGTTGAGATTTGGCGTCGCCAGAACGCTGTACTCTTCCGGCCGTATGATGACCTGCTGGAAGATCGAATCGGCGATGCGGTCGTTGATCAGAAGCATCTTTTTCCACTTGCCGCCCCCGTGAGAGGCGCCGATGGTGTCGAGCACCTGCTTCACTTCTGCGTAGAGTGCCTTGCGGAAATCCTCGTTGCCAAACTCCAGGCCGGGCTCGATCAGGGCCGCATTCTGCTCAACTGTCAGGCCGGGATTCGATTCCACATTGCCGAGTATCCAGCTTTCGCGCTCGGTGATCACGGAATCGCGGAACTCGTCCACCGCGACCTCGTAGCCCCACTCGCGGAAGGCTCCCTCGGTGAACTTCTGAATGTTGCCTTTGTGCACCAGGGTTACTGACTTCAACTTGTTCTCCAGCGCATGGCGGACCGCGCTGCGCACAAGCCGCTTCGTACCGAAGATGGAGATGGGCTTGATGCCCACGCCGGAATCTTCACGCACGCGCTTCTTTGTTCCCTTCAACATTTCGTTGTTCAGGAAGTCGATAAGCTTTGTCGCCTCTGGCGTTCCCTGCCTGAACTCGATCCCGGCGTATACATCCTCAGTGTTTTCGCGGAAGATGACGACGTTCAGACGGTCAGGATGCTTAACGGGCGACGGCACTCCGTAGTAGTACTTCACAGGGCGCACGCAGCAATACAGATCCAGCACTTGCCGCAGAGTCACATTCAGCGAGCGGATGCCACCGCCCACAGGCGTCGTCAATGGTCCCTTGATGGAGACGCGCAGATCGCGCGCAGCGTCAACGGAGTCATCCGGAAGCCAGGTTTTAAATGCTCGAAAGGCCTTCTCGCCCGCGAATATCTCATACCACTTCACCGAGCGCTTGCCACCGTAAGCCTTCTCCACAGCGGCATCGAAAACCCGCTGCGAAGCCTGCCAGATGTCGCGGCCCGTGCCGTCGCCTTCAATAAAAGGGATGATGGGATGGTCAGGAACCTGATACTTGCCGGAGGCGTACTGGATGGCCTCGCCGCCTTCTGGCAAAGGCACACCGTTATAACTCTGTTTCATGGACTTGTGATTCTCCGAGGGAAAGATGGGAGCAACGCGCCCCTAAGGACTAGAGAAGGCTAACACCCGCCCGGAACGCATTGCAATGGAGGCGGGCGAGTCCTGCGCTAGAGACAGGAATAATCTCTTCGGCAGACGATGGCTCTCTCGAACGGGACGCCAGGCAAGACCGTCGGCGGGTGGAACGCATCTCAGTCTTTATCGCACAAATAGCCGGTTAATTTTCCGGCGAACGGCTGCGCACGGTTAGCGATGTGGTAGCTTTCATGCGAGGTCCAAACGCACGGGGAACGGTGTCCCCACATTGGAGGTCTCTGAATTGGGCAAAAGCATGGTGCCGAGGCGGCTCTTCTTTACCAAGGGTGTGGGTCGTCACAAGGAACGTCTGACATCGTTCGAGATGGCCCTGCGGGACGCCGGGATTGCCTCGCAAAACCTCGTTCGTGTGTCGTCCATCTTTCCGCCCCAGGCCAAGCTCATCCCGCGTAAAGAGGGGCTGAAATATCTCACGCCCGGGTGAAGTGGTCTTCGCGGTTGTGGCGGAGAATTCCACTCGCGAGCCGCATCGGCTGGTGGCGGCAAGCATCGGCGTGGCAATTCCCACAGACCGCAATACCTACGGCTACCTGAGCGAGCACCACAGCTTTGGAGAGACGGAGGAACAGGCCGGCGAATACGCCGAAGAACTGGCTGCGGAGATGCTCGCTACCACGCTCGACGTTGAGTTCGATCCAGACACGAGCTGGGACGAAAAGAAGGAGATCTACCGCATCTCCAACAAGATAGTTCGAACCGCAAACGTCACCCAATCAGCAGTCGGCGACAAGAACGGCCTGTGGACCACCACGCTCGCCGCCGCAGTCTTGATATTCGAATAAGCTAAACCGCACTGAAATCAGCCGCGCTTTGCCCGGCCTGCGCGTTTTTGCCCGCACGTTATAAGCTTGAAAGAAGTGAAAATTATGCCAATGCAAAAGTATCGCGTGGGTCTAGTGCAGATGAGTTGCGGCCCCGATCCCGATGCCAACCTCGACAAGGCCGCGGACCGAGTTCGCGAGGCGGCGCGCGAAGGTGCGAACGTGGTGTGCCTGCCGGAGCTCTTCCGCGCACAATATTTTTGTCAGCGTGAGCAGACCTCACTCTTCGATCTGGCGGAGCCGATACCCGGTCCCAGCACTGAGCGGCTGAGTGCAGTTGCCCGGGAGGAGAAGGTGGTAGTGATTGCTTCTCTCTTCGAGCGCCGCGCTGCAGGCCTCTATCACAACACGGCCGCCATTCTGCAAAGCGATGGAACGCTGGCCGGGCTCTATCGCAAGATGCACATCCCGGACGATCCCCTGTACTACGAGAAGTTTTATTTCACGCCGGGTGACCTGGGCTTCCGCGCATTCGACACATCGGTGGGCAAGATCGGCACGCTGGTCTGCTGGGATCAGTGGTATCCAGAGGGCGCACGAATTACCGCACTGCAAGGGGCGAATATCCTCTTTTACCCCACAGCGATCGGCTGGCATCCGGCGGAGAAAGCGGAGTTTGGAGCGGCTCAGTACGACGCATGGCAAACCATTCAGCGTGCTCACGCCATCGCCAACGGCATCTACGTGGCCGCGGTCAACCGCGTTGGAATTGAGCATGGCGACGTGCGCGGCGATCGTGTCGAGGGGCCCGGTCTGGAATTCTGGGGCGGCTCGTTTCTCGCTGATCCCTTCGGCCGCGTGATCGCCAAGGCCCGCTATGATGCCGAGGATATCCTGATCGGTGAAGTCGATCCCGTACTGCTCGAAGACACGCGGCGCAACTGGCCCTTCCTGCGCGACCGCCGCATCGATGCCTACAGCCCCATCGTGAATCGCTTCATCGATACGCCGGGACCGGACAAGTAACCCATGATCGACACTACGAAGACTCCTCGCGAACTGGGCTACCGCATGCCTGCGGAGTGGGAGCGCCACACCGCAACCTGGATTGCGTGGCCGCACAACTCCGAGGACTGGCCGGGACGATTCCATCCTATCCCGTGGGTGTACGCAGATATCATTCGCCACCTGTCGCGCGTGGAGGACGTGCATATTCTTGTGAATGACGCGGCAGCACAGAAGCGCGCAGTCTCCATCCTGAAGCGCGCCGGAGCTACGCTGAGCCGAGTCTTCTTTCACCTGTGGCAAACGGACCGTGTATGGCTGCGCGATTCTGGGCCTATCTTCGTCACCAATGCGCAGTCTGCGTCCATCGCTGTTACGAATTGGAAGTTCAATGCCTGGGCCAAGTACGACAACTGGCATCACGATGATGGCATTCCGGCACATGTCGCGCAGAGTGAAAAGCTCTCGCAGTGGGAGCCCCATCTCGGCCAGCATCGCGTAGTCCTTGAGGGCGGCTCCATCGATGTCAACGGCGCGGGCCTGATGCTCACCACGGAGGAATGCCTGCTTAGCGAGGTACAGCAGCGCAATCCGGGGCTCAGCCGCGGGCAGCTGGAGCAGGTATTCAGCGACTATCTCGGAGTGGAAAAAGTTCTGTGGATGAATCGCGGCATCGCCGGAGACGACACTCACGGGCACGTCGACGACATCGCGCGGTTCATCTCTGAGAGCACCATTGTTACCGTGACTGAGCCCAATACTTTGGACGACAACCACTTGCCACTGCAGGAAAATCTCGAACGCCTGCACGAAGCTCGCGACCTACAGGGGCGCGCTTTCAAGATCGTTGAATTGCCGATGCCCGCTCCGGTGATCTTCGAGGGCCAGCGATTGCCTGCCAGTTATGGCAACTTCTACACCGCGAATGGGATCGTATTAGTGCCGACGTTCAACGATCCCAACGACCGGATCGCGCTGAACATCCTGGCGGAACTCTTTCCGAACCGCAGCGTTGTGGGCATCCACTGCGGAGACTTTATCTGGGGACTGGGTGCGCTGCATTGCATGACGCAGCAGCAACCTGCTGTGGGATAAACACTATGACGGACGAAGATTATTTACGCCTCGCCATGGAAGAAGCGGAAGCTGCCGCAGAGGCAGGCGAAGTTCCTGTGGGCGCGGTGCTGGTAGGTGCGGGAGTGGTACTGGGGCGCGGGCAGAATCGCGTGCTGCGCGACTCCGATCCCACCGCTCATGCTGAGATTGTTGCCATGCGCCAGGCAGCGCAGGCCAGCAACAACTATCGCCTGACGGGCTGCATTCTCTACACCACGCTTGAGCCCTGCTCAATGTGCGCGGGAGCCATGATCCACGCCCGCCTGGGACGCCTGGTGTACGGCGCGGACGACCCCAAAGCCGGTGCGGCAGGCTCAGTGGTCATCGTGTTGAACCATCCCCGCCTCAACCATCAAGTTGAGATCACAAGGGGCGTGCTGGCAGACGAGTGCGGCACCTTGCTGCGAGGCTTTTTTCGCGACCGGCGCGGCCAATAGGCTTTCCCAGTTTGTGCAGAATTCGATATGATGGGTATATATGCAATTGCAGGTTTATACGACGTCGTGGTGCCGCGACTGCCGCTCCGCAAAGCGCTTTCTTGACGAGCACAACATTCCTTACACCGAAATCGACATCGAGTTGACGCCGTCGGCCGCCGACACGGTGGTGCAGAATGTCGGCAAACGCGCCATTCCGCAATTCGTACTCGACGGCAAATGGATTCAGCCCTACAAGCCAGGAAAAGGCTTCCTGTACGAAGAGATGAGCGCTTTGCTGGGCGTTTCCACTGCAAAATAGGCCAGTTCAATAGCTCCGGCCTCTCAGATTTGATCGACGGGTTTTTCCAGCGCGGTCTTGGCAGCGTCCTCCTCCTCAGCACGCTCTGCTTGCCCGGTTCGGCCACCACCGCAAGCACTGCCATAGCATCCTTCTCGTCTTTGGGATTGACCTGCAGTTGCAGGTTGTCGATGGTGTTTCCGTACAATACACCTGCGTTCTCACCAACGATAAAGGCCTCAATACTGGCAGAATTCAGCGCGCCTTTGGCCATTTCCGCCTCTGCGGAGTCCCTATATCTCGCGATTGTGATCAATTCCGGTTCGTCACTCATGGTCTTCCCTTCTACTCAGCGAGTCTACACCTGCCTTCGACTACCTGGTTGGATGCACAAACGGTAAAATCATGTGTATACACGCTTAAGATCGTGCCACGGGAGGCAGCCTCTTGATAGACCGCTACACTCGCCCCGAAATGGGCCGCATTTGGACTGAAGAGAACAAGCACCGCATGTGGCTTGCGGTCGAGATAGCGGCGAGTGAGACGCTGGCCGAGTCAGGCATCGTCCCCGCAGAGGCTGCCCGCGCAATCCGCGAAAAGGGCGACTTCAGCGTGGCGCGTATTCAGGAGATCGAAGCGGAGGTGAAGCACGACGTAATTGCATTCACAACTGCTGTGGCAGAGAAGATCGGTCCTGAATCCCGCTGGCTGCACTACGGACTCACCTCAAACGACGTGGTGGACACGGCACAGGCTCTGCAGGTGAAGGCCGCATCATCTATTTTGCGTGCTGGCCTCGCTGACCTGGCTGATGTGCTGAAGCATCGCGCGCTTGAGTTCAAGCACACACCCACCATTGGCCGCACACACGGCATCCATGCCGAACCCACCACTTTTGGACTCAAGTTGCTGAACTGGTACGCCGAGGTGCAGCGCAATATCGAGCGCTTCGAGGCTGCGGCAGAAGGCATGCGCGTGGGCAAGACCAGCGGCGCGGTCGGCACCTTCGGACATCTCAAGCCGGAGCACGAAGAGCGCATCTGCGAGAAGCTCGGCTTGAAGCCCGCTCCAGTGGCCACGCAGGTCATCCAGCGAGACCGCCATGCGCACTACATCTCCACCCTGGCGCTCATCACTTCGACGCTGGACAAGATCGCTGTTGAGGTCCGTCACCTGCAACGCACTGAGGTCCGCGAGGCGCAGGAGTACTTCTCTGAAAAGCAGAAGGGCTCCTCCGCCATGCCCCACAAAAAGAACCCCATCACCAGTGAGCAGATCAGCGGACTGGCCCGCGTGGTACGAGCCAATACCCAGGCCGCGTTTGAAGATATCCCCCTGTGGCACGAGCGCGATATTTCACACTCGTCTGTCGAGCGCATCATCTTCCCGGATTCGACGATCCTCACCGACTACCTGCTGGCCAAGACGACAAACCTGGTCGAAAAGCTGCTGGTTTACCCAGCGCGCATGCTTCGCAATCTAGAAAGCACCGGCGGCCTCATTTTTTCCGGCCAACTACTGCTCGACCTGGCCGAGGCGGGAATGCTGCGCGAGGACGCGTATCGCCTGGTACAGAGCCACGCCATGCGCTCCTGGCGCGACGACCTGGTATTCAAGGACGAAGTAGCGGCAGACCCGGAGATCAGCAAACTGCTGAGCAAGGAGAAGCTGGCGAAGACATTTGATCTGACGCGCCAATTGGGCAACGTGGATGCGATTTTTGCCAGGGTGCTTGGCGCATAGTATCCGGGAATGGCGCAGGGGGTAAAGTAAGAGTCGATGCCAGATAAGGCCTTCAACCTGACCGTAGCAATGACCGGCGCCAGCGGAGCCATCTTCGGTCAGCAACTGCTGTTGGCGCTGGAGGCCGATGCGCGAGTGGCCCGCGTCAACTTTATTCCCTCCGAAAATTCTTTGCGCGTGCTGGCGGAGGAGATGCAGATCAGCGGCCGCAACAATCTGCTGGAGAAGTTGCTGGGCAAGCCACCCGTCAAGACGCGGCAATTCGCAGAGTCTGACATCGGCGCCGGCATCGCCAGTGGCAGCTATCCGTCAGACGGCATGATCATTCTTCCCTGCAGCATGGGAACTCTCGCGGGAGTTGCGAACGGCTTCGCTTCGAACCTCATCCAGCGTGCGGCGGATGTCTGCCTCAAGGAGCGTCGCCCCCTGCTGCTCTGCGTGCGCGAGACGCCATTCAACAAGATTCATCTCCGCAACATGCAATTGGCCGCCGATGCCGGCGCCATCATATTTCCCGTGATGCCTGCGTTCTACAATAAGCCCATCGACTCCACCGAAATGGCACGCCAGTTCGCCTGCCGCGTCCTCGCCCATATCGGCCTGCCGCAAGCGGATGGCTACATCTGGAAGGCTGAAGAGTAGGCTCCCTCACCAGCGCTGGATCTGGATCCTACCGACTGGCCTGTTTCGCCGGCAGCGGTGGAATCATCGACGCGGCATTCGGCTGCGTGCGCAGGAACTCCAGCACGCGAGGCGCTACTTTGCTCTCACACTGCACCGGCGCAAGGTGGCCGCACCCATCAAAAAGCGCGAGCTCCGATTGCGGTATCTCCCGATGCATTATTTCGGCGGTATATACGGGCGTGAGCCGATCCTGTGCGCCCCACACAATCAGCACGGGCATCTTCAGAGAATTCAGTTTGCCATCCATCACGTCGGCCTCGGTTTCCATCGCGCTCACGCTGCGGCGAATGACCCACTGACGCGGACGGGCGGTTCGTAGCCAATCGCGTGCGAAAAAATCAGGATATTGCGGTGGTTGCGGCACCAGCCACGCAATCAGTTCTGCAAGCTCCGCAGGCGTACCCGGCCAGAAGATGCTATGCGGGAATTTGATATCAAACCGGATGCCGGCGCTGTCAAACAGCATCAGTCGTTCCACGCGTTCGGGCGTATCGCGGGCTACATTCAGCGAGACCCATCCGCCCATCGACCATCCGCCAAGGTCGACGCGCTGCAGGCCCTTCGCATCCATAAACGCGCGAACGACGCCGGCCTCCTGGGCAATGGAGTAGCTCGCATCCGCGGGCTTGTCCGATTTGCCATACCCAAGAAGATCGACAGCGTAAACCTTGTATCCGCCCCGGGCAATCGCCGGAATCAGGTTACCCCAATCCTCCGATTTAGCGCCGAGGCCGTGTACCAGCAACACCGGTTCTCCCTCGCCCGCAACCAAATAATGCAGGCGATATCCTCCGGCGTTTACGTATTCGCTGCGCACTCCTTGACTCCACAAGTGCAACTCAATCGCGTTCTGGATAACCCACATCGGGCGCATGTAGAAAACTGCACCTGCGGCTAGAACTACAAGGAGAATCGCCTGCGCGGTCTTCATCCAGCAACGCGGACAGGCCCACCACCGCTTTGGCTTGATTAAAGCCGGTGCATCAGCGTCGGGTATTTGGGATGAGACGAAATCTTCAGGCATGTAGGGCCTATCGCGATCCAGGATCGCCGTTCTTGCTCAGGGACGAACAAAGCTGACACGCACAAGCGGCTTGCATTAAACTCCCGGACCGCTCACCGCCAGGCTGAAAGCCTTCTCGATCACTCGTACTGTAATCGGAGCAACACGGTAGATGCTATGTCCGTTCAACTCCTCGCACGCCACCCAGCGAGCATCAGCGGCGTCACTCGCCGCGAGCAGGCTTCCGCCTACAACCCTGCACACATAATCGATCAGCACGTAGTGGTAGCGGACTGGCCGCTCGTGGTCTTCGGGATCTCCCGCTTCCCCGGCTCCGTCCACGCGCATGATGCGGTCCAGAACTTCGACCATTGAGACGACCTCGACAACCAGGCCAGTCTCTTCGAGCACTTCGCGCTCTACGCCCTGCTGAAGCGTCTCGCCAAGCTCCAGCGCTCCCCCGGGCAGCGACCACTCACCTTTCAACGGTGCCTGGCCGCGCCGGACAAGCAACACGCGATCCCCTTCGATTACCACGGCGCCTACGCCTACAATCGGCGCGTCGGGAAACTCTCTACGCAAAGCCAATGCTGGTCCTCCCTGAATGGCCAGACATCCTAGAACTTTATGGGACGACCATATTCATCGTCGAAGACAGTGCGGGCCGTGCTGAAACGGCCGCCATTGAACTTATCAGGGCCCTTCAGTCTCCCCACACCCAGCAACGCGACTACGTGGTAGCTGAGCGGCATCTTGAGCACTTCGCGCACCTTCTCCTGCTCAAATCCTTCCATCGGAGCGGTGTCGTAGCCCAGCGTCTCGGCCATCAGCAGCATGTGAGTAAATGCGATCATTACCTGGCGGTTCAGCCACATGTCGATGTTGGGGTGATTCGACAGGAAGTTGGGAATGGTGTTCTTCAATTGCTCGGCATAATGCTCGGGCATGCCGCTTTCAGCCCCCTGCCGCAGCATCTCTTCCAGGTCGCCGTTTCGCCACCCATCGGCATCGCCACACGCCACGATCACTGCGGATGCTTCTTCCACTTTTGCCTGGTTGAAACTCGCGCCGCGAAGCCGCTTTTTCTGTTCCGGGCTGCGAACCACCACGAAGCGCCAGGGCTGCAGGTTGTAGCTGTTGGGCGCGTGCAAACCGGCGTCAATAATCTTTTTCAAATCCGCGTCGGGAATCGGCACGCCGTCAAAACTCGGCGTTGCTCGTCTTCCTGCAATCGCCTGCGACAGAGTCTTATGCATAGGGCCTCATCTTCCTCGGATTTCAGTCTCAGCAGTGCACTGCAACCAACACGCCGGCGCCAAGGCATACCGATGAGCTTACAGGCGCTGCGTTCGCATGCGCGGCAAAATCTTTCATTGAATCTGTGCCATGGGGAGTTCTACGGCGTACGCCGCCTGGCCCGGCACATCCTCATACACCCACAAACCGTGAAAGGCCTCGCGTAACTCGGCATGCTCCGCCAGCATGGCTTTCATCACCTCAATCGCACGTTTGCGAGAGGCCACGGGATCGGTTTCGGCGGTGGCTTGAAAGTGAATCACCAGGTCCAATCCACCCAGCGAAGCATCCGTTCGCAGGCTGGTGACATTCCAGCTCTGGTTGTTCACAGTGAGCACCAGCGGTTGCGCGCCGGGCAGCCCCGGAGGCGCGATCGCACCCTGCTCATTCTGCAATTTCTCCAGGTTGGGGCTGCTCAGTAGATCCACCGGCGTCAATAGAAACTGCGCCGTCTGGTAGTAGAAATAGGCGTTCCAGTACTGCTTTTTCTTGGCGTATTCGCGAGCCTGGCTCCAGTACCACACCCCGTCATGCCCCGCATACAGCATTGGTCGAACATAAAGCCCGGCCAGCTTCCACCCGCCATCCTTCGCCAGCACAAAAGAGACCTGCTGGGGCTTGGCCACACCGGAAGCGTGAAGAATTACGAGTGCATATTCGCCCTGCGGAAGCTGCTGAAAACTGAGCGAGACAGCCAGGGGAGTGCCACCCACGCCGCAGAAAAACTGCGTGTCCTGCTCCTGCTTCAGATCCGCGGCATCCAGCGCATACATCTGGTCGACCGTCAGCGTCGCACCCTGCATCAGGGGCGCGGCAGACTGAACTCCGGATGCAATTCCCTCAAACTGGCTGGCGACCTTCGTCAAAGTTCCCGCTTTTACCGCCGCAACGTCGCCTTTTTGCACCAATTGCCCAAGGTGAAGGGCGGCGTCTTCCAGCTCCGTCCGCTGGGCGCTGGTCATCTGTCCCTGCGTCGTGCAAGTCACTGCAAACGCAGTACTTCCGATGAAGATCGCTACAGCAATCAGGCCTGCAGATATGGTTGCAGATCTGGCCACTGTTTTTATTTGTCGAACACCAAGCATGAAATGAACCCGCCCTATCCCCAAAAGCCCCGCCACACCTTCCAATACATCAAAAAAATATGAGCGATTGAAAACCACTGCTAGTCTAGTACACAGAAGCTTCTGCCGCAGGCGGCACATGCCCGCGGCCCGGCATGGTGGATTGGATGCGCTCACAACTCGACAGCTTTAGTACTCGCCTCGCGGCGCGTTTTCTGCGGGCCGCTGGCTGGCGCGGGCGTGTCTCTGCATGCATCTTCGGTGTGGCCGCCGTAACCTTTCTCTGCGGGGCTGCGCTGCTTGCGACCCCAGCCCTCGCTCAGGACGACGCTCAGCAGCCTGAAATGAACGCCCCGGCCCCCGAGCCCTCAGCGCCGGTCCCGGTGCAGGATACACCCCCTGTGCAGAACCAATCTCCGGTTGCAGCGCCGCCGTCCTCAGTGCCGTCGCATGACGCGGCCGGAAGGCCAACAAATCATCATCGGGGAGTCCCTCCAAACCTTGTCCAGCCCCAGCCGGCACCGGTTGCCGAGGTAGTTGCGCAACCTACCCCCGTATTGCTTCAGCCGGCCAAGAAAGCGGAAGTGAGCGTCACCCAGGCGGGAATCTCCGTTCAGGCTGATAACTCCAATCTCTCGCAGGTCCTCCACGACATCAGTTCCGCCACCGGGATGAAAGTGGAAGGATTGGCCCATGACGAACGCATCTTCGGCAATTACGGCCCAGCCGCGCCACGGGATCTCTTGACGACTCTCCTCTATGGCGCTGGATACAACGTGCTCATGGTGGGCGAGATCGCTGATGGAGCGCCACGCCAGCTCATCCTGAGCCAGCGTAGTGGCGGAACTGCTGTTCCCGCCGCTGCTCCGACGCAAGCAAATGCAGAAGAGGACGAGCCTGAACCAGATCCGGGCGAAGGACAGGAAGTTGAGCAGGCGCCGGTGCAGGCCCAGCCGCCGCCACCTCCGATGCAAAGATTCAACTCAACGCCTGGAAGCGAGGTCCGCACCCCGCAGCAATTGCTCGAACAATTGCAGAGAATGCACCAGGATCAATCGCAGCAACCTCAGCAGCCACCTCAACAGTAGCGTCACTTAACGCGCATAGCTGAACGCGGCTCGGCAAAGAGCTGAGCGTGCGTGGATAGATTGTTTAAGGAAATGGCCCGGCTGTGAGTTGCGACCGGCTAGGAGACCCGAGCCGCCTGGGCCTTGATCCGGGGCGAGGATGCGAAGGAGCGGGCATGCATCTTCAGTGTGGCAAAGGCAACTTTGCAGGTCCAATATGCGAGCATTACTCCCAGTGCCAGGGAGCCCATCGCCGCGCATACCAACAAGAAACTGTTTAATAAATTCTGCATATTCGCCTTCTGTGTGAACAGCTTGCCCTTGTCTCCCCTGAGTTGCCTATACCACTTTCTGGTGGCCACTCAGAGATTGTGATGCGCCAGAGGGCATCTACCGCCGCTCCAACTCGTTCATTACGATGCAATAAACGAATTGTAAGCGCGGTTTGACCCTTGTTTCTATTGCCGAATAAGATACATAAGGAGACTTTTCCTATTTTAGCGCACGCAGACTATCTGCTGCGGTGCGCGAACTCATACAGCATGCGACTTTTCCCCGAGAGAACATAAAGCCTCAAGAATGGCGATTACTCATATAACGGTGCGCGGCGCGCGCCAACACAATCTTCGCGACATCAACGTCCAGATTCCGCGCAACACTCTGACGGTCGTCACCGGCCTTTCCGGCTCCGGTAAGTCCTCGCTCGCATTTGACACGATCTACGCTGAAGGCCAGAGGCGCTACGTTGAGACGCTCTCCGCCTATGCACGCCAGTTTCTCGATCAGATTGAGCGACCCGACGTAGACTCCATCGAGGGCCTGAGTCCGGCAATCTCCATTGAGCAGAAGACCACCAGTCGCAGTCCCCGCTCTACCGTCGGCACCATCACCGAGATCTACGACTATCTGCGTCTGCTATACGCATCGGTAGGCGTTCCGCATTGTCCGAAGTGCGGGAAGCCCATCTCGCGGCAATCTCCTGAGCAGATTGTGGAGCGCATCCTTTCCACGGCAAAGTCTGAGCGCGTCATCATCTACGCACCCATCGTCCGCGGCCGCAAGGGCGAGTTCAAAGACCTGATGGACGACCTGGATCAACAGGGCTTTCGCGCCCGCATCGACGGCGAGATGCGTGACCTCGCCGACCCAATCCAACTCGAGAAGCGCAAGAACCACACCATCGAAGCGGTTGTCGATCGCGTTGTGCTCAAGCCCGGAGTTGAAAAGCGTCTCGAAGCTTCGGTTGCGAAGGCGCTGCAGATGGCGAACGGGTTGGTTCTGGTGGGCGTAGCCGGCGGCGAGGAGCAGCTCTTCTCCTCATCCATGGCTTGCCCCGATTGCGGCCTCGATGTTCCCAAGCTGGAACCACGCAGCTTCTCGTTCAACTCGTCCTACGGCGCGTGTCCAGATTGCAATGGTCTGGGCAGCATCTATGACTTCGATCCCAACAAGATCATCACCGACTGGAAGAAGCCTTTGCTGGAGGGCGGTCTGGGACCGGGCTCCGCTTCGCAATATTTGCTCAAGCTGATAGCCCTGGCTGCCGAGCGCTACAAGATCGACCTCTCAAAGCCCTTTGCAGACCTGCCCGAGAGGCAGCAGAATATCCTGCTCTACGGCCCCACGAAGACTGAGGCTCCACGCACCGGTTTCCACGGCATCCTTGCCTATCTTCGCCACAGCCTGCAGGAGTCGAAGTCAGAAACCTACGGGGAATGGCTGCTGGCCTATATGTCTGCCTCAACTTGTCCAGCGTGCAAGGGCATGAGGCTGCGCCCCGAGTCGCTCGCCGTCAAGATCGGCGACTCCTCTATCGCGGACTTCACTTCCCTGCCGTTGCGGCGAGCCCTGACGGCCGCGAAGAAATTTCAGTTCACTGCGCGGGAGGCTTTGATCGCAGAACGCCTGCGCCGCGAGATCGTTGAACGCCTCGAATTCCTGAACGCCGTCGGCCTCAGCTACCTGGCACTCAATCGCAATGCCGCCTCGCTTTCTGGCGGAGAGGGACAACGCATCCGCCTTGCTACGCAGATCGGCTCGCGCCTCCGTGGTGTTCTCTACGTGCTGGACGAGCCCTCCATTGGTCTGCACCAGCGTGACAATCGGCGCCTGATTTCCGCTCTAGAATCTCTTCGCGACCTGGGCAACACTGTGCTCGTCGTAGAGCACGATGAAGAGACGATCCGCCACGCGGATTACGTTCTCGACCTGGGACCCGGCGCAGGCAAGCTGGGTGGCCACGTGGTAGCAGAGGGAACTCCGGCGGAGATCATGAATTCTCCGGCATCGCTCACCGGACGCTATCTCAGCGGCGCGCTGGGCATCCTGCACCGTAAAGATCCTCGCCCCCTGACCAACAAATGGATTACCGTCGATGGCGCACGCAGCCACAACCTGCAGGACCTTCATGCTCGCTTCCCTATCGGCATCATGACAGTAGTTACCGGGGTCAGCGGATCGGGCAAGAGCACCCTGGTCAACGACATTCTTTATCGCGCTTTGGCGCATGAGCTCTACGGCTCACGCGAGGAGCCCGGCGAACACACTGCCATCCAGGGATTTGAGCAGCTGGACAAGGCCATTCGCATCGATCAGTCCCCTATTGGCCGCACGCCGCGCTCCAATCCCGCGACCTACACCGGTGTATTCACCGCGATTCGCGATCTGTTTGCGATGCTGCCTCAATCCCGCGAGCGGGGCTACAAGGCGGGACGCTTTTCCTTCAACGTCTCAGGCGGACGCTGCGAAGCCTGCCAGGGAGAAGGCCAGCGCCGAATCGAGATGAATTTCCTGCCCGACGTCTACGTGCTCTGCGAAGTGTGCAACGGGCGCCGCTACAATCAGGAAACGCTGGCGGTAAAGTTCAACGGCTACTCCATCGCAGATGTGCTGGATCTCACTATTGACGACGCACTGCCGGTACTCGCAGATATTCCGCAGGTGAACCAGAAGCTCCAGACGCTGGTAGACGTGGGTCTGGGCTACATCCATCTCGGCCAGTCCGCCACCACCCTGAGCGGAGGAGAAGCGCAGCGCATGAAGCTGGCTCGCGAGCTCTCTAAGCGCCAGACCGGTCGCACTCTCTACCTGCTGGATGAACCCACCACCGGCCTGCACTTTGACGATGTCCGCAAGCTGCTCGAAGTGCTTCACCGGCTAGCGGATCTGGGCAACACCGTCATCATCATCGAGCACAACCTTGACGTGATCCGCAATGCGGACTGGCTCATTGATCTTGGTCCCGAAGGTGGAGAGGACGGCGGCAGGATCGTCGCCCAGGGCCGCCCGGAAGAAGTGGCCAACACGCCCGGTTCCTTCACCGGAGAATTTTTGCAGCGCTATTATGCTAATAAGCGCGCAACGGCGAATGGTGCAACTCCCACGGAAAGCGCAATCGCCGCTGGAAATGGTGACCCTCAGCCTCGTCGCCGGACCAAAAACGCCAAGAGCAACGGCACTAGCGCCGGGAAGAAAGAATCAGCATGACGGCAGTCGAGGAAGAATTAGTATGACCCCTGATCGCGAGCCGATTGACGTGGCTTCGCACGGCGAAATTGCGCCGCCGCAGGAACCAATCCCGCAGATGGATCCTTATCCGAACGCCGGCGGGGCCCTCTTCGCTCACATCCCACGCTCCGTTCCCCATCTCGGGCACGCTGCTATCTTCGGCGGAATCGTCGTTATCGCGATGCTCGGCGTCATGTTTGCCGTAGGCATAGGCGGAACTCTCCACGTCTACGGTGCACCTTCCTTCGACAAGATCCAGAAGAACCCGATGGTCGTGGTGCCAACGATGGCGGTGGCTTACCTGCTGGTTTGGGCTGTGAGCTGGTTCTTTTTCCCGCTGATGTGGTTTCGGCCCTTTCTGGACGGCATCTCGTGGAATCGTGGCGTCGCCAGCCGTCGTTGGACGTTGCTCGTGGCAACCGGTCTAGGGCTTGGTCTTGTTGTCCAGTTCCTCTCGAATTTCCTGCCTATCCCTAAAACACTTCCGATCGACGACTTCTTCAGAACGCGATCTTCTGTTTGGATAGTCGCTATCTTCGGAGTATTCTTTGCTCCCGCGTTTGAAGAGCTCGCCTTCCGCGGATTTCTTCTGCCTTCTCTAGCCACGGCGTGGGACTGGCTGGCTCATCGGATTCAAGATCAGCCGCAACGCCGCATTGACCCGGTCTCAGGCCAGGCGCAATGGAGCCTCGGAGCGATGATCTTCGCCGCAATCGCCACCAGTATCCCCTTCGCCCTGCTGCATGCTGAGCAGCTTGCCCATGCATTCGCCCCGCTCGCCGTCCTCTTCGCGGTCAGCCTCGTGCTCTGTATCGTGCGCTTTCGCACCAGCTCTTTGGCCGCCAGCGTTCTTGTCCACGCGTCCTACAATCTGTCCATCTTTGCGACCCTCTTCCTGGCCACCGACGGCTTTCGCAATCTCGATAAGCTGCACGGCTAAACCCGTCCCATCCCCGCTTCCGGGCAAGGCGCCGGTGTGATCCCGCCCCTGATTCCTTTACAATCGCTAGCGATGAACACACACGATTCGCGCACCGCTCTGCTGCAGTTGCTCTCACGTGTCTCTTTCAAGCTGGGGGAGTTCAAGCTCTCGTCCGGCGGCACCAGCGACTACTACATCGATTGCCGCACAACTACACTGCACGCCGAGGGAGGCCGCCTCACCGGCCTGGCTATTCTTGACCTGCTCCAGAAGCACAAGCTGAAGCCGGCCGCCGTTGGAGGGCTTACCCTGGGCGCCGATCCCATCGTCTCCAATGTCGCCACCGCCAGCGCTTGCTACGCGCTCCAGCACCCCAATGCGCCGCTCATCCACGGTTTCCTCGTCCGCAAGGCGGAGAAGGCCCATGGGACTGGGCGCCGTGTCGAAGGCTTCTGTGAGAAGGATGCCGAAGTGGTGATCGTGGACGATGTCTGCACCACGGGATCATCGACCATCGCCGGCATTGAGGCAGCCAAAGAAGCCGGGATGAAGGTGATCGCCGTAGTCTGCCTGGTGGAGCGCGAAGAGGCCAAGGGCCGTCCCGCGGTCGAAGCCGCCGCGCAAGGTGCTCCCTTCTTCAGCCTCTTCACTGCGACGGACGTGCGCGCCATGCACATAAGCCAAATGCCGATGTAGCTCCGGCACTACCCGGATGACCACAAACGGAAAACAGGATGGAGTTGCGCGTGATCCATGCGCCTGCCCCATCCTGTCTTATTTGCATTACGCGAATTGCGAATTGCTACTTCTGTGAAACCGCCGCTCCCGCTGGTGCGCTGCTCGTCGAAGTCGTGTTGGTCAGCAACTGCACCGTTACCCTGCGATTCTTCGCGCGTCCCGCAGCCGTGGTGTTCGGCGCAACCTCTACGTCTTTGCCAATTCCGATGAGATAGAAGCGATGCGGAGCAATGTTGTAGGTGGACGCGAGGTACTGCACAACCGCATCGGCACGACGCTGGCTGAGGGCGTAATTGTAATTAGCGTCACCGGTTGAATCGGTTCCGCCGGTCACTTGAAGGATGTAGCTCTTCTGGTCGCCCAGGCTGGTGGCGAACTTGTCCAGTTCCGCCTTCTCCGACTTCGCCAACACCGCTTTATCAAAGCCAAACGTCACGGAGACATCCCCAACGGCCTTGTAGTTGTCCAGGTTCTTTACCACGCTGGCCAATGAATCTGCGCGATTCACAGCTTCCTGTGCAGAGCCCTGGGCCTGAGTAGCCGACTGGTTAGCCTGCGACGCCTTCTGCGTGGCTGTATCAGCCGAGGACTGAGCCTGCGCGATTCCCGCCTGGGCGCGCTGGTCTACATCCTTGATGTTGCGGTTGTTGGTCGCGGTGGCGTCATCCAATTCGTTCGTATGCTGAATGAGGGGTGTGGTCTGCGATTTCACATAGTTTTTCGTAGAGCAGCCCGTGGCCATGAGCACCGAAAGTGCTCCTATCGCTGAAAACGCCCTCAACACCGTGCGTGTATCTGCCTTCATGGTCTTTGCACTCCGTAAGTTAATCACTTGGATTTAAATGTGCGTGGGGACAACAAGGTCCCAAACAGTGTTCAGTAGTGTGATGCAATATGAATACCAAAGGTGCACCCACCGTTAAACCACATAATTATAGCTATTTAGGGTGGCAATCGATACTATTTACAGCTTTTCCACAGCGTACTTTTTACCACATCGAGCAAAGCAGCACCCTCCCATCAAGGAAACGCCCGCTACAGATAAACTAACGAAAGCGCCTCTCCATGGACCTCCACGAGAAAATTCGTACACTGCCAACGCGTCCCGGCGTCTATCTCTACAAGAACGCGGACGACGAAGTCATCTACGTTGGCAAGGCGAACAACCTTCGTTCTCGGGTCCGCTCTTACCTGCTGGACTCGTCGCAATCCAACGCCAAGACCGGCTCGTTGATGCGCGAGGCCGTCGATATCGATTACATCCTTGTCGATAACGAACACGAGGCGCTGGCCCTAGAAAACAACCTGATCAAGCAGCGCAAGCCGCGCTTCAATATCCTGCTTCGCGACGACAAGACCTACCCATACGTAAAGCTGACGCTCGCCGATCGCTATCCCAAGGTCTTCGTCACGCGCCGTCTGCGCAAGGATGGCGGCGCTTACTATGGCCCGTATTTTCCCGGCAACCTGGCATATCGAGTGGCGGAGCTCATCCATCGCAGCTTTCTGATACCGAGCTGCAAGGTCGACCTGTCGCGCTATCATGCGCGTCCCTGCCTTCAGTACCACATCAAGCGCTGCCTCGGCCCTTGCGTGGAAGGGCTCACCACGCCCGAAGCCTATCGCGAGGCGGTTCGCGATGCGCAGCTTTTCCTGGAAGGACGTCACGGAGAACTCGCTAAATCCGTAGAACAGCGCATGCAGGAGGCAGCCGCGCAGGAGCAATTTGAGCTCGCCGCGAAGTATCGCGACCTGATGATTACCATCGACCAGGTAGCCGAGAAGCAGCGCATGGCAACCGCCCAGGGCGATGATGCCGACGTCTTCGGCTACCACTACGAGAACGGCATGCTGGCCGCGAATCTGTTCCACGTGCGCAGCGGAAAGATTGTCGATCGCCGCGAATTTTTCTGGGAAGATCTGCCGGAGTTGCTGGAACCCGACGAAGACGAGACTGCTCCTGCCTCCCCAATGGAGTTCAGCGCCGGAGCATTCTTCTCTGCCCTGCTCAAGCAGATCTACATCGATCAGCAATACGTTCCGCGTTGCATTTTTTTGCCTGCTGACTTCGCAGACCGCGCCACCCTCGCAGGACTGCTGACTGAACGGACCGGACGCAAAGTTGAGCTGGCCGTGCCCCTGCGCGGAGAGAAGCGTTCCCTCGTCGACCTCGCGGGGCAAAACGCGAAGCAGAGTTACGATCAGCGCTTCCGCGTGCTGCAGCCCTCGCAAAAGATGATCCAGGAAGCGCTGCAGGACGCGCTGATGCTGCCCGATCTGCCCCGCCGTATCGAGTGCTTCGATATCTCGCACATCCAGGGCGCTGAAACCGTCGCCTCCATGGTGGTGTGGGAGAACGGCGCAATGAAGAAGTCCGACTACCGCAAATTCCAGATCAAGTCCGTCGAAGGTGTGGACGATTTTGCTTCCATGCGTGAGGTAGTAGGCCGGCGCTACCGTCGCCTGCAGGAGGAGCAGAAACCCATGCCCAGCCTCATCATGATCGACGGCGGCCTGGGGCAGCTCCATGCCGCAGCTTCAGCACTCGAAGAGCTTGGCCTGGTAACTCAGCCGTTGGCGTCGATCGCGAAACGCGAAGAGATCATCTATGTCCACGGGCAGGAGGACGAGCCCGTCGTCCTCGACCGTCGTTCGCCGGTGCTCCACCTTGTGCAGCGCATCCGCGACGAGTCGCATCGCTTTGCCGTGACATACCATCGCAAGCGCCGCGAGATGCGCGACCGCGATTCGGATCTGCTGCAGGTTGCCGGCGTAGGCGACCGCACCCGCATTCGGCTGCTGGAACACTTCGGCAGTCTGCGCAGCGTAAAAGCGGCCGACATGGAGGCCCTCACCGCTGTCGTCCCCCGTCGAACCGCGGAAACCATCTACCATCACTTCCGCCAGCCGGATGAGGCTCCCGCGGATCCCCTGGACCAGCTGAAGAAGCGCGTGTGACCACGCTCCACGGAGTCGCTACGACCGCCGCCGCGCCGTCTCTTCGTAACACTCCACGTAGGCTTCTGCGGGCTTCTCCCAGCTGTAATCCTGGGCCATGCCGTTGCGCATTAGTTGCTGCCAGCCTTCCTTGTCTTTGAAGGCCGTCAGCGCGCGTCGCAGCTCAATCAGAAAATCCTCTGCACGATGACCCTCGAATTTGAAGCCAGTTCCCTGCCGTGTCTTCGCATCCCACTCTTCAATCGTGTCGTCAAGGCCGCCGGTCGCGCGCACCACCGGCACCGTGCCGTACTTGAGCGAGTAGATCTGGTTCAGCCCGCAGGGCTCGTAGCGCGATGGCATCAGGAAGATGTCAGAGCCGGCCTCAATCTTGTGCGCCAGCGATTCGTCATACGTCACCTTGGCCGAGAATTTGTCCGGGTGACTGAACTGCAGATCCTTCATCAGGTTTTCGTAGTACGGCTCGCCTGTACCCAGCGCAACGATAAATAGATCGTCGTCGGCCAGATCCTCCGCCACCTGGGCAATCAGATCAAAGCCCTTCTGCGTAGCGAAGCGAGAGACGATGCCCACTACAGGCGTAGTATCGGGCACGTCGTTGGCGCCATATGCATGCAGCAGGTCCTTGCGGCACTCGAGCTTTCCTTCGAGATTCTCCGGCGTGTAGTGTCCCGCAATATTGCCGTCTGTCGCGGGATCCCATTGCGAATAATCCACGCCGTTCAGAATTCCCCGCAGATCAGCAGCCCGCCGCTGCAAGACCGTCTCCATGCCATTGCCGAATTCGGCAGTCTGAATTTCCTGCGCGTACTTCCGGCTTACCGTTGTGATTAAGTCGGAATAAACAATGCCGCCCTTGAGAAAATTGAATTGGTCAAACTGCTCCACCTTGTCCAGGGTGAAAACGTCCCAAGGCAAGAGGAGGCGCTCCGTCGTTTGCGGAGGAAACGTCCCCTGGTAAGCGGCGTTGTGGATGGTAAGCATGCATCCAGCCTGCCGCAGCGCAGGATCGAAGTAGTACGTCGTTCTCAGATACACGGGGAGCATCGACGATTGCCAGTCGTGCACATGGAATACATCCGGCACGCCAAGCTGCTTTGCGCTCTCCAGCACGGCGCGGCTGAATAGTGCGAACCGCTCGGCATTGTCGGGATAATCTCCTGCCGGGCTGCCATAGAGATATTCGCGATCAAAAAGCTCCGGGCAATCGATGAAGTAGTACTGCACTCCATCGCGTATTCCGCCATCCACCACAGCGACGAAGCGGTTGTAGTACTCAAACGGAATCGTCAGCGACGGCAGCACAACCCGGCGCTGCTTGAGATGCTTCTGCACTTGCCGGTACAGCGGAAGATAGACGGTGACCTGGTGGCCCAGGCTCGCAATTACGGCAGGCAGTGCTCCAACAACGTCCGCCAATCCGCCGGTCTTGGCATAGGGGACGCACTCCGAGGCAGCAAAAACGATGTGCATGGGTTCGGGCTCCGATTATCACCACAACGAGGTTCCTTCCATCAGATGCGGAAGGATTGATCGCGAAGCATTCTTACAAGAGCGTAGTCTAAATGCTGGTGCAGCCACCTTCAATCGCTGTCCGGAGCCATCCCAACAGTATTCATGCCAAAGAAGCCCAAACTAGGACAGAACTTCCTCGTCAATCCCGATGCGGCACTGCGCATTGTTGAAGCCCTGGGTGACATTTCACATCAGACCGTCGTCGAAATCGGCCCCGGGCAAGGCGCAATGACGCAGCACCTCGCAACCCGCGCAGGCAGGCTGGTCGCGGTCGAACTCGATCCCGATCTGGCTGCCGACCTGCGCGCTTCCTTCGCGGACAGGCCATCGGTCGAGATCCTGCAGCAGGACATCCTGCAACTCGAGCTGGCCTCCCTGCTTCAGGCGCCGAACGAGACACTGATGGTGATCGGCAATCTGCCCTACTACATCACTTCGGATATCCTGCTGCGGCTCTTTGACCAGGCAGAGGTATTATCGCGTGTAGTCCTCATGGTGCAGCGGGAAGTGGCGGATCGCGTCGCCGCCAACCCGGGCTCGCGAGACTACGGATTGCTCTCAACCACAACCCAACTCTACGCGCGCATCGATAAGCTCTTTACGCTGCCACCGGACGCGTTCGCGCCGCCTCCAGACGTGTACTCCACAGTCTTTCGCATGTCGATGGCGCCGCGCTTTGCCGAACTCGAAGTCGAGGCAAGTGAGTTCATTCCCATGCTGCGCCAATGCTTCGCGCAAAAACGCAAGATGCTGGCGAACAATCTGAAAGCCGTTGGATACGACCAGGCGTCCATTCTGCGGGCTTTCGACGCCAGCCAGATCGATCCCCAATCCCGCGCAGAGGCTCTGCCGCTGGAGGCGCTGGCTCGCCTGCATCGCGCACTTCGCATTCCCGAGGGGGCCTAGTCCTCATCCCCAGCCCACGATCATCAAATGCACATGAAAAAGGCCACCGCTTGGGTGGCCTTTCTCACGATGCGTGTTGATTGCTACTTGCTTCTGCCTGTCTGTGCCGGTGCTGGCGCAGGCGCTGAAGCCGGCGCTGAACGCGGCGCAGAGTAACTCGGCGAGGAGTAGCTTGGCGACGAGTAATGAGGTTGCGATACCGGAGCCGAATAGTGAGGCTGCGGCGGAGGCGCGGAGTAGTGCGGTTGGGCCGGTGGAGCGCTCGCCCTTGGCGCTGAAGGAGACATCGGCACGTACGCTTGGTTTGGAGAAGAAGTATTGTGGAGCGAGTTGAACGACTGTGTTCCACCCGGTGCCATTACAGGAGCAGTATAAGGCGCTCTCGCACCCGTATTGACTGGATGCTGCAATGCCGTCGCCGTCGGCGGATGTGCAGGCTGCATCGTTTGTACCGGTGCTGTTGGACGCATGACCGTGGAATGAACGATGGGTGTTTGCGGGTTAGCCTTCAGCGGCATCGGATGAACCACCGTCCCGTTCACCACTATAGGCCGTGGCGCGAGCGCGAGATTGTTCTGCAGCGGTGTCAGACGCGCGCCATTGTTCACCTTGACTATGCGGCTCGGCGTTCCCATTCCATTCGTCGCGACGACTTCTGCGGGTCGTGGACGCGGCGGAGGATGATATCCCGGAGGTCCGTTGATGATTACAGGGCTGCCAGGATAATAGCCGGCGCCCCCATAGCCGCAGTTCGTCGGCATCCAACCCCAGCCAAACGAATTGAAATAGTTCCAGCCGCCGCACTGGTAAGGCAGCCAGCCCCACGGATAGCCTGAGATCCACTGGTAGCCACCGGCACCGTAGCCAGAGGCCCAGTACCCGTTACCGTAGGGATCCCAGCCCATGCCCGCGCCATAAGGAGACCAGACATTGCCGTAGCCCGGAACTGAATACCAGTTGCCGTTCTGGTCCAGATCGCTCCAGCCCATACCGCTTGCCTTCGCGGCCACTTCGCTCTGCTTCACAGCCTGTTGCGACAAATCCTGATCGCGATCCGTGTTCCACTGGTCCCACGAATCGGCAGAGACACCCTGCGCGAGGTAATAGCGCGTCGAATCGGACGCATCGAAGCGGATCGTCTCGTTTGTCTGCACATCCACCGCGAATTGCGTTCCACCCGCAACGTGTACCTTGCCATCCAGAACGCTCAGCTCCGTAGGAGTGGCGTCCAGGCTCACGCGAAGCGTTGCCGGGCCATCCACGGGCGTCACGGTGTTGGTCCCGAAGACCACGGAATCCTCACCGCCGCGCGAGCGCAACTGAAAATACCCCATACCCGAGAGCAACTCGATCTGTGTGTCCTGCGCGCCTTCCAGCCCGTGCTGGATCTGCACCAGGGTCATGCTGCTGTTGGGTGTCAGACGGGCAATGCTTCCATTGTCAAACTGGACTTCGGCGCGGCCATTGTTCCCCGTTTGCACACGGGACCCCTCGACTAGGGGCATGTTGGCCACTGCTTGGTCAAACTCGGTCTGGTTGCCTTTCAGGATCTGGACAGTGCCGTCCACGTTGCTCAGCCGAGCCACATGCGGCTGCGATTCGCCGAAGGCTCGAGCGCTCGTCAGCATCAACAATGCGAACAAGGCAGCAGTGAGAAACACGGTCAATGCCAGAACGTTGGCGGGACGGGCGAACGGAGAGATCGAACTCGAAGCCTGCTCTGCTACTGGGTGCCTCATCGGACACCTCCGTTTCGGAGAACCAATTGCCATCTCCCGCAATGTTAGACCCGTTTTGTAACATTTCGTTGCTAAATTAACGACGTAGCCTACGGATTACTTTCGCAAGAATCCAAAATCGAACCACTGCGATTATTTCGCCTTCATCTGGGCCAGGGCGGTGGCACGCTGGCGCGCGCGATTCAAGACTCCCGGGTCGGCGGCAATCTCCTCCAGAACAGCGTGGATATTCTGAACCTCGATCGACCGTCCATCCTTGACGCTCTGCTGCAGCCAGCCCAGTTCAGCATCCAGACTCAGCCGGTCATGCTGGTGCTCCATCGCTAACCGATAGCCCGCCTCAAGAGTTGAGGAAACGGATTGCAAATCTTCTCCAACCTTCTGAATCTGCTTGTTTTGCGAATAGTTAAAAGTGCAGGATCCCTTTCCATCCGGGCCGTCGTAGGAGAGGGTTTTGTGTCCCTGAAACGCCACTTTGTCCCCCTTCGCCATCTCGCACGGGATCGCAAAATGCTTGGTGGCGCGCGCCGTGGCGAAGATCTGGCCGAGCAGCGGCTCAGTAATGCTGATCTCTTGGTGAAAATCCTTGGCCTTTCCTGCTGTAGGCCCCTTGGATGTCCCGTCGCTGGATGCATAATCGCCGCTGCCGTTTTCGCGGATGGCCAATGTGTAGTGACTGGGGGCCAGGTTCGGATTGTCATAGGTCAGCGTGACGGTCGCCATGGACGAAACGCTCGGCTCCCCCTGCTGAGAGGTCCCTGCAGTAGTCAACAAACAAGCGAGAAGAACTCCGGGCAGAGCGCGCACTGGCTAACGGGCTCCCTGAAGATGAAGTGTTTGTGCTGTATGGATATGCGTAATTGCGATCGCCAACGCGTCGGCGGCATCCGCGGGTTCCGGCATACAGTCAAGAGACAGCAGACGTCCAACCATGAATTGCACCTGCTCCTTCTTGGCCAGACCGTATCCTACGACAGAGGATTTGATCTTCAGCGGTGCATATTCGGCCACCGGCAGATTTTGCATGGCGGCGGCCAGCAGGGCCACCCCCCGGATCTGGCCCAGTTTCAGCGCAGACTTGGCATTGACTGAGTAAAAGACTTCCTCGATGGCGACCACGTCCGGCCGGTAGACCTCCAGCAGCTGCGTCAACTCGACGTAGACCAACGCCAGCCGCTGCGGCATGGTCTGGTTCTTTGGCAGGCGGATACCGCCGAGGGTGCGGGCAACCAGTCGCGGATCCCGCAGCTCGTCGTTCCACTCCACCACTCCGTAGCCGGTACATTCAGTGCCGCAATCGATCCCAAAGACACGCATATCAGCGTCGAGTGTACCGCAGCAAAGCGGAGTTCGCGCAGTAGCAGAATGGGATCGGAGCCTTCCGCCAGCACTTCCGCCTACCTTGAGACGCCTTCGAGCGGTGAGCTGGCGGTTGCGTACAGCTTGCGTGGCATGCGGCCCGCCAGATACGCCTCGCGCCCTGCCAGAACACCATGCATCATCGCTTCGGCCATCAGAACCGGCTTGCTGGCGTGCGCAATGCCCGAATTCATCAGCACGGCATCCGCGCCCAGTTCCATGGCGATAGCCGCGTCTGAAGCGGTGCCCACCCCGGCGTCCACGATCAGCGGAACCTCGGTGATCAATTCGCGCAAAATGCGCAGATTTGCGGTGTTTTGGATGCCCATTCCGCTACCAATTGGCGCTCCAAGTGGCATCACTGCGGCCGCCCCAGCGTCGATCAGCCGCTTCGCAAACACAATGTCATCAGACGTATACGGAAGAACCGTAAAGCCTTCCTTTACCAGTACCCGAGTAGCTTCCAAGGTCGCCTGCACGTCCGGATACAGCGTCGCCAGATCGCCGATTACCTCGATCTTTACCCAGTCGGAAAGGCCCACTTCGCGGCCCAGTCGCGCGGTGCGGATGGCATCGTCGGCGGTGTAGCAACCGGCTGTATTGGGTAGCAAAAAGTAGCGTTTTGGATCGATATAGTCGAGTAATGACTCTTTTGAGCGGTCCAGATTCACGCGGCGCACGGCCACGGTAACCATCTCGGCTCCCGAGGCCTCAATGGCTGCCTGCGTCTCAGGGCCGTCCTTGTACTTGCCGGTCCCAACGATTAATCGCGACTGAAAGGCTTTTCCTGCAATAACGAGCGGTTCCATGCAGCTATTGTAAGACCGCCGAGGCGCGCTTTGGGGACGTAAGAGCAGCTTCTCAGCGGAATCTTCTACAGGCTGCAAAAGTGAAGGGCTCGCATCCATGTTGGCTGCGAGCCCTGATCACCGGTGAACTGTTGAGTTTGACCTGAGGCATCCGCGCTGCACAAATCCCTGCGGGAGTTGTTCAGTGGGCCTCGGCGAGTGGGAGTGCGGTATCGCCAGGTCTAGAGCGCGGAGCCCTAAGCCTCAGTCACCTCACGTATTGAACTGCCACTACAGTTACTATCAATTTTCATAGGCTGGACCATCCTCCTTTCCCGTGTATTCGGAGAGTATGGGGCAGCGAGGCAGCCCGTCAAGAGGCTCTTTTCTCCCCGTCAAAAAGCCTCACCACGAGTAGATGAAGCCATCCCGTTCCACCATTTCCACCGGCACGCCGAAGAGCGCTTCCAAGGCCGCAGCCGTCAAGGTTGATTCCTTCGGCCCGTCCGCCACAATGCGCCCTTGCTTCATCAGCAGCACTCGATCGATCTCCGGCAGGATGTCCGCGAGGTGATGGGTCACCATCAGGATTCCGGTTCCCTCCTTCGCAAGCAGCCTCAGAGACTCGCGCAGCTCTCTCTGCGCCGCCAAGTCGAGGTCGTTCGAGGGCTCATCCAGCAGCAGGGTCTGGGGCCGGTGAACAAGGGCCCGCGCGATCAGAATCCGACGCTTTTCTCCCGACGACATCTCGCCAACCAGTTTCGTCGCCAAGTGCCCGGCACCGAGCCGATCCAGGGACTCTTCTGCCCTCAGCCGCATCTCATCCATCACTTGAAGGTTTGGCCACAAAGTCGATGCAGAAAAGAAGCCTGCGATCACGGCGTTGAGCCCGCTGGTGCGCAGAGTCATCTCTCCCGGCAGGCCAGCCTGCACCACTCCCAGGTGGCGGCGAAGGGCGGTCAAATCCCAGCGGGAGCGGCCATAGATGCTCACTTCCATGCCCGGCACAACGATGGGGTAGCACTCGCAGGCGATGGTCTTGATCAGGGTGGATTTGCCGCAGCCGTTTGGGCCCAGCAGGGCGACGTGCTCCCCGGTTGAGATGTTGAGGTTGATGTCGTGCAGGACAACGTTCTCGCCGCGCGCCACGTTGACGTTGCTCAATCGCAGGAACTCGCCAGCCACAACTTCGGGGGTATTAGACAAAGAGGTTCTCTCCGCAGCAATCCACATCTTCAGCCTGCATCTTGATAGAGTAAAAGGCTCACCATGAATTCGACACCTTTTCTTACCGACGCCGCCCTACCGCTCGGCTTTCAATTCGCGGCCGTAAAGGCAGGGTTGAAGGCCAGCGGCCGCACCGACTTTGCCTGCATCGTGGCTAACGAAGGCACCAGCGCGGCGGCGATGTTCACCGCGAATCGCGTGATAGCGGCCCCGCTGATCGTAGACAAGATCCACTTGACGCGCACCGCAGGCCACATGCGCCTGGTAGTTGCCAACGCGGGCAACGCTAATTGCGCCACGGGCGGGGTAGGGCTGGACGCTGCCAAAGCTGTTTGCGGGGCGGCAGCAGAGGTCTTCGGCTGCCGGGATTACGAGGTCTTCCCTTCCTCCACCGGAATTATCGGCGTACCCCTGCAGGCGGAAAAGCTGATCGCTGCTCTGCCGCAACTGAAGGCCGGCCTGGGATCGAGCGCCGAGGATCTGCACCAGTTCGCGCTCGCCATCATGACCACGGACACGAAGGAGAAGTTCGCCGCCGCGACGCTCGAGATCGATGGCAAGCAGGTTCGCATCGTTGCAGTGGGCAAAGGCTCGGGCATGATCCATCCGCAACTGGTCCCGCACGCCACTATGCTGATCTATGTGCTGACAGATGCACGCGTGGAAGCTACCGCGCTTGATGGATTCCTGCAGAAGGCCGTCGAAGTCAGCCTCAACCGCATCTCGGTGGACGGCGATACCTCCACCAACGACACGGTTCTGCTGCTGGCTTCCGGAGCCAGCGGAGCCACGGTGGACGGGGCCTCTGCTGCAGCTTTCCAGAATGTCCTGACCGAGGTCTGCACCTCCATGGCAAAGCAGGTGGTCGGCGATGGCGAGGGCCTGACGCACATGGTGGAGCTTGAGATCGAAGGAGCCCCCACGGACGCCGACGCGCTTAAAGTGGCCAAGGCCATCGCGCATTCGCCCCTGGTGAAGACCTCATGGGCAGGCACAGACCCCAACTGGGGGCGCCTGCTCTCGGCCACCGGCGCTTCAGGTGTGGCCATTGACCCGGAGAAGATCGACGTCTGGTTCGGCGATCTGGAGATCTGCCGCAACGGAGGCCGGTCGCCACTCTTCGACGAAGCGGCCGCGCATGAGTACCTGACTCAGCCGGAATTTCACATCCGCATGAATCTCGGCATAGGCGAAGGAAAATGCCGATTCTGGACTACGGACCTCACGACCGAATACATCCATATCAACGCCGATTACTCGACCTAGCCATATAGATAAAGAGCCCCGTTAAACCCATATGGATAGTTGACTTGGCATGTTGACTGCGCTATCGTGCGGCTGCTGAGGGAGGCCCCGCGGCCGTTCGCGGCACAGAGATCGGCGCGCACCAACCAACGCGAATCCGTCAACCGCGTTCCTTTTGCCCTCACAATTCGTGCGGGTTTCAACAGGAGAAGATCGATGAAGCTCCTTACCGGACTGTTGACTCTGGCGGTCGTAGGAACGTGCCTCACAGCATTCGCAGCGGACTCAGGCCACACCTATATCACGGTTGACAACCCGCACGGCCTGAACACAGGACTCTTTGGCATCAACCAGTCGGGGCAGATCTCAGGCACCTTCTTCGACGACAAAGGCATTGCCCACGCCTTTCTGCTGAGCGAAGGCAAATTCACTCGGATTGATTATCCTGATGCCAATCGCACCTTCGGATTCGGGATCAACAACGCTGCCAAGATCGTTGGCTATTATATCAACGTCGATGGAACCACGCACGGCTTCTTTTACGGCGATGGCAAGACCGTGCCCATTGACTTTCCCAAAGCCACTGCAACCAAAGCTTTTGGCATTAATAGCGCCGACCAGATTGTGGGCACCTATTCGGACGTCAAGGGTGTATGGCACGGCTTCCAGCTTGAGCAGGGCAAATTCGCGACGGTGGATCCACCCGGCGCAACGCGGACAGACATGTATGGGATCAATGAGGTTGGTCAGACCGTTGGATTTTATTCCGACGCGAAATCCGTCGTTCATGGCTTTGTGCGTGAGAAAGACAAGTTCACCACGATCGACTATCCCGGCGCCACAAGGACAAGCCTGTACAGCATCAACAAAGCGGGCGAGATCTGTGGAAGCTACGCCGATTCCAGTGGACCACACGGATTTGTTCAAGGCTCCGGCAAGGCGAGGCTGACGTTTCCGGGAGCATTGTCAACCTTTGGATTTGCTATCAACGACTCCGGCGAGGTCGTTGGACAGTATGTTGATCTGGATAGCGTCGTACATGGCTTCCGATCCCCTACCGGCCAACATCAATTGCCGCAGATAAGCGCCCGGCTCGATCCGGCTACGGTGACTTCAGGGTTGCCGGGCTTCCAGCTGGATGTCAGGGGAATCGCATTTGCGCCAAACTCGGTGGTGTATTGGAACGGGCTTGCGCGCCCAACAACTTTTGTGAGCCACTCCGAGTTGTACGCCACCATTCCCGCTGGGGATATCGCTCAGCCGGGTGCAGTGCCGGTGACGGTGGTGAATCCCGGATCCGAGGGAGGCACTTCCAACGTTGTGCAGTACCAGGTAGTTGGGCCGGGGGCGTAGGAGCGGGTGAACCGCCGCTCAAATTGTTCTCAGGCAATCCATAAAATGCGCGACACTGCGTCGATTTTCTTTTCGCATCAATTCCTGTGCAGAGTGCTCCAAGTGCGCACCCGGCGCGCATTTCCGGGCTTTTGTCCCGCGCTTTGCACAACCTTATTCACACCTCTGTGTAAATTCGATCCCTTACTACGCGTAGCGGCGAGCCAGCAGCAGTAGTAGTCTTCATTCAGTGGGCAACCGATGTTGAGTCGGAGCTGTCCTGATATCCGCCGCACAAACTTCCATGCACCCCAAGGGGTTATCCGCGCAATGCCCAGTAATTTGAAGGAAAAGTCTCGCCATGCAGCGTCAAAGAATGGCGGCTCACTGATCAGCAACCAGAAGCTCCGACTGCTCTACTCCACGATGTTGAAGTGCCGGCTCTTCGACGAGCGTGTGGGGCAGCTTTTTGGTCAGAAGAAGCTTGTCGGCGGCTATGTCTCATCGAGCGGACGGGAAGCCTCGGCGGTGGGTGCGGCCATCGATCTGCGTCGCATGGACGCCGTAACGGTTTCCCATCGAGACAGCATCGCTCAACTTGTTAAGGGGGCTCCGCTGGACGTAATTTTTTCGCAGTTATATGCGCGATACTCGAAGCCGGCCGGCGGCGCGAAGAAGAATTCGCCGGAGGGTGCATCGACGATGGCGGCGCAATTGAACATGGTGGCGGGCCTGGCGCTGTCCAGCAAAATGCAGAAGAACGAAAGCATCGTAGTGGCTTTTGTGCAGGAGGAAGCACCGTCGCTGGAAGAATCGCATGAGCCGCTAAAGTTCGCAGCAAAGCAGCAACTGCCCATACTATTTGTGACGCAAAATGGTCTTGAGGAGCCATCTGCGAGGCTCAAAGCCAAGGCTGCTGGCGTTCATTCCGATCAATATAGCTTTCCCTGCATCCCCGTAGACGGCCACGACGTAGTGGCGGTGTACCGTGTGGCCTTTGAGGCGATGACGCGTGCCCGGCAGGGTGGCGGACCAACCCTGATCGACTGCAAGGCCGGCCCGATGTCGCGGGATCCCTTGTTGCTGATGGAGGAGTACCTGACGCGCAAGGACCTGTTCACGCCAGGATGGAAGCAAAGATTGCAGGAGAGCTTCCAGGTGGAAGTGGATTTGGCGATCAGGATCGCGGAGAAGAGCATGCATCTTAAGCCGTTGGGAGTGCTGGATCACGTCTACTCTTTCGACCCAAAAGATCGCGTGCAGAGGGATATTGCAGCTTCGCCGAAGCCCTGAACCGCGGCTGTGTGACCGATTTTCCAGCATGCGCCCAGTATTCCCGGAGGTGCGCCGGAGATTGACCCCGCCGTTGGCTTTCATTAGGGTTGAATTAGCGCGTCCCACGAACGATTTACAGCAGCTAGTACAACTTGCGATGACAGACACATTTCCAGGCAGTCTGAAACAGTAATACTCAGGTTTGAGGTGCGAGTGAGATTTTTTTCATGGATCAGTCTGGTGACGTTGTGCGGGCTCGCAGTACCGGGGGCCTTTGCGCTGCCACTCGAAAGTGATCCTGCCGGGCCAAAATCCGCTGTTTCTGTGCAAAGCACCTTGCTGGCACAAGCATCCACGCCACCTCAGAGCCAGAATCCCCCGCAGAACGCTGCTGCGCCTGACAATCCGGGGGAAGTGAACGTCAATCCCAAGCTGCCTGAAGATACCCAGCAGCAGCCCACGGCCCCGCAGGAGCAGATGGCGCCCGCACCAGCCCCGCCTCCTCCGCCTGTGCTTGGTGGGGCGGAGAATCCGCCGCTGCCGAAGGTCTATAAGCCGGCAGACCCGATTCGGCACATAAGCTCGATGGGATCGACATACATTCCCATGGATAGCTGGATGTATCCCGCTCTGGACCGCCTGTCATCGCTCGGCTACATTGATACCGCATTCTTCACCATGCGCCCCTGGACCCGGCTCAGCGTTGCGCACATGCTGGAGGAGACCGAGCCTAAGCTGGATGAGAATCCCCAGGACGTGACGGCGAGAGAGATCTTCTCGGCCCTGATGAATGAGTTGCTGCCGGATTTACGGGCGGCGCAGGTCAATGCGCAGCTCGACACTGTTTACGGCAACTACACGCAAATCGGCGGCGAGCCGCTGACGGACAGCTTTCACTTTGGCCAGTCCATCATCAACAACTACGGAAGGCCGTACGCTGAAGGCTTCAACCTGCAGTTGGGCGGTAGCGCCAAGGCCCAGGCGGGCAGGTTCACGGCGTACTTCCGCGGCGAATACCAGCATGCTCCCGGCCTGCCGGCATACTCACCCGAGGTGCAGGATTGGGTTGAAAGGGCCGACGGCATCGTCGTCCCCCCCGACTATCCCGCGACCGGCACGCGTAACATCTTCCGCGTGCAAAATGCCTATGGCTCTTACCACATATGGGGCATGGAGACATCGATCGGCAAGAGCGATATGTGGTGGGGACCAGGACAAGGCGGCGCCATGGCCTACAGCAACAACGCCGAGGCCATCTACACCGTCCGTATCAACCGGGTTGAGCCGCTGTACATTCCGTGGTTCTCAAAGATCTTTGGTCCAATCCGCTTCGATAATTTCTTCGGCGGGCCTCTCCAGGGCCACAACAATCCGCCCTCCCCATGGCTGCTGGGCGACAAGATCAGCCTGCATCCGACAAAGGACATCGAGTTCGGCTTCTCACGTACGGTTGAGTTCGCCGGACAAGGCTACATGCCCCTCACTTTCGGAACTTTCTGGAAGTCCTTCACCTGTATCTGCGATGCATACAATGCCGGCGGCCGTGAATTTGACGTGGGCGATCGACGCGGCAGCTTTGATTTCCGTTGGCGGCTGCCGGGGCTGCGCAAGACGCTGACCATCTACGCCGACTCCAATGCAGACGACGATCCCTCGCCGCTGGCCAACTTCCGACGCTCCGGCTGGAGACCGGGTTTTTATCTCTCGCACATCCCAGGCGCGCCGCGCTTCGATCTGCGCTTTGAGGCGCCCTACACAAACCAGTCCCACCAGACCGGCATCAACTACACCAATCACGCGTACAAGGACGGCTACACCAACAACAGCTTCCTGATCGGCGACTGGATCGGTCGTGACAGCACAGGTTATCAAGCCTGGCTTACCTACTGGCTCAGCCCGAGGGAGACCGTACAGGGTCAATATCGCGACGTGAAGCTGGATACGGCTCTCTGGCCCGGTGGCGGCACGCAGACTGATTTCAGCGTGAAGCTGGTCAAGCGCCTTTCGCCCAACGTCGAACTCAACACGAGCGTGCAATACGAACGCTGGTTGATTCCCCTGCTGAAGCCGAACGCACAAAGCGATGTGATTGGAAACTTCCAGATTGTCTGGTATCCGAAGATAGGCACTTCCCGGTAACTGGGTCTCGCGCGACGATGCTAGAAGCTCTCTTCGATTACCGGGTGGAAGCAAAGTCCCGGCGGTGCCCGCATCCAATGATGAAAGCAGGCGTGAGACTAACTCGTGCGGCGACACTGTGCTGCGTTCTCATGTTCCTGCCAATCCCCTTGTTGTATGCGCAGACCGGCGGTAGCCCTCAGAGCGGCTCCGCATCGGCAGCGCCGACAGCATCGCAGACTCTGACTCCGGTTGAGCCTATTCCCGACAATTACCAGATAGGCTCGCCCTACATCCCCGTTGACAACTGGATCTATCCCGCCATGCTCCGCCTCTTCTCCCTCGGCTATGGGGATTCAGCGTACATCGGCCTGCGGCCGTGGACACGCGAAAGCACTCGGACGATACTGCGCGAAACGACTGACAAATTGAATGCGGGCAGCAACAACGAAGAGGCACGCCAGATCTACAACTCGGTGCGCCGGGAGTTGATGCAGGATCCCGAGTTCACGCCTGACTCTCCGGGCTGGATGCGGCTGGATACGGTGTATACGCGCCTGCTGGGTCTTGCCGGGACACCGCTCAATGACAGCTTCCACGCTGGGCAAACCTACATCAATGACTACGGCAGGCCCAACCAGGCGGGCTTCAACAACATCACCGGCTTCAGCGCGACCAGCGAAGGCGGCGGGCGCTTCTCGCTCTACTTTCGTGGAGAGTACCAGCACGCCCCATCCGGCGCCGGCTACTCCATTCCTATCTCTGAGTCTCTTTCCGCGATCGACGAGGTTCCTTACGGGCCTGCGCAGGATACGATCCAAACCGGGCCCATTCCTGCTACCAATGTCTTCCGCATTATCGAAGCCAACCTCTCGGCCAACGTGGCGCACAACGAGTTTTCGATCGGCAAGAGTGACGAGTGGATGGGCCCCGCCCAGGGCGCGAGCATGGCATACAGTAACAATGCCGAGAACATCTACTCCTTCCGCATCAACCTGGTCGATCCGCTCGTGGTTCCGATTCTCTCCAAAATCATCGGCCCGATCCGTTACGATTTTCTGGTTGGCAGCCTGAAGGGGCACACCTTTTACAACGCGCCCTGGGTCCATGCTGAGAAGATCAACTTCAAGCCGACGCGAAACCTGGAATTCGGCTTCGAGCGCACCGTGATCTGGGGCGGCCAGGGACACGTGCCGATTACTTTCGGCAGCTTCTTCAGAAGCTTCTTCAGCTTCACCAACGTTTCGGTCGAGCAGAAGAATTCACGAGAAGATCCTGGCGCACGATTTGGCTCGTTCGATTTCACATACCGCCTGCCATTTCTGCGCGACTGGGTCACGCTGTACACGGACTCCATGGTGCACGACGACACCAGTCCAACGAGCGCGCCGCGACGCGCCGGTGTCCGTCCCGGAGTCTACCTCGCAAAGTTTCCCGGTGCGCACAAGCTGGATTTTCGGATGGAAGGCGTGTCGTCAGACCCGGTCAGCCAGTCGATTAACGGCGGAAAGTTTTTGTACTGGGAAAATCAGCAGCGGCAGGGCTACACCAACAAGGGCTTGATCTTCGGCGACTGGATCGGCCGCGAAGCAAAAGGCGGGCAGGCCTGGCTGACCTACCACATCAAGCCGAATGAATTTGTCCAGCTATCGTACCGCCGCGCAAAAGCAGCCAAGGATTTTGTGCCGGGCGGAACTACACAGGATGATTTCACCGTCACGCTGATCAAACGCATCAAGCCAGAGGTTGAGCTGAATGCCTGGATGCAGTTTGAGCAGTGGAAGGCGCCTCTGCTTGCGCCGACCAGGCAAAACAACTTCACAGCAACCGCGCAGATTACCTGGTTCCCACACCGCACAGTGCAGTTCCGAAAATAAATCTGGTACGTAAAGAGCCCCCACCCCATAACACGGTGAGGGCCTCATTGCTTGCGCAACTAAACCGTCAGTTTCTGACGCATGTCGCCGCCGGTCATCTGCTTGGGCAGGCCCATATCCAGCATGGAGAGCAGGGTCGGCGAGATATCGCGCAGGGATCCGTCGGTTCTCAGGCCGATGGTCTTCGCTTCCTCGCTGAGCAGAATAAACGGCACCGGATTGGTAGTGTGAGCCGTGTGCGGGCCGCCGCTCACTGGATCAATCATCTGCTCGGCATTTCCGTGATCCGCGGTTATGATCATGGCTCCGCCCTTCATCTTGAGTTCCTTGTAAATGCGCCCGAGCTGTGTATCGATGGTCTCCACGGCGCGAATTGTCGGTTCGATCTGGCCGGAATGTCCAACCATATCCGCGTTGGCAAAGTTCACCACGATCAGGTCGAAGGCAGTATCGTCGATGGCCTTGATCACCGCGTCGGCGATGCCCTCTGCCCTCATCTCCGGAGCGAGGTCGTATGTCGCGACCTTGAGCGAAGGAACCAGGACGCGATCTTCTCCGGGAAACGGCGTCTCAATTCCGCCGTTAAAGAAGTAGGTGACGTGGGCGAACTTTTCCGTCTCCGCTACGCGCAGATTGCGCAGATTCGCCTGCGCCATCACGTTCGCCAGGATGTTCTCCATCGACTCAGGTGGAATGATCAGCGGCAGGTCGTACATCTTGTCATACTGCGTCATGCAGAGGTAGTAGAGACCCTTCGGAGTAATGGAGCGTGGGATCGTCGCATCCAGATCCTCTGACCCAGGAAGATCGCGACCCTCTTTCTTGTTCAGTCCGCTGTTGCGTGCCAGCACGCGGGTAATTTGCCGGGCACGATCGGCGCGGAAGTTGAAGTTGATGCAGACGTCCTCGTCGCGGATAAGGCCGACGGGTTTCGCATGCTCATCCACCACAACAAAGGGAATCGTAAATTCGTCGGTGATGCCGTTGTTGTAAAGCTCCTTCAAACGGGCCACGGGATCGGCATATGCGCCGCCCTCAGCCTTGCCAAGCACCATCGCGTCGAAGGCCTTCAACTCGCGCTCCCAGCGCTTGTCGCGATCCATGGCGTAGTAGCGACCGGAGACGCTGGCGATCTTGCCCACTCCATACTCGCGCATCTTCTGCTCAAGCGCGGCAAGGTATCCTGCGCCGCTCGTGGGAGAGGTATCTCGTCCGTCGAGAAAGGCATGCACGAAAACCTTCTCCACTCCTGCTTTTTCGCGGTCCGCAGAAGCGCGTAGAGATGCTCCTGATGAGAGTGAACGCCGCCGTCTGAGAGCAGGCCAAAGAGGTGAAGCTGGTGGTGTCCCTCGCGCGCGTGCTTCATCGCCCCAACAATTGCCGGATCGCTATAGATTGCTTCCGTCGCAATCATCGCATCGATGCGCGTGATGTCCATCTGCACGATGCGGCCCGCGCCGATGTTCAAGATGACCCACTTCGCTGTTTCCCATCTGTCCATCCGGCAGACCGACGAAGTGATCCGACGCCTGGATCAGAGTATTGGGAAAGTCTGCGAGCAGCTTGTCATAGACAGGTTTGCGAGCCTGCGCGATGGCATTCCCGACAATTGGCGGACTGTAGCCCCATCCATCGAGGATGGTGAGAACGAGCGGTCTTTTACGAATAGACACTGGCGATTTCCTCTATCAATTTCAAATTGTGAGTATCAGAACCTGGATTTCAGCTTACTATCCTCGGCGCATTGGCTGATGTGCCATTCATCACGAAAGCAGTGGATGAATCTTCATTTGGGCTGGGCAGGTTTAGAACTTCCAGCGGGTGGCGCCGGATTCGTCATTTCATCGAGATCTTTTTTGCGCTGAGCATCGTATTTCGCCTTCGCATCAAGAATTTCTTGTTGATGCTTGGTGAACACCTCTTGCGCGATGCGGGCTCCCTGCTCCTGACCGATCTTTCCCGCATCCTTCATCACTACGGGCATCACCTGGATCAAGTGCTGGCCTTCGGGCGTCCTGTAGAACTCGAGCGCCTTGGCGGCATCCTGCTCCGACAGGTATTTCGAGTAGGTGGGATAGAGCAATGTCGGAAAATCAATCTTGACGAGGCCGTCCTCCAGTTCAGTCCAGATAGACGCAGGGATAAACTCCGGCGCACTCGCGCGTTGAACCGCCGAGGCCTGATGAGCGAGGGCGCGAAGCATTGTCTGCGTTCCCGCAGTATTGAAAAGCTCCCTTGTCTGTTCCAAGGTGAGCGGATGCGTAGGAGCTGCAATTTCAGGTTGTGTTGCGGATTGAGGAGTCGTGGCGGCTAGAGGAGTTTGTTGCGCATAAACCGGGTCGGCGAACATTGCGGCGACGGCTGCCGCGAAAATCAACTTCTTCATCTGGAATCCCTTCAAAGTCGCTCTGCCCATAGTGTATGGCGGGAAGGGATTTGGCGCGAATTCCGTGGAATTTTCAATTTAGAAACAACAAGGGCGGCGCATTCAATATGTCGCCGCCCTTTGTTGATTCGAGTGAATTACTCGTCGCAGTTAACAGAGTCGCGGCCAAGGAACTCGGCCGATTGCCCAAGTTCTTCTTCGATGCGCAGCAACTGGTTGTACTTGGCGATGCGGTCGGTACGCGATGCCGATCCAGTTTTGATCTGCCCTGCGCCGGTGGCAACAGCCAGGTCGGCGATGAAGGTATCCTCCGTCTCGCCCGAACGGTGGGAGATGACGGAAGCATAGCCGTAGCGGCGGCCCAGTTCGATAGCATCCAGCGTTTCGCTGACAGTACCGATCTGGTTCACCTTGATCAGAATGGAATTGGCCACGCCCTCTTCAATTCCGCGCTGCAGGCGTTCGGTGTTGGTGACAAAAAGATCGTCACCGACCAGCTGAACCTTGTCACCAACCATATCGGTGAGCATCTTCCAACCTTCCCAATCGTCTTCGGCGAGGCCGTCTTCAATCGAGATGATCGGATATTGCTTGGTCCAATTCTCCCAGAAACGCGCCATCTCTTCGCTTGTCAATTCGCGCTTGTCGGACTTCTTGAAGACGTACTTGCCTGTCTCCTTCACATAGAATTCGCTCGAGGCTGGATCGAGAGCAATGCAAATCTGCTCACCTGGCTTGTAGCCGGCAAGCGTGATTGCTTCGAGCAGCAACTCGAGTGCTTCGTCGTTCGACTTCAGCGAGGGAGCGAATCCACCTTCATCGCCGACAGCAGTGTTGTAGCCCTTCTTCTTCAAAACGCCCTTGAGCGTGTGGAAGGTCTCGGCACCCCAACGAAGCGCATCGGCAAAGGTTTCCGCACCAACCGGCATCACCATGAACTCCTGAAAGTCCACGTTGCTATCCGCGTGTGCGCCGCCGTTTAGAACATTCATCATGGGAGTCGGCAGAATGCAGGCATTCACGCCGCCGAGATAGCGGTATAAGCGGCAGTTGCAGCGCTGTCGCCGTGGCACGCGCGGCGGCCATTGAAACTGCAAGAATTGCATTGGCTCCCAGACGGCCCTTGTTAGGTGTTCCGTCGATCGAGATCATGGTGGCGTCAAGTAACCGCTGATTCGCCGCGTCCATGCCGATCAGTTCCGGAGCCAAAATGCTTTCAACATTCTCCACTGCCTGAAGAACGCCTTTGCCCAGGTAGTGTGACTTGTCTCCATCGCGAAGCTCGACCGCTTCATGCTCGCCAGTGGATGCGCCGCTCGGAACTGCTGCCCGCCCCATCGCTCCGCTGGCTAGGACAACTTCGGACTCAACGGTGGGATTTCCGCGTGAATCAAGTATTTCCCGTGCACGAATTGCCGCAATCTCTGTCATATCACTCCTCGAAATCTTGTGCCGTAAACGATCTTTGAGTTTTGGGCGGCGATCCACGGGAATGGAATCACCGGCAACGCCGCCGATCATGTCGATGAAGCTCTCTGGTTTCTTCAGAGCAGCACCCCTTCCGCGATCGTTTTCCGTGTCCCTCGGAATTCTAACAAAGCTGCCGGAGGCCATTGTGAAGCACGTCACACCGGCTTTGCCGCTCGCGCCACCCAAAGGGGCATCTGCGCGGCCATTAACGCTTATGGTACCGAGCTCCCGATGGCTGTGGTCCGCGCCGGATCGTTCGTCTAGCCTAAGACTGGGCCAGCAGTCCTTACTGCGCCGGCCTTTCGCAATGGGGCTGTTTCCGTACCAGAATCAGTGCATTTCGAGGCGCCAGACGCCAAATGAATTGGAGTTAACAGAATGAAGAGATACACGAATCCCCTTCTTTTCGCCTCGTTTGCCGTTGTTTTGCTGGCTCAGAGCGCTTTGGGACAAACCAAGGCCAAGCCCAGCCCATCATATGAGGGTCAGTCCCTGCCTCCGGCCAGCGACGCAATCGTCGCCTCCCCGGAGACCCCGGAGCCGACACTATCCACCCGGCCCGCAACTGAACCCGCGCCAGCGGCTACCCCAGCGCCGGCACCCGTTCCTGCTGCGCAGCCAGCGGCCGCCGTGGCAGCACCGTCCAATCCCGACGCCGGCATTGTGGGAGACAGGCCCGCCACCGTTGCATCCACCACTACCGCTTCAAATCTGGAACCCACGCTCTATGAGCGCTCGGTCAATCCCGACGCTGACATCGTCCAGGTTCAGCCCGAACATTCCGGCGCACTCGACACCGGCACACTCATTCGGGTCAGGATCCAGGAAGCGCTCTCCACCTCCAAGACCGCGCCCGGAGACCCGTTCTCAGCCATCGTCATGTCTCCTGTCGAGCAGTCCGGCAAGGTCATCATTCCCATGGGCTCCGAAGTTAAGGGCCGCGTAGTCTCCGTCCACGCCGGCAAGGCAATGAGGGGCAAAGCCACCATGCGCCTGCGTCCTGACGTAGTTACAATGCCAGACGGCTCCCGCTACATGCTGCACGCCCAGGTAGTCGAGACCCAGGGCACGGATACGCGTGCCGACAGTGAAGGCTTCGTCACCAGCAAGTCCCACGTGAAGAAGGATGCCATACAGTACGGCGCCGTAGCCGGTGGTGGCGCAATTGTCGGCGCCACACTGGGCGGACCCACAGGCGCACTGGTCGGTGCGGGAATTGGTGCCGGATTCGTGACCGTTCACCTGCTGGTCCAGAATCACCAGGCGCAACTTCCCAAGGATTCAGTCCTCATCTTTGGACTGACTGAGCCGATGACTTTTCTGGCAGTACAGAACTAGACACCAAGCTTTTCATTGACAGGCATCGGGCACGTAAAGTGCCCCACTTTTTTGTCTCGCGCGCAACCCGCCCATCCCCTACAGCGACTGAATGCTCTGCGTACGCGGGTCCCGTACCCTCTGCATCAGCGCTGCGGCAATCAGCATGAAGACTCCGCCGGCGATGATCGCGTAGATGCGATTGTTGTGCAGGAAGTGGATCATGATCCAGCCGAAGAAGAGCGAAGCCAGAATCTCCGGCGTGACGATGAAGAAGTTGAAGATGCCCATGTAGACGCCGGTCCGGTCCGGCGGCAACGATGCTGCCAGCACCGCGTACGGCATCGAGAGCGTGCTCGCCCACGCAATGCCCACTCCCACCATCGTGAGCAGCAGCAGGTACTTGTTGTGGATGACGCGACCGACATCAGGCCCAGCGCTCCGCAGAGCAGGCACAGGCTGTGCGTGTGTCTTCCGGCCAAGCTTGCCGCGCCAGGCCGGGCAGAGCAAACGAAAATGCGAAACAGACGAGCGAGTACACCGCGAAGCAGATTGCCGCCCCACTCCACGCCCGCCTGGTATAGCGGCGAGCTCGGATCGCTGGCGCCGAAGACGTTGTGCGCCACGGCCACCGGGAAGTAGAGCCACATGCAGAAGAGTCCCAGCCAGGTGAAGAGCTGCACCGGGCCAAGCTTGCGCATGGTCTCCGGCATCTCGCGAATCGCGCGCGAAGATCTCCCTGCGCATTCGCCACAAGCCGTCGCTCTCGGCCTTTGCCTTGCGAAACGCCTCCATATCCTCCGGCGGATATTCCTTCGTCGTGACGATCGTCCACAGCACCGCGCCGATGAACGCCACAGCGCCGACGTAGAACGAGAGGCGCACGGTCGGTCGGAACCGCTCGCGTATCGCCGACGTCCTGGTGCATGTGGAAGACGTTCGTCAGCAGCCACGGCAACGCCGACGCGACGACCGCGCCCAGCCCGATGAACAGGCTCTGCATGGCGAAGCCGGCGGTGCGCTGCCCTTCGGGCAGAATGTCGGCGACGAACGCGCGAAACGGCTCCATGCTGACGTTGATCGAGGCATCGAGAATCCACAGCATGCCCGCCGCCATCCACAGAGCCGATGCGTTCGGCATGAGGATGAGCATCAGCGAGCTAAGGATTGCGCCGGCCAGGAAGTAGGGGCGGCGCCGACCCAGTCGGTCCCCACGTGTGATCGCTGGCGTGGCCGATGATGGGCTGAATCAGCAAGCCGGTCAGCGGCGCGGCCAGCCACAGAATCGGAATCTGGTCGGCGCGCGCGCCGAGGTACTCGTAGATGGCGCTCATGTTGGCCATCTGCAGGCCCCAGCCAAACTGGATGCCGAGGAAGCCGAAGCTCATGTTCCAGATCTGCCAGAAACTACGGGGCGGCTTGTTCATGCTTGCTCATTTCATCGTTCGTAAATTGCTGTCCATACTTACCGCTCGTAGAGTCGCGCCAGCTCTCCTAGCTGCTCTGCCAAATCCGGAGTGAGCACTCCGGGCTTCGCACGCCATCTCCAGTTTCCGCTGGAAGTTCCGGGCAGGTTCATCCGCGCATGCGTTCCCAGGCCCAGCAGATCCTGCAGTGCGATGATGGCCGTATTGGCCACCGACGCCATCACTGCGCGGATAAACGCCCAGTTGACATCCTCGCCCAAGCAGTTCAGATAACTCATCGCAAACGTGTGTTCCTTGGCCACATCTTCCGGGGTGCGAGTGCTGTCGCCCGCGTCGCCCTTGTTCTGCCACCAGCCCATGATGGTGTCGTTGTCGTGGGTGCCGGTGTAGGCCACCAGTTCGCGCACAAAATTGTGCGGACGGAAGGTGTGAGCCTGCTCGTCCGTACCGAAGCCGAACTCGACGATCGCCATCCCCGGGAATCCGAATTGATTTCGGATCGCCTCCACCTCCGGCGTAATGCGCCCCAGGTTCTCGGCGATCACCGGCAGCTGCCCCAGCTCAGCCTCGAGTACCGTGAAGAGGGCCGCTCCGGGGCCCTTCACCCATTTGCCGTTGATCGCGGTGGTATCCGTTCCCGGCACCTCCCAGTAGGCTTCAAAGCCGCGGAAGTGATCGATGCGCATGATGTCGTAAAGCCGCAACGACGAGCGGAAGCGGTCGATCCACCAGCGAAATCCCGTCTTCGCAAGCAGAGGCCAGTTGTAGATTGGATTGCCCCACAACTGCCCCGTGGCGCTGAAATAATCCGGCGGAACCCCGGCAACCTGCAGGGCATTTCCCCGCTCATCGAGGCAGAAGAAATCGCGGTTGGTCCAGACGTCGGAGCTGTCGTGAGCTACGTAGATGGGAATGTCGCCGATGATCTGGATGCGATGCTCGTGTGCGTATGCTCGCAGGCTTCGCCACTGGCGAAAGAACTCATACTGCCAGAACTTGATGATCTCTATCTCCGCCGCCAGGATCTGCGTCTGCGCCGTAACAGCTTCGGCTTCCCTGACTGCGATCCCCCCTGGCCACTTGGTCCATGCCACCCCGCCTTGTGATTCCTTTACCGCCATGAAGAGTGCGAAATCGGTCAGCCACGCTGCGTTCTCGTTGCAGAAGTTGTCGAAGTCTGCGTGGAGCTCTGCGGGCGCTGTTGTAAGAAAGTTTCGAGCGGCCTTGGTCAGCAGTGCTGACTTGAATTCGATCGCGGCACGATAATCAACTTGCTCCAACGGAAACTGCGGCACCGTGGAGATGTCGCTCTGATCGAGCAGACCCTCTTCCCACAGCCGTTCCAGGCTGATGAGAAACGGATTGCCGGCGTTGGCCGAGAAGCACTGAAACGGCGAGTCGCCATAACCGGTGGGGTTGAGCGGCAGCACCTGCCACAGCTTTTGCCCAGCGGCGGCCAGAAAATCCACGAAACGATAGGCCTCGGGACCGAAGTCTCCAATACCGTACGGCCCGGCCAACGAGGTCGGGTGTAACAAAATCCCACTGGATCGCGGAAAAGGCATACCACTCTCCATCCATTTCCGTGTAAAGAACTTACACAGGGAACCCTCGAAATTACGTTCGCTCGGCAGTGGCTGTCAAGGCAGCCTCATGGTGCAGAGAGACGCGGTCCTTCGGCATTTGATGCGGATGGAATCAATGCTAAGGCTGGTTGCCCTTACGAATCCTCGCCATTAGGCACATTCTCCAGCAGGCGCTTCCAGTTCTTCTGGTTGCGGCGGAATGATTTCTTCAGATCTTCCAGAATCCGGTCGAAGTCAGTATGCCCATGGAGCGCGTTCCACGCGGGATTCTTCAGGAACCATGGGTAGTTTTCGTTGCCGAGATAAATTGACCGGCGCAGCCAATGAAGCGCTTCGCTCTCATCTCCCTCAACAGCGAAATATGTCGCCAGACGATAGGCCATTTCACTATCGGCCTCAGCCGCGGAGAGCGACGCTTCGTCGATAAAAGACGCGGCGCGTTCCCGCTCACCCACCTGCACATAGCAAAGTGCCAGTGTGGGGAGCGCAATCCGCATGCTGTCGTCATCGCGAATCACCGCTTCGAGAATCTTGATCGCCTCCAGCATGTTGCCCTGGCGCATCTGCTGGTAGCCGAGAGAGGTGCGCAGCAGCGGATGCCGCGGCTCAAGCGACAGCCCCTTCTGCAACTCCTCGTCAGCCAGCTCAAGCTGGCCCTGGTAGTGATACACGCGCGCGCGGTGGTTATACACGGTCGGCGCATTCGAAGGATTCAGCTTGAGGGAGCGCCCGAACTGCTGCAGAGCCTCGTCGTACATGCCGTCCAGGCGCAGCGTGATGCCCGCAACGAGGTGGACATTCCAATCATTCGCCGCTGTCTGCAGCAGGTTCTCAATGCCGTGACGCGCGCTTTCTTTTTCACCGCGTGAGAGCAGCATGTAGACGCGATAGAGATTCGCCTCGACCATGCTGGGGTCCAGTTCAAGCGCCTTGTCGAAGGCGCGCCGCGCCGTCATCACATGCATCTGACCGCCAACGCCGTGACGGACGTACTGCAGGTTGGTGATGCCGAGACCGCTCCACGCCGGGGCAAATTTCGCATCGCGCGCAACGACGCTTTCAAAGAGTTCGCGAGCCCGGTCCAGATCACTCCGCGAGCCACTCCGCGACATGAAAGATGAAAGCATCGCCCGTGCCTGCAAGTACTCCTCAGAAAGATTCTCTGCCAGCGGAGCGCTACGTACCGCACGGTCGCTTTCAAATTGCTGCAATTGCCCCATGCCCTGCAGCGTCGCAAAAACCTCGTTCGAGATCTCGGTCTGCACAGCCACCAGGTCAAACGACGGCACGCTGATTGTCGCGCCTGCGCGCACGCTCTGGCCCGGCACGTCCAGCAGTTGCCAGTTCAAGTCGAAGCCCTTCTCCGACCGCAGAAAGTGTCCGGTGAGAACATACTGCACCAACAGCTTTTGCCCGATGGCCAGCGGATCCAGCTTCTGCAGCGGCACCGACATCAGCGAACTGGATGGCCGCACCACCAGCGATGGAATGCGCGCCAGACGTGCTGCAATCGAATCGGCCAAAGCGAAACCGTAGAGCGGCGCAACCTCACCCGGCCCAAAGTTTGAGAATGGCAGCACCAGGATCGTGTTCTGCTTGGAACGGGAATCCGCCGACTCGCGAAAACGCTCCGCCAGCATCGAGAGAAATCCGGTAGCGCGCTTCTCCGTCTCCGCCGAAGATACAGGCAGATTCGCCGCAGCATCTCCAGGAATAATCCCCGTCTCGATCTGCAGCGCCTTCATGATGGTCTTCAGCGCCTCGCGCACATCTGCCGCCGACGAATACCGCTCCGCCGGATTCTTCTCCAGGCAGCAGAGAATCACGCTACTCAGCTCCGGCGGAGTCTGGTTGCCGAGAGGTTCAGGGTCAGCGAATTGAATCGCACGAATACTCTGAATCTCTTCGCCATCAGGCCTCGCAAAGGGATGCCGCCCGCTCACCAACTCATAGAGCATCACACCCAGCGCAAAAATATCGCTCTGCACGCTGCTCTGCCCCGTCACAAATTGCTCGGGAGCCATGTACGCGATCGTGCCGCCGCGCGCGGTATAGGTCGCCGCCACCGGCCCCGTCTTACGCCGTGATTTCGACGGATCAAACTCCCCCTCATCGGGATTGATGCGTCGAGCCAGCCCGAAATCAAGTATCTTCACCAGCCCGCCATCCGTCAGCATCACGTTCGCAGGCTTCAGGTCACGATGAAAAATTCCCAGCGCGTGCGCGGCGCTCATGCCATCCGCTATCTGGATGCCCACCGACAACACCAGTTGCAGACTGCCCGGCCCCTGCGCAATCAGCTTGTCCAGCGACTGTCCCGGAACATACTGCATCACGATGTAAGCTTCTTCGCTCGCATCGCCAACTTCGTAGATGGCGCAGACATTCGGGTGCTCGATCGCCGAGGCCAGTCGCGCCTCCCGCAGCACCGTCGTGCGCATCTGATCCAGCGTAAGTGCGCCGCGCTTCAGGATCTTAAGGACAACAGGCCGCATCAACAGCACGTCATTCGCCAGGTATACGACGCCGCTGCCTCCCGCCCCAAGGCGGCGAGTCAACTCGTAGTGCTCAATCACGCGACGCTTCATACTTCTAAGTTTAGCTGTTGAGCTTGTGTGAAACGTTGCAGTACGAACAAACGCCGAAGCTATAAGCAGAAGTTTTTCGCCGACAGCGCAATCGGTTATAGTGCGCTGTCGGCCGGATTCACGTTTTTAGCATCACGAAAAGACCAGCCACACACGGGAGTAACGATGAAACGTAGAAACTTTGTACGAGGTGCACTGGCAGCGGGCGCCGTTTTTGGATGTGATTCGGGCTGGCTCCGAACACTGGCCGCACAAAGTACCCCAATGATGCGCGAGCAGCCTGTGAATGGCGCGAATACCAAGCGGGTGCTGGTGGTCTTCAAGTGTCATCTCGATCTGGGATTTATCGACACCCAGGCAAATGTTATCCGCAAATACTTTGAGGTCTACTACCCCCATGCCCTTAAGGTGACTGCGGAAATGCGCGCCTCCGGCAGTGATCGATACGTCTGGTCCACCGGCTCATGGCTGCTCTACGAGTATCTGGAACAGGCGAAGCCCGACGCCCGCAAGCAGATGGAGAAGGCCGTGACCGACGGCGATATCGCCTGGCACGCGCTGCCTTTCACCTGGCAGACGGAGCTCATGGACCGCTCGATGATCGAGGGATCGCCATGGCCTATCGCACTCGCTCGATCGCCGCTTCAGCCGCACCACGACCGGCGCCAAGATGACCGACGTCCCCGGCCATACGCGCGGCCTGATCGCACCTCTGGCAGAACACGGCGTCAAACTCCTCGACATCGGCGTCAACGGAGGCAGCACTGCGCCGGAAGTGCCTGCCGCTCTTTCTCTGGAAAGATTCAAATGGAGCCTCGCTGATTATGATGTATCACCGCCACCACTACGGAGGAATGGTTCAGATTCCGGGACTCCGATCTCGCGGTCGACATTGAGGTGCGCGACGACAACTCCGGCCCGCACACTGTTGCGGAGATCCATGAAATCTATGCGCGGCTGCGTAAGCAATTTCCCAACGCGACCATAACTGCGGCGCAGCCTGACCGATGTTGCAAATGCGGTTGAGCCTTATCGCGACAAGCTTCCCGTAGTGATGAAGAGATCGGCGACACCTGGATATACGGTGTGCCGAGCGACCCGGTGAAAGTAGCGCGATATCTTGAGTTGGCCGGGTGCGCGCATCCTGGGTCGCAAAGAAAAGGATCCGAGTTGGAGACGAAACCGACATCGCCCTGCTACGCAATCTTCTGCTTGGCCGTTGAGCACACCTGGGGCACCGACACAAAGACCTGGCTGGATTTCAACCACTACACTCCCCACGATCTGGCGCAGATGCTCGATACGCCCAAGTACAAAGTTGTCACGCACAGCTGGGAGGAAAAGCGTGAGGACCTGGCACTCGCGGTCGCCAGTCTGCCCAACGATCTGCGTAATGAGGCACAGGCCAAGTTGCAAACCCTTCGGCCAACGGAGCCGCGCAGCGTTTCGATGAAGCGGGTCGTTGAAGGTAAATCCCTCGCCTCCCGCCATTTCACCATCGCACTCGATCCACATACAGGGGCAATCACCACCATGCGGCAAAACACGAGCGGACGCAACTGGGCATCGCCCGAGCATCCGCTTGCGCTCTTCTCGTACCAGACGCTCTCCAAGGCCGACTACGACGTTTTCCTCGCCACCTATCTCACGACCAAGGAGTGGTGGGCACCTCAGGATTTCGGCAAGCCGAATATCGAACAGCTTCGGTGCCGTCAGCAAAACCTGGCTTCCCGCTCTCACTGCTACGTGGCAGCAGAAAACATGCTACGGGCCTTCGCATTCTCGCGCTTCTCAACATCCACGATGCTGAAAGCGAGCGCGCAGGCCGTGTCGCGTGGCCCCACCGCATGTATATGGAAGTCGTGCTTGCCGGACAACGAACCCGTCGCGGAGATCAACTTCTCATGGTTCGACAAAGCATCGAACCGCATGCCGGAGGCACTCTGGCTCACCTTCCAGCCTATAGCTCCCGAGCCTCACGGATGGACAATGGAAAAGGTCGGCCAACCCGTGTCGCCGCTCGAAGTCATCACCAGCGGCAATCGCCACATGCACGCGCTCTCCGGACCGATGACCTATAAAGATCCACAAGGAGACACTTCTCAGTCGAATCAATTGACGCACCCGTCGTCGCTCTCGGCGAACGCTCGCCGCTTCATTTTTCAAACGAGCAGCCCGACCTCGCGAAGGGTCTCCACTTCAGCCTGTACAACAATGCCTGGGGAACAAACTACATTCAGTGGTTCGGCGAAGATATGCGCTTCCGCTTCCGCCTGCGCGCATAACTTTCCAACTCAAGCAAACAAAAGGCCCGCTATCTTAAGCGGGTCGTTTTGATTGCCTGCTTTCTGTATCCGGTGTTATCAGCAGCGAGCAACGCGAGCCCCGCAGTAACTTCAAATCCCAAAAGGCGCCGAAGGCGCGCCCGCCCGTGCGGCCAGCACCTAGTGGCCTATGTGGCTGCGCGATTCGTCTACGGGTTCTGGTGGGGCCAGTTTGGCCAGTCTCGTCGCCCGCGCTTGCCCAAGCAGGAACATGGTGGTGCCAAAGACGAACATGACCGAGTCCCCAAATTAAGTTGATGTTCATGCCCATCGACTTTTCGTAGATCGGGCTGCCCCAGGTAAAGATGCCGAAGATGGTCATCATGGCCCCGGTAATCAGGAACATGAGCCCCATTGGAAGACGAAGATCAAGATTCATTGCAATTCCTTTCGGCTCGCTTTACCTGAAGATCACGTTGAGTGCGATGAACATGACGGTAAGTCCGATGGCAATGGTGGAAGGCCTTTCATACCATTCCATGTGATGCTCCACCGGCTTGGGTGTGAGTGAGTAAACCAGGCCCACCAACTCCGGCTCAGGCCTCGCCTTCTGCAATTGGCTCACGAGGACAGCAACGATGAAGTTGACTGAGAAGGCCCAGATAGCCCCGTAGTAGTTCATCGCCATATCGCTGTGATAGAGATGCACTGGAGTGATCCAGCCGCCATGGATGCCGGGACTTGCATTCGCCGGCATCGTGAGTCCGTGGTGAATGACGGCAGCGAATGTGCCGCTCACAAGTCCTACGAAAGCACCGTTGCCGGTGGTGCGCTTCGAGAACATGCCCAGCAGGAAGGTCGCAAACAGAGGCGCATTCACGAAGGAGAAGACAAGTTGCAACGTGTCCATGATGTTGTTGAAGTGCGTCGCCATATACGCCGCACCCATGGAAAGTATGATGCCCCCGACTGTGGCCCACCTCCCCATGTTCAGATAATGTCGATCGGTTGCGCCCTTGTGGATGTATCCCTGGTAGAGGTCATAGGTCCAAACGGTATTGAAGGCTGTGACATTTCCGGCCATGCCGGACATGAAACTTGCCAACAGGGCCGTCAATCCAAGACCAAGGATGCCTGTCGGAAAGTAGCGCAGCAGCATGTTGGGCGTGGCGAGATCGTAATCCAGAATCACCTTGCCATTAGTGTCGTAAATAACCTTGCCGCTGACGGGGTCAACCTTGGGAGGAACAAGGCCCTTGCCCTGTTCCACCGTCGCGACCATCTGGCCGTTTGCGTCGCGAACCATTACTGGGGGCCCAACGTGCGTGGTAGGCACCGAGATAGCAATCAGGCCGGGCAAGATCACCAGAAACGGAAAGAACATCTTCGGAATCGCGGCAATCAGCGGCACGCGCCTGGCAGACTCCTCTGACTTGGCAGCCATGGCTGTCTGGATAACGAGAAAATCAGTGCACCAATAACCGAAGGAGAGCACGAAGCCGAGACCCATAGCCAGGCCAAATACTTCCACGCCGAGAGGGTTGTCATTGGCATTCGTCATACCCCGCCACGAATGCGTGTATGCAGCGGGCAAGGCCTGCTTGATGCCTGTCCAGCCGCCAACATTCCGCAAACCAACCCACACCAGGGGCAGGAAGCCGGCAACGATAAGGAAGAACTGCAGAACTTCGTTGTAAATAGCGCTGGTGAGCCCACCCAGGAAGATGTAACCGAGCACGATGATCGCTGAAATTACGATGGCGAAATGAAAGATCCACGGCAAGCGGCAAGCCAAGATGAAGGAAGGCGCTGTCGAAGACATGCAGCGTCTGGATCAAGCGCGCCATTGCATACATCGAGATGCCGGAGGAGAACACGGTCATGACGGCGAAGGTGCAGGCATTGAAGACGCGCGTCTTGTCGTCGTAACGCATGCGCAGGAATTCCGGCACAGATCGCGCCTTCGATCCGTAGTAGAACGGCATCATGAAGACGCCGACGAAAATCATGGCTGGGATGGCGCCGATCCAGTAGAAGTGGCTGGTCGCGATGCCATATTTCGCACCCGACGCTCCCATACCGATCACTTCCTGGGCTCCAAGGTTGGCGGAGATGAAGGCCAGTCCGCAAATCCATGCGGGCAGCGCTCGCCCGGCCTGGAAGAAGTCCTTGCTCGTCTTCATGTAGCGGCGCAGGGCAAACCCAATGCCCAGCACAAAGACGAAGTACAGGAGCATGATGAGCCAGTCGATGAGGGTCAGATTCGCGGTATGCAGGTTTTTATCCCTTCTATTTGAAGAAGAAAACTCCGAACGATAAATGTACGCAGAAGCGCATTTATCGTCCAGAGGAAAGCGATTACATACTCATTTTACGCGTTTTGGAGGGCCTATGTGAAAGGGCCTTCGGGATGACTTTGCGCGCACGAAAAGAGGCTTTTTGAGCGATTTAGGCACCGTTTTGAGCGTCTGAAACGTGTCAATTTGACGCACTTTTGGCCGTTCGGAACATCGTTGTAGCGGAACCGCTCAGCGTTCGAGGGCCCGGCGAACATATGCTTTGTTATCAATAGCTGGCAGCGGATACAATCCTCGGTAAGCAAAACTAAACAAAAAATGACCTTGTTTCGGGGGAGCTGCAGGTATGCATGCTTTGAAGAGTCCTTTCGGCGATTCAACGGATCAGCCGGCGAGAACGTGGCGGAGTTGCGCGTTGGTCGCTTTAGGAGTGGTAATCCTGCTTTTGATCCTGCATTTGCAGTTGGGGCACGTGGTAAAGCGCGAGTCGCAGACCTGGGATGAGGCCATTCACATTTTCGCCGGATACGAGATGTGGCGGACTGGCGACTTCGGCCTGAACCCAGAGCATCCCCCGCTGGCCAAGTGGGTGGATATGGCGCCCATCCGAAACATGTCATTCAAAATTCCTCCGATCCAAAACCGCTACTTCAAGACGGAGTCGTACACCGACGGCAGAGATTTTGTGTACGGCAACAACGCGAACATGATTCTGTGGCGAACGCGAATGGCGGCTTCGCTGTTCACGCTGCTGCTGGCGCTGATCGTCTTTTTTGCAACGAAGGAGATGTTCGGCACGGGGGCGGGATTCATCGCGCTGACCATGCTTACGTTCGAGCCTATGCTGCTGGCGCATGGCGCGGTGGTGACTACGGACGCGTGCCTGTCCTGTTTCATGTTCGCGACGATGTACGCCTTCTACCGCTATGTGAAGGTGCCGACCGTGCGGCGGCTGCTCGTGGTGGGGCTGGCAGCGGGCTTTGCGCTGGGCGCAAAACACACCGGGATCCTGATCTTCCCAATGATGGGGCTTCTCGCGATCACCGAAGTGATGCGGCCTCGCGATGCGCAGTCCACGAACCGCGCGAAGCAGGCCTGGCACCTGACGCTGGCACTCGGCTTCGTGGTGGTGATGTCGTGCGTGATCCTGTGGTCGTTCTACGGATTTCGATATGCAGCGCGTCCGCTGGGAATGTCGCTCAACCCGACGATGGGCGATTTTATGCAGGGACTGAAGCGGCCGATGGATCTTTGGGCGATCGGGCTGATGGCGCGCTGGCACATTCTGCCTGAGGCCTATCTGTACGGCCTGACGGACATTCGCATGCTGGGCGACTGGTCTTCGACCTTCATCTTCGGCAAGGTGTATCCGCACGGCGTCTGGTACTACTTCTCTGCTGCTTTTCTGATCAAGTCCACGCTCGGATTTTTGATACTGCTCGTCGCGACCAAGGTGCTGATTGTTACCGGCAAGATGGGACGCTGGCGCGAAGTGCTGTTTCTCACCATTCCTCCAGCGCTCTACATGATCATCGCGATGAGCTCGGGCTTAAATATCGGCGCGCGCCACATCCTGATGGTGTGGATCTTTATGACGGCGCTGGCTGCGGGGGGCGCGTGGAAGCTCATCCAGATGGATCGCAGATGGGGATACGTTGTAGCGGCGCTGGTTCTCTTCCATATCGTGTCATCGGCGCGGGTGTTTCCGACATACATGGCGTATTCGAATGAGCTGGCGGGAGGACCGTCGCACACATACATGCTGCTGAACGACTCCAATGCGGACTGGGGGCAACAACTGAGGACCACGAGCAAATACCTGGCGCAGCGTGGGGTGAAGGATTGCTGGTTCGCATATTTTGCGGGCGGAGTGGTGAAGTGGGAATACTACGGAATTCCGTGCAAGCCGCTGCCTACTGTGGTGGGCATGTGGCTGGACGTGCCCAACGATGTGCCCGCGTCCATTGACGGACCGGTGCTGATCAGCGCGGGCACGCTTACTTCGTATGAACTGGGGCCGGGACGTCTGAATCCTTACGATCAGTTCCTGAAGCTGAAGCCTACCGCCGTGATGGAGCACGGCTTGATGGTGTATGACGGGCACTTTGATGTGCCGATGGCTTCGGCATTCAGCCACGCGCAGCGTGCCTCAGAGTTGATGAGAGCAAAAGACGTTGAAGGAGCCGTGATGGAAGCGAAGAAGGCAGCGGAACTTTATCCCGACTCAGTTCGGGTGCAGAAGACGCTGGGCGAGGCGCTGCTGGCGGCTCAGCAACCTGCTGAGGCCCGTGCCGCATTTGAAAAAGCGCTGCAGGTGGCCAAGACGATTGAGCCGGAGTTCCAGTTGGGAGAAGCGGCGGAGCTGGAGGCCAGGCTGGCGGGAATGAAATAAAGCAGCGAGTCAGCGGGCTAGCAATTTAGCGAGTCAGCGAAGGGCCGTCGTCTTGTACATCTGATGCCCCGGTTTGGTAAGAACGGGGCGCAGCCGATAAACTGGTAGACGATGATTCCTACACTTGAATGGACCCGTGAGGGAGTGCGCTTCCTCGATCAGACTCGCCTGCCACTGGAAGAGACCTATGTGCTCGCAACGAGCTATCAGCAGGTAGCCGACGTAATTACAACGATGGTGGTGCGTGGGGCTCCGGCTATCGGCGTCTCCGCTGCCATGGGCGTGGCGCTGGGCGTGGAGCAGAGCAAGGCGACCACGTTGCCCGAACTAACCGCAGACTTCAACCACATTGCGAAGGTGCTGGCGGCCACCCGGCCTACGGCGGTGAATCTCTTCTGGGCAATCGAACGGATGCGGGTGCTGTTCAACTCGCTGGTGTCGCCGCCGGATGTGCCGTCGGGACGCACGATCGACGAGATTAAACAGGCGCTGATTGCCGAGGCGCAGAAGATGTACGACGAGGACATTGCGGCGTGCAAGGCGATGGGCGCGCAGGGAGCGAGCCTGCTGCCGCAATCAGGATCGGTGCTGACTCACTGCAACGCGGGGGCACTCGCAACCTGTGGCTATGGCACGGCTCTGGGCGTGATTCGCGCGGCGGTGGAGCAGGGGCACACGCTGCACGTCTATGCCGATGAGACGCGGCCCTTTCTGCAAGGCGCGCGGCTGACGGCGTGGGAACTGATGCACGACAGCATTCCGACAACGGTGCTGTGCGACAACATGGTGGCCAGTCTGATGCGGGCAGGAAAGATCCAGGCGGTGATTGTGGGCGCGGACCGCATTGCAGCGAACGGCGACGTTGCGAACAAGATCGGCACATATGGAGTGGCGGTGCTGGCGCACGAGCACGGCATTCCGTTTTACGTGGCCGCGCCGTGGTCGACAATTGACATGGCGACGGCGACGGGTGACAGCATTCCGATCGAGGAGCGTCCGGCGTTAGAAGTGACACACCACGGCGGCAAGCAGCTTACCCCCGACGGCGTTGGGATTGCGAATCCGGCGTTTGACGTCACGCCCGCGAAATACGTAACAGCGATCATTACAGAACGCGAAGTTCTGCGGGCTCCTTACGGTGAGTCGCTGGCGGGGCGTTAGGGGAATGCAGGTCCCTCCACTTCGCTTCGCTCCGGTCGGGATGACAAGGCTGCTTCAGAGCACTAGAACTGCATCTCTTTCAGCTGCTGGCTCACGGATAGCGTGGCCTGGGTGGCTTGCTGGACGGCTTCCACTGTGAGGCCGGGCGCGATCTCTTCCAACACCAGGCCGTCCGGAGTTACGCGGATCCACGCCAGTTCAGTGGCGATGGTGTCAACAACTTTCAGGCCAGTGATGGGCAGCGTGCAGTGGTTCAGGATTTTAGGCTGACCATCCCGCGTGGTGTGCTCCATGGCGACGATCACGCGCCGGGCGCTGGCTACGAGATCCATTGCGCCGCCCATGCCCTTGACCATCTTTCCGGGGATCATCCAGTTGGCGAGATTACCTTGCTCGTCCACCTCCATCGCGCCGAGGATACTTAAGTTGACGTGGCCGCCGCGGATCATGGCGAAGGAGTCGGCGCTGGAGAAGTAGGAAGTGCCGGGGAGTTGGCTGACCGTCTCCTTGCCGGCATTGATGAGGTCAGCATCAACTTCGGCTTCGAGGGGATATGGGCCTACGCCGAGCATGCCGTTCTCCGATTGGAGGACGACTTCGATGCCGGGGGGAACATGGCTGGCGATGAGGGTGGGCATGCCGATGCCGAGGTTGACGTAGTATCCGTCGCGGAGTTCGCGCGCCACACGCCGCACGATGCGCTCACGTTTGTCGATCTCGGCCAGACCTGCGCCGGGGTTGGGCGGATTCGATAGAGTATTCATAGCTGGTTCCCTCGGTGCTGGCTATTGCAATGTATCCTGCCATCTTTCATCTGCGGTCACGATCTCTGCTTCGCGGCACTCTGCTGGTGGTGGGTAGCCTGATCGTTTCGTTTCCGTTGTCGAACTTCCCTCACAATCGAGCAACACCGCTGTTGATGCTACCCGCTCTGGCGGCGCTCTTTGGCACATGGGACACGACGCGATGCCTGCGCGCGCGGTGGAGTTTGTACCACGGTGCTGTATTGCTGCTGCTCTACATGGACGTGATGGCGCTGGCGATGATTCTTTTCTTCCTGCTGTATCCCTACGCGGGCTGGCTGCTGTAGGCGGGTTGTGGCTACACTGGAAGGGATGGCGCTGAAGAAATCAGGAGTGGCATTAGGACTTGCGACGCTGGCGGCATTGGGCTCAACTGCGTTGCTGATGAACACGCGGCATATGCCGTGCGAGCACCGTGCTCCGCTGACGGTGATGGCGACCCTGGGTGCGTTCGTGATGGCGTTCTGCTTTCGACAATTTGGCGAGGGGCTAACGCGGGCGGCGAGGAATGTGCTCATCGTGGCGTTACTCCTCGCCGCGGTGTGCGTATTCGCCGATGCCCGATTTGTGCTGCAGTACCGCGCTATTTGCAACGCTCCCCTGCCCACCATGAATTCCACGCCTTAGGCCTTTCGAACCATGCGCCGCTCGATGCGCTTTTCATATCCTTTGCCCTGAAGAATGCGATGCACGTAGATGCCGGGTGTGATGATGTGGTCGGGATCGAGTTGGCCCGGCTCCACTAATTCTTCGACCTCGGCGATAGTGACGCGCGCAGCGGTCGCCATCATGGGGTTGAAATTTCTGGCGGTCCTGCGATAGACGAGATTTCCCGCGGTGTCGCCGCGCCACGCTTTGATGAGAGCAAAATCGGCTGTGAGGCCACGCTCGAGTAGATAGGTGCGTCCGTCGAAGTCGTGAGTCTCTTTGCCCTCGGCCACTAGGGTGCCGACTCCGGCGGGCGTATAGAAGCCGGGGATGCCCGCGCCGCCTGCGCGTATGCGTTCTGCGAGCGTTCCCTGGGGGAGGAGGGTGAGGTTGAGTTCGCCTCGAATCACTTTCTCTTCGAGCAGCTTATTCTCGCCGACGTAGCTGCCGGTGTGAGAGGCGATCATGCCCGCCTCCAGCATGCGTCCCATGCCGAAGCCGTCGACGCCCATGTTGTTGCTGATGGTGTGCAGCCCTGTGATACGGCGGCGGACGACGGCATCGATCAGGTTCTCCGGAATGCCGCAGAGGCCGAAGCCGCCCAGCATCAGGGTTGCGCCTGAGGGAATGTCGGCGACTGCTTCGTCGGCGGAAGTGACGACCTTTTTCATCTGAGCCCTCTTGCAAACAGGGCAGATGATACTGCATAACAGCGCGGCAGCCAATCCGGAGCGGTCTGCGTCCTATCAAACTGAAGACGGGCCGAGGTGGCAGAGTTGAATTCTCTGTGTCGCGGGGCAGAATGCTTGCGGTACTATCGCAGAAATGTAGGTTGTTGAATTGGTGACACAAGGAGACAAGACATTGGTCAAGGGATTTCGCGACTTCCTGATGCGTGGCAACGTGATTGACCTGGCAGTCGCGGTCATTATCGGCGCCGCATTTACGGCTATTGTTAATTCATTCGTTGCGGACCTGCTGAATCCCATGATCTCCGCGACCGTAGGCAAACCGGACTTCTCCTACCTGGTCATGCATGTAAACGGTGGCGTGATTAAGATTGGGAATTTTCTCAATGCCGTTATTTCCTTCATATTAGTCGCTGGGGTTGTCTATTTTGCGATTGTGGCTCCGATGAACAAGTTGATGGCGCGGGTGCATCCGGCAGCCCCGGCAGTGCCAGTAACCAAGCCCTGCCCGGAGTGCCTGAGCGAGATTCCCATCGCGGCACGCCGTTGTTCGCACTGCGGACAGCCTGTGGCTTAAATCTCGTCAACGCGTTTCACAGAGCGGCTCCTTGGCGGGAGCCGCTTCTGCTTTTAGTCCAATTCGCGGAGGGGCGGCGAGAACGAGTAATAGCCGATAAAGACGGCCATAGCGACGGCAATCATGCCGGCGATGGCGTGCTCCACGGGCAACCAACGGGAGATGACTCCGGCGAACAGGTTGCCAAGGGGCGGCAGGCCCAGAAAGGCGGTGGCGTTGATGCTCATGACGCGACCGCGCATTTCGTCTGAGCTCAGCTCCTGCATGACCATGTTGATGGGCGCGATCATGGAGATGACGAAGAATCCTTCCACCCCCATACAGGCCGCCGAGAGGGCGAAGGTGTGCGAGTAGCAGAAGACGATGAGTCCGCACATCGCGATGACGCCGGCGCCGACGATATGGCGCCCGCGGCGACGGAGATGACCGGCATACGCGATAGAGAGAGCGCCACAGACCGCTCCCAAGCCAGAGCAAGCCATTAGCAGACCGAGGCCGCGTGCGTCTGTGTGCAACATGTTTTTGGCGAAGTAAGGAATGAAGGTTAGAAACGGCATTACAAAGAGGCTGACAGTAAGGGCAAGGAACACCAGGGCCAGCATCTGCTTCAAGTGGTACACATACGCGATGCCGGCGCGGAGGCTCGCCCACATACTCTCGCTCCGCGACTCAACCTGTTTGGGGTAGCGGATGCGGGCGATAGCGAAGAGGACGGCGAGAAAGCTGAGTCCGTTCAGGAAGAAGTTGCCTGCGATGCCGATCCAGGCCATGGTGTAGCCGCCCAGGGTAGGCCCAAGAATGCGGGAGAGATGGAACTGCACGGAGTTGAGCGCGATTGCGTTGGACAAGTCGCTGCGGCGCACCAATTGCGGCACCATCGCCTGGTAGCTGGGGGCGTTCAGGGCTGCAGCGATGCCATTTGCAAAGGCGAGAGCTGCGAGCGAAGCGATCGTGATGATCTTGAAATGCGTGAGGGCCGCCATGGCAAAGGCCAGCAGCATCATTGCGGTCTGCGTGGCCAGCAGTAGCTTGCGCTTATCGACACGGTCGGCGATCACTCCGCCGTACAGCGTGAAGACGAGAAACGGAAACGACGCGGCGAAGCCGACCATGCCCAGCCAGAAGCTGGAGTTGGTGAGCTCCAGCACCAGCCAGCCCTGGGCGATGTTCTGCATCCAGGTGCCGATGTTTGAGAGAAAGTTTCCGCCCCAGAACATGCGAAAGTCGGGGTTGCGCAGCGAGCGAAAGATCGGCGGCCAGCCTTCAAGATCCTCGTCGCTGTGCCGCAGCAGAACTTCGGGAGAGAGTCCGGGCGTAACGAAGGACCGGGTAGCCGGATCTCGCTCAAGTTCCGGTTCGGTGAGTTTCAACCTGCTTCGGAGATTGCACGGGCTCTTGCGGATTATCGGTCAAGTGTCCCTCGTCTCCGGAAAGCGCTCTCCTGTTAGTGTAATTTGAGCAGCAGATTTCCCGCCGTATCCACATGAGGATCATGACCTTGTCTTCTTGCCTATACTTTTTCGCGGCTGCCTCTGTAATGCTTTCGACTGCATCTCTTCCCGCACAAACTGTGCCCCCGCTGACGGCATCGCCGGCGAGCATTCTCGGTTACCGGGATTTCAGCAAGCAAGCCCGCATCGACGAGGACTTCCTAAAGGTTCCCGACGCAAAGCTGGCAGGTGAATACCTGAAAACCCTGACCGCCTCGCCCCACATAGCCGCGTCGCCGGAAGACCTGGCAACGGCGGAATTCGTGGCAGGCAAATTCAGAGAAGCTGGCCTCGAGACAGAAATCGTTCCCTATCGCGTGTGGATGAACAGGCCGGGAGAGATGCTGGTTGAGGCGACGGCGGCGGACGGGAAGCAGTTGATGCATGGGCCGACCCGCGAGCATGTCGAGGGCGATCTTTTCCAGGATGATCCCCGGGTGGTGACTCCTTTCAACGGCTCGTCGGCTTCGGGAGATGTGACGGCCGAGGCGGTCTATGCCAACTATGGCCGGCCGGAAGACTTCAAGCAGTTGGAAGCGATGCACGTCGACGTAAAGGGCAAGATCGTGCTCGTGCGCTATGGGGCCAACTTTCGCGGGGTCAAGGTCTTCCTGGCGCAGCGCTATGGCGCCGCAGGGGTGATCATCTACTCCGACCCAGCCGATGACGGATATTTTCGCGGCGACATGTATCCCGTGGGCGCATACCGTCCTGAGACGGGCGTGCAGCGCGGATCCGTGCAGTTCATGTTCGAGTACCCGGGAGATCCCACGACGCCCGGCGTCGCGTCTACAGCTGACTTGCCGGACACGAAGCGAGTGACGCCGGAGAATGCGACGAGCCAGCCGAAGATTATGGCGACTCCGCTCTCGTACCATGACGCGTCGCCGATCCTGCAGAGCCTGGGCGGGCCGGCCGTTCCGCACGAGTGGCAGGGAGCGCTCCCGTTTGCGTATCACGTTGGCCCGGGCACCGTTAAGGTCCACATGCGGCTGCAGCAGGACTATGCCTTCCGGACGATCTGGGTGGTAACGGGCAGGATTAAAGGCGCGGAGTTGCCGGATGAATGGGTAGTAGCCGGCAATCATCGGGATGCGTGGGTGTACGGGGCTGTCGATCCGAGCAGCGGAACCGCAGCCATGCTGGAGACGGTCCACGGAATAGGCGCGCTGCTGAAGCAGGGGTGGAAGCCGAAACGGAGCGTGATCTTCGCGAGCTGGGATGCAGAAGAACAGGGCCTGATTGGATCGACCGAGTGGGCGGAGGAGCACGAGGCGGAGTTGGCCCATGCTGTCGCCTACTTCAACACGGATGTGGGCGTGGCCGGGAAGGACTTCTCCGCATCAGCCGTACCCTCGCTGAAGCAGTTTGTGCGCGAGGTGACGCGTGAGGTTCCCAGCCCACAGGGCGGCACCGTATACGACGCATGGAAGCAGGCAACGGAGCAGAAAAATAAGGAGCACGACATCCACTCGGGGCGCGTCAATGCGCAGGTAGAGAAGGATGTGCCGGTGGGGGACCTGGGCAGCGGCTCCGACTTTACGCCATTCCTGCAGCACGTTGGCGTACCTTCGACGGACATTGGATCGGAGGGGCCATATGGGGTCTACCACTCGGTCTTTGATAACTATGCGTGGTTCATCAAGAACGCCGATCCGACCTTCGTTTATGAGCAGGAGATGGCCCGCGTATTCGGGCTGGAGGTCCTGCACATGGCGAATGCCGATGTACTGCCCTACAACTACGTCACCTACTCCAAGGAGATTGAGTCGTACCTTGACACAGCGCAGAAATCTGCCGGGGAAAAGGGCGTGAAGGGTCTGGACTTTGCCGGGGCTACCGCCGCGGCGAAGCGGTTTAGCTCGGCCGCCAGCACGGTCATGAAGCGGCAACTTGCCGGTACCGGCGATGCGACCGCTCTGAACGCTGCCTTGCGCGCCGCAGAGGGCGCGATGCTTACGCCGGAGGGACTGCCGAACCGCCCCTGGTTCCGGCACACGATCTATGCTCCGGGAGAGCTTACCGGTTACGCCGCCGTGGTAATTCCCGGCGTGAACGAGGCCATCGACGAGCACGACAGCGGGCGGGCGCAGAGCCAGATCGTCGCGTTAGCGGCAGCATTGAACCGGGCGGCCGCGACGCTGGAAGCGGTGAAGTAGGCCAGGCTAATGGTCCGATTAGCATAGCTCGGGGTTCAGCCTCAAGGCTTTCCGTGCATCCAACCACGGAATAGGCCGTTTCGGTCGTACGTTTCGTGATGAGCTTGCGTGCAGGGTCAGGAGGCTAGTGATGCGTTGGACACCTGGCGGTATGAGCAGCGATGTCGAGGATCGGCGCAGTTCCTCTGGAGGCGGCGGCGGTCGGCTGGGTATTGTCGGCTTCGTAGTCCTGCTGGTGATCAGCCTGATTACGGGACGCAATTACCTGGGATCGTATTTGTCGGGGAGTGGCGGTTCGCCGACGGCCTCAACCAGCGGGGCACCGCCAGTGGCCTCTCCCGAGGAAGAGCGCTCCGCACAGCTTGTCTCCTTTGTGCTGGACGACGCCCAGCAGACCTGGACCAAGGTGCTGGTGCAGGAGGGCGTGAATTATCCGCATGCCAAGCTGGTGCTCTTCCGCGATTACACATCGTCAGGATGCGGCGCGGCCCAGAGTGCTACCGGACCCTTCTACTGCCCGGCGGATCAGAAGGTTTATATCGACTTGGGATTCTGGGTTGACCTGCGCAAGTATGTCAAAACGGGCCGTCGGCGGGGCGAACTTTACTCGCAAAAAAGCATGCGTCAGATAAATCGGGCGGATTTGCTCAAACTCGAATGATTCGATCGCGCTACGCGAGAACGGCTTGCCGACGATCTGCGAGATACCCTGCTGAATCGCTGGGTCGCTTTTCGCAAGTGGATCGGAGAATTCCACCTGGGCAACCCGAAGCACATCGCCTTCGATTCGGAACTGTTGGACGTGGCCGGTTGGGCTCGTGACGACCGAGTGCGCCACCGTTGCGTGCAGCCCTCGGGTGGCGATCAATTCCTCCACCGCATTCGACATGGTGGCCAAAATCGTTCCATTTTCCGGCGCTGTTCCGTCGAAAAGCACCACCGCGTTCTTGATCGCGGCGCCGAGCTCGTCATCGGAGAACTTCGGAAAATTGTCAAAGGTGACCGGAATCCGTAGGGGCGTCGCTGACTTCGAAATCGACGGCAAGTCCGCCTGGACCGCTCGAAAACGTCTTGGGGACTGAACATTCGTGAAAATCCCGAGCCGCGCGAGGCGGTCGGCCACCAGTTGGAGTTCATCGCGGGTGATTGTTTTCCCTGCTTGCAGGCCGGTGGCTTTGGCGATTTCCGGGCTCTTGTAACGATGGGAGCCGGAGGCCGTGATGGCGGCCAGCCGCTCGCTGCCTGATTGTGGCGTTTCGGCTGCTCTGGTGGGAATGGAAACAAGGAGGATTGCAAGTATCGCGATCATCGCGAATCGGACTCTGCGAAAATCAGTGGAAAACGATGTTGAGATCAACACTCGCCTTTTGCTTTTCCGGCTTTGGATTTACGCTAGCGCTGGTTTTCTGAATACCCAGTTCTTTAAGTTTTCCGATTGCGACCTTGGAAACGAACGCACTGGGATAGGATGCGTCGTAGACGTCTCCGGGTTTGAGCTGCCAGCTCTTGATCAATTCCTTGGACGCTACTTCCGGTAGCCCTTCAAAGTGCACCATGCCAAGGTGGAATTGCGCGCCTTCATCGACCGCGACGTTGTAGGTTGTCAGCCGCGCCGTGTCATCGAGAATTTCCTTCGGCTTTACGGCTGCTTCGATGAACCCGCGCGTGTCATATGCGCGTTTGATCGCGGTGAGCCCCGCATCGATTTTTTCCTGGTTGGCTACTTCTTTTGGCTTCATTCCAAGCAGGCGATCGAGTTCTTCCGATGTGAAAAGACCATTGCCCGTCCACTCGGCCTTCTCCCAGTAAAATTCCGGACCTTCTTCCACGGACAGGACGACGGCGACCTCCTGCACAGGGCGGGTATCGTTCGAGCGAAGTGGTTTTCCGTCCGGCTTCTCGAATCGTGCGCGCAGATAGCCTTGTTTGCGATAGAGCGGCACAAGGCCGGCTCCAGCGAACTGGCTGACGTAGCTTACAGAATAATCCCGGCCGATAATCTGCGAGGAAGCGGTCTCGAGGTTGCTCGCCGTTATCGCACTATTCCCGGCGAAGCGGACGCTTCGAATCGGCATTGCCACACCTGTTACGGAATACACGAAGGCGCTTACCGGCTGACCCAATCCGCCGATTGAAGGGATCACGGTGACGTCGCCATGTATTCCGTTTGCCCGGATCATGTCACTTAACGCGACTCGAACATCTTCCGAGGTGGCCCGCGACTCGGGGACTCCACCAGCGTAAAAAGAAACGCGGGTGCGAAGCGCTTTATCCAGCTCCGCATCGGAAAACCAAACGAAATTGTCGAAGACGCAGGGGAAGAAGCTTTGAGACTTCTCGGCGACCTGAAATTCGACGTTGATCGAATTTCCGTTTGTCGAGTAGCGAAACGAGACGTTGTCAAAAGCGCCAGACTTCGCGAGTTTATCAACTGCAGCGGCAAGCTGTGCCTGCGTCACAGAATCACCGGTCTGAAGACCAGTCGCTTTGTCCGCCTGCACCTCGCTGAAACGATTCAGTCCCGTGAATTTGATAGTAGCGAGCCGATAGGATGGCGAAGTAGAAGTAGAGGACTGTGCTAGTCCCGGCGCTGAGAAGGCCAGAATCGAAAGAAGACACAAGACAAGCGAAAGGGCGAAAGACCGCCCCACGATTAGGCTGGGTTTCATGAGGGATATTCTAATGAAATGGGTGTTCCCGCGCGAAGTTTATTCTACGGTGACGGACTTCGCGAGGTTCCGCGGTTGGTCCACGTCGCATCCGCGGCGTACGGCGATGTGATAGGCGAGAAGCTGCAACGGAATGATTTCAAGAATAGGCGAGAGCAATTCCGGCGCCGTGGGAACTTCGATCGCGTGATCTGAGGAGCCGCGCGCAAGCCGATCGCCTTCGGTGACCACTGTAATAACGATTCCATCTCGCGCCTTCACTTCCTGCAGGTTCGAAACAGTTTTTTCGTAGCGGGTCATGGAAGCGGCGTCGGATTCGTCACGGGTGGCGATGACGACGACGGGCAGATTCTCGTCAATAAGCGCGTTCGGCCCGTGCTTCATCTCCCCAGCGGGATAGCCTTCGGCATGGATGTACGAAATTTCCTTCAGCTTGAGAGCCCCTTCCAGCGCGATCGGATAGTGAATACCGCGCCCGAGGTAAAGGAAATCGCTGTGGCGAAAAAACTTCTTCGCCAGTTCTTCAACATCCGGGTCATGCTGAAGAATGGTTTCGATCTTGTGCGGGATTCGCGTCAATTCCTGCATCATCGTCTGGGCCAGCGCGGGCGTGAGCTTGCCGCGTACCTGAGCGAGATAGAGCGCGGTGAGCACTAAAGCGGTGAGTTGCCCGGTGAACGCTTTTGTGGAGGCGACGCCAATTTCGGGGCCGGCATGCGTATAAATGGTGCCGTTTGCTTCGCGGGTAAGCATTGAGCCGACTACATTGCAGATCGCCAGAATCTTCGCACCCTTCTGCCGCGCTTCACGTTGCGCAGCCAGCGTATCGGCGGTCTCGCCGGACTGGCTGATGGCGATCACTAGGGTGTTCTTGTTGATGATCGGATCGCGGTAGCGAAATTCGCTGCCGTAGTCCACCTCCACCGGAATCTGCGCCAGTCGCTCGATCATGAATTTCCCGGCCAGCGCTGCATGCCAGCTCGTTCCGCACGCGACTATTTTCACTTCCTGGAAGTTCCGGAATTCCTCCTCGCTGATATCCATTTCATCCAGGAAGACCTTCCCGGTTTCCTGTGAAATCCGTCCAAGGAGCGTGTCGCGAACCGCGCGCGGCTGTTCGAAAATTTCCTTCTGCATGAAATGCTTGAAGCCGCCCTTTTCCGCCATGATCGGATCCCACGTGATGTGCTGGACCTTTGGCGTAATCGGCTGATTATCGAAATCGACGACACGAACGCCTTTCAGAGTGAGAATCGCGATTTCGCCGTCGCCCATGAAGAAGGCTTCGCGAGTGTGCGACAGGATTGCAGGAATGTCGCTCGCAACAAAAAATTCGTTCTGGCCCAGACCAATCACCACCGGTGGTCCCAGCGTCGCCGCGACAATCTTGTTCGGGTCGCGCGTGGACATCGCCACCAAAGCATAAGCGCCCCTGAGGAGCTTTACGGTTTTTAACACCGCTTCTTCGAGCGGGACGTTTTTCGAATATTTCTCAAGGAGGTGAGCGATGATTTCGGTGTCGGTTTCGGTCTGAAATTTGTGTCCTTCCCCGATCAATTGGTGCTTCAGTTCGAGGTAATTCTCGATAATTCCATTGTGGACGACAACGATCTCGCCGGTGCAATCGCGGTGCGGATGCGCATTCTCTTCGGTGGGGCGGCCGTGCGTGGCCCAGCGTGTATGTCCGAGCCCATACACACCGTCGATCGGCGATTTCGCTAACAGGTCTTCGAGATTTTTCAGCTTCCCGGATGCGCGGCGGATTTCGAGCTTGCAGTCTTGTCCTACCACCGCAATCCCGGCCGAATCATACCCGCGATATTCGAGCCGGCGCAGGCCGTCTATCACCAACGGAACCACCGCTTTAGGCCCAATATACCCAACAATTCCGCACACAGTGTTCGCTCCAGGGACTTGCTTTAATCGTGGGACTCAATCAGGTTAGCACATACGTTTGATGAGACAAGAAAAGGCGGCGATTCGTTGCTTAAAACTCAGCACGGTGCAAAGAAGCGAGAAGCGGCGGGCTATTCCAGAATTTCGAAGCGGAACTCTTCGATCACCGGATTCGTGAGCACATCTTTGGCAATCTTCTCGACCTGACTCTTTGCTTCGTCACGCCCCATTCCATCGAGATTCAGAATGAAGAATTTGCCTTGCCGGACATCCTGGACGCTAGCGAATCCTTGAGAGGCCAAGGCGCGCTGAATAGTTTGTCCCTGAGGATCGAGAACGGTGGATTTCAGCATCACCCACACATGTGCTTTCATCGCTCGGATTATACCAATCCTGCCGCTTTTGCAGCGCCACGAAAATTCTCGAGCAATTCACGTTTGTCCATCGGCGGTAGAAATGCTGCGTTGATGCTGTTCTCCGCGAGCTCAAGCATTCTTTTTCTGGGAAGCCCAAGCGATTCGGCGAGCGCATATTCTTTTAGCAAATCGGTGTGAAATAGTGCAGGGTCATCTGTAGAGAGCGTGACCAGCAGGCCCTGCTCGAGAAATTTCGGCAGCGGATGGTCCTTCAGAGTAGCGTCCGGCTTGCCCGTCTGCTTCGCCAGCGCCCCAGTACACAAATTGCTCGAGGGGCAGTTCTCAAGAACGACGCGCCGCGTGATGAGCGATTCTGCCAGCGCCGGGTCGTTCATCACGGCGATTCCGTGCCCAATTCGCTCGGCGCCAAGAATCTCCACCGCCTCACGGACTGAGTCAGGGCCTCCAATCTCACCCGCGTGACACACAATTCGGAGTCGATCCTGGCGCGCATAGTCAAACGCGGGCCGAAAACTCGTCGTCGGTCCCGCTAGCTCATCCCCGCCCATCCCGAACGCCACAACTCCCGAAGTTTGCAGCTTCGAAGCCCATCGCGCAACTTCCATTGCGGCCTCCGCTCCAAACTGCCGCGCTACATCGAAAATATATGCCGTTCGCAATCGGCGAAACGGAACGCTCTGCGCGGTTTCTCGAATCGCTTCGAAATTTGCCGCGACGTTCTGCATGCGTCGCAGCATGACGCCGGCAGAAATCGTGATTTCGGCGTATACGACATTCTGGCGCAAGAGTTCCTCCGCCAGATGGCGGGTGATCAGCGCGTAATCGTCTGGCGTTCGCAAAAAGGACGTAATCCACTTAAATGTTTCGATAAAGCCCATGAAGTTGGAATAGTTGTAGCGAGCTACCACTTCTTCGCGTGTGAGTTTCGTCCCGTGCCGCGCGGCCAATTCAACCGCCGTGTCAGGACGTATCGAGCCCTCAAGGTGCAGATGCAATTCGGCCTTCGGCAGGGATGCGACGATGCTCGTCGACGGGGTTTGTTCAGTTGCCACGTCGCCTACTGTCCTGGCAATTGCGGGCGCCCCGCATTGATCCACGCGGTCATCCAATAGGAGCCCAGATCCGTCGAAGCATCTGAGAGTTGCCGAACCAACACCGCGCCAGCTTGAGCGTAGAAGCGGTCGTAATACTCATCCGTATAGCCGCTGAGGCCCTGATGAGCTCGCACGTCGGACAGCAGAATGTTTTCGAGCCAGGAGTGGGCGCTGAGCACCATTTC
>CAVSAX010000029.1:0-98772 GCA_963725995.1 uncultured Acidobacteriaceae bacterium | reverse complement strand
ACTTTGAGATTCCCTCCAACATCGTCCTGAAGCAAAAGCTCGTCTCGAACATGACCCAGGCCAAGACTTCTCTATCAGGCAGCGTGCACTTGCTTCCGTGGCAGTCGTTAATTTTTCAGTAGGCGCTCTTCGGCTCAGTCCGCCACGACAAAAAAGGAAGCCCCCGGTTTAGCGGGGGCTTATTCGTAGTAAATCTATCGCCTCGGTTGTTCGATTCGATAGTTTGTCGGCACTTCGAAGAATGATATGGCCTGCTCACCCGTCTGAATATTGTGCAGTTGGTATTTGGTCTCACCAAATCTTGGGTCGTTGGTTGACGACAGAACAATCGCGTCAAGGCTGGGTGAATGCCATGTGTCAGTCACGATGGCGATGGGCTGCTCATTGCCGATCTGCCCGGCAGGAATCGTAGTGGTTTGTCGGGTGCCCTGGCAGAGAATGCCCTCGATGTTTTTGGTGCCGAGGTCTTCCCGCGTGATCGCACGTGCTTCATCGAGAGGAGGAAGTTTGCGTACGTGGGGTACGCTCTCGGCTTCGCCCTCGTCAAGGAACTTGCGCGACCGTCGTAGTTGCAGTGCGGTCTTTTCGACAGGGTCCATCACGTAGGCGGCGTTTCCCACCGGATCGTCGATAAATATCTTCACCTCGTGCCGACCTGGTTGCGACGGATCGACGTTCCCGAATGTCTGTTCACGGCGTGTCCTGCCCATGGCGTCGCGATAGAACTTGCTGACGATATGGCGCACTATGCGATTGCCATCGGGGAGTGTTTGAACCGTGTCCGTGCTGGTATCAGCGGAATACGGCTTATCTTTGATCAGCTTGCTGTCAATCGAAAGAATCTCGAGTGCCTGGTCCGTTTCATGGTGCTCGCGCTCCTGCGCCCACACAGCAGTGGGTGTGCACAGAACTCCGACTAGAAGAGCGATGAAGATGTAGACGGTGCGGTGGCATTTCATGGCGATGAATTCCTTTCCAATGGGAAGTTTTATTGAAGCAAACGAACGGCGCGGGATAGACCGTCCTCTCCAATGACAAATTCGGCCGATAGTGTTTCTTGAGCTGTAGTCGGCGGCACGACTATCCCTAACTCGCGTAGATCGTCGCGCCTGATTCGCATTCGGACAACGGTCGCCGCTGTGGGTGCGGGCAAACCCTCGCTCGAAGGAAGCGTAACGAATTCGCCGATATTGCTCGTCCATGGAGATGAGGGACCGATTGCCCTTACCCGCCGTGCATGAGTGCGCGTCTGCGAGGGACGTGATAACGGATCTTCGCGCACGGACACCGTGTAAGGCTGTGGGGGTATCGCGGTCGAGGTGGAAGATTCCGGCTTGGGCGCCGGGTGGACTGCCCGGAAAGAATCAGCGTAAATCCAGAAGATCAGCAAGAACGCTGATCCAAGGAGTACGGGCCGAAGGCTTCGAGCGGATCTGGATTGCCTGGCGCTCGTTCGGGCTTCCTGAATGAGGAGAGCCTTAGTAGCCGGCGGTGCGGCGATTCGCTGATGTTCCTGGCGAATTACCGACAACGCTTCTTCGAGTTGAATATCTCGTCTGTTCACAGCTTTTTCTCCTCTACCGCACATGCCGGGACTGAGTACAAGAGAGCTCCAAGGCGTGCTTTTGCACGATGAAGCCGCGATCGCACTGTGCCGATCGGCACACCCAGGATGAGTGACGCCTCTGGGTAAGTCAGCTCTTCCAATTCGCAAAGGATAACTACCTCTTTCATCCACAGAGGCAGCTGGTCGATCGCCGAACGGACCGCGTCGACCGCGTTCTTTCGGCTCAGCAGTTCATAAGGATCGAGGGGAGACTCCGGGTCTATTAGCTCCTCAAAGGCATCGATGCCGATGAACGGTTCTTCACGTTCCATGCGCTTCCATAGTTGCCTCCGCGCAATACCGCAAAGCCACGTGGAGAAGGCGCCTCGCTGCGCTTCAAACTGATGCGGTTGACGAAGAAATGCAAGAAAGGCCTCCTGCGTGATCTCCTCGGCTATCGAAGCATCGCCGCTCATGCGAAGCGTAAAGCGATAGACCATGGAGCCATGGCGTTCATAGAGTTCTCCGATTGCGTCACCGCTGCCTTGGCACGCTGCCTTAACCAGATCCGCATCTGATTCGCTTTCGCACCGGCCTCGGTATCGTTTGAACATGTCTATTCATGATTACCATTTCGAGGCCAAAAAGGTTCCCCGAGACCGAGGAATTGAACTTGTTGCGCGCGCGGAAGGAGAGGAGACAGCCTGCATCGACGCCGGGAGCGCGAGCTGGATTTGAGTAAGAGCCGGCTGGGATAGTGGTCGGGCGCGTCCGGAAAGCCGTCCCCTCAGGCGATGGGGAGGCCTTCGGTTCCGACATAGAGGGAGTAGAGAGACTGGCTGGCGGCCATGAAGAGCCGGTTTCTCTTCACGCCTCCGAAGCAGAGATTGGCGCACGACTCCGGGAGATGAATCTTGCCGATGAGGGTGCCGTCGGGGGCGAAGATATGCACGCCGTTGAAGCTTTCCGCGCCCCACCCGGCGGCGGACCATATGTTGCCGTCAACATCGCAGCGGATGCCATCAGATGTGCCGGGCGACATATTCGCAAAGGTACGTCCCTTCCCGAGCCTGACGCCATCGACCACGTCATAGACGAGAATCGGGCGCGGATCGCCGGAGCGTTTAGGATTCGAGCTATCGACGATGTAGAGCAGTTTCTCGTCGGGCGAGAAGCACAGGCCGTTGGGCTTTGCCATATCACCGACAACGACAGTTGCGACGCGCGTCTTCGGGTCGAGCCGGTAGACGTTGGCGGGAAGTTCGAAGGCAGCCTTGTGCCCTTCGTAGTACGACATGATTCCGTAGCCCGGATCGCTGAACCAGATCGCTCCGTCGGAGTGGACGACCAGATCGTTGGGAGCGTTCAGCTTCTTGCCCTGGAAGCCATCGATGAGCACGGTGATGGTGCCGTCGCGTTCGGTGCGGGTGACGCGCCGCGTGTCGTGCTCGCATGTGAGCAGCCTACCCTCATGGTCCCGCGTATTGCCATTGCTGTAGTTGGAGGGGCTGCGGTATACGCTAACCTCGCCCGTCTCCTCAAGCCATCGCAGCATGCGGTTGTTGGGAATGTCGCTGAAGAGCAGGTAGCCTCCGTCGCCAAACCACACGGGGCCCTCCGCCCAGCGCGCGCCCGTGTAGAGGCGCTCCACCGCAGCGCTGATGATTTGGTATTTCGCGAAGCGGGGATCGAGGACTTCGACCGCTGGATCGGGATAAGGGATTGGTTGTTTCGCTTCCTGCTCGCTGGCAAATGCGCTGGGTTTCAAAGCGAAGGCCATTGTCGCGCCGGCCGCCATGCTTACGAATGCTCGTCTCTGCATCGGTCTCACTCGGGGGAGAAGAATTCGTCAGGAGGACGGTATCAGCCGGAAGTATAAAGCCGCCACAAAAAATGAAGATCCCGGGTTGCAGATGAGCTTTTGTGAAAACCGCAATCATTGATCCGCATGAAAATCCCGCCCAATAAGTGTCAACCACCGTTTTGCCAGCTTCCCTTGTGCGCCGAACCAAGGGTATGCTGCTGTGGCACATAAGAAGGCCCACGACACGCCAGTTTATCCTTCGATGATGAAGGGTTGAGGCTGCACTCCATTCGGGAAGGTGATCCATGAAACCACCATCGGATGTTAAGACGCCAGCGCAATACATCGCCTCACTCCCCGCCGATCGTGCGAAGACTATCGCGACCGTGCGCGCCCTCGTGAACACGCACATTCCGCGCGGCTACGATGAGTGCCTCGTCTGGGGCACGATCGGCTGGACGATCCCCCTGTCTCGATATCCAGACACTTACAACAAGCAGCCGATCTGCTACGTTGCGCTCTCGTCGCAGAAGAACTACTGCTCGCTCTACCTGATGGGCGCGTTTTGGAGCGCGGATCAGCTCGAGCAGCTGAAGGCGGCGTTCAAGGCGACAGGGAAGAAGCTCGACATGGGGAAGTGTTGCGTTCATTTCGAGTTGCCGGACGATTTGCCGCTCGAAGCGATTGGCAAGCTGATCTCGACGATTTCGAGCGCGAGGTGGATCGAGATGTACGAACAATCGCGACTGATGACCAAGGAGGGGCAGAAGCAGATAGCGAAGCGAGGCGCCCCCGCGGCGAAAAAGGTGGCCGCCAAGCGCGTGGACGCAAAGCGTCGGCAGTAAACTTTCCCAACCACATGTAACGAGCGAGATCGACGCCAAGGTTGAATACCTTCAGGCCATAACCCCAATCCATGCATCAAGAAACCGGATCGGTCCTCTTTAATAGACTTTTGAGGAACCAGGATTACACAGCCTCCGTATTCCTCATCCGGGGGTCATCCCATGAGTCCTACGAGCCGTTTCACTCTCTTCACCGTCTGCTTGATCGTGATTGTAGCCATCGGTTCACGGCCACAGCACGGCGTGAGCCTGAGTAAGTCCATGAATGATATGTGCGTTTGCATGCCGGCCCGGGCGGCATTACTGCTGAAGACTGCGGTCGCAAAGACGCAGGGAAGATCGGCGGAAGTAGCTACCCTGAAAACAACCTCAGGCCAGTAACCGGGGCCGGCGAACGCCATCCCGTGACTCGCAAGGGGCGAAGAATCTGCAATGCATTCATCGTTCCCAGACCGTTGAGCGAAACGTCATAGTCGTGGAGCCTGATTCGTCTGCGAGCGATACGAGTGCAGTTCTCCTTTCAATCCAACCTCGTCTGGAACCCGCCCGCTCCATCTGAGGGATGCAGTGCCGGTATGGGTCTGCGTTAGGACGATGTCCAACGGGTAAACCGGAGGGCCTCCTACAGATGGAGACCCCCTGGTTGGACTCGGTTGGCACGATTCAGCGCGAGTTTACTGGATCTCCGTAAATGATTCCACGGCCGTTCGTACCGAAATAGACGCGTCCGTAGATGCGCGGATCGCCCGTGATGGCGGCGTTGGTGAGTGCGTATTGGTGCTGATTGTCGCTGATCCGTGTCCAGCTGGATCCGGCATCGTCGGAGCGATAGATGCCCCAGATTCCCGGATACCTCTGCGCTGCTGTACAGCGTCGGGTATGGGTGTTGACATCCTCAGGTCGGTGATGAGAAGGTGCGGGCTTGCCGAAGCCGATCGTGCTGGCCGCGTCAACGTCCCACAGCTTGCTAGAATGTGTTGCCGCCGTCGAGCGAATGCCAGATGCCGTACACGGTGGTTGCGCTTCCGCCCGCGAGCCAGATGTCGCCCTCGTGTCCCGGCGTAGCCTTGAACTGTGCAGATGTGCCTGCCGGCGGCAGGTTGCTCGCGGCCGTAGCGGCAAACGTCTGGCCGCCATCGGCGCTGATGTAGAACGTGCCATTCGCGAACGCGTAGAACTTCAGCGGATTCACGCGGTCGGAACGCACGCTCGCGCCGGCCGGCGCGCCGGTGGATGCTGCCCATGTAGTTCCCTTGTCCACAGAGAAGAACACACCGGGTCCGCAACTCCAGACGACCCGGCTGCCATCCGCAGCCGCAGCCACTGTCCCGCCCGACGCGCCCGAAGGAGGCGTGGCGCCGGGAGCCCACGTCTGCCCACCGTCCGAGGAGAAGCCGATGTTCTCCGTTTGTGCCGCCGGTTCCCACGCGAACGATGAAGCTCGGGTTCAGTTCCGCGTAATCGAGGCTCGTGCCCGTGGTGAATACCGGGTTCGCGTCCATCACGCTCGGCACCGTCAGGTCATTGTGCGTGTAACCGCCGTTGTCGGCGACGGCACTGATGAGATGCGCAGTGCCCGATGGAGGACTGATGAGGTCTTGCACCGCCGTTTCCTCAATCCCCACCGCGGCCACTGATATGTTGACCATACCGCCGCGTATCCCAGGCCGTGAGGTTGTTCGTGCCGTACATCGTTGCGCCGGTGCCGTAGAGCATGTGGTTCGGAATTGAAGGGATCGATCTCGAGCGACTCGACCATCCAGCCCAGCTTCGGCGTTGGCTGCGGGCACAATGAATTGCTGGACGCCAGTCGCAGTGCAGGTTGCTGGTGTGGCGCCGAACGTGAGCCATGGCGCGACCGACGCGTAGTCGAGGGTGTAGTTCGGGGCCACGACATTGGGCCAGGGGTTAGCAAAGTTTGCGTTCCAGATCAGGTTCCACGTAGTTTCCGCCATCCTGGCTACGGAAAAAGTTACGTGTCCGGCCACCATTGGTTGAGCGCCGCCACCACAATCGTGTTGGGGTTCTGCGCATCAACGCTCAATCCGCCAAACCCGTATCCTCCGTTGAGCGGCGACGCAGGCGGAGTGATCTTGGTCCAGCTCGCCGAGCCCGTGTCGTACTTCCACACATCGCCGGCCGAGCCGTCATAGGGTCCGGCATTGTTGTTGTAGCTGAGGTACAGAATGCCGGTGGACGCGAGCTTTGCCATGGTGCGGCATTACTCCGGTCGGCTGCCCGGCGACCGCCGACCACGTCTGTCCGCCGTCAGTGCTGTGCCACAGGCTGTTTGCCGGATCAGCCACGCCAACATAAATGTTCTGCGAAACCGTCATGTGGTCGACGGTGACGGTTGTGCGAGGATCAAACGTTTCCCAGACAACGCCGATCGGGTCATTGTCATATGTATCCGAAGGGCCGCTCGAGGGCTCATGGTATGGGCCGGTGTCAGGGAAATTCGCAACCTGGGACCATGTCGCTCCAAAATCCGTGCTTCGCCAAAGCCCGTGTCCGCTGCGCGTACCCAGGTAAAGAACGCTTGGTATTGTTTGGGTCGATGGCCAGCCGCTCGCCCATACCGCGGCCAGGCATGTTGCTGCCAACTTTGAAGGGCAAGTCAAATCTCGTGGAACGTATGGCCCTGGTTCGACTGAACGAAGGATCGCGCCGTTTTCGGTCGTCCACTCATTGGTGTACGTTCCAACCGCGAGATAAACGCGTTGCGGATTCCGCGGGTCGATGGCAATGCTCTCCACACCGCTGAGGTTCCAGTCGGCGAAACCGATCCAGTCGAGCAACGGAACCCAGCGGCCTGAATCCGGATCAAACCGGTACGCGCCGCCGATGTCCGTGCGGGCGTACACCAGACCGGGTTGCGTTGTGCTGAACACGATCCCGGGAATGAAGCCGCCGCCACCGCCAATGACGACATTCTGGAAGTTGTAGGGATTGGAGCCCTGAGCCCATACCGCAGTTGGGCTGAGCAGACCGCAGAGGATAGCGAACAATCCAGTTGCGAATATCAAACCGCCGAACTTAGCGAACATACAAGCGAACAGGCTCTTACGAGACATGAGGATCCTTCCTTTTGACTGGCCAATTTCTTGTCGGATTTCTTTGGGCACGAATTCTGGTGGCAGACAGGTGCGTGTGTCAAGTGAAAACACGCCGGGCCACCGATCCTTCCGACTGACGAGAGGCGATGATGATGTGTCGCGCAGTCGCCATCAAAGGCATCGCTGGTCAATCCGGTTACTGAAGAAGATGATGAACGAACACAAGGTTTGCCGGGCCTTTTCTTGCCGTCCCATTGAACAATCGGCCATCGCCGGAGCGTGATTCCGCGGCATCCCACAACGTGTGGGAACCGCTATGATGTTTCGGACATGATCGTGAGCAACCTGGGCAACTTCTTTCGATGGTTGTTCGACTCCCGCCACGGTCCGCACGGGCAGGCTGGTTCCGCGCTGGATTCTGCTGCGCGCACTCGCGGCTATCTATTTCTCCGCATTCTTTTCGTTGCTCTTTCAGATCAAGGGACTGATCGGCCCCGAGGGCATCCTGCCCGCGCAGCAAGTATCTGGCGGCTGTCGCCCGATCGCCGGCCGCGACGCGCTACTGGTACGCACCGTCGCTCTTCTGGATCTCGTCCAGCTCGCACATGCTGATGGCGATAATGTGGATCGGACTCGTCGCATCCGTGGTTGCCTTCTTGAATCTGTGGCCGCGGCTCAGTTTCTTCATCTGCTTCGTCTGCTTTCTATCATTTGTCGCCGCGTCTGGTGAGTTCTCCAGCTATCAATCTGACGGAATGCTGCTCGAGGCCGGCTTTCTCGCCTTGTTCTTTGCGCCGCGCGGAGTGCTGCCCGGCTGGGGAGCAAGCGATCCACCTTCGCGTGCCAGCCTGTTTCTTCTTCAATGGGAATGGTTCCGCATTTACTTCGAATCAGGCATGGTCAAGCTGCTCAGTGGCGATCCGCAGTGGCGCAGCCTGACGGCGATGGACGAGTACTACCAGAACGGCCCACTGCCCACGTGGATCGGCTGGTATGTCGAGCATCTTCCGCATTGGTTTCACGCCGCCACGGCCGCGGGCACGCTCGTGCTCGAACTCGGTCTGGTCTTCATGCTCTTTTTGCCGCGCCGAGTGCGCCTCATCTGCTTCTTCATCGTGACGCCGTGGGAAATCGGCGTCATCCTTACCGCCAACTACACGTTCCTGAACTACCTCGTCCTTTCGCTCGGCTTTCTGCTGCTCGATGACAAGTCTCTGCTGCAGGTTTGTTCCTGCGCGGTTTCGTCCGCAAGAACCGGCACACACCCCGAGCGCCACGACCCTGCACAGAGTTGCCGCTGTCTATCATCGCTTTGAACGAAACGCAGGCTCAGATGAAACCGATTCTGCGACCTCGACGCACTGCGCCTCAGGCTCGCGGCGCATTTCAGCGCTGTCCGCTTGGCCCTTGGCGCAGTGATGCTTTCGTGGATCGCCTACGACACAACCGCGGAAATGATCGGTCTACCCTTGCGCGGCGTTCCGTTCCCCACCGCGCCGATCACCGCGCTCGAACCGTTTCGCATTGCCAACCAATACGGCCTGTTCGCCGTGATGACCCGCGGCCGCTACGAGATCGAATTCCAGGGCTCGAACGACGGCGAGAACTGGACCGCGTATCCGTTCCGCAACAAGCCGCAGGCGCTGAACGAGCGCCGCGCATCTACGCGCCCTATCAGCCGCGCTTCGACTGGAACCTGTGGTTCGCCTCGCTTGGCGACTGGCGGCAGAACGAGATCGTTCCGCTTACCGAAGAGCGCCTGCTCCGAACAGCGGCGATGTTCTGCGCTCTTTCAAGAGCAATCCATTTCCAGCAGTCGCCGCCGCGCTATGTGCGCGCCGTTTTGTGGCAGTATTGGTTCACTTCGATCGACGAAAAACGACGCACGGGCAACTGGTGGCGACGGCAGTTTCTCGGCCTCTACGCGCCCGAGATTACGTTGACTCCGGAGGGCACGTTCGCTGTTGTCCAATGGCCTGATGAACTGCCGCCCCACGACTGAGCAGTGGAGAAGTGACTGAATGAAGCGCGCATCGTGATCGGCTCCGGCCCCAACGGACTCGCCGCGGCCATCGTGCTCGCGCAGGCAGGGCTCTCCGTCGAGGTCTTCGAAGCCGAAGCCGAGCCGGGCGGTGCCGCACGCACCTTGCCGCTCACGCTGCCGGGTTTCCTGCACGATTTCGGTTCGGCCGTGCATCCGATGGCCGCGGGATCGCCATTCTTCAGCGCGCTTCCGCTTGGCGGACTATGGGCTCGAGTGGATCCACGGCGAAGCGCCCTTGGCGCACCCGCTCGACGATGGCACCGCCGTGATGCTCGAGCGCGATCTTGCCGATGAGGAGAGGGAATTGGGCGCCGACGGCAAGCCATGGCGCAGCCTCGTGCAGCCTGTCGTCGATCATTGGGAGCAATTCGCGGAGGACAGTCTCGGGCCGGTGCTGCGCATTCCCCGTCATCCGCTTCTCATGGCGCGCTTCGGGCTGGCCGCCTTTCAGTCTGCGCAGACGATTGTCGACTCATCACTTCGCCAGCGCGCGACACGCGCGCTGTTCGCCGGGCTCGCCGCCCACTCGTTTCTGAGTCTCGACCGGCCGCTGAGTTCAGCCGTCGCGACTGGTGCTTGGCGCCGCCGCTCACGCGGTCGGCTGGCCCATTCCGCGCGGTGGATCGCGCAGCATCCCCATGCACTCGCTTCTGGCTCATCTTCACACGCTGGGTGGTACGGTTCACACATCGCGCCGCATCGATGCGGTGCGCTTCCGCGAGTTGGACGGCGACAGCACGCTCACACTCTGCGACACTTCGCCGCGCCAACTGCTGTCATCGCCGGCGACCGACTCGCGCCAGGTTACCGGCGCACATGGAGCGATTTCAGCACGGACCCGGGCGCGTTCAAGATCGACTACGCTCTCTCCGAGCCGGTTCCATGGCGCGCGCGCGAGTGCCGGCGCGCCATCACCGTGCACCTCGGCGGCACGTTCGAAGAGATCGCCGCGGCGGAAGACGCGGTTGCTCACGGCCGGCATCCCGAACGGCCCTTTGTTCTCGTTGCGCAGCCATCGCTCTTCGATCCCACGCGCGCGCCGCACGGCAAGCACGTTCTCTGGGCCTACTGCCATGTGCCCAACGGATCGACCGTCGACATGACGGCACGCATCGAAGCGCAGATCGAGCGTTTTGCTCCCGGCTTTCGCGACTGCATCCTGGCGCGCCGCGTGTCGTCGCCGGCCGCTCTCGAATCCATGGACGCGAATCTCGTCGGCGGCGACATCAGCGGCGGAGCAATACGCTGCGCCAGTTTCTCTTCCGGCCGACTGCGCTCAACTACGCCACCGGTACGCCCAACCTGTATCTATGTTCGGCGTCCACGCCGCCGGGCGGCGGCGTTCACGGCATGTGCGGCTTCCACGCCGCAAAGCTTGCGCTTCGCCAAATGACTGAGGCTTAGATCAAGACGGGAAGCTCAGGCTTTCGGACTCTGTGCGTGCGGTACGAGGCAGAAGCGTGGCGCTCGCACCACTGCAAGTTTTGCTACTTTATCGGTAGGATTTTCAGCGGGCCCCATCAGATTCGTCCTTCGAATTACCGGTTTGCCCATAATTTGAGCGGGACTCGGAAGAGTTGGAGCTTCGACGCAGCAACGGTAGAGGTCCAGCTGCGAACCTCCTACTAAATGATCTGTCGATCGCATAGCCTGTTCATGCAACCCACGTCTCCAGTGACGCACCTATCTCACTGGAATTGCATATTCGTTCCGCGATGGTCTGGCGCAGTCATTGAAGATCAGGATTGATCAGCGAATGATGATGCCTATCAAATCTCCGTGTGAGGAATCGGCAGCTCGCGCTGCTCCGGGCGCAGCTACAGCCATGCAGAGGACCTTGGGTATTGATTGCGACGATTCTCGCTTCGAGCATGGCGTTTATTGACGGAACAGTCGTCAACGTAGCATTGCCCGCTTTGCAGACTGCTCTTCATGCGTCGGTGACCGACATTCAATGGGTGGTCGAGTCCTACGCCCTTCTGCTTGCATCGCTGCTGCTGTTGGGTGGCTCTCTTGGCGATGTCTATGGCCGCCGTAGAATCTTTCTCTTCGGCGTACTGCTGTTTGCAATTGGATCGTCCTGGTGCGGCCTCGCGTCCTCAATCACTTCCCTCATCGTCGCACGCGGACTTCAAGGGATAGGAGCGGCGTTCCTGATTCCGGGAAGTCTGGCCATTATCAGCGCCTCTTATACAGAGGACGAGCGCGGGCGGGCCATCGGGACCTGGTCTGGCTTCACGGCGATCACTGCAGCGGTCGGACCGGTCCTGGGCGGATGGCTGGTGGAAAATGCGTCGTGGCGTTGGGTCTTCTTCATCAATCTTCCACTCGCGGTCATCGTAATTGTGCTTTCATTGTGGCGGGTCCAGGAGAGTCGTAACGAAGCAGCAAGCAAGAGTCTCGATTGGCAGGGCGCCGCGCTCGCTACTTTTGGCCTGGGAGCGATTACGTACGCTCTCATCAATGGTTCGGCCACGACGTCAGGACGCGAAGCAGTTGTCTGGGGCTTAGGCCTGGCCGGCGTGGGCGCGCTGCTTGCCTTCCTTATCGTAGAATCACGCTCGCCAGCTCCGATGGTCTCTTTGCATCTCTTCCGGTCCAAAGACTTTTCCGGGGCCAATCTGCTCACGTTCCTGCTCTACGCGCCGCTCAGTGGCATCTTATTCTTCTTTCCCCTTGACCTCATTCAAGTCCAGCATTACTCCGCAACACAGGCCGGAGCCGCCCTGCTTCCTCTGATCCTGCTGATATTCGTACTCTCCCGCTGGTCCGGAGGACTGGTGGCTCGATATGGCGCGAGACTGCCACTCACGATTGGACCACTCGTAGCGGCGTCAGGTTTCGCGCTCTTTCTAAGGCCGGGGATCGGTGGCGCGTACTGGAACACCTTCTTCCCGGCGGTGGTTGTTCTGGGCATCGGTATGGCGATCAGTGTCGCTCCGCTTACGACGGCAGTGATGGAATCGGTTCCTTCCAGAGAGGTCGGCGTCGCCTCCGGAGTCAATAACGCTGTGTCGCGAATCGCCGGACTACTAGCCATCGCAGTCTTTGGTCTCGTCCTCTCTGCCGGATTCAACCGCACGCTTAGCCGCAGCCTCGCACAGATGCAACTCTCTCCCTCTGTGCGCCAGAGCGCGGAAATTCAGCGATCGAAACTAGCGGGCGCTCAAATCAGCGACTCGCTCGTAAAGCACGCCTTCGACGAAGCCTTCGTATCCGGATACCGCGACGTGATCTGGATCTCCGTCGGACTGGCTCTTCTGAGCGCATTGAGTGCTCAGATGATCCAATCGAAGAAGCGCACAGTGAGCGTCAGCAGTTAAGTACAGAACCGGCAGAGATTTCACGATTTGCTCGTCAGCCTTTCTTCCAGCGTCGGTTCAAGCGAAAATCGCCGAAGCACTCATTGCGCGATCGATTCCATGCTGCTTCAACACGCGTCGACGCGGTGACCGCATAAAAAATGAAGCCCCCGGATTAGCGGGGGCTTCGGTATTACGATGCTGCGTGATTATTCTGCGTGCTCGCTGCGTTTCCAGTTCATCAAGTCGCCCAGCGTGGTGGTGGAGCTGGAAGAGGAGCTCGAGGACGATGCGGAAGGCTGCTTGTAGGCTTCCACCTCGGACGGCTGGCTTCTTCGCCCACGGCGCGGAGGCTGAGGCCGACCTTCTTCTCATCCTGATTCATCTTGATGATCTTGAAGTCGTGCTCCTGGCCCGCTTCGAGCTTGACCGGCTGTGCCATGGGAGTCGGTTGCCTCGGAAACGTGGCACAGGCCCTCGACGCCCTCGGCGATCTCAACGAACGAGCCGAACTGCGCCGTCCGCAGCACCTTGCCCTTGACCACATCGCCCACGCGATGCTGGGCAAAGAACGTCTCCCAGACATCGGGCTGGAGCTGCTTGATGCCGAGCGAGAGGCGGCGATTTTCCGGCTCGACGCCGAGAACCACTGCGCGAACCTTCTCACCCTTCTTCAGAACTTCCGAAGGATGCTTGACCCGCTTGGTCCAGCTCAGGTTGCGAGACGTGGACCAGGCCGTCGATGCCGTCTTCGATTTCGATGAAAGCGCCGAAGTCGGTCAGGTTGCGAACGCGGCCTTCGACGATCGGTGCCCGGCCGGATAGCGCTCGACCAGATGCTCCCACGGATTCTCGAGCAACTGCTTCATGCCCAGCGAAATGCGGCGATCGCTGGGTTGACGCTGAGAACGACCGTCTCGACTTCGTCGCCCGGCTTGACCAGCTTCGACGGATGCTTCATCCGCTTCGACCAGGTCATCTCCGAGACGTGAACGAGGCCTTCGATGCCCTGCTCCAGCTCAACGAAGGAGCCGTAGTCGGTCACGCTGAGAACGCGGCCACGGACGCGGGCGCCGATGGGATAGCGCTCCACGGCATCGAGCCACGGATCCGGCGTGAGCTGCTTGAAGCCGAGCGAAACGCGCTGCTTATCTTTGTCGAACTTGAGCACCTTGACCTGGATCTCGTCGCCGACGTTGACCAGATCGCGCGGGATGCGTGAGGCGTCCCCAGGACATATCGGTGATATGCAGCAGGCCGTCGATGCCGCCGAGGTCGACGAATGCGCCGTAGTCGGTCAGGTTCTTGACGGTGCCGGTCAGGATCGCTGCCCTCTTCGAGGTGCTCGAGCGTCGTGGACGCGCTTGCGGTCTGCTCCTCTTCGAGAATCTCCTTGCGGGAGACGACGACGTTGCCGCGCTTCTTGTTCAGCTTGATGACGCGGACTTCGATCTGCTGGCCGATGTAGCCGTCGAGGTTGCGGACCGGGCGGATTTCGAGCTGCGAGCCGGGCAGGAACGCCTTGATGCCGATGTCGACGGTGAGACCACCCTTGACGCGTCCAAGAACCGTACCGGTGACCAGGGTCTTCTCGTTGGCAGCCTTCTCGATCGATGTCCCATACGCGGTGCCGCTGGGCTTTGTCGTAGCTCAGCAGGAAGCCGCCTTCGGCCTCTTCGCGCTCGACGACCACTTCAACCGTGTCGCCGGGCTTCAACTTGGGCTGACCGGTGTGGTCCAGCACCTGCTCGAGCGGAATCAGGCCTTCGGACTTCAGACCGACATCGACACGACATGCTTGTCCGTCAGCTTGATCACGGTGCCGGACATGACGATGTTGTCGTCGAAACGCCTGGGCTGCTGCTTCAGCAGCCTGCTCGCGATCAAAGGACTCGAGCGCGGCGGCAAAATCTTCCATCAGCTGCCGGTTTCAGGTCGGCTTCGTCTTCAAGGAATGGGGACGGGCTCAGATGCGACAGCAACAGGATGTTGCGGATTTCTAGCGGTGTTCCGGAAGTGGCTTCCGGGTTGTGGGTTGGTTTCGATGGACGGCTCAGACATGCTCCGTCGCTGCTTCCAGCGTTGGGGTTTCAAGTTCGGTGTTCAGAGGATTGCTCTCGGTTTGTTCAGGATTTAGGACGTCTGCCATAACAGCCAGCTCCGGATTCTTTGTTCGACGGCTCCCGCTTCCGCCCATGCAAGCTCACGAACCACTGGTCTCAGAGAGACGGCCAGGGGGTGAAAGCTGCAGACTTCTTCGCTGGAAGGGCTCGAACGTGCTGGCTGATCCGCGAAGTACGGGGACCGTGCGAGTTGCGCCCTGGACGAATATCGGAGTTTCTCAGGGAGACGGTAAGTGTGGCCAGAGTGAGTGGCCCGGCACTACGTCGGTCTCCGTTTGGGAGCATCCGGCAGGCAGGGATGAACAGCGGCGGTCGCAGTTTCGCGCATGAATCCCGGCGCGAAACTACTCTTGAACTATAGCAACCGCATCCCATCAAGTCAACGAAAGTTCGCTGCGGATGTGCAATTCAATGCGTTCTTAACATAAGCGGCTCATGGTGGTAGGGTGGCAGCGCCCCCAATTCGCGGCCCGGTGCCGGGATGTGCAGAATTGCCGGGCAACGGTATCCCGTGTGCGGAAGGAAGACGAAGAACATGTTGACGCAATCCCGTGAAATACGCCTGGCGGCTCGCCCCAACGGCGAACCCCGCCCGGAAGACTTTGCCCTGGCCCAGGTGGAGCTCAAGCAGCCCGCCGCCGGCGAGGTGCTGGTCCACAACCTCTATTTCTCAGTCGATCCGTATATGCGCGGCCGCATGAACGACGCCAAGTCCTATGTGCCGGCCTTTACGGTGGGCAAGGCAATGGAAGGCACAGCCGTGGGACTGGTGGTGGCTTCGGCGGAGCCTTCATTGGCCGTGGGCACGCTGGTGTTGAGCATGAATGGCTGGCGGGAGGCGTTTGTCGCTCCGGCGCGGTATCTGCAGGTGCTTGATTCCACGCTGGCGCCGCCGAGCACGTTCCTTGGGATTCTTGGGGTGACGGGGCTGACGGCGTGGGTGGGATTGTGGAAGATAGGCGCCCTGAAGCCGGGAGAAACGGTGTTTGTGTCAGGCGGCGCGGGCGCGGTGGGATCGGCGGTTTGCCAGCTTGCGAAGCTGCGCGGCTGCAAGGTGATCGCGAGTGCCGGTTCAGAAGCGAAGGTGAAGATGCTGACCGAGGAGCTAGGCGCCGATTACGCATTCAGCTACAAAGACGGCGAGCCGCTGGAGCACTTGAAGCAGGCCGCGCCGGGCGGCATCGATCTCTACTTTGACAATACCGGCGGACCGCAATTGGAGGCGGCTCTGACGGTGCTGAAGGAGCGTGGGCGGGTGGCCATGTGCGGCGCGATTGCGGGCTACAACACGCCTGTACCGGGACCACGCAACATGGTGAGCATTATCGGCAAGCGGCTGCGGCTGGAGGGCTTCATCATCTCCGATCACATGAGCAGCCTGCCGGAGTTTTTCGCCGAGGTTGGCCCTGCTCTGAAGAGCGGCGCGGTGAAGAGCTACGAGACGGTGGTGGAGGGTATCGAGAATGCTCCTGAGGCCTTCATCAGCCTGCTGCGTTCGGGGGACAGCCACACGGGCAAGATGGTGATCCATCTGCGGGACTAGGGGTGTTCACGCATGCGGGCGCGATCAAGGCTGGATGACTTACACTGCTTGAGATATGGATCATCTATGGACGCCATGGCGCTACACCTACATCACCCAGGTGGATGGGGAGAGGCAGCGGCAGGGTGTGCCGGCGGAACTCGAAGCGTGGCCGGGAGATGAGCACTGCGTCTTCTGCAACCTGATTGCGAGCGTGGAGTACGCGAAGGCTCACGGCATGACTGCCGAGGCAGCAGAGCGGGCAGCCCACGTGGTGGTTCGCGGCGAGTACTGCTACGTGTGCCTGAACGCCTATCCCTACACATCGGGTCACGTGATGGTGATCCCATACGAGCATGAAGCCTCGCTCGGCGCGCTGGATAACAAAGCCGCGCATGAGTTGATGGACCTGGCGCAAAAAACGGTGAAGGTTCTGGAAGAGCTCTACTCGCCGCACGGCATGAACCTGGGCATGAACCTGGGGAAGGCCGGAGGCGCGGGGGTGGCGGGGCATCTGCATCTGCATGCTCTGCCGCGCTGGCACGGCGATACGAATTTCATGACGGTGGTAGGGGAGACACGCATACTGCCCGAGACGCTGGATGCGACCTGGGAAAAGATGCGCGCAGCGTTTTCCGCGCCTCACTTGAGCGCCGCGGACGTGAAATAGCCCGCATCGGAAGGCAACACTCACAGCTTAGGCATCTAACCGCACTGCAGGCACGCAGGCGAGGTTGAGGCTTGCGAATTGCCGCATGAGGATGCGCCGTGCCGGATAAAAGCGACAAAGGGAATAAGCAGCAAGCCGAGGCAGAGGAGCGGCGCGTGGGCGCAAGAAACGAGGCTCCCGCTGGCGTTCAGCCGGTTGAGCCGGAAGATGGCTCGCGGAGCGGAGCGGGGCGCGAACAGCAACGCGATCTGCTGGAAAAGAATGTGGCCGGGCGCGGCAAAGGCAGGCCCGCAGCGCAGCCCCTGCCCGATACACCAGCGGGACAACACGCCACTGGCTCCGGCACGGGAGAGGCGAAAAAATAGGCTGTTCGGGCTGCGAACAAGGTCGTTGCGAAGCTCTAAGCGCTCTGCTTTCATTCGCCGTCCCAATTTGCCGCATTGTGAAGCCGGGGCATTGCATCCGTCGTCGTTGAGCACGGTCGTGACTTCAATCCCCGACGTCAATCCACTTCAGGGACCGCGGCTCCCAGAGCAGCCTTGCCGGTGCCGGTGCGACGCCGGATGAAGCGATTCATGGGCTCTGCATAGAGCACGGAGACGCACCAACCAAGGACGCCTGCGGCCAAAATCGCCGAGATAAAAAGTACGGGTACGCCTCGCAGCGGTTTACCGAAATGAACGAACGCCGCAAACAATGCCAACACGGCGAACATATGGGTGAGATAAACTTCGTAGCTTCGCTGCCCGAGAATCAAAAGTGGCGAGAGAATCCTTGGAGATCGCCACGAAGATTGAGAAGAAGCCACGATCAGCAGACAGACTCCAACCGCAAGAATAGTGAAGTTCAATCCACTTCGGCCAAGACCCCATTTGTTGCCCTGGATCGAGAATCCCAAAGTGAAGATCAAGAGACCTGACCCAAGCGCGATGCAGGAATAGATCCATGCCCGGGAGAGCTGCTTTTCCCAGAGAAACATGGCAGTGAGACACCCAAGAGCGATCGCATCCATTCCCCCAAGATAGGAGTATTCCCGCCATACCGGGTTGGAATTGAACGCCTTCATTCGTGCAAACGGCCCCGCGATGACAAAGAGGGCTAGAAGCAGCACGAGCAACCACCGCTTGCGAAACAGCCGGGCTACCAAGGGGAAGAACAGGTAAAACATCTCTTCCACAGAAAGAGACCAGAGAATATCCCAGTTGGCTGGAAGGTAGCCCCGTGTCGCTTCCAAGTACCCAATGTGGAAGGTGAATGCCGCTAGAAGCGCTCTGCCCAGACCACCTGTTTCCTGAGACACGACATAACCCGGTACGTTTGCCAGGTGCAGGCCGCTCAAAATGAGCAGCAGGAGAATCATGAGCGGAGCGATTCGCGCAAACCGCAGCAGGTAAAAGCCCTTGATCTCTAGCGTCTCCGGCCCTTTCCAGCGGCGAAGGCTTGTGGACGTAATGAGATATCCCGAGATCACGAAGAACATTTGAACTGCAAATTGCCCGTTCCATACAAGTGTGTGGGTCAACTGGGCCGGCAGCCCGGTTGTGTACGGGACCTTGGCTCCAAGCAATCGCATGTTCACATGGTTCATCAACACGAAGACAATTGACAGACCTCGCAGGAGGTCGATGCCATCGATCCGATTCCAGGTGCGCCCAGCAAGGCCGGGCTGAGATTCGATCATCCAATCAGTATTGAATATCAATCGTCTCAATGGCGTTAATGCCGATATGCGCTTTTGCCCTCTAGGTACCAAGCCCTAGTCGGAGGGCGGATCCTCGACCGCTGCGAGAGACATCTGCGCGGGCTCGTCGGCCGGAAGCTCGTGTTCATCGAGATCGGGCAGAATCAGCGCCGTTGGGAGCCGCTTGGTGGGACGCACGCCGAGGTCTCGGAGGTTCTCAGCCTGGCGGACGAGATTACCTCTTCCGCCGCTGAGCTTATTGAAAGCCTTGTCGTAGCTATCCTTTGTCTGCGCGAGCCGCTGGCCGACAGACTGCAGATCATCAACAAAGGCAACAAATTTGTCGTAGAGAGCCGCGCCGCGCTGCGCTATCTCCTGCACATTGCGGTTCTGGTGCTCCTGCCGCCAGAGGTGGTTGACAGTGCGCACGACGAAAAGAAAGGTGCTGGGGCAGACCAGCAAAACATTTCTGCGCCAGGCCTCTTCCCACAGCCTTATATCGCTGGAGGTAGCGAGGATGAATGCGGATTCAATAGGCACGAAAAGGATGACATGATCGAGCGAATTGAGGCCATAGAGCGCCTGATATTTCTTCTCTGACAGGCCCTTGATGTGGTTGCGCAGCGACTCGATGTGGCGGCCCAGATGGGCTTCCCGCGCGGCATCCGTATCCGCGCTCATGTACTCGGAATACGCCGTCAGCGAGACTTTGGAGTCGACGATCAGGTGCTTGTCTTCAGGCAGATGGATGACGACGTCGGGCTGCCCGCGCGTTCCATCTTCCCGCGAGTAGCTTTCCTGCGTGGTGTACTCGACGCCCTTGCGCAGGCCGGAGGCTTCGAGGATGCGTTCGAGGATGAGTTCGCCCCAGTTGCCCTGGGTCTTCGAGGAGCCCTTGAGCGCCTTGGTCAGGTTGTCGGCATCCTGGGAGAGGCGCCTGTTCATCTCCATCATGTCTTTGACTTGTGCTGTGAGGGCAGAGCGCCCGTTGCTCTCCTGCACGTAGACCTCGTTGACCTGGGTGCGGAACTGGTCGAGCTGAGTCTTCAGGGGATCCAGGAGCTGCCCCAGATTGGTCTTGTTCTGCTCGGCAAAGCGCTTGGATTTGTCTTCGAGGATTTCGTTTGCCAGGGCCTTGAACTGGTTGGAGAGCTCTTCTCTCGCGCCTTCGAGCAGGGCAAGTTTTTCGGCACTCTGCTTTTGCTCGCCGGCGAGGGCGGTATTGGCGGAGGCGAGCTGAGAGCTTAGGCGATTTTGCTCGGCCAGCGCCTGATCGTACTTATTCTGCAGCTCGAGCAGGTCGTGGTCACGCCGGGCGACGAGCTTCTCCTGGCTCTCCCGGGTGGACTCGTAGCTGCCGATTGACTGGAGCAGCTTATCTTTTTCGGCTTCGATCTGGGAGGCGAGGGCGCGGGCCTGATCGCGCTCCGCGGTTAGCTCGGGGAGGCGCCGGGCCTGTTCGGAGAGGCGGGCGAGCTCGGTTTCACGAACTCCGGAGGCGGCGTTGGCGCGGCTGGCGGCTGTCGTCCAGGCGACAAAGCCGGCGAGCGCGGCGGCTATGATAACGGCCAAAATAAGAATTGGAATGCTTACGATCATTGAGGCGGTCCCTGTTTCAACTTTACTCGTTTCAGCCGGGCCGTCGCGTCGGAAAAACCGGGGCTGGCCTGCAGGGTGTATCTTTCCCGGGTTGGGCGACTTTACACGGTCCTAAGTGCTAAGTAGACTTGGAGTTTCGAAGCCACCGACCGGGATGCCGGTTGGATACTGGCGCCGTGTCTGCCCCCAGGGCCTACGACCGGTTCAGAATTTCGATGGGCAGGGGTGTGCCGCTGAGTGCCCCGGACCCGTATGATGGATTTGCCGTTTCAATATTGACAGGAGAAACGCATGGCCGCAGTGGAAGAAAAGGTTAAGCAGATTATTGTTGAGCAGCTCCAGGTAGACGAAGCCGAAGTTACGCCAAGCGCTTCATTTCAGGAAGATCTCGGTGCGGATTCTCTCGACGTGGTCGAGCTGGTAATGCAGTTTGAAGAGGCGTTCGACCTCGAGATTCCGGACGAGGACGCTGAGAAGATCAAGACGGTAAAGGACGCTGTCGAGTACATCGACAAGCACGCGAAGGCAGGCAAGTAATTTGCCGAGGCGCGTTGTAATCACGGGTATCGGGCTCCTGTGCGGAGTCGGCAATACAGCGCCCGAGATCTGGACAAATCTGCTTGCAGGCAAGAGCGGGATGGCTCCGATCACCGGCTTCGACGCCTCAGCTTTCCCTGTGACGTTCGCGGCAGAGGTGAAGAACTTCGATGTCCTGAAATTTGTGGACAAGAAGGAATCGCGCAAGATGGGGCGATTCATTCACTTCGCGCTGGCCGCTGCGCAAGAAGCGATGGAAGCATCCGGGCTAAAGATTATGCCGGAGAACAATGAACGCATCGGGGTTCACATCGGCTCAGGCATTGGTGGATTCGATGTGATCGAGCGCGAGCACAGCGCGATGCTTGCCGGCGGTCCTCGCAAGATTTCTCCGTTCTTTATTCCCGCGGCGATCGTGAATCTCGCGGCGGGACAGGTGAGCATTCGCTATGGCGCATGCGGGCCGAACGAAGCGACGGCCACGGCCTGCACCAGCAGCGCACACAGCCTGGGGGATGCATATCGCATCATCGAGCGTGGCGATGCCGACGCGATGATTGCAGGTGGTGCGGAAGCTGCCATCACGCCCATGGGCGTTGGCGGATTCGCCGCCATGCGTGCGCTCTCGACGCGCAATGACGATCCCGAGCATGCCTGCAGACCATTCGACAAGGACCGCGATGGGTTCGTGGTGGGTGAGGGCGCCGGGATTCTGATCCTGGAAGAACTGGAATTTGCAAAGGCACGCGGGGCGAATATCCTGGCCGAGATTATTGGCTACGGTATGAGCGCCGACGGCTATCACATCACCTCGATGGCGCCGGAAGGCGAAGGCTGCTACCGGGCGATGCGTCACGCGATCCAGAGTGCCAATCTCACCCCGGACGACGTGGATTATGTGAATGCCCACGCCACCGCTACCCCGCTGGGAGACGCGTTGGAGACGGCAGCGATGAAGCGGCTCTTTGGCGAGCGCGCGACGAACCACACGCTGCTGGTGAGCTCGACGAAGTCAATGACGGGGCACCTGCTGGGTGGCGCCGGAGGACTAGAGGCAGGCATTGCCGTGATGGCGCTGCAGAACCAGATGGTTCCTCCGACGGCAAATCTGGAAGATCCCGATCCTGCCTGCGATCTGAACTATGTGCCCAACAAACCGCAGGCCGCGAAGCTCGACGTGGTGCTGTCGAACTCATTCGGCTTCGGTGGAACCAATGGAGCGCTCTTGTTCCGTCGCTGGAGCGAATAAGTCACAGCTCAGGTTACGAATAAAAATGGCACCGCAAAGGCGGTGCCATTTTCGTTTGCGCTGGACAACTCTTAGCTCGATACAGCGGCAATGCCCATGCGGATGATCAAGATCAGGATCCACCAGCCGAATACAACGGTCAATCCGCTGGAGCGCTTTACCTTGGCCACAATGGCGAGGCCGATGGAGACCAGGATCATAGCCCAGATCCAGAAGATGTCGATTGAGCTGGCAAACGTGGTCAGCCACTTTGGTGTCTCGCTGCTGAGGTAATAGCCGATGTTGCTGCCGACGGGATTCTGGACATTGAATGAGTCAGGATCTACACCTGCGAACATGGTGATGAAACCCAGAATTCCCTGCAACGCCAGAGGTAGGGTGCCGAATATCCAGACAGCGAAGACCTGGCCGTAGGTTGCGCGTCCCCCGAACATGAAGTTGATGGTTCCCCACAGCACGAGCGCTGCGATCGCGGCGAATAGCAGGCCGAACCAGGGCACGACATAGGTGAAGCCCTTGGTAAACATCATTCCGAGTCGCATGGCCTGCGCACGCTGCTCAGCCGGCATGGCCTGTACCTGATCGTATTGCTTGGGGTTTTGCTTCATGCCACTCTCTGTCATCTTCTCCCAACCAATGCGATTTACCATCGCGAAGATGAAGGCATAGCTGATCACCGCGCCGAGGATGAAGGGCAGCCACCAACTGGTATTGCGCAGAATATCTGTAAACGTCTTCGGTGGAGCAGTGAAGGTGTACACGACCCGCTGCACCTGGGTTAGCCCGGGACCGCCGGGATCAGAGGTTGCGGTGGGAATGGTCGTAGTTCCGTCCGTCATTTTCAGTGTGCCTCCGTGTATGAAAACAGCCGTGCGCGATTCTAACCCTGTCTGGTGTCGATAAGCATGAAATTGTTTGCTTATGTACCGTGAGCGGCTGGTTAGCGGATCCCGGCTGCCACCATTTCGCCTGCATGCCCTGCCAGGGCAGGGGTAGTGGCGACGGCGGGCGAATAGGCCTTGTAGACCGTGATGTGGAAGCAGGCCTGCTGAAATTCTTCTTCGACATCGATCCTGCCCCGGGACTGCAGGGGGAGCAGGTAGGCGCGCATCCATCCGATCTGCGCCAGCGACATGCCCTTTTTGCCAATGTCGATGGTGGCGCCGGTTAGATGCGGCGACGCTATGTCGCCTTCTGCAGGAGCAGCGTTGCCGTTGATACCGCGAAGATGACGCTGATACTCGACGGTGCGCACGGCTGAGTTGACCTGCAGCGGTGAGCGGAAGCGACTGAAATGGGCGCGCGACATGTCGGCAAGAAAATCCGCGGTCCAGCTGCGGCAATAGCGCCGGTTGGCTGGAAGCCGTGGGTCGACGGTAAGGCCGCTGTTGATGGGCAGGGCCACCAGGTCGCCGCCGCGGCGCATTTCTGCGAGCGCATCGTCGTCTTCGATCCGGGTTAGCCCATCCTCGTCGGCGCGGGTATTCTGACGGACCAGCGATTCGCGGGAACCCTTCAACGGAGAGGGCAGTGCGAACTTCACGCCAGTCAGCTGACGCTTGCGGAGGGTAGCTCTGGAAGTCTTGTAGCGGGGTGTGAGGGCGGCGTTTCGCGCACTTGCGCAGTGGTGCCCATGCCGGCAGGGAGCGCTCGCGCCGGCGGCTGAGGCATGGGAAGAGCCTTTGCCGGAATTAGCAGGCTTCCCCCCTTTGGCTTTGGCGGTGGCGTGATGGCTCGGCGAGGCAGGGTGCATCGACCTCAACCTTGCGTTGTGGGTGTGGGTGGCGGCGGAACTGTGACGCGGAACGTCAGCCTTCGCCGTAACCGAGAACATCGCACTCACGAGCGCGAGCAACAGTACAAAACGACGCATGAACGGGACCGCGGAGAATGCCAGAACTTCCTATACTAGGCGCCCTCCACTGAGGGCGGGAAGTGCTAAAGGTGGTTCCCCGGGGCGCCGGTTTGGGAAGCGCAATCAAGATACGACGCGGGTTTTGAGATTCACCGTTACCACATCGTTCGGCGTTTTCGTTGCACTGCCATCCGGGGCGGGATGATTCTCGATGCGGAGGTTCACGCCGTCCACTACAACCCGCAGATAGTTGTAGGCGGAGTCGTCGTAGTTCTCCAGCGTCAAGGTCTTGTTCACCACCAACGGCGTTCGCAGTCCACCTGAACCTGTCTTCTGCAACGGCACAATGTTGTGACCACCGGCTCCCGCAACCAGGTAAGGAATGTTGAGGTTCGCGACGGTCCGCGTATAGCGCTGATAGTTGTGCGCATGCGCGGAAAAGTAGGCATGCGGCCAGAAGCCCGCCTCCTGCGACACCTGATCCAGATCCTGCAGCATGCGCGGACTGCCGCCGTGAGCCGTGCCATAGGTGAAGGGCGGATGATGCATGGCGACGATGACTGCTCCGCTGAACTTTTCCGCTTTGATCCGCTTGAGAGCCGCCACAAGAAAAGCGAGCTGACGATCATCCACCGCGGAACTGGCATTGCCCTGGCTGGAGATTACGCCGGGATCCTCGAGCACATTCGAGTAGACGCCAATGATGCGGACGAACGGCGCGTCAAACGTGAAGTAGGCGCCGGGCGCAATCATCGCGGTACGCTGCAGGCCTCCCGCTTCGGGCGTGTGATCAGGCGCGGCCGCGCAGAAGTTGCGCAGGAATGCGTCGAGCGTCGGCGCAGTGTCGCCGGTGTAGATCATGCCGTCGTGATTGCCGGGGATTGCAACGACGGGCCCCTGGTATTCGCGGTAGGGCTCGTAGAACTGGTCGTAGTAATACTGCGCCTCGCCGAAGCTGTAGACGACGTCGCCGAGGTGAAAGAAGAAGGAGGGAATATCTGCAGAATTTTGCTCAGTAAAGTCGGAGACCATTTTGTCCGCAACCAGCGATTGCGTGTTGGGACCGCGTATGCTGCCGGTATCTCCCACGGAGTGAAAGACGATTTGTCCCGCCGATTGGATTGACTTAACTTTTGCGGCACCGGCGGAACCATAGACCTCCGCGAGCGTGAGCACCGGCTCGATTGCGCCGCCGCGCGGAAGAGGAACCTGCTGCAGCAGCTTGATGAGCTCGTTGTACTTCTGCGTGTCGGAGCCGTGCGGCGTGCGAAATTTGGTGGGGTCAGCACTGGGCTGCGGTTCTCCGAAGAGAGGATCGCCCGGGACGGGAGAAGGCAGGCGAAGTACCCGTTTGCCTGCGCGTTTGCTGGGGGAAGGCTTGGCCATGACGGAGAGACCTCCTCGGCACGTGTGCAGAAGCATACTGATGCTGAATCGGTTTTTGTGTCAATGGAGCGATAAGAAATTTCAATTCGCGGGATGAGAAAAACTACTCAACTTGTCGCACTCAATCACAGAGAGTGCCAGAAAAGATACTGTTCACGTAACATTCGTTGGCGCAAATTCACTACAAAATCGGTAAGCTCGCATTCCAACAGGTAGTAGAAAGTGCACTGCTGGCGAGTATGAATTCGATGGAGGTCGTGATGATCCCTGACGAACATCCCCTGCACAAGCTTTTCCACGAACTGGTCTCGGACACGTACGGGCAGATCGGAATCTTCGATCGTGAGCTGGCGACATATGTCTCGCGTGTGCTCACTAACTTCTGTGACAGCGAACGACTCTATCCCGTTCTCGATGCGAATGGGCGTCCGCTTAAAGAGGTCGGCGAGATGCTGGTGGCATCGGACCCGGTGCATGGCACCGCTCCGTCCTTCGATGCCGAGCGTGAGATTCGCAGGCACATTGGCGACTACACGCTGTTTCTGACCGGCATGTATCCCGAGTCGATGCACCTGTGGCGCTCGCGGCAGCGCGAGAGTTTCGTGGAGATGGTGCGCGCCGGCAAGGAGAGTTATTACGTCGTTTCCACATTTGACTTGTTTGAATATGCGAACGAGGCGGCGATGTTTGCCCGGCTCTCAAAATACTTCGAGCGCTGCATCTATGGCCTGACGCTTGTGCGCACGGAGTTGGCGCGGCGCAGTCCAGGCGCGCTGCCTCCCCGCGATGAGCCGAAGTACCTGATGTAGAGGGGCGTTTCATTCCAAGCTGGTGGCAGTGGTCCGCCACCAGCTGAACAAAACTTAGAGGATGTACCGCGAGAGATCCTGATCCTTGACGATGGACGCCACCATGAGGCGGACGTACTCGGGACCGATGGTGACGACGATCTCGCGCTCACCGGCTGCGTTTTCGCGCTCGCTTACGGGCAGCGTTACGGTTGCACCGTTCTCCTGCGCAGCCGCAGCCAGGTCGATAGTTGAATCGCTCTTGTGCGCCTTGGTCAGGTCTGGCGCAAGGAAGCTGATCTCATCCAGCACCCGCTCCATGATGGTGTGCAGACGGCGCGCGCCGATATTCTCTGTCGTCTCATTGACGCTGAAGGCGAAACGCGCCATCTCCGCCAACGACTCCGAAGTGAACTCCAGCTTCAGGCCTTCCGTCTCCAACAGCGCCGCGTATTGCTTGGTGAGCGACGACTTGGGCTCGGTGAGGATGCGAACGAAATCTTCCACGGTAAGCGACTGCAGCTCAACGCGGATGGGGAAGCGTCCCTGCAGTTCTGGAATCAGATCGCTGGGCTTGGAGACGTGGAAGGCTCCGGCGGCGATGAACAAAATGTGATCGGTGCGCACCATGCCGTAGCGGGTATTGACGGTGGTGCCTTCGACGATGGGCAGGATGTCGCGCTGCACGCCTTCGCGGGAGATGTCCGGTCCATGACCGCCTTCGCGTCCGGCGATCTTGTCTATCTCGTCGAGGAAGATGATGCCGGAGTTCTCGACCCGCTCGGTTGCGGAACGCGTCACCTGATCCATATCTATCAGGCGGCCTTCTTCTTCCTGCACGAGGTATTCGAAGGCTTCTGCCACCTTCATCTTGCGCTTCTTGGTGCGGGCGCCAAATATATTGGGCAGGATGTCCTTGAGGTTGATGTCCATCTCCTCGACACCCTGGTTGGAGACGATTTCAAACGATGGCGTGTTGCGCTCGCGCACGTCGATCTCGACCACGCGATCGTCGAGACGTCCTTCGCGAAACTGCTGGCGAAGCTTCTCTCGGGTGCGAGTGTGTGACTCATTCGATGCCGCAGGGAATGTGATGGTCGTAGTGCCTTCAGGCGCGGGTGTGGCGGGCGCTGCTGCAGGCGTCACGGCGGGCGGCGGGAGCAGCAGATCGAGCAGACGCTCCTCAGCATTCAGCTCGGCCTTGTCTTCCACCTCTTCCAGCTTCTCTTCGCGCACCATGTCGATGGCGATCTCGACGAGGTCGCGAATCATCGACTCAACATCGCGGCCAACATAGCCCACCTCGGTGAACTTCGAGGCTTCCACCTTGAGGAATGGCGAGTTGGTGAGCTTGGCGAGGCGGCGGGCTATCTCCGTTTTGCCGACGCCGGTGGGGCCGATCATGATGATGTTCTTGGGCATGATCTCTTCGGCGAGATCGGGGGCGAGCTTCTGACGGCGCATGCGGTTGCGCAGCGCGACGGCGACGGCGCGCTTGGCGGCGCCCTGTCCTACGACGTGCTTGTCCAGCTCGGCGACAATTTCACGCGGTGTCAGGTCCTCAAGCGCGAGTTCCTGATCTTCCGCTGTTCCTGGTAAATAGATGGCCATAATTCTGCTCCTTTGTGAGCCCGCGGGCGCTTCTAGGAGCCTCCCATTACAGGTTTCTCAAGCGTGCAATTCTTCGATGGTGATTTGGTCGTTGGTGTAGATGCAGATCTGGCCGGCGATGCGCAGTGACTTCTCGGCGATATCGCGGGCGGGGAGATCGGTGTTCTGGAAGAGAGCGCGCGCAGCGGCGAGTGCATAGCAGCCGCCGCTGCCGATGGCTGCAATTCCCTCGTCCGGCTCGATCACGTCTCCCGCGCCGCTGATGAGGTAGGTCTGTTCCAGGTCGGCGACCACGAGCAGGGCTTCCAGGTTGCGCAGCATCTTGTCGGTGCGCCAGTCCTTGGCCAATTCCACGGCAGAGCGGCCCAGGTTGCCGGCATACTGCTCCAGCTTGGACTCGAAGCGACTGAAGAGCGAGAAGGCATCCGCGGTGGAACCGGCAAATCCCGCCAGGATCTTGTCCTGGTAGAGGCGGCGAATCTTTCGCGCAGAGTGCTTAATGACGCTATCGCCAAGGGTTACCTGGCCATCGGCCGCCATCACCACAATTTTGTCGCGGCGAACGCACAGGACGGTAGTCGAGCGAATCCGAGTGGCGGAAGACGCAAGCTGCGGAGCCCCGGGTGCTTCAGGGGTCTCAAGAAGCTTGGAAGAATCGGAGAGATGAGAGGCGCCGGACGGGGCCGCCGGTTGAGACGAACGGTTGGGCATGCTCTGTTTCAGTATAACGCAGGCGGGCGGTGCGGGCGGTAGCCACGGCAGGCGGGAAAAGCGCGTGGGGAAATGCACGGCGCGCCGCCCCGGTGGGGTATTCTGCAGTTATGCTTTCCATGGCAAACAAAGCGGCAGAGTCGACTTTGTGAAGGGTTGGGAATCGGGCACGAGAATGACGAGTATTTCCCTACATAATCCCAATGTGCTGGAGGCGCTGGCGGCGGCTGGCATCCTGCTGGTTGGCGGGGTTGCGGCCTGGGCTCTCCTGCGCAAAAAGCCGACCGACGAAGAGATTGAGCGGGAGCGCCGGCTGACGCTGGTGAAGATGGGGCGCATCGTGGATGGCACGGTGGTGGACATCGCCGATCTGAGCCCCAGCGAAAGCGACAGGCCCGAGGGCATGAAGCTGATCCTGTACCGCTACGAGATTGCGGGAGTGGTGTACAACTGCTCGCAGGATGTTACTCACATGGCTGGCTTTGTTGACATTTACGAATGCCGGCTGAGCTTCCCCGCCTCGATTCGCTACGACGCCCACAACCCCGAGAACAGCATCATTGTGGCGGAAAACTGGAGCGGCCTGCGCAGTACCGCCGCCATCCGCTTCGGGCCGCCGCCCGAGGCCCAGGGCAGCCGAGCCCGCGGCGGCCTTTCTCGTCGCGTGAACAAATAGGCATCCGCCGCCCGGCTGCTGTTTGAAGAGCGGGCAAGGCACAGCTAAACTGAAGACTATGCATGTGCATGGCGCCACGACCCAGAAGATGCAGCGTGTTTTGCGCTTCTCACTGGTCGCAACCCTGGCCTACGTGTTGCTCACATTCTTCGCCGGTGTGCGCGCCCATTCGCTTGCCCTTATTTCGGAGTCTGGTCACAACGTCTCGGACTTCCTGGCGCTGCTTCTTTCCTTCGTTGCCGTCTACTTCCACACGCGTCCCGCAACAGACGAGAAGACCTTTGGCTACCAGCGCGCCGGCGTGCTGGCGGCATTTCTGAATGCACTATCGCTGATCGTGATTGCGATCTGGATCGGCATTGAGGCAATCCATCGGCTGAGCGAGCCCGTTTCGGTGCAGCCGCGGTTGATGATGATTGTGGCCGCAGCCGGCCTGCTGATGAACGGCGTAATCGCCGCGTTGCTGTGGAGAGTGGCGCACGATGTAAATATCCGCAGCGTTTTCCTGCACATGCTGGGAGACACGCTGTCCACGGCGGCGGTGATTGTTGGCGGCTTCGGCATCCTGCTGACGGGGCGGAACTGGATCGATCCCGCGCTTTCATTGCTGATTGCGGGGCTCATCCTGTGGACCTCCTTCTCCATCGTGAAGGAGACGCTGAACATTCTGCTGGAGGGCACACCGCGCGGGGTCTCCATTCCTGCCATACGCCTGCGCCTGGCGGCGATGCCGGGAGTGCTCGACGTTCACGATCTGCACGTCTGGAGCCTGGGCTCGCAGACCAACGCCATGGCCTGCCACGTGACCATCGCCGATATTCCGCCGTCGGAGAGCGGCCGCATCCTGGCCGAAATCAACTCCGCGCTGCGCGATGAATTTCGCATCCACCACACCACGATTCAGTTTGAAGATGCCGAGTGCGAGATCGCGCACGGCTGCGTTATTCCCGTGGACCAGGTGGGCGCTCACGGCCATCATCACGGACACTCGCACTAGGGTCGTCCTGCGGCTTGTCCGGCTGCGAATTGTAGATCTCCTCAACTCGCTCCAGCGTATCGATTTCCGCCATCGGCTTGTCGTCGCGGATACGCAGAATACGCGGGAAGCGCAGCGCGAATCCACTGTCGTGGCGCTCGGAACGCATGATGTTGTTGAAGGCAACCTCCAGAACGATCAGCGGCTCAACCGAGCGGACCCTGCCGAAGTCCTCGATCGTATGCTCGTGGAAGAATCCCGTCAGCGCGTCAATCTCTGCGTCGGTCAGTCCCGAGTACGCCTTGCCAACATTCAGCAGGCGCGCACCATCGCGCACCGCAAAGGTATAGTCGCTCAGCACTCCCGCGCGCTTCCCGTGCCCGAACTCCGCGGCCGTCACCACAACGTCGAGTGTAGCCAGCTCGCGCTTCAGCTTGAGCCAGGCCAGGCCACGACGACCGGGCTGGTAGATGCTATTGCGCGACTTGATCATGACCCCTTCGTTGCCGCGACTGCGCGCCTCTGCGTAGGCTCGGTCAAGCTGCTGCGGCGACTCAAGCCTTACGGCGGGAGAGAGCATCAGCCGCGGCATCGCACCCTCGTCCGTTATGTCGCTGAACAGACCTGCCTGCTGTGGAACTTTGCCGTCGCGGGGTCCCGCTGTCGTCTGATGCTGCCACTGTTGCACCACAGATTCGAGCATCGATCTGCGCTTTGAGAGTGGCTCCGCGAGCAGCAGTTCTCCTTCAGCATAGAGAAGGTCAAATGCCATGAAGACGACGGGGTTGTCCATCTGGATATCGCGGGTGACACGTTTGCGGCCGATTCTTTGCTGCAGTGCGGAGAATGGCTTGGCGCGATGCTGAGCTGGGTCCCACGCGAGTATCTCTCCGTCGAGAATGATGGGCATATGAATCGCGGCGAAAGCTGACGCGAGTTCAGGAAAGCTCTCGGTGAGGTCTTCGCGCCTTCGCGAGAAGAGCGCGACTCGCTCCGGATTCGCCGCGTCGCCGCAATGAAGCTGGCAGCGAATGCCGTCATATTTGTCTTCAATGAGTGCGAGAGAGAGCTCTGATGGCTCGAGCGGTTCGATGGGCGGATTCACCGCTTCATCGTCGGAGGGCGCAGCTTGTTCCGCAGCCAGCTCGGTCGCAAAGCGCGCAACAGCCTCGTCCACGCTGGCTACTGGGCTTGCCAGCATGAAGCCGAGGGGATGAAAGAGCTTCATGCGGGCTTGCTGCAGATCGCCCGCAGCAGACATCGTGACCACTTCGCGAAGATCGCCCAGCAGCATTCCGGCTCGCCGTACGTCGGCAGGATCAGCGGAGTAGGCCGCGGCGATCGCGTCTTCTATCAGGCTCTCGCGTACGCCGGTGCGCATATCTCCCAGCGCCAGCTTGATGAGATATTTCGCCTCAAGCTCTGTCGCCCTTGCCAGCAGGCTGAGCAGCGGATGAAGCTTCGCCTGCGTGCCGCGAGCTCCCGCGATTTCGGTCAGGCTCCTCTCTACTTCAGCAAGTGTTAGCGTGGGCGCGACCGCATCCCGAGCCGCCCACAAATCCATCGCCGCCGCTCCTAGGTCGCCATGCCGCAAATATGCCTTGTGAAGCGCCTGTGGGCTCGCCGCCGTAAGCTGCAATACGGCCTTCGACAGAAGCGACCCGCCGAGATTGAGCGCGCGACGGTCAGTTTGCGCAAAGGGCTGTCCCGCAAAATACAGCGCCGCCAGTGCCGCGTCGTCCGGTGAAAGCTGGCGCAACCAGGCCGCGATCAGGTCGCGTTTCTCCAGCTTGCGACTGGTGAGGGTGAGCGCCTCAGAAATTCTGGCGAATTCAAGTAAGCTCGCGGCCATGCTGGCTATAGATGCCAAACGGAATCCTGAAGATCTACGAGTTTTCTCCGGATATTCTCCCGCGCACCCTTTCGCGATAAAATAGAAGTTGTGATGACCGGATATCCATTCCGAACCACCCGCAGCGCTGCCTGCCACGCTCTGCTCTAGCGGCCCCGCCGCTCACTCGCTTCTCTGCGCCCATTTTCCTGAATCCCACATTTGAAGTTAGCCCGCGGCAGTAGCGGGGAAAGGCACTTATGTTTGATCGTCTGCAGCAGATGGAAGCGCTTTATGAGGAACTCGGCAGCCAGTTGGCCGATCCCGAGATCACCAGTGACCAGCAGAGATATCAGAAGGTGGCGAAGCAGCATCGCGACCTGGAGGACGTGGTCGAGAAATATCGCGAATACAAGCAGGTGAAGAGCGGCATTGACGACGCAAAGGGAATGCTGCAAGAGAGCGACCCCGAGATTCGCGCCATGGCAAACGAAGAACTGGCGCAGCTCGAAGCGCGCCTGCCCGCGATTGAAGAGGACCTCAAGGTAAGGCTGCTGCCGAAGGATCCCAACGACGATAAGAACGTCATCCTTGAAATTCGCGCGGGCACCGGCGGGGACGAGGCATCGCTCTTCGTCGCAGAAGTCTTTCGCATGTATACGCGCTTTGCCGAACAGCATAAGTGGAAGGTGGAAGTGCTGTCGTCGTCAGAGTCGGGCGTTGGCGGCTTGAAGGAAGTGATCGCGATTATTGAAGGCGACCGCGTCTTCTCGCAGATGAAGTATGAGAGCGGCGTGCATCGCGTCCAGCGCGTGCCCGCTACTGAGACGCAGGGCCGCGTGCACACCTCTGCCATCACGGTTGCCGTGCTGCCTGAGGCTGAGGAAGTGGACGTGAAGATTGAGGCGAAGGATTTGCGCATCGACACATTCTGCTCTTCGGGGCCCGGCGGCCAGTCAGTGAACACCACCTACTCCGCTGTCCGCATAACCCACGTTCCCACGGGTACGGTAGTGAGCTGCCAGGACGAAAAATCACAGATCAAGAATCGCGAGAAGGGCATGCGTGTTTTGCGCGCACGCCTTTACGAGCAGGAGATGGAGAAGCAGCACGCCGAGCTTGCCAAGGAACGCAAGCAGCAGGTGGGCACCGGCGATCGCAGCGAAAAGATTCGCACGTATAACTTCCCGCAGAATCGACTGACGGATCACCGCATCGGCCTGACCAATCATCAACTGGCCGAGGTGATGGAGGGCAAGCTGCAGCCCACCATCGACGCGCTGAGTTCGCACTTCCAGAATGAACGGCTCAAAGCTGAGACCGCGGACGCGCACTAAGGATGACAGATGAATCGCCCCTTGCGCAGGTGCTTGCAGCTGCCACGGCTCGGCTAAGCCAGGCGGGACTGGCCGCTACTTCGCTGCAGGATGCGCAGCTGCTGCTGATGCATGTGCTCGGCTGCGACCGGACCCATCTCCTTGCGTATCCTGAGCGAATTGTTACCCACGCGGAACTGGCGTCGTACGACGAGCTCATCTCGCGGCGGGAGAAGCATGAGCCCGTCCAATACATCACTGGCCGCGTGGAGTTCTATGGCCTTGCGCTGCGCGTGGACCGCAATGTCCTGATTCCGCGTCCGGAGACCGAGCATCTGGTCGAAGCACTGCTGGCACGCATTTCGCCGGCGGAGCATGCTGAGATTGTGGATATCGGTACTGGCTCCGGGGCCGTCGCTATCGCGATTGCACGTTCTCGACCTAATGTAACCGTCACTGCTACAGATATCTCCCCTTCGGCACTCGCCGTGGCGCGAGCCAATGCCGAGGCTCACAATCTTGCCGCGCGAATCAGCTTCATTCAGACTGATTTGCTCGCCGGAATCGCGAGCGGTGTATTTGATGCGGTTGTTTCCAACCCCCCATACGTTGGCGAAGAAGACCGGGCAACGCTTGCGCGGCAGGTGCACGAATACGAACCGGCCACTGCTTTCTTCGCCGGGCCCGATGGCTTCGATATTTATGAGCGATTGATTCCTGAGGCGGAGCGGGTGCTGAAGCCGAGCGGATGGCTGCTGATGGAAATTGGCTACGGGCAACAGTCGCGGATCGCGGAGTTGCTTGCGGGCTGGAACGACGTTAGCTTTGTTGCGGATCTGCAAGAGATCCCGCGGGTCGCGTGTGCGCGGCGACCATAAGGAAAGGCCGGAGATTGCTCTCCGGCCTTCTGTTTTGACCTAGCAATTATGCTTTGCCGTGTAACGCGCCCACAGGTATCTTCACGCCCTGCCGCTCCACAACCTGGAAGCGCAGTTGGTTCGCGCCGCGATCTGCATCCACGATAACGTGATCGCCGTGAAGCACTTCGCCATCCAGAATCTTCAACGCCAGCGGATCCTGGACCATGCGCTGCAACGCTCGCTTCAGAGGACGCGCTCCATACGCACGGTCGTAGCCGGAAGCCAGCAGGATGTGTCGTGCTGAATCCGTCAGTTCGAGCGTGATCTTACGGTCGCTCAACAGTTTCTTCAGCTCATCCAGCCGCAGATCTATGATGTGGCCCAACTGCTCTTCGCCCAGCGGACGGAAGATCACGATGTCATCCACGCGGTTGAGAAACTCCGGCCGGAAGCTCTGACGAAGTATCTCCATCACCTGCTCACGCGCACGCTCGAAGGATTTCTCTGTGTCGAGCGATTCGCCCTGCAGCACCTGTGAACCCAGGTTCGAGGTCATGATGAGAACCGTATTCTTGAAGTCCACCGTGCGCCCTTTCGAGTCCGTAAGACGACCATCATCGAGCATCTGCAGCAGCACGTTGAAGACATCGGGGTGCGCCTTTTCGATCTCATCGAAGAGCACAACGGAGTAGGGCCGGCGACGAACAGCCTCAGTAAGTTGGCCGCCCTCGTCGTAACCAACGTAGCCCGGAGGCGCTCCAATCAAGCGCGCGACCGCATGCTTCTCCATGTACTCCGACATGTCGATGCGGATCATGGCTTGCTCGTCGTCGAAGAGGTACTCCGCCAGCGCCCGTGCGGTTTCCGTTTTTCCGACGCCGGTTGGCCCGAGGAAAATGAACGAGCCAATCGGCCGCTTGGGATCGCTGAGTCCCGCACGCGAACGGCGAATGGCATTGGCCACCGTGGTCAGGGCTTCGTCCTGGCCGATCACGCGCTCGCGCAAGCGGCTCTCCATCTGGACAAGTTTCTGCACTTCGCCTTCGAGCATCTTTGACACGGGGATGCCGGTCCACTTGCTCACAATTTCAGCGACGTCCTCTTCATCCACTTCTTCTTTCAACATCCGCTGCTTGCCGTCAGTACCATCCTGAGCGCTGTTCAATTCCTTGAGCTCAGCTTCCAACCTGGGCAGCTCGCCATATTGAATCTGGCCAGCGCGCTCCAGATTGCCGCGCCGCGTCTGCTCCTCCAGGTCGAGGCGGAGGGCTTCAATCTGCTTTTTCAGCGCACTGAGCCGGGCAATCGCGTCGCGCTCTTTTTGCCACCGCGCACGCAGTCCGCTCGACTTTTCTTTCAGCTCTGCCAGTTTGCGCTCGACTATCTGGAGGCGCTCCTTCGAGCTCTTGTCCGTCTCGCGCTTCAGGGCCGTGCGCTCGATTTCAAGCGATGTAGACTCGCGCTCCAGCTGATCGATGTCCGTTGGCACGGAGCCGATCTGGATTGCGAGCGAGGCGGCTGCTTCGTCCACCAGATCAATCGCCTTGTCGGGCAAAAATCTGTCGGAGATGTAGCGATGCGAGAGGACCGCAGCCGCGACAATGGCCGCATCCTTGATGCGGACATTGTGATGCGCCTCGTAGCGATCCTTCAGACCGCGCAGAATCGCAATCGTATCTTCGACGTTCGGCTCACCCACGTAGACAATCTGGAAGCGGCGTTCGAGCGCGGCATCCTTCTCGATGTACTTGCGATACTCGTTGAGCGTCGTGGCGCCAATGGCTCGGAGTTCCCCACGGGCCAGTGCAGGCTTCAGCATGTTGCTGGCGTCGATGGCTCCCTCGGCAGCGCCTGCGCCTACGAGAGTGTGCAGCTCGTCGATGAAGAGAATGATCTGGCCGTTGGAATCTTCAATATCTTTCAGCACCGCTTTCAGGCGGTCTTCAAATTCGCCGCGATACTTTGCTCCGGCAAGCATGGAGCCGAGATCGAGAGAGATGACGCGCTTGTTCTTCAGGCTCTCCGGTACATCGCCGGAGACGATTCGTCGCGCCAGTCCTTCGACAATGGCCGTCTTGCCGACGCCTGGCTCGCCAATCAATACCGGGTTGTTTTTGGTGCGGCGGGAGAGCACCTGGATCACGCGGCGGATCTCCTCATCGCGGCCAATCACGGGGTCCAGCTTGCCGCGGCGTGCCAGCTCAGTCAGATCCTTCGCATAGCGTTCGAGCGCCTGGTACTTGGCTTCGGGATTCTGATCGGTCACGCGCTGCGTTCCGCGCACAGCCGTAAGCGCGCGCAGAATAGCGTCATGGGTTGCGCCATGCGCAGCCATTGCCAATTGTGCCGGATCGTTCTTCTGTTTCGAGAGGGCGAGCAGCAGATGCTCTGTCGAGACGTACTCGTCCTTGAAGTTTTCCGCCTCTTTGAATGCCTGGTCGATCACCTTCTGCATGGCATTGGACATCGTTGCCTGCGATGAGCTGCCCGACACTTTCGGGAGCTTGTCTACTACTCCATTGGCATCCTGCTGAAGCTGGTCGGTCTGCACTCCCACCTTCTGCAGCACGGGCACAATGATGCCTTCCTTGTCGCTGAGAAGAACGGCCAGCAGATGGATGGGGAGCAGTTCCGGGTTGCCATTTTCGGTGGCGAGGGAGCTTGCGCTTTGCACCGCTTCCTGCGACTTCACCGTGAATTTGTCCCAACGAATCGCCATAAAAATCGCTCACTTTATTTCGAATTTCAAATCTTAGCAACATAGATGCAATCGCAACGCGGGGGAAGGTGCCCCACTGGCCCTTCCCCCGCTTCATTACGATGACTTCAGAGGACGGTGTTTCGCCGCCCCCAGATTACGCGCAAACCGCCTTAGGCTGCCGTGTGGGCAGAGGCAGGTGGCTTGGCCGTCCCTTCAACCTGCTTCGCCGGAGCGGAGTTCGAGGGGCCGATGGAGACGTTAATCTGCTTCGGTTTCGCCTCGGCCTTCTTCAACATCTCGACCTTCAGAATGCCACTGTCGTAGTTTGCCTGGATGTTCTCGGCATCCACTGTGGATGGCAGGGTAAAGGCGCGATAGAAGCTGCCGTAGCGGCGCTCAATCCTATGGAAATTCTCTTCTTTCTCCTCCGTGTCGAACTTCCGCTCGCCGCTGATGGTGAGGCTGTTGTTCTCGACATGGATCTTCAGATCTTCCTGCCTAATGCCGGGAACATCGAGCTTGAGTACGACTTTGTGCTCGTCTTCGTACACGTCAACCGGGGGTACAAAGCTGGCAGTGGTTAGGGCCTCGTTCTCGCCTGCGCCTCGGGAATAGTCCTGGAAGAGCGAGTTCATGCGGTTCTGGAGACTTAAAACATCACGAAATGGATCCCAACGAATGATTGGCATTGCAACCTCCACGCTTGGTTTATCTGGCCGGGCACACCCGGCCTCACTGGATATGATGCAAGTATAGCGCATGTGATGCATAAAATATGCGCGCCTTACTGTCATATTCTAGAACTATAGTAAAGTGCCTGTATATATCAATAATCGGGCGATCTAAGAGGGTAATACCGGAGAAATTTGGAGATGCGGAGGTGGTCTTTAAGGGGTCGGAAGTGGGGGTGAGGTGGCTCTCAGCACCGGGGTCCCGGGTGGGGCGGGACTTGGTGTGTGTGGCGGGTTACGGCCCGTTTGGAGGCGTTATTGGCCGTTACTTCTTGGCGATTGGGTCGCCCTGACCTTCCTTGCCCTTGTGGGCTTCGAAGGCGGCGAGACCTGGGTGATCGGCCCCTGTCTTCTCGCGCTGGCTGCAGACGAAGTAGTTGACTGCGCCTACCACCAGCACTCCGCCGGAGAAAGAGCCTCCAGCTTCCAGCATGTCGACGTGATCGGTTCGATAGCCAGGACCGAAGGGCGCGGCCAGGAGCCTGTTATTGGGCACGGTGAAGGATCCGGAGGCGGCTCCCGCAGCATCGGTTGCAATCGTGCCGATGCCGATGAAACCGGCGGCTAGGGCGTGCGAGGGACCAGCTGTGAGGAAGATTTCGTACTTGGTGGTGGGGCGGCCAAACTCGATTCTGATATCGAGGTGGAGGTTGTCGCCGGGTTCGCTGTAGGCGAGAAGGCCGACTTGTGGACCGTTCATGTCAACGGGGCCGCCGAGTCCGCGGTCATCGGAGTCATAAACCATAGGAACGAGAGTTTCTTTGATAGGACCAACGATAGGCATGGAAGTACCTCAAGGGGAGGAAATCGCAGGAGTGGAGCAGGTACTGAACTTTCGTCTGCCAATCAGGATCTGCAGGCGCTCATTGCGTGCAGGGTAGTGAGCGCGGGGCGCGCTTCGTATCGCGTTTTGGAAAAGAATGGGGGGCTGGCTTAGGCTGCGCGCATTTAGCGGACTATTCGACCTCGCAGATCAGGCACTTGAGATATTCCGTCTCCGGGATAGTGAGTTGGACGGGGTGATCGGGCGAGGCTCCTCGGCGCTCCAGCAGGCGGACGCGGCGTTGGGCGTCTGCTGCGGCAGAGGCGACGATGGCGGTGAACTCCTCAGACGAGACGTGGTGCGAGCAGGAGAAGGTGACCAGGGTTCCGCCGGGGCGCAGCAGTTTCATGGCGCGCAGGTTCAGTTCCTTGTAGCCGCGCAGGGCTCCCTCAACCGCGCGCTTGGATTTGGCGAAGGCAGGCGGATCGAGCACGATGGTGTCGTAGGCGGGACCGGCCATGCTCCAGTCGCGCAGTAGATCGAAGGCGTTGGCCTCCACCCAGTCGACGCTGCCCACCTCGGCGATGTCGCGGTTCAACTGCAGGTTCTGCTCGGCCACCTCAAGCGCCGCACGGGAGGCATCGATGCCGGTGACCTTTTCGCAGACACGCGCAAGATGCAGGGCAAATCCGCCCTGGTAGCAGCAGACGTCGAGGGCCTCGCCTTTGGCATAGCGGGCGGCGGCGACGTAGTTTTCGCGCTGATCGAGGAAGGCTCCGGTCTTCTGCCCGGAGTTGGAATCGTAGTGGAAGCGCAAGCCGTTCAGTTTAAAGGTCGTAGCCGTGAGCGGATGCGCGGCATCTTCGGCATAGAGGGGTGCGGTTGGCGGCGCGCCCAGTTCTTCCAGTTCGCGAATACGCGCGTCGGGGCGCTCGACGATGGCGGCGGGAGCAAGCTCTTCGCGCAGCACTTCAACGATGGCGGCGCGGACCTCGGCGCGATCCATTCCGCGGGTAAGGAGCTGCAGAATGATCAGATCACCGTACTTATCGGCGATAAGGCCGGGAAGCCCGTCGCCCTCACTGAAGACCAGCCGGCAGGCGTTGCTGTCGTGCAGCTCGAGGACGGGCTTACGGCGGGCAATTGCCTGGCGCAGGCGCTCGCGAAGCAGGTCGAGCCACTCGGCATCCTCGATGACGCTGGTCGAGACGAGGCGAAGCGCAATCTGCGATGAGGGGCTGTAGAGTGCAGTGCCCATGGGGATGCCGCGATTGTCGAGGACGGGGAGCAGTCCGGAGTCGCCCTCGGGGGCAACCACCTGCTCGATATCGGATTGGTAGACCCAGACGTGGCCCGCACGCAAGCGATCGCAGGCGCGGCGGGAGATTACGGCTGCCGGCAGATCGAGCTTGATGGCGCGGGAGGCGAGCACGGACGGCTTTGCCGGACGCCCGGATGCGGGCTTGAGGGAAGAGGTCTTGCTGCGGGCGGCGGGCTTGGCACCGGGCACCTTGGCTTTGTCGCGGCTGGGCATAGCTTTGAGAGTATCGGTTCGCGGACAGCTTTGCACATCGGTGAAACGATTTGCAGTTCCCCGGCGGAGCTTTAAGGGCTGTTTTACGGAGTCAGCCTATAATCAATTATGGCGACGTTGCACCCATCGACGGTGGGCTCCGACCCGGCTCCCGACCAGATATCGGCGAAGTTCCAGACACTTCTGGACACAGTGCGCGCCAGCCGCCCCAACGACGACCCCGAAATTATCCGCAAAGCCTGGGAGTTCTGCCTGCAGCACCACGATGGCCAATTGCGCGCATCGGGTGAGCCGTATGTGATGCACCCGCTCGAAGTGGCACAGGTGCTGGCGGAGATGAAGCTGGACTCGACCGCGATTGCCGCCGGGCCTGCTGCATGATGCCGTCGAAGACACTCCAGTTACGAACGAAGACATCGCGGCGCAGTTCGGCGAACAGGTGGCGCACATTGTCGAGGGCGTGACCAAGATCGACAAGATCCAGTTCGCCAACCGCGAAGACCGGCAGGCGGAGAACGTCCGCAAGATGCTGCTGGCGATGGTGAGCGATGTTCGCGTAGTGATCATCAAGCTGGCCGACCGGCTGCACAACATGCGTACGCTGGAGCACCTGCCGCCGGAGCGGCAGGAGTCCATCGCGCGCGAGACGCTGGACATTTATGCGCCGCTGGCGCACCGGCTGGGCATGGGCAAGGTGCGTGGCGAGTTGGAAGACCTGGCCTTTCGCTACGTGGACCCCTTCGGCTACGAGCAGGTGCAGAGTGCGGTCGAGGCAGCGCGCGCATGGAGGGCGAGCAGTTTCCTGAACGCGCGTGGAAGAGACGCTCAACGATCGGCTGCGCGAAAACGGCATTGAGGCGCGGGTGGAGTGGCGCATCAAGCGGCTCTACAGCATCCACCAGAAGCTGCAGAAGTCAGAAGTCTGCGGTCGACCAGGTGTACGACCTGCTGGCGATTCGCGTGATTACCACAGAGCGTGCAGGATTGCTACGCGGTCTTCGGCCTCATTCACAGCATCTGGCGGCCGGTGCCTGGGCGCATCAAGGACTTCATCGCGATGCCGCGGCCCAATCTGTATCAGTCGCTGCACACAACGGTGATGGGCGAGGGCGGGCACCAATTCGAGGTGCAGATCCGCACCGAAGAAATGCACCGCATTGCGGAAGAGGGCATTGCGGCGCACTGGAAATACAAGGCCGGCGGCTCGCCGACGAGCGCGCGCGATGAGCAGCGGCTGGCCTGGGTGCGGCAGCTGGTCGAGTGGCAGCGGGAGATGACCGACCCGAACGAATTCCTCTCGACGCTGAAGATCGATCTCTATCCCGAAGAGGTGTACACCTTCACTCCCAAGGGCAAGGTGGTGGTGCTGCCGAAGGATGCGACGCCGATTGACTTTGCCTACTCCATCCACACCGAGGTGGGCAACACCTGCGTGGGCGCCAAGGTGAACGGGCGCATGGCGCAACTGCGGACCAAGCTGCGCAACGGCGACATTGTGGAAGTGGTCACGCAGAACGGCCACACGCCGAGCCGCGACTGGCTGACGTTTCGCCAAGAGTCCGCGAGCCCGCAACAAGATCAAGCACTGGCTCAACGAGCACCAGCGTGAGCGCGCCATTGAGATCGGCAAGAAGCTGCTGGAGCGCGAGGCGCGCAAGTACAAGGTGTCGCTGAACAAGCTTCAACGATGCCGATTATGCGCGCGTCGCCGGCGAATGCGGCGTGGCGACGGCCGCGGATCTGATGGCGGCCATCGGCTTCGGCAAGTACTCTGCGCGGCAGGTGCTGAATAAGCTTTCGCCGGGGATTACTGCGACGCAGGGCGCGGACAGTGAGACTGGCAACCGGAGTCGAGGCCAAGCCGGGACCATGTCCGACGCGGTCAAACGCGTCCACTTGCAATGCGCGGTCCGATTCGCTCGCAGGTGGAAGGACAGAACGATCTGCTGGTCTACCGCGCGCGATGTTGCAATCCGATTCGCGGCGAAGAGATTGTTGGCTACGTAACCCGCGGTAAGGGCGTGGCGGTACATGCCCGAAGCTGTCCGAATGTGCAGAACCTGCTGTACGAGGCTGATCGCCGTATCGCGGTGGAGTGGGCACGCACTCGCCGAGGACAAGAAGGCCGCGGCTGACCTATCCGGTGAAGCTGACGATCTATTGCGACGATCGCACCGGCATGCTGAAGGAGCTGACGGCAGTCATCAGCGACGACGGCACCAATATCCGCGGCGTCGATTCCAAATCTCACGACAACGGCGAGGCGATTGTGGAGTTCGTGATCGAGACGGAAGATGTGCGCCACCTGAACAGGCTGGTGACCTCGATACGCCGCATCGCCGGCGTGCGGGAAGTGCAGAGGACGCAAAAGCTGTAGGCGGCCCGCGGCACACTTTTCTGCATAGACAAGACTTCCCCGAGCGAAAGATGGCGCGTTCGCGTCAGGATGCATAGTGGCCCGGCTGGCACGGATCGCAGCGGCCTGAAGGGGAAGCTCATGATTAGAACTGGTGCAATCCTCGCGCTCTGTGCGGCTGGAGTTTGCGCGGCTCAGACTACCGCGACGGCCCCGGTAGCGGCGGCGAAGGCGAAGCATTATCGGCTCACGTTCGTGCTTGCTTACCCTGACAGCAAGCTGCCCTCACAGAGCTTTGCGCTGGATGTGCCGGTGGTGGCTGGTCGATCCAGCGTGTCAAGCATGACTGCTTCGGGCGCCTCCACGGGGCAGTCTGAGGGCAGTTACCGGGAGAGCCTGCAGTGCGTGGACATCCACGAAACGGAGACAGGACTGGCGGCCGAGGTGGACTTTTCAATGGACAGCGTGCCGCTGGAACCGCTACCGGGGACCACAGAGCCACGGCACAGCCAGATGGTATTTGAACGGCAGTTCGACGTCGCACTGGGCAAGCCCACGCTCATTACGAACGAGATGCACCGAGTTCCGCTGAAAAAGGGTGACGAGATTTATTCGAATGCCATGCCGCCCGCGCCGCAGATCACGGTGACGGCGACAGAGCTTTAGGCGGTGTCGCCAAACAGGCGCGTTGGGATGGCTACAGGTGGAAGCGGCTGAGGCCGGCCTGGTCTGCGTGGCTGGCGATGGCGCGATCGATCTGCAGCGCAAGGGCGAGTGCCTCGCGACCATCCTGCGCGGAGACACGCGGGCGGCTGCGCTGGCGTATAGCTTCGAGGAACGACTCGATCTCGAGGCGCAACGGCTCACCGGGAATGATCCTGGGCTTCTCGAATGAGAGGCCAGCGGCAAGCGAGGGAATGGGAATCATCGGAGGCGCGGAAGGCTTTTCGCCGTCGTGATCGACGTTGATGATGAGCAGATCCTTGCGCTGGTAGTCCACCGAAACATATTGCCGGGGCTGGAAGAAGCGCAGCTTGCGGACGCGCTCGGTGCTGACACGGCTGGCGGTGAAATTGGCCACAGCGCCAGACTCAAACTCCAGCCGCACGTTGGCGATATCGACTTTGGGCGACAGGATCGGCAGGCCGACGGCGCGGACCTCGCGCACACCAGAGCGGGCGAAGGTGAGCACGATGTCGAGGTCGTGGATCATGAGATCGAGGACGACATCGACATCCAGGGCGCGGGGACTGAAGACGCTGAGCCGATGCACCTCAAAAAACATGGGGCAGTTGAGCAGGGGCTCGACCGCAGTGATGGCGGGGTTAAAGCGCTCGAGATGACCGACCTGCAGGGTGCGTCCCTGGGCGGTGGCGAGGTCAACGAGGGCGTCGGCCTGCTCGAGGGTGGCGGCGATGGGCTTTTCGACAAGGACGTCGATGCCGGCACGCAGCAGCTCAGAAGTAACGCTGAAGTGCGCTGAGGTGGGGACGCAGACCGAGGCTGCATCGATGCGCAGCCCTGGGGTGCGGGCGGCGAGGCATTCATCCAACGTCGCGTAGACGGGCACCTGATACTTCTGGTGGAGAGCGTCGGCGCGGGTCGCATCCGGCTCAACGATGGCCGTCAAGGCGACGGGCAGGCCTGCATCCTGCAGTTCGCGATAGACGCGCACATGATTGTGCCCAAAGGCGCCCGCTCCAAAAACAGCGACGTTCAACGTAGGGTGCTGGGTACTTTCGCTGGGATCTGACAAGGGTCGCGCTACAGCGCCTCTCCCTTGCCGGCGACGGCTTTAAGGCAGCGCGCGTAGAGCTCGAGCAGATGCGTAACCTGATCGTCAGGCTTGTTGGCGGCGGCCGGGACAAAGCCGGTGGACGGTGCCATGGTGCGGCCAATGCCGGTGGTTCCGGCAACAAATTTGAGCAAATCGAGGGCGATGTCTTCGTTTCGACGAGCGCCGTTTGGGGTAGCGGGGGGTTGTTCCATGAACTCCTCCGTGGCGATGCTACCAAACTTTTCGCCGCGATGCTGTGTTCCGGCGCAGTGAAGGCTCAAAGAGGAGCCAGCAGAAAGCAGGCACGCCCGATGATGTAGTCGGAAGGGCTCTCTGCCGTACCCATTTCCAGCACGGCCAGGGGAAATGCGGGGTTGTGTGGCCGCAGGACCAGACGATTGGACTCGAAGTCGAGATAGCGCATGAGCAGCGCATTCACGTTGCGAACAGCGTAGAGAGTGGCCTGATTGGGCTGATACCGGACCAGGGAAGTGTAGTGGCGATCGATGACCACGATTGCGTTGGGATGGAGGATCGGTTCCATGGGCATGGCTTCGGTGGCGTTGAGGCGGATGGCGACGAAGCGGAGCCAATCCTTGCGGGAATCGGCTTTGCGGGCGCGAAATTGCTGCAGAATCCCGGCTGGAATGCGCAGCACATCTAGCACGTACTGGCGCGGAATGTTCTGGTTACGGAGGACAGTGGCGTCGGAGACGAGGGGGACGGAATCGTAAGCGTTTTCTTCCCGGGCAGCGCGATGGGAGGGCAGAAACTGGTCGGGAAGGAGGTCAGACACCGTCAGCAACTGCGCCGCGAGGACGCGATCCAACCCTTCGAGGCTGAGGATGCACTTCTTACTCAGGAAATTCGAGATGTGAGCCTGACCGAAACCAGTCTGTCGCGCGAGCATCGACCCGGTGAGCACACCGCGATCAATACGACGCACGAGTTCCAGGCGCAATCGCTCGTGGAGCTGAGAAAAGTTCATGTGTGGAAAATTGCCAGTCAGCAATAGACCGAGGGATAGTGATATTCCAGGCAGAAATACAAACTCAAGTGTTTCCTTTGAAATCGAGGGGTTCTTGTCCGGCCATGGACCGCCCTCTTCTGATTTCTGTGCTTTGGCCGGTTGACGTGCCGTGCCTGTGGCTTTAGATTTCGACTACTTTCCCGATATTCGAACGTGGAGCGGATCAAGTCCAGCAGGATCGCCATAGAACTGGTCACCAAAGGGGGTATTGCCTTGCCCTCCAAGGTGCACGGAACTAAGGAGATGGTTCCCTGCAGGCGTGTACGCGCCGCGTGCGAAACGGGAAGAGGTTATTTTGACAGAGACAGCTTGTCTTCGTCATGGAAACAGCATTCCCATTAATCTGCGAGCCAATAACGAATGGGAATAAACGGAAGCATGATCGTGGGGCGGAGCCGAGCCAACAGACGCCCGGACAGCCCAGCGGGACTTCCAATGCACTGCGGAAAAAACGATGCTACTAGAAAAACCGCAGTGGTGTGCAGGGCCTTGGAGAAGAAGCCATGATGTATTTAAGCGTGCAGCTGAAGGTGTGTGAGGGCTGCGGAAACCTTTGGTTCCGGTCGGAAGAGGGTGGTGTGTATTGTGATCGCTGCGTGAACAAGCTGAAGGACTTTCCGGCACCGGGAAGCCGCAGGTTGAGACGTACGCGCAGTCATACGCACAGCCGGACGGAAGCCACCACGTTGGCCGGGGGTGCGGCATGAGTGCTGCTCTCCAGTTGCCGTATGTGTGTGGTGAGGGTGTGGGGCAGGCCGTAGTACAGAGGGCGCCGAGGTGTCGCGCGCCCAGGCGTGAGACGGAGGAGCAGCCGGCGGAAGAGCTGGCGTTCTATCGCAGGCACACGCAGTCGTTGTTGCGGCGTTATATGCACATGTCAATGCAAATGGGCAGAGTTCCTTCTGTTCTGGGCGAGTGTATGTTTCGCGGGCGGGTATCGAGTTATCGCGTGAAGAGTTTTGAGGACGCGGTGATGGCGGACCTGTGCGTGCTAAAGAGCCAAATGGTATCGCTACTGGGTGAGGGTAACACGGGGCGTATGGGTGCGTTGGAGCAGCGGGTAGAGTGCCAGGAGCTGCGCTGGCAGCGAGCGAAGGGCTTTGCAGCGGCGATGGGAGTGCTATTCACCCTGCTGAACCTGGCGGTGGAGGTAATCTGGCGTCGCTAGCGCCGAGTGCGCACGGAATTGGAGAAGACGCAGATGGATGGCATCGGTATTTGGATGAAGGGAATAGCAGTGGCGGCTCTACACGGCGTCGCCAGCGGTGTGCTGGTCGCTATTGTGGATCCCGCATCGTTTAACGCAAGCGCGAGCGGAATAAAGCATGTCGCCGTGGTTGCCCTGACTTTTGGGGCATTTGGCACGGCGACTTATCTTAAGCAGTCACCAATCGAAAAGTAATGAGGAAAAGGGATGATCAGTTTCAGCTCAATCGGGCATTTTTTTGCTTCTGCATTTCACGATCTGCACGTCGCGGCCATAGCCGTGGCTAAAGTGGAGACCTCCGCAGCATGCCTTGAGCCCACGATAGAAGCAGTTACCGGGCTGGTGTATCCCTCAGGAGTCACAATCGAGCGGACGGCGTTTGCACTCCTGGGCGAAGTGGCGGCTGTGGTGACAACAACGGACAGTGCGACTGCAGCAAAGGGAGTGAATGTCTCACTGGACGCGGCGTTGATCGCGGAAGTGAAGCAACTCCTCGCGCTCTGCAAGAGTGACCTGGCCTCCTTTGGCATCAAGGTATAGATGCTTCGATGAAGAACAGTTATCTTCCACAAGCGCGGAATGCGGACCTCTCAGCTTCGCTGGCCTTCACAAGCAAGTGCAGCAGGTTGCTGAAATGAGACTTGTGGGGAACAGCCGGGGTGCAAATCAGGCCGTAGCCATGATCGTCCCGGCAGTTTTTCCCGGTGTGTGACCGAAGTTGGAGGCCACGTATAATCACCTGCATGGCACAAGCTCTGATCGGTGTGGTTATGGGCAGCAAGAGTGACTACGAGGTTCTCAAGCCCGCCGTGGATCTGCTGAAAGAATTTCATATCCCCTGCGAAGTGCGGGTGGTATCGGCACACCGCACACCGGATTGGCTGTTTCAATACGCCGAGTCAGCAGAGGAGCGCGGCCTTCGCGTAATCATCGCCGGAGCAGGTGGGGCGGCGCACTTGCCGGGGATGCTTGCGGCGAAGACATTGGTCCCGGTGCTTGGAGTACCGGTACCAGCGACAATGCTGAACGGTATCGACTCATTGCTGTCGATTGTGCAGATGCCCAAGGGTGTGCCTGTGGGCACGCTTGCAATCGGCAAGCCGGGAGCAGCGAATGCTGCTTTATTGGCGGCAGAAATACTTGCCCTATCGGACCCGGATTTGCGTGCGAAATTGCATGCATGGCGCGAAGCAAGCAGGCGCGAAGTGATGGCGATGGAGTTGCCCGAGTGAGCGCGATACTGCCGGGTGCGACGATCGGGATTCTGGGAGGCGGCCAGCTCGGTCGAATGACCGCGATGGCGGCACGTTCGCTTGGTTACCGCGTACAGGTAATGGATCCCGACCCATCCTGCCCCGCTCGATTTGTTGTGGACGCATGCTTTGAGGGAACGTGGGACGACGTACGCGCGGCTGCTAACCTGGCGCGCGGTTGCGATGTGGTGACCCTCGAGATCGAGCAAGTCGCGGTGGCCTCTTTGGAAGCGGCACAGAAATTTGCTCCGGTGCGGCCCGGACCGGAGCTGATGCGGATTGTGCAAGATCGTATTTTGCAAAAGAGCTGGCTGCGCGATCATGGCTTCCCGGTTGGAAGATTTCGCGCGGCACAAACAATGGAAGAGTTGATCGAAGCGCTTTCCGAGTTGGGCGGCCGCTGCTTTGTGAAGAGCGCGCACGGCGGCTATGACGGTCGCAGCCAGGTGAAGATTGGATTTGAGAATTCTTCCAGGACGTACGAGCAAAAGGGCGCAGAGGCCTGGACGCTGCTGGGAAAGGCGCCTTGCCTTGCAGAAGAAGCTGTCGATCTGGCACAAGAGATTTCGGTGATGGTTGCGCGTAGACCAGGCGGCCAGGTTGTCAGCTTTCCTTCGGCTGGGAATCATCATGAAAACCAGATCCTGGCATGGAGCGTTTTGCCCTCTTCGATAGCGCCCGAGTTGGAGATCCAGGCACAAAAAATCGCTCGCGATCTTGCGGAGCAGTTGAAGCTTGAGGGCTTGCTGGCGGTCGAGATGTTTCTTACAAGTGACGGCGTGTTGCTGGTAAACGAGCTTGCGCCGCGACCGCATAATAGCTATCACGCGAGCGAGCGAGCCTGTGTGACCAGCCAGTTTGAGCAGGCGGTGCGCGCGATATGCGATCTGCCGTTGGGAGACACGAGCATCATGCGCCCGGCTGCGATCGCGAACCTACTCGGTGATCTGTGGCTTGATCATGAGCCGAAGTTCGATCTGGCGCTCGAGATCCCAGGGGTAAGGCTACATCTGTATGAAAAACTGCTGCCGCGCAAGGGCAGGAAGATGGGGCATCTCTCCGCCGTGGGCGCTACGCCGGAAGAGGCTTTAGAGCGGGTTTTGAAAGCGAAACAGCGGCTGTGACAGATAAAGATTAAAAGGGCAGGCCATTGTGGCCTGCCCTTTTTTGCGTGGAGAGGATGTCAGCCGATGTCCTCGCTCCAGTTCTCGAGGTACTTCTTCACTTCTGCCATGAATTTGCCAGCGTCGGCGCCGTCGACGATACGGTGATCGAAGCCGAGAGTCAGGCGGATGATGTTTCGGATCGCGATTGAGTCTGAGCCATTCTCGTCGGTGAGAACCGTGGCTTCTTTGAAGAGGCCGCCAACGCCGAGAATCGCACTCTCTGGCTGATTGATGATAGGGGTGCCGAACTGCTCGCCAAAGATTCCGGGATTCGTAATGGTGAAGGTACCGGAGCCAACCTCATCGGGCTTGAGCTTCTTGCTGCGCGCGCGTTCGGCCAGATCTACAATTGCGCGGGCGATACCTAGAAAACTCATCTCTTCTGCATTCTTGATCACTGGAACAATCAAGCCCCAGTCCAGCGCCACCGCGATGCCGATGTTGACGTTCTTGTGGTAACGGATGGCCTCGCCTTCCATGGAAGCGTTAACGATGGGCATCTTGCGCAGAGTGGCGACAATGGCTCTCGTAATGAACGGCATGTACGTGAGCTTGACGCCGTTGCGCTGCTCATATTTAGACTTTTCTTTTTCGCGGATGCGCACGATGCGCGTGAGATCGATCTTGAAGCAGGTGTGAACGTGCGGGCTGGTTCGTTTGGACTCGACCATGCGTTGCGCGATGATCGATCGCATGCGGGTGAGCGGCACCAGATCGGCCGACGGTGCAGGCGCAGCGGACGGCGCAGCCTGCGGCGGCGGAGCGCTGGGGGGCTTAGCAGCAGATGGAGCAGCCACTGGCGGCGGGGCGGCTTTGGCCGGTCCTTGCGACATATAAGCAAGCACATCTTCCTTCGTCACGCGACCCGCAGAACCTGATCCCTTGACCTGACTCAAGTCCACATTATTTTCTTTGGCGATGCGCCTTACCAGTGGAGAGGACCGAACCTCCTGGGAGGCTTCAGATGCGGTTATCTCCTCCGCCTGGACAGGAGGCGCAACCTTCGTGGCTGGGGCGGGGGCGGCGGCGGGGGTTGAGGCCGGCGCTGCGCTGCCCGATCCGGAACCGCCAAGAATTGCGACGACGGTGTTGATCTGCACGGTTGAGCCTTCGGGAAACTTCACTTCAGTCAGGACGCCGGCGGCGGGTGAAGGAATCTCGGCATCAACTTTGTCGGTGGAGATTTCGAAGAGCGGCTCGTCGCGCTGGACCGTGTCGCCAACCTTCTTGAGCCAGCGAGTGATCGTACCTTCAAAGATTGACTCGCCCATCTGCGGCATGATCACTTCGGTGCCGGGGCCAGCGTCGGCGGGGGGTGATGGTGGAGCCTCTGCCTTGGAAGGCGTTGCCGATTGCTCTGCTGCCGGAGGCTCGGGTGCAGGGGCGGCGGGGGCTGCCACTGCGGATGCGCCAGCCTCACCTAGAACGGCAACGACTGTGTTGATCTGTACCGTCGAGCCCTCAGGAAACTTGATCTCCGTAAGTACACCCGCGGCCGGCGACGGAATTTCGGCATCGACCTTGTCGGTGGAGATTTCGAAAAGCGGCTCGTCTCGCTGGACCGCGTCACCGGGCTTCTTGAGCCACTTGGTGATGGTTCCTTCAAAAATGGACTCGCCCATCTGAGGCATGATTACGTCGGTCGGCATTGATTCCCCTTCCAAATTCCCTGCAACCAAGGATCTTGCAGAAGTGTGCTCGTCGTGCGGAAACTACGCAACGTGGATTATAAATCCGTTGGCCAACAAATCCGTGTGATGCACGACTATGCGAGCTTGACTTTCATCACGCCCAAAAGGATTCCTCTTCGCCCCGGATCTGGCGCAACTCCTTGGGGACCTGAAGAGGGGTGTCCTCGGGAGCTCGGCTCTGCTCGGCGGAGGTAGTCGGCATGCCTGGATCGGGAATGCTTAGAGGGGCTGCGGAGCGGCGCAAATCCTCCAGCGAGGCGCACGCGAGGGTTTGCTGGCCAAAGACGAATCCGAAGTGGCGTGAGATTTCATTTGCCGCCTGCTCCAGCGTTGGGACACGCTGGCAGGTTTCATTCTCGAGGCTGGTAACTGCTTTGTCGGCAATGCCGCAGGGCACGATCAGGTCGAAGTCGCGCAGGTCCGTAGTGATGTTGATGGCGAAGCCGTGAGAGGTAATTCCGCGCGAGATGTGCACTCCGATAGCTGCAATCTTCTTCTCTTCGGCGGCGCAATTCGCTGTGGTCCAGACACCGGTGCGGCCGCAAATGCGCCCGGTATGAAGGGCGTATTCCGCGCAGAAACGAATCAGCGCTTCCTCCATCATGCGGACGAATTCTATGGCACCCAGCCGGGGTGTGAAGCTGCGAAGGTCCACAATCGGGTAGCCCACGAGCTGGCCCGGACCATGATACGTAACGTCTCCACCGCGATTGATCTCGTGAATCTCAACGCCACGGCGCTGCAGCAATTCGTCTGAGGCGATAACGTTCTCGCGATGGGAATTGCGACCGAGTGTCAGCACCGGAGGATGCTCCAGCAGCAGGAGCGTGTTGTCGATTCGCTCCTGGTGGCGCAATTCGACGAGTTCCTGCTGCAGTGCCAGGGCTTCAGCATAGCCAACGCGACCGAGATAGAGATAATTGATCATCAAAATATTTACGCGTTGATGGCCATGCCTTCGACGCTGCCGTAGGCATCGAGCAGCCCCTCGGCCAATGTCGGGTGCGCGTGGATCGTGAACATCATTTCGTCGAGGGTCGCTTCCAGCTCAATCGCGGTTACTGCCTCCGCGATCAACTCGGTGGCGTTAGGCCCAATGATGTGCACGCCGAGAATTTCGCCGTACTTCGAGTCGGTGACAATCTTCAGAAAGCCGTCGTGCGAGTCCACGATGGAAGCTTTGGAGTTTGCAGAGAAGGGAAATTTACCTACCTTAACATTGAAGCCCTTCTCCTTGGCCTGCGCCTCGGTGAAGCCCACGCTGGCGACCTGCGGCTCCGTGTAAGTGCAGCCGGGAATGCGATTGCGGTTGACCGGGCGAGCATATTTGCCGGCCAGGTGTGCGGCCACAACCATCCCCGCCATGGCGCCTACGTGTGCCAGCTGCGGCATTCCTGCGGCGATATCGCCGATGGCGTAAATGCCCGGCTCGGATGTCTCCATCCATTCGTTGGTCGGTATGAAGCCGCGATCCGTCTTGATATTCGTCTTTTCCAGGCCCACGTTATCCGTGCGCGGCGCGCGGCCGACGGCCACCAGCACCTTCTCTGCTTCCTTCACCACAGTCTTGCCGTCGGAGGCGGTAAAGGTGACTTTGACGCCGTCCTTGGTCTTCTCAACTTTCTCCACCTTGGCGCCAACGTTAATGTCGATGCCGCGCTTGCGGTATAGGCGAGCCAGCTCCTTGCTGATCTCCTCGTCCTCCACGGGAACCAGTCGGGGCAAGTACTCGACAATAGAAACCTCGGTGCCGAAGCTGCGGAAGAGAGAGGCGAACTCAACTCCGACTGCTCCTGCGCCGATCACGATCAGCGACTTGGGAATCGCGCCGATTGTGAGAATCTCCATGTTGGTCAGGATGCGCTCGTCGGGTGTGAGGCCGGGGAGCATCTTGGCATCGGAGCCGGTGGCGAGCATGATGTTCTTCGCCTTCACAGTACTCTTCGCGTCGCCGTTGGTGACGTCAACGGTGTGTACTCCGTCCTTGGCTGCGCCGGTCAGCTTTCCGTAGCCGGGCACAGTGGTGATCTTGTTCTTGCGCATCAGGAAGTCGAGGCCCTTGGCATGCTTGGTGACAATGGCATTTTTGCGCTTCAGCACCTCAGCCCAGTTCACCGTCACTTCACCCACCCCATCGATGCCATATTCCTTGGCATGCTTCAGGTGGTCCCAGATCTCGGCATTGAAAAGCAGGGCTTTGGTCGGGATGCAGCCCCAGTGCAGGCAGGTGCCGCCCAGCTTGGCTTCCCTCTCAATCAGTGCCACTTTCAGGCCGTACTGCGCAGCGCGAATGGCCGCGGTGTATCCGGCGGGACCTCCGCCAATAATTGCCACGTCATAAATTGTGTCTGCCAAGAGATGCTCCGTTCGATTTTTATCTGGTCAGATTCGTTTGATGCTGAGACGATGCGGGTCTTCTCGCCGCCCACTCCTATTATGCGATGCCACCGCTCGAGAATCGATTCAGGCGAGGGCTATGCCAGCAGTTTCGCTGCCTCATTTGCGAAATACGTGACGATAAAATCTGCGCCCGCGCGGCGGATCGAGAGCAGCGATTCCAACATCGCGCGCTCCTTCTCCAGCCATCCGCGCTGGAAGGCCGCCTGCAGCATCGCATACTCGCCGGATACCTGGTACGCGCCCATGGGCACATCGAAGTTCTCGCGAGCCGCTCGGATTACATCGAGGTATGGCATGGCGGGCTTCATCAGGATCAGGTCCGCCCCCTCGCCAATATCCAGATCGATCTCGCGCATTGCTTCGCGAAGGTTCGCGCCATCCATCTGGTAGCTGCGGCGATCGCCAAACTGGGGCGCTGAGTCCGCAGCCTCACGGAAAGGCCCGTAGAACGCCGAGGCGAATTTCGAGGCATAGGAGAGAATCGGAGTGCCTTCCAAGCCCGCGTCATCCAGGCCATCCCGAATTGCGGCTACGCGGCCATCCATCATGTCAGAGGGTGCGACGATGTCAGCCCCCGCCTTTGCAAGCGATGTGGCCGTTCGCGCCAGCAGATCCAGGCTCGGATCATTCTCTATCTCGTAGGCATCACCCGTCTTCTTTACGATTCCGCAGTGGCCATGCGACATGTATTCGCAGAGACACACATCGGCAATCAGGACGAGACGGTCGAGCGAGCGCACCTCCTTCATGGCGCGCAAGCCGCGCTGCACAATGCCGTCTTCCGCCCAGGCGCCGCTTGCCTGCTCGTCCTTTTCCGCGGGCAGGCCGAAGAGCAGAAGGCCTCCAACACCGAGAGCCGCCGAGGCTTCGGCTTCTTTTATGGCTTCGTCGATGGAGAGGTTGAAGACTCCCGGCATCGAGCCGATTTCGCGGCGGACGCCTTCACCGGGGCAGAGAAATATCGGAGAGATAAGAGCGCCGGGATGCAGATGAGTTTCGCGCACCAAGGCACGCATCGCCTCGGTTCGGCGCAATCGCCTTAGTCGCGTGACGGGATAATCCATGCTACTGATTCTACTAGGTGCTGGCCGCACGGGCGGGCGCGCCTTCGGCGCCGGGTCTTCGGGACGTGCGATGCTCTTTGGGCTCGCGTTGCTCGCTCGCAGATACCGGCCCAAACCCTAACTCGTCCAGCCCCTAACTTGTGCAGAGAAAGATAACCGAATCAGCGTGTTTAGCTGACTACCGCGCGATTTCTTCGTACTCCCGTGCTGAATCCGACGGCACCAGTACCCAGAGCGTGTAGATGCCCAGCGCTGTGCCTAGAACCGGCTTAAACAGGACGAGGACGCCCGCCACAATCGCCAGAATTCTGCCCCACCGCTCCCGGTGCAGCAGACCGATGCCCGTCACGATCCCAAGGATCGACCGGGCAACCAGCATGAGCGTGATAAACGGGATCAACCACGGCACATGCCCGAATGGAAACTCCGATCCGAACGGACCCATGTGTCCCCAAGGCCCCATGTGATGCTGCATGCCGAAAAATCCTGCGAGGAAAGTGGCTGCGAACGCCCATGTAATCAGCAACCAGCCGGCGTAAACGAGCCATAGAACGCCGAGTGTGTGGATATGCCGTTCCACGCGGGAGAGGGTGCCGGGGAACGGACCCGCAGCCGCAAGCGGAACCTGCTGAGGATTCGGCGGAATGTTTGTGGTAACGGGCCGGCCGCATTTCGGGCAGGCTGTTTGGGCTGGCTGCAACTCTTGGCCACAGGCGCTGCAAAACATTGGGTGCCTCCTGACGGCGGAAACTCTGGGCCGTCTGCCAATTTGTTCAGACTACGCAAACCGGGACAATTCGGTTCCTTTCGGTTACAGAATACCGCTAGTTTCGGCTTAAGATGGGCATCCGCGCGGGATCCGTGGACCGTAAGACTTTTGAATCCTGCAGGCCAGCCGCCCTGGCATTACCATAACGCTGTGGCACTTCTGAATCCTATTCCGTCGCCGGTAGCCGAAACCAGCAGCCTGGTGCTTGAATGGCCTCGCTTGCTGGAACTCCTCGCCGGGTATTCGCACTCCAAGCTTGGCCGCCAGTGGATTCTCGATCTGGCCCCCTCCAGTGACCGGGCGTGGCTGGAACGTCAGCACGGCCTGGTGGACGAGATGCGCCTGCTGCTGGAGCAGGGAGTTTCGGTCCCGCTCTCCTCGCTCTTCGATCCCACGGTGTTGCTGGATAAGGCTCGCATTCCCGGCGCGGCGCTCGAGCCTGAGGAACTGCGTGCGCTGCTCAGCCTGATGGACGACATCGGGTCCTGGCAGGGCGTCATGAAAACGCCTCCTGCGAGGGCTGCGGATCGGTTGCCCGAGTTGCGAGCGATGAGCGCTCCACTGCTCACATCGGATCTGCGCCCGCTGGTCGATTCCCTCCGCGAAAAAATCCTCCCGGATGGTACGCTCGCCGACAATGCTTCCAGTGACCTGCGACGCATTCGCCGCGAGCAGGAACGGCAGCAGCGCCAAATTGAAGAAAGCCTGCGAGCCACCCTGCGAAAGCTCTCAGAGGGCGGCAGTACGCAGGATGATCTGATTACCATTCGCGGCGATCGTTTTGTCATCCCCGTTAAAGCGGAATGGAAGCGTCGCGTTTCCGGCGTCGTACACGGCGCCAGTTCCAGCGGGCAGACCGTGTACGTGGAGCCGCTGGAAACCATCGAGCAAAACAATGAGCTGGTTCGGCTTCTCGAAGAAGAGCAGGCCGAGATCCACCGTATTTTCATGGCGATGACTCGACAAGTTGCCGGGTACGCGGACACGATCGGCCCGGGAGCGCACGTGCTGGCTGAAGTTGAGTCGCTGGTGGTGCGGGCTCGCTTCGCGCATGACTTCCAATGTGTGCGGCCCCAGTTCGCCGATGCGGAAAATCCGGCTCTAGACCTGACCAACGCCCGCCATCCTTTGCTGGAGAAGCGCCTTCGCGCGGGCGGTGGCCGCATCGTTCCACTATCGATTGCGCTTACCGGCGAGGCTCGCCAGCTCATCATCAGTGGACCAAATACCGGCGGCAAGACAGTCTCGCTGAAGACGACTGGTCTGCTGGCCCTTATGGCGCAAGCAGGCATTCCGATCCCAGCCGACTTCGCCGTGTTGCCTATCTTTCAAAGCCTACTGGCCGACATTGGCGACTCACAATCGATCGAAGAGAATCTCTCCACGTTCTCCGCGCACATCCTTAACCTGGATCGCATCTCGCACCTTGCCGACGGCAACTCTATGGTGCTGCTCGACGAACTCGGCTCCGCCACCGACCCTGAGGAGGGTTCGGCTCTGGCGGTAGCAATTGCCGGATATTTTCTTCAGGCCCGCGCCTGGTGCCTCATCTCTACTCACCACACCTCACTCAAGGTCTATGCGGCTAACAAATCAGGAGTATTGAATGCAGCAGTGGGCGTAGACGAGCGCACGCTGATGCCGAACTACCAGTTGCGACTCGGCGTACCCGGAACGTCGGCAGGCATCCACACAGCCGAGCGGCTGGGATTGAACGAGGCCATTATCCTGGCAGCCCGCGCTCGCCTCGGCTCGCAGACTGAAGATATCGCGCACTTTTTGGAACAGCTCCATCGCCAACTGGAAGCCATCGGCTCGGAACGCGCGGAGCTGCGCAAGCGCGAGCAAGAAGTGGCACGTGAAAGAGCACGGCTGGAGGCGGAGGGTGCCAAGGAGGCGCGCGCCAAGACTCGAGAAATGGAACTAAAACTTACCTCTCTGCTCAAGGATTTTGAATACCAGGCTAGGGAGACCGTTCGCGTAATCGAGGATCGCGCCTCGCAACAAAAGCTCTCAAAGGAAGCAGAGCGTCGTATTGCCCGGCTGCGGCGCGAATTCAGTGAGCAGTTCAACTCCACCGTGGTGGCGCACAATACCGGGGCCGATCGCGGTGACACCCATGCCCAGCCGCATGTGGTTCGGCATGTTGCGGCTGGAGATACTGTTAAGCTCCGATCCATGGGCGGCAAGACTGCCGTGGTGCGTCGCCAGATCGACGAGAGCCTCTTTGAAGTGACCATGGGCGCAATGAAGATGCGCATTGCACGCGACGACATTGCTGCCGTTGTAACCAGCTCGCCTGCAGCCTCCAGCGCTGGCGCTAGCCCCCTGCAGGCTGCTCGCGGGCGCGGCGTAACCGTGTCAGTGAACGACTCCGACGGAAATATGCGCGCTGAGATCAACCTGATCGGTCGTACTGCCGATGAAGCCACCGACGAACTGCAAAACTTCCTTGACCGTGCATTTCTGGCCGGGCTTCCGCGCATCCGCGTAGTTCACGGGGTCGGCATGGGAGTGTTGCGCCGAACACTGCGGGCTTACCTGCAGCAGCACCCGCAGGTGGCCTCAATCGCCGAGCCGCCGCACAACGAGGGTGGAGCGGGCGTCACCATCGCCGAGCTGAAGCAATAACGCCCGATCCCCTTCTTATCCTCTGGTGGCGCAGGCCCATCAAACGGTGCTAGCATTTTTTCGGATGAAGAATTAGCCATTTTGGATCCTCCCCTGAAGCGACTTTACGAGTGATTAAGGAGCAAGGATGATTAGGATCATTACGGTGGAACGCGAGTACGGTAGCCAGGGCGCAGAGTATGCCCAGCAGCTGGCACACAGGCTGAATTGGAAGCTAATCGATCACTGCCTGATTGACGACATTGCGCGCAAGGCCGGAGTTTCCAGCGAGCAGGCCGAGCGCTACGACGAACGCCTGGATCCGTGGTATTACCGGGTCGGCAAGGCCTTCTGGCACGGCAGCATTGAGCGCATGCCAGGTATTCCCGACGCTGCCGTCTTTGACAGCGAGAGCTCGGTGAAGCTGGTGGATGAGTGTCTGCACGAGGCTACCGAGGCAGGCAACTGCGTCGTCGTAGGCCGCGGAGCTGCATCGGTCCTCATTGGAGTTCCCGGATCCTTCCACGTCTTTGTTTATGCGTCCATGGCAAGGAAGATTCGCTGGTTCGAGAAAAACTTTCCTGAGCACGCCCGGATTGCTGAGCAGGAGCTACTCGAAACCGATCGGCGTCGCGCAGCATACATTCGCCGCTTCCACGACCGCGACTGGACCGACCGCCGCCTCTACCACCTGATGATGAACTCCTGCATGGGATTCGACGCGATGGTGAGCGCGACAATCGACGCAGCCGGACTGCAACAGGTTGTTCACGATCTACCTGCCGCAGCCGGCCACTGAAGCCGACGTTAACGCCGGACCGGCACCTGGATCTCGGTCACATACGACTCGTCATCCTGGCGCACCGGCGCAGAGCATTCCAGGTACAACTCGCGCAGTGGTCCTGCGATCTGGTAGCCGTTGCTTCCCACCCAGCGCATCAACTCGTCGTATGCCTGAGGCAAGCGGTTATAAGCACCTTTGTGAATGTAGCTTGCAACTGTCGAACCGGGCAGCTCATACACCTTGATGCGCCCGGCGGCCTCCACTGGCTGCTTGAGATACACACCAGCTTCCGCGTCCACGTCCTTCTCTTTGTATTCAGGATCGTGCCACAGCGCGACCGGCAGAGCTCCCTGAGCCTTTGGGCCAAGCACCGGAAATATCTCTCCGTATAACTGACCAACCGACTGATAGTTAGGAATTACGGCACGCACAGACGCAAACCACTGTGCAGGAACGTCCTTGATGACGACATCCGTAGACATGCTCTTCTCCTTGTCAATGATGCTCAATCGGGTTCGCAGCCGCTGTAGCCGTGCCTGCTCCTCCTCCACCCTCTGCTGTTGTTCCGTCTCCCGCAGCAGCAGCATGCCGCGCAGCTGCTCCACCGTAACGCCCCCCTCGAGAATGTGTGCAATCTGTTCCAGGGAAAATCCCAGGTCCTTGAGAGCCAGCAGGCGATGGAGACGCGGAAGCTGCGATACCGAGTAGTATCGATATCCAGTCTCCGAGTCGACGTGCGCAGGACTTAACAGATGCATCTCGTCGTAATAACGAAGCGTCTTGATGGAGATTTGCGCGAGCGTGGAGAAGTCGCCGATCTTGAGCATGGACAAGGTATAGAGCCTCCAGCAACGGGAGAGTCAACTCCCTTTTAACGCCTGCTCATAAAAAAGATAACCTTGCCGTTTGGCAAGGTTATCTGTCGGTCTCACGCCATGGCATCCTGTCAGATGCGCATCGGCATGATGATGTAGCGATACTTGTAGTTCTCGCCCGCATCTTCCGGCCGCATCTGTCCGGCGGATTGAGAGTCTTTGAACTCCAGCCTGACCTCACCCTCCGAACCCACAGCCTTCAGAAAATCAATCATGTAGACGGAATTAAAACCCACAACGATGGGATCGAAATTGTACGGTGTTTCGATCGTGTCCTCTGACTCACCCGCGTCCGTGGACGAGGACGAAATCTTTAGCTCGTTCTGCTCCAGTCGCATCTTAATCGCGCCTGAGCGTTCATCCGCAAACTGCGCCACGCGTTGGATGGAACCCATCAAATCAGCGCTGCGCACCACTACAAACTTGTTGTTGTCGCGTGGCATCACGGCTTCGTAATTCGGAAACTGGCCGCTCAGCTTACGCGTCGTTAAAACGCGATGGCCGATACGGAAGAAGAGTGTGTGCTCGTCGTCAGCGAATTCGGCAGACTCGTCATCTCCTGTGCCCAGCAGCGACTGCAGCTCAGCCAACGCCTTGCGGGGAATCAGGGTCTTCTTTTCGCCACTCACGTTTGCTAGATTCTCGCCGCTCTTCTCCACGTGCGAGAGGCGGTGGCCATCGGTCGCAACCATCGCCATGCTCTCGACCTTCAGAATCAGCAGGGCGCCATTCAGCGTGTAGCGCGACTCTTCATTCGAGATTGCAAAGATCGTCTTGCTGATCATGCTCTTCAGCGATGCGGTGGGAATGCGCGTCACGCTGGTTTCAGGGAATGCCGGCACCTGGGGGAAGTTGGCGCGCGCCATTCCTACCATCTTCGTGTTGGAGCGCCCACTGCGAATCTGCACCCAGTGGTTCTCCATCTGCTTGATGCTGATATCTCCATCGGGAAGCAGCTTGATGTAGTCATAAAGCTTGCGCGCCGGAATTGTGCACGAACCCGGCTTCTTCACCTTGGCTGCACAGGAGGTCTTGATGCTCTGATCCAGATCTGTTGCCGTGATTGTGAGACGATCGCCATCCGCTTCCAGCAGAAAATTCGACAGGATCGGAATCGTCGTCTTGCGCTCAACAACGCTTTGCGTCGCGGTCAGCTCCCGCAGTAAATCCTGCCGGCTCACGCCGATTTCCATTGTGGCGCTTTGCGTCACCGCCCGCTCCTGCTCCGTCCCTACGCCAGACATGGTCATAGGCCCCCCATGAATCAGATTTGGAACACTTTACAACACTCTCATTACAATTTCGAGGCGCAGAGTGTAACCCACATCATTCTAGTGACAAAAACACTCGCGTGGCGCGCTGTTTCTTTCTGGAAAACCGGTACGGCGAAGTGGAAACAACAACTGCGACTCAAACCGGCCAAAAGTTGAAGAGCAAGAGCTATTACTGCTCTTAATACAAGAATATTTATAGACATTCTTTCTAGCAGTAGTAACAGTTCGGTTAGGAAAAGTGGAAAGATGTCTCAAAACCCCTTCCAGCGCTGGCTTGCAGTGCTGTCCTGTTTTAGAAAAACCGTCCACGAAAATCGCAAAAGCAGGAACACCAGGCGGAATCTCGCTTCAACCACTCCAGTTCCCCGCAACTTTCACAATCCATCCTGACCCATGTGGAAGGAAACCCGGCACCGAATGTGGAAACAACGTCCCTGGCCTCTATTGAAGCGGCTTCGACCACTTCTACCTTTGCACATCGGCCACGTTTTCCAAGTTTCCCTCAGCTACGGTTTTTCGTGCAAGCGAAGCCAGTGTTCCTCGTGCCGATCGTCCCGATACAGGATCTCTTTCACCTGTCCACTGGCATCTTTCTCAAATGTCAGGCGCGTCCGGCTGCCGCTTGGGTAGAAAAACGTGGTGGGACTTTCGGCCAGCAATTCGGTGATCTCGCCCTGCCCGTTCTTCTGATACAGGGAATCATGCAGGCGGAAAATCGAGACTTCGAGAACATTCCCGTCGTGATAATCGCCAACGTAGGAGTCGAGTATCGCGCCATCCACCCATACCGGCACCGGATGGACTGGAACGACCATGCGCTCGGCAAGCGGCTGCGTGTTCGAGACGCCCTCGAGCCGATGGGCAAGCAGCCAGCGAGGCAACTCCGGCTCCGCGTAGCCCTTGTCCCACGCATTGTGCCTCACCCCCGCATACTCCCACAGCCGCACATGGCCGCCGGCTGCCTTGAGCGCGTCGAACATGAGTACCGATTGCTTCGGAATCACAACATTGTCGTCGGCGCCGTGAAACATCCAAACTGGAGTTCGCCCGATGCGGGAGGCATACTGGGTCGGCAAAGAGCTATCACGCCATCGCTGAGGTGCATAGGACCAGTACACTCCGCTTGCTACAGGCACGATCGCGGCGAATGTCCCGGGATGGTTCTTCGCCAGCTCCCACACTCCATAGCCACCCATGGAGAGCCCGGTAAGGTATGTGCGTTGCGGGTCACCATGAAACTCGCGACTCTCAGCATTCAGAGCCCCCATCGCCATAGCCATCATGTCGGGATCGGTCCACCAGTGGTGGTTATAGGGCACTTGCGGCATCACGACTACAAAGGGCCAGCGCTCAGGATGTGCGCGAATCGCTGCTGGTAGTCCGATCTGAGTCTGGTCGAGCCCATCGGAACCACGCTCGCCGCGGCCATGCAGGAAGAGGATGATCGGCCAATGCTCGGAAGGAGTCCACTGCTCCGGCACATAGACCTGGAATTTGTAGGATGTGCCGTTCACCATGACACGCCGGTTAAGGAAACCGGTGTCGTGCGAACGCGCCAGGACTGGCGCGGAAAAGGCAGACACAATAGCCAGGAGCAGCAGGCCCCTGAAAGATTTGCAGCACCGCATAGCCAAAGCATACAGCGAGGGGGCGGAGGCGGTCCGCTTTTTAGGCATCCGCCTGGCGGGTCCCCTGACGCCCAACCCTCTTCGCCGCGCTAGGTATTCAGCTTCTCCATCAGATCGTTGACCATCGCGTTCATGCCCTTATCGGTGCGACGCTGCTCATCGATCTTGGCGATGGAGTGCATCACGGTCGTGTGATGCTTGCCGCCGAACTGCCGCCCAATTTCAGGCAGAGACGCTTCTGTCATCTGCTTGGCCAGGTACATCGCGATCTGGCGCGGCACCACCACTTCGCGGGAGTTGTTCTTCTGCTTCAACTCCGCCACCCGTTTGCCAAAGTGCTCCGCCACAGCGCGCTGAATCGCCTCAATGGTGATCTTGCGAACCTGGGTGTCGATAAACTGCTTCAGACACTGCTGTGTCGTCGGCAGGGTAATCTCCATGCCATTCAGGCTGCACCACGCAAAGAGACGCACCAAGGCGCCTTCCAGCTCGCGCACATTTGTGCGCACATTGGACGCAATAAATAGAGCAACATCTGTCGGCAAAAGAACATGCTCGCTCTCCGCCTTCTTCTGCAGAATCGCGACCTTGGTTTCGAGATCAGGTGGCTGGATGTCCGCAATCAGCCCCCACTCAAAGCGGCTGCGCAGGCGGTCTTCAAATTCAGCCAGTTCCTTTGGGGGACGATCAGACGCGATCACGATCTGCTTCATGCTCTCGTGCAGCGCGTTGAAGGTATGGAAGAACTCCTCCTGCGTACGCTCCTTCTGCGCCAGAAACTGGATATCGTCGATCAGCAGCAGATCCACCGAGCGGAACTTGTCGCGGAAGCTCGTCATCTTGTCATAGCGGAGCGAGTTGATCATCTCGTTGGTGAACTTCTCGCTGGAGACGTAGCAGATCGAGATCTCGGGCTGGCGGCGCTTAACCTCATGACCAATTGCGTGCATCAGGTGAGTCTTGCCCATGCCGACCCCCCCGTAGAGGAAGAGCGGGTTGTAGGCCTTCGACGGGCGCTCCGCCACAGCCTCAGATGCTGCGCGCGCAAACTGATTACCGTTGCCGATAACAAAGTTGTCAAAGGTATAACGCGGGTTGAGCTGCGCCGCGGTGCTCCAGTCAAACTTCGCCTGCTGCGCCGGTACGGCGACACGCGAGACACCAGTACGCGGAGCATTCGTCGCATGCGATGGGACCGGTGCAAAGCCGCCATCTTCGCGCACCCGCGTTACCGTCGGATCCTCTTCAGCGGTGATGAAGGTGACATCCTCGAAGTCCAGCTCCAGTGCATCGATGGCTTCCTGGATCAGGTCAGCATAGCGATCGCCGATGTGCTGAAACTCGGGCGTGGGTATGCGCACGTACAGCATCTTCGCGACTGCATGGCTGAATCGCGTCGGCTTCAACCAGGTGTCAAAGGACTGCCGGTTAACCTTCTTCTCGAGTGCCCCGAGAATTCTGACCCAGGGGTTCACGGTGGCCGTGGCCGTTGTTGCAAAAGACATTTCGTTTCCTTGACCACAATATCCGCGCGGCCCTGAAGTTTTTCGCCTCGCTCAGAATGGAAATTCCTCTACGCGCCTGAACGACTATGGCGCGCAGCGGATTCTTCAATACTGGGGGTTTGCGAGGGAAAGTGAAAACTCCCCATGCAAAGCGACAAACGTTAAACCTTCAAGGTAGCTGGACGTGCAGATTATCACGCTTCAGACGGACCCGATACTAGCACAATTGCAAGACAGTATCGACGCCTCTTTCGTGCGATTTCGCCAATTTGAATCCGAGTTGCACCACGCATTGTGAATGAAACCGTTACATCGCTTTTGGTCGGGAGATGCCCGTAAAATGTAATCGTCTGTAGAGGCACAAGAGTCGAGGGGCACAATGAAAACCAATCAACAAATTCTAACCGCTGCCTACGAAGCATTCAACGCTCGCGACATCGACTCGGTGCTCTCACTGATGCATCCTGACGTGGATTGGCCCAACGGAATGGAAGGCGGACGTGTCCATGGTCGCGAGGAAGTGCGAGATTACTGGCTTCGCCAATGGAGCGTCGTGAATCCCCGCGTCGAGCCTGTCGGCTTCAAAAACGACAGTGGGGGCCGAACCATTGTTGACGTTCACCAGGTCGTGCGCGATCCAGCGGGAAGCGTCCTTATCGATCAAATGGTTCAACATGTCTATGCCATTCACGACGAACTCATCCAGCATATGGAGATACGTCAGCCGTTGACATAGGACGCGACCCTTTGCGGCTTTTTCCACAATCCGATATACTCAATACTTGCCCCAAAGGCAGAAATTTTCTCGAGGATTCAGGAGCGCAGTTCGATGCCTAAGCGCACATTTCAACCCAACCGTCGCCGTCGCGTAAAGGTGCACGGATTCAGGGCTCGCATGAAGACCAAGAGCGGCGCTGCCGTTCTCTCCCGCCGTCGCGCACGTGGCCGTGTCCGCGTTGCCGTAAGTGCGGGATTCCGCGACTAGCCTTCACCTTCGGGCCTCTTGTCAGCCGTCCCCATGACGACAACAGCGGTCAATCTCGCAGTGGCAAAAGAGTTGCTGAAGCAACTCTGGTCCCCGAAGATCATCGGCAGTGTCAACGATCAATACGTGAAGATTGCCGAGGCCAGGGGTGTCTTTCCCTGGCATACGCATGAGCACGAGGATGAACTGTTTCTCGTGATCAGCGGGCGGCTTTCGATTCACCGATCGCCGGAAGACGGCGGCACGCTTACACTCGGTCCCGGGGAACTGTACGTGGTGCCGAGAGGCATGCGTCACAGCACTTCCGCGGACGAAGAGACATACATTTTGCTGGTGGAGCCGAAGACCACCGCGCATGCTGGTACTACCGACACTCCGCTGGCGCGTGGCATCGCGGAGCAACTGGCTTGAAGCCGGCAGGACGCGAATTGTAATGGCGTCCGCATTCGGCATGACAGCCTCCCTTCGGAAGAAGCCTATGAACACTCCAAGCTTGCTCGGCTCGCCACTACCCCTGCCCGGCAAGAGTGATCCATGGCTGCGCAAGCATGCAGACTATCAACGGGTCTATAAATCCAGCCGCAAGCAATTCTCGCCGTCGATGGCCTACTTCTTTTGCGTTCGGGTTCCCGGCGTCTCCAAAGCTCCGGTACCCGCCGGCCCGCGCGTAGGACTCACCGCAGGCAAGGTACTCGGCAACGCCGTCCAGCGCAATCGCATCAAGCGCCGCATGCGGGAGGCCGTGCGCCACCACGTCTCCCTATTGCAGTCGGATGTGGACGTGATCCTCCATCCCCGCAAGTCGGTCCTCACCATTGAGTTCGCTCGCCTCGATGCCGAAGTGGAGCGCATATTCGGGTCAGTCCAGCAGGATGCCTCCGGTCAACCGAGCTCGCAGACCACCTTCAAGCGGAGAGGTGTCTGATGCCTGCAAGTCTCCCGACAGCGATCCATGGCTTGTACAAGCGAACGCTTTCCCCGCTGCTTCATTCACTTACGGGAACGTCTGGCGCATGCCGCTTTCAGCCAACCTGTTCTGAATACGCCGTACTCGCGGTAGAGACGCACGGCTGGTTTCGCGGAGGCTGGTTCGCGTTGTGGAGGGTGCTCCGCTGCAACCCTCTCGGCTCCGGCGGCTTTGATCCAGTGCCCGGCACCTGGCCGCCCCCCCCCGCGGAGCAGGCCATCCCGGACACAGAATCATGCAGAGTTTCCCCGCGCCAGTTACCATAGGAGAGTCTGCTTTGTTTGGTGGCCCGCGGGTTTTCCCCTTTCCACGGTCAGCCGGTCAGGCATCACTCAAATTTGAGCATTGCAAATCAGGAAGTTACCCTTGGCAGAAATTCAGAACCCGAATCAGCAGGGCGGTGGGCAAGACTCGCGCACCATCCTCGCATTCTCCGCGATCTTTCTCTTGATGTTTCTTGGGCTGCAGTACTTCAAGCAGAAGAACGCCGCCCCGGCTCCGCCTACGCAGCAGCAGCAACAGGCTGCTAAGCCGTCCTCTGTCGCCGCTCCACCGTTGGCGGGCACCCCTGCTATTAATCCGGTGCAAGGGGCTGCCAGCGTCAAGGCAGAGGCTGAGAGCGAGACCATAGTCGAGAACGAGCTCTACCGTATCCGCTTTTCCAATCGCGGCGGTCAGGTCACCTCGTGGATTCTCAAGAAATATACTGACGACACCGGCAAGCCGCTCGACCTCGTGAACCGCGAGGCGGCTCCGCAACACGGCTACCCGCTGTCGCTTTATACCTACGATGCGGGCCTGACAAAGCAGCTCTCCGAAGCACTCTATGAACCATCGGCCACCGGAGATCTCACCACTCCGAACAAGCTCTCCTTCAACTATGTTGAGGGCGGCCTGAGCGTAACCAAGACCTTCAGCTTCGATTCCAGCTACGTCGTCACCGCTGATATTGTTGTCACCAACAATAGAACGCCAGTGAATGCAATGCTCGCGTGGCCCTCAGGGCTGGGCGATCAGGAGACCCTGCAGAGTTACAACACCAATTCGCAGTTCGATACCAGTCTCGCTGGCAAGGCCGACTACGAATCTCCCAAGAAAGTTGTGGGCGGAGCGACCCTGGCTGGGGACTACGACTACGCCGGCATTAGCGACCTCTACTTCGCAGCCATCTTCCTGCCGGATGTCCCGGCACGCGCCAACATTGTCAGCCTGCACAACAACATCAGAATTCCGCGCAATCGCAAAACTCCCGATCCGGCTGTCACTGACCAGGCGTCCATACTAGGCGCCGCGGTTGGTGATTCGAGCGGCCACACTCGCTTGCGCCTCTTTGCTGGCCCCAAGGTAATCTCTGTGCTCGCATCCGTGCGCGCCGCCTCCCCCGATGGCAACTTCACCGGACCAAGCCTGGAGCCGATCATCAACTTCGGTTGGCTCAAGATCATCGCCAAGCCCTTCTTCCTGGCCCTGCGCTGGATCTATCAGCACATAGTATCCAATTGGGGATGGGCAATCCTGGTCCTGACGCTCTTCATCAACCTGGCCATGCTGCCGACCCGCGTGCAGATGATGAAGTCAGCGTTGAAAATGCAACGCATCCAGCCCGAGATGGACTCGATCAAGAATCGTTATAAGAACTACAAAATGAACGACCCCCGCAAGCAGGAGATGAACAAAGAGATCTTCGACCTGCAGAAGCGCGAGGGCGTCAACATGTTCGGCGGCTGCTTGCCAATGCTGGTGCAGATGCCGCTGCTCTTCGGCTTCTACAAGATGCTCTCGAATGTCATCGAGCTGCGGCACGCGAATTGGCTCTGGCTGCACGATCTTGCCGCGCCGGATCCGCTCCACATTCTGCCGGTCTTCTTCATCGTCAGCATGTTCCTGGTGCAGTTCCTTACACCATCTCCCGGCGTCGACCCGGCGCAACAGAAGATGATGGCCTTCACCATGCCAGTTTTCTTCGGCTTCATGACTTGGAACCTCGCCTCGGGCCTGGCTCTTTACTGGTCCTTCGGCAACATCATCAACGTGATACAGCAATACGTGATGAATAAAACGTCGATGGGTAAGGAGATGAGAGAGATCGCGGCGCGTCGAAACGCCAAGCGAGCCTTGAAGGGCACTGTTCGAAGATGAGTCGCGGCTGAAATATTCGGGGCATTCTCAGCCCGGACGCCCTTTTCATTTGCGCGAGATTGTCGCGCCACGACACTTACGATTCGCACTCTCTAATGCGATACTATCTGCGATGCCGATCGAAGATTACCGCGCCTCAGCCCAGAAGATTGCCGACTTCCTGAAGACGCTCACCACTACCGGGGGACTCCGCCTGAAGTACAGGATCACGGCAGGTGTCGGAGCAGCAGATCCGGATGGCCTCGAGAACCGCGAAATCTACGTGGAGCTTGCCGGACCTGACGTGCCGCTGCTTACGGAACGTGGTGGCGAATTGCTTCGGGCCCTTGAGCACATTGCTGCAAAGATCATCCGCCTCGAGCCAGAGGAGCACGACAAGGTCTCCTTTGACGCCGAAAACTTCAAGGCTATTCATGCGCGTGAGCTGCGGCTCGCTGCGGAAACAGCGGCCGAGCGCGTGCGTCGCGGTGGTCAGCCTTTCAGCTTCGCGCCCATGAGCTCCCGCGAGCGGCGCATGCTGCACCTTGCCCTGCGCGAGTTTGAAGACCTGGAAACAGCCAGCAGCGGAGAGGGCGCCCATCGCTTTGTGGTCCTCTATCCCCGAGGCTGGCAGCACGAGAAGCCCGTCGCCAGTTCAAGTCGCGGCTTCAGCCGCCGCCGCTAGCGGAGTGGATGCGGATGCTCTGAAGCGAATTCTCAACGCTCGCTCTCTACGCGGCTGACAGAGCCTTGCCGCCAACCCGGATGTCAAGCGAATTGACTATCCAGGAGCCAACACTGCCTTCCGTTGATTACAATCATGGAATAACTAGAAAATTGTGCGTCACAAGTGTATTTTCAGATAGTATTTTCTGTTCTCATCAGCCAAAGGACCTATGTCCGAAACTATCCAGGAACGAGTCGTCAGAGTCATCGGAACCACCCGCCGCATTCCATTGGAGAATGTGCGGCCAGAAAGTACGTTTGAGGACCTGGGTATTGATTCCCTCGACCTTCTTAATATCTTGTTCGATCTCGAAAGCGAGTTCGATATCGAGATTGATGATGAAGAGGCGAAGAAGGTCACCAACGTAGGTGAGATGGTCGCCGGCATTTCACAACTGCTGGAGGCGAAGCGTACAGCTTCGCCAGAGAGCTGAGATGAAGCGAGTCGTCGTCACTGGGCTCGGTATTATCAGCGCTATCGGGCTCGACGAAGAGCAGTTTCTGTCGTCGCTCAAAGCCGGCCGCAGCGGCATAACACCTCTGGATAATTACGACGAAACCCTTGGTCTACCCCGATTCAAGTTTGGCGCCCAGGTGCGCGGCTACCTCCCCGAGAATGAGTTCTCGCCAAAAGAATTAACTTTCATGGACCGGTTCACGCAGTTTGCGCTGTCCGCCGCGCAACAAGCCGTCACTCAGTCCGGCGTGGAATGGACCCCGGAGTTGCGCGAGAGCGCCGCAATCGTTACCGGCACTGGCATGGGCGGACGAAGCGCAGAAGAGCCCGGCTACTGGGAGTTGTTTCACAACGGCAGAACCCGCGTCCACCCCCTCACCATTCCCCTTGGAATGAGTAACGCGGGGGCCAGCCACATCTCCATGAAGTTTGGCATTCAGGGTCCGGCCTACACCATTTCGACTGCATGCGCCTCTGCCTCCCACGCCATTGGTCAGGCCTTCTGGATGGTCCGCGCAGGCATCGCACCTCTGGCCATCGCCGGTGGAAGCGAATCGCCCATATTTGTGGGCGGCTTGAAAGCCTGGGAAGCAATGCGTGTCATCAGCAAGGATACCTGCCGGCCATTCTCGGCCGATCGCAGCGGCATGATCCTTGGCGAAGGCGGCGCGATGCTTGTTATGGAGCCGCTGGAGACAGCCCTTGCAAGAGGCGCGCGTCCTCTGGCTGAGATCGTCGGTTTCGGCATGTCCGCGGATGCCAGCCACATCACCCAGCCCTCTGCCGAAGGAGCCGCAAGGTCCATACGCTCGGCGCTGAAAGATGCTGGGTTGGCTCCAGAGCAGATCGGATACATCAATGCTCATGGGACAGCGACCGAGGCCAACGATCGCACCGAAACAGCAGCCATTCGAGCGGTCTTTGGAGAGTACGCGGACAAGGTCCCCATCAGCTCAACGAAATCCATGCACGGCCACACCCTCGGAGCTGCTGGAGCCGTCGAAGCGGTTGCCAGCATCCTGACTCTAAAGCACGGATACCTGCCGCCAACAATGAACTACACCACTCCGGATCCCGCCTGCGACCTGGACGTAATCCCCAACGAAGGCCGCAACCAGTCTGTGGAAGCTTGTCTCTCCAACTCATTCGCTTTCGGCGGGCTTAACGCCGTGCTCGCCTTCAAGGCCTACTCCTAAAGCAGCTACGCTCGTCCGGTATCCTTCAGCCATCTGGCAGAGCGGGAGATTCCTTCTCGCAGCCCCACCTTCGGCTCGAATCCCAGCAGGCGCCGCGCCTTGGCGATAGGGAATTCCTGATCGACTCCCAGCAGATACACTCCATGCCGCGTCAGCAGTGGGCGTCCTGGAACCCTCAAATATCTATGCGGGGCCTCCATCAATCGCGCCAGTGTCATGGCCGCGCCAAATGACAGGTTCAGCCTCGCAGGCCGATAGCCCAATTCGGCAGAGAAGGCGTCCAGATACTCCGCCCATGTCGCGCCCGTCCCATCCGCTACGTTGAAGGCTTCCCCGACCGCCTCTTCCCTCGATGACGCCAGCAGCACTGCGTCAACAACATTATCGACATAGGCCCAGCCACCCGGAGCGCTGCCAGAATCGATCTTCAGCATCAGCCCCTGCCGCAGCATATCCGCCACCTGCACCACAAAGTCTTTCCCGCGAGGACCATAGATGGTCGCCGGACGAAGAATTGTCATCGGCAGCCCAAAGTCTGCCTGCGCCTTCCAAACGGCGGCCTCAGCCAGACACTTGGTTTGATTGTAGGGAAGTCCAGTGTCGATCAGCGGATGCGACTCATCGCAGGGAACGCGCGGATAACCATAGACGTCGCAAGTGCTGATATGAACGAAGCGTTCGAGATTGTCAGCTTCTCTCGCGGCGGCGAGCAGGTTCTGCGTGCCCAAAACATTTGCGCGGAAGAAGGTCTCCTTCGGAGCCCAGTCTGTAGCACAGGCCGCGCAATGAAAGATGCAGCTGACGTCGCGTACTGCTGCGCTGAGCGCAGCTAAGTCGCCCAGATCTCCTGGGACAATGTGTACTGGAAGATGGCTGAGGTGGCCCATCTGGGCCCCGGGGCGGGTAAGCGCGAATACCTCTTCACCCTGTTCCATCAAGACCTGAGCCAGCCGACCCCCAAGGAATCCGCTGGCTCCAGTCAGAAATACCGACATCCCTAGTTGGCAGTCTTCATCTTCTGGAAGATGTCGAGCGCAAACTCAATTTGCGAAGTCGAGTGAGCCGCCGTAACGCACAGGCGCAGACGAGCGGTTCCCAAAGCCACTGCAGGGAACATCACCGGCGTTGCCAGGATGCCGTAGTTACGAAGCTGGCGGGCAAAGAGAGCCGTAGCCCTTTCGTCTTCCAGCAGCACCGGAATCACCGGCGTTTCAGACATCCCCGTGTCGTAACCCAGGCTCTTCAAGCCGTTCCGCAACATATCCGCATTGCTGTTCAGGCGAGCCACGCGTTCCGGCTCGCTCTTCAGGATTGCCAGGCCGGCCCGGGCCGCAGCCACAGCAGGAGCAGCGATCGATCCCGAAAAGATAAATGGCGCAGAGGCGTGTTGCAGGAAGATCGCCAGTTCCTCTGACACAGCCACAAACCCGCCGTTCGAAGGAACGGCCTTGGCCAGCGAACCGGTCCAGATATCAACCTCGCTCGTATCCACGCCAAAGTGCTCGTCCGTTCCTTTGCCAAGCTTGCCCAGCACGCCAGAAGCATGCGAGTCATCCATCAGCAGGAAGCAGCCAAACTCCTTCTTGATCGCGATCAGCTCTGGCAGAATGCAGATGTCGCCATCCATCGAGAAGACGCCATCTGAAATGATCAGCGTGCGATTAGCAGTAGAGCCGTTCTGAATCTCCTGGCGCAGCGACACTGGATCATTGTGACGGAAGCGCTGAATCTGCACGCCCGCCATCCGACAGGCATCCAGCAGACTGCGGTGCGAAAGTGAATCTGCGATTACGCGGTCAGCGGGACCAAGGATTGACGTGATGACCGCAATGTTTGCCAGATAACCGGAACTAAAGGTGATGGCGTCCGCCGTCCCCTTGAAATCAGCAACGTCCCTTTCCAGCTGGCGGTGCAGGTCGAATGTGCCGGTCAGCAGGCGGGCGCCGCCCGTACCTGTGCCGTACTTCTTTACTGCCTCAATTGCTGCCTCGTTGACGCGTGGATCGCCAATCAGACCCAAATAGTCATACGAAGACAACATCAGCATCTCGTGTCCGTCTGCCTGGACAATCGGACCCGATTTTCCCTCTAACGGAATCTGGAACGGGTACGCATCATTCCAGCATCCCAACGCCGTAGTTTCAAAGAGCCGGCGAGCACGCGCATCCAGTATGTCGTTCTTCTTGAAGCTCCAGCTTTTGCCCGGGGCGAAGTACTCGTGGAACATCTGCCCAGACGACGAGGGAAAGGGCTTTGTTTGCCCGGGGTTTTCGGTCTTGGTTTCCAAAGTGTTGTCCATTGATTGCTTGTTGGACTAACTTTAGTGGAAAAAGGTCAGCATTGGAAGAAAATCGCGCCGCGTCGGGGCCCACCAGGGGTTCGGTAACGCCGCTGAAGGACTTCTCATCAAGGGCAAATGGGCAACCGTCAGGGTCGCGAAACTCAACAAAGTCATAGGGTTCCAAGATAGGCGCTCAGGACGCCCCCTTCCTGGACCCGCACAACCCCGATTTCGGCGAATTAACTGGCTACCACTTATGTGGGACGGCTATTTCCCTTAAAACGAAAGCCGTGCACTGAGCTGTATCTCTCTTCCGGGAGTGGTCACCTCAGTGATCGAGCCAAACCCCGCTGTGTTTACAAAGCGATTGGGCGTACCAAGATTCGTGTGGTTCAGCGCATTAAAGAATTCGCCGCGCATCTCAAGCACCAGATTTTCGTGCAGGCTGAATGCGCGCACGATCCCAAGATCCAGCGAGTTCAGTCCCGGACCGACAACGGCATTCCGTCCCGTGTTGCCGAAGGTGTATGCGGCTGGAGCCTTGAAGGCTGCCTGATTGAACCAGTTCGTCGAGTTACGCGTGCCGGGAGCGAAAACCGGCTGCCCGGTATAGCTGGCGCGAATCGGGTTCTCGCCAAGAGCGGTGCCGGCATTCGCTGTGTCTCCAAATACTGAAATCGTCATCGGAAAGCCGCTCTGCACCTGGTAAAGCGCTGAAGAACGCCAGTTCTGCGTGATGGCCTTCGTCGCGCGATTGTGCGACCAGGCCGGTAAGTCGTAGACCGCACTCAGGGCAAAGCGATTGCGCACATCGCACGCCGGACCCTTCTCAGCCTCCAGATCGGAGTTGTTCTGCGGAATCGACGATTCAAACATCGGCGAGCGAAAATCCGGAGCGTTCGACAGGCTCTTTGACCAAGTGTAGTTTGCCAGGAAGCTGAGCCCATTCACATATCTCCGGCGCACATTCACATAACCGGCGTTGTACCAGCTGCGCGCTGAGTTTTCGAGCAGGTTGATCGTGCTCACTCCAAACGTTTCGCTCACGACAGTAATGTCCGGCGGCAAAACGGTATTCGGCACAAAGCTGATCTTGCGGAAGGGCCTACGCGGCTGGATCAGGCCCGGTCCAGGTTGAGCATTGTTGATCAGATGGGCGCGCTGCAGGTTGTAGCCATTGGATCCCAGGTAGCCGATCTCCATCACGGTATTTCTGCCGATACCCTGTTGAATCGATGCGCTCCACTGCTGGATGTACTGTGGATCGGGGTGCGTCTGCATCGCCGTAAAGCTCACCGTCGTTACTCCCAGCACCGCCGGTGCAAAGTTGAACGTCGGAATCGATGGCGTAAAGTTGTCGCTCTGGTTCGTCTCCGGGAAAACATAGGGGACGTTGTGCCTCTGGTTGCACCACGTATTCATGTCCACCGGCGTATAGAACATGCCATAGGCACCGCGGATCACAAGACTCTTCCCTGGCACATTCTGAGCAATGCCGAAACGCGGCGCAAAGTTCGCACGGTTGGGATACATCAACCCCTTCGGATATCCGTTCTGCCCACCGATAAAGACCGATGGAACACCCTCGGGCGAAAACGTCAGGTTGCTGTTGGTATAGGTTATGTCAGTCAGTGCGCTCATGTACTCGTACCGCACTCCGTAGTCGAGCGTGGTATTTCTTCCGATCCGGTACGTATCCTGCACGTAGCCATCCGCATACCACTGGCGCAGGTTCATCTGCGGAACCCCCGCCTGCCGCTGCCGCACCGCGGGCAGGCCCAGCAGGAAGCTAGCCAGGGCTGAACCCGTGCCGTTGTTGGCTCCGATGTTCGTGGTGAACCCGTTGGTGAACTGGTAGTAGCCGCGATTCTGGAAGAATCCCCACATCGGCCAGATGTACCACTGGTATGCGCCGCCGAATTTCAAACTGTGGCGTCCCAGGACCCATGTCAACGTGTCACGCCCTTCAATGATCGTGTCCCACGCATGCATTGGTGTGGCTGCGTAGCTATCACCAAACCCCGAATATCCCTGCACATTGAAGTACGGTGCTCCCCAGGCGCCCGGTCCGCCGAAGCCGACACCCTGGATCCCCAATTGGCTCACAATGTCGTTCTTATTTGCACTTTCCGTCGTGTGGTCCATGCTGAGCCGCGACACCGCAACGCTCGCCACATTCAGCAAGGTCGCAGAAAAGACATGGTTATAGGCGCCCATGCCCTGCTGTGCCAGGTTGTCGTGGTAGTAGCCGAAACCTGGAAGATTCTCGGGCATGAACCCATTCTCTGAGCCGGCGCTATAGCGAATGAAACCCGAGTCGCGCTGTCCGAAGATCTGATCCACGCGAATCGTTCCCTGATCGTTGTAGTGCTGCTCATTGCGCACGTCCAGGTAGTTGTTGGAATCGTTGCCGGCGCCCGTCACCGTCGGCTGTCCCATCATCGTCATGCCTCCCATACCCATCATCAGGTTGGGCTGCGGCACGTAATTCTTCAGCATCGTTACCGACGCCGAGTTCATGCGGTCTGCAGGAATCACGTTGTTGGGGAAGGGCTGCCGGGTGAACTGCGGATTGGACGGCGTGACCGGTAGGCTGGGATTGTAGTTGGGATTCTTTACCGTGGTGGCCGGATCGTAAATGGTGACCCCGCTCTGGCTGAAGTCACCGGCCATCTCCTCCGGCGTCGGCACCGTGTCGGTCATGGAGTCGGCCTGAACGTGTCGCATACCTTCATAGTTCACGAAGAAAAACGTATGTTTGCGCGATAGCGGCCCACCGACCGACCCACCAAAGTTGTTCTGTACCAGGTGATTGGTACCGCCCATCTGGTTGAAGGAGTGAGCGTCCAAAGCACCGTTTCTCAAATATTCATAAACGGTGCCGTGAAAGACGCTGGTTCCCGACTGGGTGACAATGTTCACCTGTCCTCCACCGGCCCCGCCCATCTCGGCGGAGTAGCTTCCCACTTGCACCTGGAACTCCCGCACCGCATCCGGGGAAGCGCTCAGATTCTGCGTGTTAAAGGTGGGATCTGTGTTGGTCGCCCCGTCCAGAAGGAAGTAGTTTGCGTTGGGCCGGTTGCCACCCACGCTGATCGCCGAGCGCTGCCCCGGCCGCCAGTACAGGGGATTCATATCTCCCGTCTGTGCACCATGGCTAAGATGTGCACCGGGAACCGTCAGCATCAGATCGACGAGCATTCTACCATTTAGCGGGAGCTGGCTAACTCCATGCTGATCAACCACTTCACCGACGCTGGGATCAGTGGTCTTCAGCAGCTGCGCCGTATTCACCGCGACCACCGTCTGCGTATCTCCGCCCACAGTCAAAGTCACGTTGACCGTCATCTGCTGCCCCACTTCGAGCTGTAACGAGCGCTTGGCGACGGCGAAACCCCGGCTCTCAATCTCGAGCGTGTACTCTCCCGGCAGCAACCCGTCCACCTCATAAAGCCCTGAGGCGCTCCCGGTTACCACTCGCGCCGCTCCCGTGGCGGTCGCCGACAGACGCACCGTGGCCGCGGGAATGGGACGGTCTTGCGGGTCCACTACCAGGCCGCGCAACACCGCATAGTTCGTCTGCGCTGGAAGGCTCAATGAGGCGGACAGGATCGTGCACACGAGAAGCAGTACTTTGCGGGTCATCAGGTCTCCGAAAAAAAAGTACAGTTGTGCCGGCCAAATCTAGCGAATGGCTCAGTTTTGATTGGCTGCCGTTAGCCTGCTCTGTCGAAGTCGTTTCAGGACCGCCCGCAGCAAAGGGGTCTTCGAAACTCAAAGGTTAGCGGCTTCAACACGCATTGTCGTCGGCCTCAGGATGGGCCGCGCTCTACAACCATTGGTGGAGTCGATGGGGCGGGTGTTCACTGGCTGTCACGCTATATAGTGTTAGCTGGCAGTGTTGCGGAGAGTTAATGGATATCCAGAACGCGGGCTCCAGATCGACGAAGGGCATCATCCTCGCGGGTGGTTCGGGCACCCGGCTTTATCCCGCGACTCAGGTTGTTTCCAAACAGCTTCTTCCCGTATATGACAAGCCCATGATCTATTACCCGCTTAGCGCATTGATGCTGGCGGGCATCCGAGAAATCCTCATCATCTCCACCCCACAGGACACGCCCCGCTTCGAGCAGTTGCTCGGCGATGGCCAGAAGTGGGGCCTGCACATCGAATACGCCGTCCAGCCCAGCCCCGACGGCCTCGCCCAGGCATTCCTCATCGGCGAGGAGTTCCTCGATGGCAGTCGCGCCGCGCTCGTGCTCGGCGACAACATCTTCTACGGACACGACTTCTCCGGCCTCCTCCGCAGCGCCGTCCAAACCCCGCAGGGGGCCACGGTCTTCGCGTACCTGGTCAACGATCCTGAGCGCTACGGCGTAGTGGAATTCGATGAGGGCGGCAAGGTAGTCTCCATCGAAGAAAAGCCCAAAGCTCCACGCTCTAACTTCGCCGTCACCGGCCTCTATTTCTTCGACGAGAAGGTCGTAGACTACGCCAAATCCCTCCGCCCGTCTGCACGCGGAGAACTCGAGATCACTGATCTGAATCGGCTCTACCTTGAAGCAGGAACGCTCAACGTCAAGCTGATGGGCCGTGGCTTTGCCTGGCTCGATACCGGCACGCACGAGTCGCTGCTTGAGGCGTCCATGTTCATCCAGACCGTTGAAAAACGCCAAGGAACCAAGATCGCCTGCCCCGAAGAAATAGCCTGGAGGCTGGGCTACATCGACACTCCGCAGCTGCTGGCATTGGCTGCCGAGCTTGGCAAAAACGGTTATGGCCAATATCTTTTCCGCATCGTCGAAGAGAAAAAAGTCTTCTCCGCCTACGCAGGATCGAAATGAACGTCATTAAAACGAAAATTCCAGATCTGCTCATTCTGGAACCCAAAGTCTTCGGCGATGATCGAGGATTCTTTCTGGAAAGCTATAATCAGCGAAGCTTGCGCGACATTGGAATCGATCGCAACTTCGTTCAGGACAATCACTCCCGCTCCTCGCGCGGCGTGCTCCGCGGCCTTCATTACCAGCTGCAGCAACCACAGGGAAAATTTATTCGCGTCATAGCCGGCGCCGTCTGGGATGTCGCCGTCGATATCCGACGCCATTCCCCCACCTTCGGGCAATGGGAAGGCGTCGAACTCTCCGCGGACAACAAACGGATCTTCTGGATGCCCGAAGGCTTCGCGCACGGATTCGTTGTGCTCTCCGAATCAGCCGACGTCCTCTACAAGGCTAGCGACTTCTATGCTCCCGCCCATGAACGCTCCCTGCTGTGGAGCGATCCCGATCTCAACATCGCCTGGCCGCTCGAGAGAGAGCCCGTCCTCTCAGCCAAGGACAAAGCCGGATCGTTGCTGAAAGACGCTGAAGTATTTGATTGAGAGGAACTCAGAATGCGTATCTTGCTCACCGGCGCGTTAGGACAGGTTGGAACTGAACTCGCGCCGCTCCTTCGCCAGCTAGGGGATGTCACAGCGGTCGATCGCGCCGAGTGCGACCTCGCTTCTGAAAAGGACCTGCGCGCCCTCGTTGCCGACACGCAGCCTGCCGTGATCATCAACCCCGCAGCCTATACTGCGGTCAACGAAGCGGAGACGCAGACCGATCTTGCCCGCGCCATCAACGCCGCAGCCCCCGGAATCCTCGCCGACGAAGCGCGCAAGCTCGGTGCCACGTTCGTCCATTACTCCACCGATTACATCTTCAACGGCGAGAAGCAGACGCCCTACGTTGAGTCCGACGAACCCGCTCCGCTCAACATGTACGGCCGCACCAAACTAGAAGGCGAGCTCGCCGTAGCCGCCGCTGGAGGCCGCTACCTCATACTGCGTACAAGCTGGGTCTACGGTTCTCACGGCGCAAACTTTCTGCTCACCATCCGCAGACTCGCCCAGGAGAAAGAAGAGCTGAAGATCGTCTCCGACCAGATCGGCGCACCAACCAGCTCCGGTCAAATTGCGCGCGCCACCGCCCGCCTCGTGCAACGATTCGCCTCTTCACCGCTGGGCGAATTTCCTTCAGGCCTCTACCACATGACTGCGGCGGGAAGCACCTCATGGTTCGGCTTCGCCCAGGCAATCGTCGACGCGATTCCAACACGCAAACTCCAGCGCCTGCTGCCACAACTCACATCGGAATATCCAACACCAGCGAAGCGCCCGATGAATTCATTGCTGGACAACAGCAAATTTGAGCAGACCTTCGGCTTTCGCCTGGGCGATTGGCAAAACGCAACCGCATCCGTGCTCCGCGAACTGGAACTCCGGCAAACTGTCAGCAACTAAGGATTTCAGAGATAACCATCATGCAAGATTCCATCATCGTTACTGGCGGCGCCGGATTCATCGGCTCAAACTTCGTTCACCAGGTCGTTGAGACCGGCAACTCGCAGGTCGTCAATCTGGATAAGCTCACCTACGCGGGCAACCTCGGCAGTCTTGTTGATCTCGACGCCGCCAGCCGTCACGTCTTTGTGCGCGGCGACATCTGCGACCGCTCCTGCCTCGACAATCTCTTCGCGACCTACAAGCCGCGCGCCATTGTCCACTTCGCGGCGGAGAGCCACGTCGATCGCTCGATCCTGGGGCCTCAGGAATTTATCCAAACCAATATCTTCGGCACCTTCACGCTTCTCGAAGCTTCCCTGGCATACTTCCGCTCCCTCGAGCCCGCAGAGCGCGAAAACTTCCGCTTCCTCCACGTCTCCACCGACGAGGTCTACGGCTCTCTCGCGCCTGATGCCGACGCATTTTCTGAGGAGACGCCTTACTCGCCAAACAGTCCGTACTCCGCATCCAAAGCGGGCTCTGACCACCTCGTGCGCGCTTATCACCACACTTACGGCCTCACCACGCTCACCACCAACTGCTCCAACAACTACGGCCCCTACCAGTTTCCTGAGAAGCTCATTCCGCTGCTCATCTCCAACGCCCTCACGGGCAAGCCACTCCCCATCTACGGCGATGGACAGAACGTGCGTGACTGGCTCTACGTGGGCGACCACTGCGAAGCCATCCGCGTGGTGCTGGATAAAGGCAGACCCGGCGAAACCTACAACATTGGCGGATGCAACGAGAAGAAAAACCTTGAAGTAGTAGAGACCATCTGCGCCCTGCTCGACGAACTGTGCCCCAACCCTGCCGGCGGCCACTACCGCGACCTCATCACCTTCGTGAAGGACCGCCCCGGCCACGATCGCCGCTACGCCATCAATGCAGGAAAGATCGCCAATGAACTGAACTGGCAGCCCAGCGAAACCTTCGAGACAGGCATGCGGAAAACCGTGGAATGGTATTTGGCCAATCAGGCCTGGACGCAGCAGGTCATCTCTGGTGACTACAAACACTGGATCGAAAAACAATACGGCGCCGCGACCCGGTAGCAGCGCTGGTCAAAACCAAGGGCCCATGCCTCGATGGGTGCGGGCCCTTTGTAATTGCCACGCAGCGCAATCTATAGCTCAGTAGACTTGCTCGCGATCAAACCTTCCACTCGCGCAAGGAAATCCGCAAACGGCATCGATCCCTGATCGCCCTTGCCGCGCGTGCGCACGCTCACTGCCTCCGTCGCCTCTTCCTTGTCGCCCATCACCAGCACGTAAGGCATCTTCTGCATCGTCAAGATCGCGGATCTTCGCGTTCATCTTTTCGTTGCGCCCATCAAGCTCCACGCGGAATCCCAGCCTTTTGTAACTGCTGCTGTATCTTTTCCGCGTAAGCCAAATGCCGTTCGCTGATGGGCACCAGTCCGACCTGCACCGGAGCCAGCCAAAGCGGAAACGCGCCCGCATAATGCTCAATCAGCACCCCGAAGAAGCGCTCCACCGAACCGAACAGCGCGCGATGCACCATCACCGGCTGATGCCGCTCGCCGTCTTCGCCCACATATTCCAGCTCAAAGCGCGCCGGCAGGTTGAAGTCGAACTGCACCGTCGAAAGTTGCCACAACCGCCCCAGCACATCCACCAGCTTCACGTCGATCTTCGGGCCGTAGAACGCGGCTTCGCCTGGAATCGTCTTGTACGGAATCTCCTTGCGCTTCAGCGCGTTTTCCAGCGAGTGCATCGCGCGATTCCAGTTCTCGTCCGATACCTGCATAATGCGCGCGGTCCTTCGGATCCCACGTCGAAAGCTCGACCTTGAATTCCTTGAAGCCGAAAGTCTCCAGCACCACCTGCGCAAAATCGATGCACGCCACCACTTCATCTTCAATCTGCTCCGGAGTGCAGAAGATGTGCGCGTCGTCCTGCGTAAAGCCGCGCACGCGCAGCAGTCCGTGCATCGTGCCCGAGCGCTCGTAGCGATACACATTGCCGAGCTCCGCATAGCGCACCGGCAGATCGCGATAGCTCTTCGGCGAATTCTTGTAGATCAAAATGTGGAACGGACAGTTCATCGGCTTCATGCGGTAATTCGCATCGTCCAGCTCCATCGGCGTAAACATGTTCTGCGGAGTAGAAGCCCTCGTGCCCGCTGATCTGCCACAGGTTCACGCGCGCCACGTGCGGCGTGTACACCAGTCGATAGCCGCGGCGCATGCATTCGTCGCGCATCCAGTCTTCCATGATCTTGCGGATCATGGCGCCCTTGGGATGCCAGAAGATCAAGCCCGCCCCGGCCAGTTCCTGGATGGAAAACAGATCCAGCTGCTTGCCCAGCACGCGATGGTCGCGCTTCGCCGCCTCTTCCAGCCGCGCGAAATGCGCGTCCATATCCTTCTGCGAGAAAAACGCCGTTCCGTAAATGCGCTGCAACTGCGGATTCTTCTCATCGCCCAGCCAGTACGCGCCCGCCAGGCTCAGCACCTTGAATGCCTTCACCCGGCCCGTCGACGGCACATGCGGCCCGCGGCAGAAGTCCACAAAGCTTCCGTTGCGATAAAGCGATATCTCCTCGCCCGGCTTGGTGAACTTCTCCACGAAGTGCGCCTTCATGAAGTCGTCGTCGGCCTTGAACTCTTCCAGCCCTTCTCCCGCGGCTCGTATTCGCACACAAACTTCTCGTCGCGCGCCACCACTTCCGCCATCTTCGCTTCGATCAGCTTCAGATCGTCTGGAGTGAATGGCGTCGGCCGATAAAAGTCGTAGAAGAATCCAGCATCCGTCGCCGGGCCATGGCCCAGCTTCGTCTCCGGAAACAACTCCAGCACCGCCGTCGCCAGCACGTGCGCCGCCGAGTGACGCACCACCTTCAGCGCACTCGGGATCCTTCTCAGTCAGCAGCTGCAGCTTTACATCCGTCGTTGATCGGCGCGTTCAGATCGACCAGCCGCTCGGCGTTCGGATCATTCGCCGCATACATTGTCGCTTCGGAGCCGCTTCGTCTGCGCCTCGCTCGTCAGCGGCAGACTCAGCATTCAGCGGCTTGATGCGTGCCACCACAGAAGCAGCCGCCAGTCGCGGAGAGATGCTGTTGGCCACGTCAAACGCCGTCGCCCCGGTAGGGGAAGCTCTTGCCTGTGCCGTCGGGAAGTTGAACCTGAATCTCAGTCTGATTGCGTCTTCTGATGAACTCATAATTTTTGCCGTTGAAGGTCTACTCCAAGAATATTGGGCTCTCGACGGCGAAGTCGAGTCGGCTGAACAAGGTTAGCCATTTTGTTTGTTCCCGTCGTCAAGCACTCAGGCATCTCCCGACGAGGTCAATCCGCGAAGATCAGTCGGTGCTACTCTTACTCGCGAAGGAAGGGACAACATGGAAAGCCGTAGCCAATCAATCGCTTGCGCTTGGCGGTTGGCTCGCAGCCTGTTTTCTCGTATCCGGGATCGCCGGTTACGCAACCGCTGAGGGCGATCCCAACCTGGTATGCCAATATCTCAAAGCCCAGTTTCACCCCTCCCAACCAGGTCTTCGCACCGGTATGGACCATCCTCTACGCACTGATGGGAATTGCTGCCTGGCTCATCTGGCGTATGCCGGACTCACTCCAATCGCACCCGCGCCCTGACCTTCTGTTCTGGGCGCAGTTGGTACTGAATTTCGCCTGGAGTTGGATCTTCTTTCAATCAGCACCTGATTTTCGGCGCAGCCGTAGAAATCGCTAATTCTGTGGTTTGCCATCCTGCTCATGACGATCGCGTATTGGCGAGTCTACCCTCTGCCGCCTGGATGATGGTTCCATACCTTTGCTGGGTGACCTTCGCATCCTTCTTGAATTGGGGTATCTGGCACGCGAATCTTCCGAAGTGAACCGCAAATGAAAAGCGGACGACAGCCATATGATCGGCTGCGCCCCACATCCTCGTCATTTCTTCACTTCAGGAACGACCGCGTCCGGGCATCACTCCGGGCAGCGGCTGCCGTGGATTTCTCTTCCAGTTCAGGGTGAGGCAGCGGCTTCTTCGGAATCATCTGCGTCCCGCATTGCCGCGTTATAGACAAAGATGGCTTCGACGGTCGCCGCCTGCTTCAGGTCTGCGGGCTGCAGCCGCTCGTACGTATCCATGTTTGAGTGATGAGTTCGCGTATCGTAGTCCATCTCGTCCTGGATGAACTGGAAGCCCGGCAGTCCCACAGCGTCGAAGGAAAGGTGATCCGTGCCGCCCGTGTTCTGCATGGTCAGCGTGGTCACGCCCAGATCCTGCAAAGGCGCAATCCACTGGGCAAAGATCGATTCCGCCGCGCTATTTCCCTGCGCGTAAATGCCGCGGATCTTTCCCGTCCCGTTGTCCACGTTGAAATACGCGTCGAATGTCTTCCATTCCGGCTTCAAAACGAGGGGTCCACCCGCATTTGCGCAGAAACTCCGGCAGTTCCTTTTGATCGGGAGTCTCTGAAAGCGGCGCTGATCCGAAGTGCTCCTTCACATAGCCGTTTGAACCGAACAGTCCCTGCTCCTCGCCGCTCCACAGCGCCATGCGAATCGTCCGACGAGGATGTACATCGAGCGCTTTCAGGATGCGCATTACCTCCATCGCGACCACCGTGACCCGCGCCATTGTCCGTCGCACCCGTACCCGGCTGCCCAGCTGTCCAGGTGGCCGCCCACCATCACAACTTCGTCCTTCAGATTTAGGATCAGTGCCGGGAATCTCTGCAATCGTGTTGAATCCGTGCTCGTGGTCGCCGGTGAATTTCGTTTCCACGTTGACTTCCAGCTTTACCGGCACTCCGCCTTCAACAACCGACCATACGTCCGTAATTCTCGATTGCCGTCACCACCACCGGGATGGGGAACGGCATTCTCCTTCTTGTACGGATCGCGCCCGATCGTCGCTCCATTGTCGTCGAAAATCGTGCCGCCCGAACCGCCATGCTTCTCGCTGTCGCGGCTCGGCCGGATCACCACCAGCGGCTTCTCGTCCGCCAGAAACTTCGCCGAGGCAGCGGTCAGCTTCTGCCGTTGCACAAATGCCTTGAGGCGCGCTTGCCTATCCGCAGCGGTCCGCCGGCTACGGGATAATTCGGAAAGCTCCTGCAGCTCCTTCTCGTCATAGCGATGGAACAGCGCCTGGTCGTCCAGCCCCACCTCGCGCATCTCCCCCAGCAACACAATCTTGCCGCCCAGCTTGCCCTTGTATTGCTCCAGGTCGCTGGCTTCCTTGACACCACCAGCACGGCGTCTCCGCTCACCGGGCCGTTCGTCGCAGGCGACCAGGGCACCGCCTGCGCGATGAAGATCGCCGGTATCCGGCGAGGTCATCCGCGCCCAGGTATTCTAGCTGCGGCCAGCCCATTCCGAACTCGCCCCAGTCCTCCGTATGCGCATTCACGCAGCCGAGAGCCGTGAGCTCATCGCGTGTCCACTCATTTGCCTTTGCCATGTTCGGCGATCCCGTAAGTCTTCCGCCAATGCCGTCTGTGAGCGCAGACGCGAAGCTCCATGATGTGCGAGTGAGTCAGCCCCTCCACCCGAATGCGCTGATACATATTCAGGTCGAGAGTCTCCACTGCGGGTTGGGCTGCGTCGCAGCGGGAGCCGCGCGGCGGATTTGGGCTTATCGGCTGCGACTGCGAAAACTGTAACTAGAAGAGCTGCCAGTCCAGTCAAACGGAACGGGAAGAGCATTCGAGGGGGCCTCCAGTACTCACTGATATTTCTGTGAGAATAACAGAGCTTGAGGCCAGAGCTTGCGGCGCCACTGAACCCAAACCCTTCAGGCAACAGCGCGTGATCCCGTGTTGAGCTATGGAGCACGAGCTTACCTGCCCGTGAATTTGCGATGCAGCCACAGGATCCAAGAACCACCAGCGCAACAACCAGAACCACAATCCCCACCGGCAACGCAAACACCTTGTACGAAAGCGAGAAGTCCACTGAGTGATGACCGATCGTGTTGTAGAACAAGAATTCCGACAGATGCCAAAGAACGTGGTGAGGAAAAACGCCAAAAACCCGACGCAAGCGAAATCAGCAGGCTCGCAAACAGCCCGAAATCCCCGATCGGCAACCCAAACGGCCCCGATGCAGACGCCCCCGATTTGTGCGACTTAAATGCGAATTTTCCGGGATGGGACTGGCGTCATGGCTGAAATTCCTCGGCTGCAAGCGGCGCGCCCGCTGCTCAGTTAGAATACAGCGTTATGGCTGAAGCCGCCCAGATCGACCTCCTTCCCGCCGCGCAGGTTGCGCAGCAGGCCCCCGTGCAACAAGCCGCCAACGGCATTTGCTACGCCACGTATGGCGATACCACCGTTGTCCCCGCTGACCTGGAGCAGATCCTCCAGGCGGTCCCGGTCTCCATCGCCGCCGCGCTCTCCCACTGCGCCTATTACTTCGTTCCCCTCGCCATTGGCGAGACGGCCGAGACCTTCATCGCGCCCCGCTACACGTAGACCTCTCCGATCGCGCCGTCTGCCACCGCAACTCAAGTTCGGCAACTCAGATTGTATCTTCATCTCCACCCGCCTCATGCAGGATAGCTTCGCCCTCGCCTTTCGAATTCTTCATCAACGCCGGCCATCACTTCGTGGAGGCAGTGGGCGTGCCCACCAGCTTTTCTGACCTGGTCTGGTCCCAGGCCGAGGCCGATGTCCGCGGCGAGACCAGCCAGGACGCGTACGAACACCGTCGCCGCGCCACCGATCGCCGCCGTGCCGACGGCACCGAGAGCCCCATCGACGAACGCGCCCGCAACAGCTTCATGGAAGCCGCCTTCGCCGACGCCATCGCCATCTATCTCCTCGCCGTGACGCTCGACTTCGACTACTCCGACCTGCGCGAACGCGAATACCCGCTCCTGGCAGCCCCGGCCCTGGCGGAAAGATTGCGCCACATGTCCATCGCTCTTTCCCCCAAACCCCGGCTATGAATTCCAGATCCTCTACCGCCGCCGCGTCTGAGCCTGACAACAAGGAAGACAATGACAAGCACTCACTCCCGCCGTGAATTTCTGGTCTCTTCCACCGCCGCTGTCACCGTTGCAGCCCTACAGGCCACCGCTCCCGAACTTCTCCGGGCTGCCGATTCCCCCATCGGACCCAGCATCCAGCTCTACATGATGAGCGCCGATCTGCAGCACGATATGCCGGGCACGCTCGCTAAACTCGCGGGCATCGGCTACAAGGATGTCGAGGGCTTCTTCTTTGCCAGTCACGCGGTCAAGGAATTCCGCAAGGCGGTCGAGAACGCGGGCCTCGCCTGCACTTGCGCGCACTTCGCCTTCGGCTTTGAAGATGCCGACAAATTGCTGGACGACGCCGGCTTACTCGGCGTGCAATACGCCGTCAGCTCAATGCTGCCGCCGCATCCGCCCACAGCCGCCTCGGAAGCGGCGATCATGCAGCTGATGAATAGCCTCAACCGCGATGACTTCAAGCGCATGGCGCAACTCGCCAACCAGATCGGAGAGAAGGCCCAAAAGCGCGGCCTGAAGTATGCCTATCACAATCACAACGTCGAGTTCCGTGACTGCGGCAACGGCGAGACCGGATACACCATCCTCCTCAAGGAAACCGTTCCCAATCTTGTGAACTTTGAAATCGATCTAGGCTGGGCAGCCACCGGTGGCGCAAATCCGCTCCAGCTCCTGCGCACCTATCCTGATCGCTTCCGCCTCCTCCACTTCAAGGACTTCTCTGTATTGCAGCCGCCCGTCACCACGCTGGGAACCGGTCGCGAGCAGCAGATTGTCGAACTTGGCCACGGCATCGTGCCCTTCATGCCCATCGTCGCGGAAGCAAGAAAGCAGCACATTCAACACTTCATCGTCGATCAGGATCCGCCCTTCCACGGGAAGACCTCCTTCGACGCAGCCAAGATCGACTTCGACTACGTTCAGAGCTTGCTGACCTCCAAATGAGCCTCCGCCGATTCATGGACTCGCCAGCCTACTCCGGCGGATCTTCTGTCGAACGCTCATTGCCGAACCGTGGATCTACTCTGGCGCTAAGCGCCTCCACATCTTCTCCCCTCCGAATCTGCTGCAGCTGCAGATGAAATAGCCTCCCGCCGGGTGGCTCCTCGCCACCCTCGTTTTCGAGTCCCTCCTCTTGCTGCTCTTCGATGATCGCGTGCCGTGCCTGGGGTTGCACGATTGTTTGCAGCCCTAGGAGCATAGCCCCCATCGCAAGCCCCGACATCGGGGAGATGACCAACTCGCGCCTCGACTTCCGGCCGCGACGTCGCTCGAGCAGCATGTGCACCGCTGCCCACACAATGAATAGAACGACGAAACCATTTGCCACCCATGCAAGAACCATCCGTTCCTCCGGAACACGTGTGAGGAGGGAATTGGCGCACGCAGCCCCACAGGAACCAAATGCGCATCAGGATTTTCAGAGGCTAGTTCTTGCAGCGGGGAGGAGGGCGTTGGAATAGATTTGCCCTGCACAACACAGGAGCGGCGAATCGCTGCTCCAGATCGGAGCATGGCCACAAAGAACGGGGTACTACCACCAGGCCGAAAAGAAGAATCGGAATGATCGGCAGCAAAATTAACCCGGCTACTGCACCCTGATGCGTAGGCGCAGGATGAACCAGCAGCAAGATCAGGCACAGGCCCAGCCCGATTGCAGCGAGGACCCGCCAGCTCAGCCTTCGATGATCCAAGTCCATATGCGGTCCATCGGGTTTCCCCGTCGCCGATAGTTTAGCAGGATGCTTGAGACACCAGTCCACCTCACCGTACCCCGCCCCAGCACGATACAATCGCCGCAATGATCGCTCACCTAATCGGCAAGCTATTTTCCAAGCAACCGGGCCAGGCCATCGTCGATGCCGGAGGCGTAGGGTACGACGTTGTCATCAGCGTGCCCACCTTCGCCGCTCTCCCCGCTGAGGGAGGCCAGGTCTCCCTCTTCATCTACACCCAGGTTGCTGAAGGAGTTCTCGCTCTCTACGGCTTCCTCGACCGCAACGAGAAGCGCCTCTTCGAGCGCCTTATCAAGGTCAGCGGAGTGGGCCCCAAGCTCGCCATCACCATCCTCAGCGGCCTTAATCCCGAACGCACCATCGACGCCATTCGCTCCCAGGATCACGCCACCCTCACCCGAATTCCCGGAGTAGGGAAGAAGCTTGCCGAGCGCCTCGTAGTCGAACTCAAGGACAAACTCGACGACATGGCAACCGCGCCCGTTCCGAAAGTCGGAGGCCCAGCGGCGGAGGATGTCCTCTCCGCGCTCGTCAACCTCGGCTACCAGCGCGTGGCCGCTCAAAAGGCAATTGAAAATGTGATCGCAAAGAATGAAGCCGCGGCAAAGGACTTCGACGAACTCTTCCGCGCCGCTATGCTGGTGATTCGCTAGGGCCTACTCGCAGAGCTAGTTGTTCATCGACTCCTGCGGCTTGTCGCAGCCCATCGACTTCAGCACCACAGCCTCATCGCCCATATGCGCGCCCGTCTTCTTGCGGATGGACTTCTGCACCCTCTCCAGCTCGGGGAAGTCGTAGTGCTTGCACAGGTTCAGCTCCCACGTGTCGCCTGTCTGCGAGCTAACCGCGTACATCGCCAGCGTCTTGTCTTTCCCAGGACTGTGCTGATCTACCGCGATGATGATGAAGCTGAAGTACCCCGGCACAAACGCGCCGTTCCCGTCCATCGAATCCACCACCGTGTCCGTGTCCAAAGCGATGGCATCGTGCCGCGCCACCAGGATCGCGACTTTGCGCGCCTGCTCCGCCGTTATCTGCCCAACGTTGGTGCTGGTTTGCGCGCCAAGAGCCATAAACGATGCCAGCAGCACCACTGAGAGACGAAACACGGCTGTGATCGAAAAGCGCTGCATATCTGACATTGTGAGTGAAACGGCGGTCTTGCGAAGCTGCACGAAGGTTGCAGAGATCGCTCCGTCCTGTGTAATTCGATGTGCGCTTCAGTGCGGACGAAGCCGGTTACCGTGCAAATTTAGTTTTCCGCAGATATTTTGACCGCAACTCTCTCTTAAAATCAAGCCAATGGCATCCTCCAAGCGCACCTCCAGGCAGCTCTCCCGCACCAGAGACACCACCAAACGCACCGCGCCACAGAAACTCAGACCAGCTCCCGCCGTGCCGCCGCACACCCACTTCACTCCGGAAGCCCTTAAGTTTCTTCGCGGTCTGGCGGGCAACAATCGGCGCGAATGGTTCGAGCCACGCAAGCCGATCTTCGAACGCGAACTTAAGCAGCCCATGCTCGAAATTATCGAGCAGGTCACCGCAGCGATGGCGGATTTCGCTCCCGCGCACATGCGCCCCGCGCAAAAGTGCATGATGCGCATCTACCGCGACACCCGCTTCTCCTCTGACAAGAGTCCCTACAAACGCAACGTTGCCGCCTGGTGGTCCCGCGACGGACTTGAAAAAACATCGGCGTGGCGGCTTCTACTTCCACGTCACCGCAAAGGAAGTCGTTATCGCTGCCGGCGTATACATGCCCGAGCGCGATCAGCTCCTCGCCATTCGCACCTACCTCCTCCATCATCACGAAGAAGTCCGTCGCCTCCTCCACGACAAGAAGCTGCATCGCCTCATGAACGCATTCGAGGGCCTCGCTCTCACGCGACCACCGAAGGGCTTTCCCAAGGAGCACCCTGCGATGGATCTTCTCCTCTGCCGCCAATGGGGAGTCTCCGACAACACTGCCCGCCGAAGCCGCGCTCAACCCGAATTTCGTTGGCGAAATCATCAGCGTTTTCGCCTCGCTGCTCCGCTTATTGAGGCTCTCAATACACCGCTCGTACGTGCCCAAGAAACAAGCAATGCTGTTTCCGATGCTTGGACACATCCTCGGCGCGCAAAATAGAGCAAAATTAGGCAAGAAACAGCAATAAAAACGGCTAAAAATAGGCACAAAACCCTAAAATACCTGTGGAAATAGGGCTTTTTCTCGTTGACAAACATTTCCGAAAGCCGCATCGTAAACGGCGGTAGGGTTCTTTGAACCCGCATGAATACCGGGTTTGGACTCACACCGGCTCAGGCCCGCAAAAGACCCAAACACTCCTTCCATGTAGGGAAAGAGACCTGAAAACCAGCAGCAAACTTCGCCAGGGAAATGAGTCGAGCGCATCCTCACGCGCAACCCCTGAAGTAGAGAACGATACGTACCACAGGAGGATTTACATGGCAACAGGTTTGACCAAGACAGCACTTGTCCGGCACATGGCCGAAAAGCTCGCACTCACCAACAAACAGTCGGCAGCCTTTCTGGATCTGCTCGCCGAGACCGCTGTCAAAGAAACCAAGAAGAACGGCGTCTTCGTGATTCCTGGTCTGGGCCGCTTCGTGAAGGCGGAGCGCAAAGGCTCGCATCGGCCGCAACCCGCAAACGGGCGAAGCCATCAAGATCAAAGCGAAGACGGTTGTTAAGTTCCGCGTAGCCAAGGCTGCCAAGGACGTCATCGCCCCACCGAAGAAGTAGCTTCGACTCAAGATGTGCAGTACCCCTGCAGGCCCGCAGAGAAACTCGGCCAGGCTTATCCAGTAACAGCACGTATGGGAGAGACGAAGGCAAGCGTCTCTCCTCTCTTTTTTGCATCGCTCGCGCTATTCTCTCTCCAGCGCATTCTCAGCGCCCGCACCACCAGCGATGCTCCAAAGCACACTCAACGCAGCGCATCAGCAGGTACGCGTTATATCGCCATGCCAGCACCGCAAAACAAAGTGTGAAGCTCACCGGAAAGAACTCCGCTACAATCGCGCGCAACCAACGGGGGATCGCTTCATCGCTCGACACAGCAGGGAAGCACCCTCGGCATAAGCCGTGGCACCCGCGAGCGATATTCCGCATAAAGCTCGCCCAGCTTCTCCGTCAGATGTGCCTCTTCACCGCCAATCAGCCGCAGATCAAAGCAGGCACAAGGCCACGCTCGCAAATACCGCTCCCGCCACCGGCATCAACAGCGCCATAGGAATGGATATCAGCCAAGACCCAGGTACAGCGGATTACGCACATGCCGATATGGCCCAGACGCGACCACCTGACCCGCGACCATCGCGCGGCTCTGCATCGTCCCCGCTCCCAGGTGTGCAGTTCCCCAGATCCTCAGCAGGGTTCCCACCACCCCCGCAATAAGGGCAATCACTGTTACGAATATCGTAGCTTCGCTCAGCCCGAGCCATCCGGTACGCGCAAGCAACGACGAAATCGTCAGCCACGTGCCCCTGCCCGCCAGGTTTCCCAGCAGATACCAGGGCATCGCGAAGCCCAATACATAGATCGCCGCAATAAGGACTACGCGATGGCGAAACTCGAACGAGCTGGCCTTCATCAACGCTGGGCCGCCTCGTTCTTGTACACGACGCCCGCCTTCATCACGAACGGAACACTCTGCAGAATCTTTACGTCAGCCACGGGGTCGCCCGGAACCGCGATGATGTCCGCCCACTTGCCCGCTTCCAGAGCACCTGTCTTGTCGGCCCAGCCCATCAGCTCCGCGGCATTCACCGTCGTCGACTGGATCACCGCCAACGGTTTCATCCCCAGGTTGTTTACGTAGACTTCCAGCTCATGCGCGTTCTGGCCATGCGGATAGACCGCGGCATCCGTCCCCAGCGCCACCTTCACTCCCGACTGGATCGCCTTGCGAAGATTCGCAAATGCCACCGCGCTCACGTCCCTCGCCTTCTGTTGGTAGAGCGGTGGCAGGTTTCCATGCTCCGGCAACCATAGCTGCAGATATGCGGTCGGCACCAGGTAGGTCCCATTCTTCTTCATCATGGCGATCGCCGCATCGTCGATGTACGAGGCATGCTCGATCGAATCCACTCCCGCTTCGCTCGCCCACAAAATCCCCTGCTTGCCATGCGCATGCGCGGCCACCTTCCGTCCCAGCCTGTGCGCGTCCGCCACAATTGCCTGCATCTCTTCGAGCGTATATTGCGAGGCCTGCGGATCGTCGCCCTTTGACAGCACGCCGCCCGTCGCGCAGATCTTGATCAGGTCCGCACCATACTTGATGTTCTGCCGCACCTTCTGCTGCACACCGGCAATTCCGTCCGCCACGCCGTCCGCCGTCCAGTGATACTCAAACGGCAGCAGGTTCTCGTCGCAATGACCGCCGGTAATTCCCAGTGGTGGCCCACTCGCCTGCATGTGCGGACCTGCAAACATCCCCGCGTCGATATCGTCGCGCAGCGCTATATCCGAGTACCCACCCGCGCCAACATTACGCACGCTCGTGAAGCCGGCCAGCAACGTCACCTTCGCATTCACCACGCCCATCAGCGCTTCCTTGATCGGCGTAGTAGTCAGCTCATGGTAAGGGTCAAAGTTAGTATCCCCGGTCAGGTGGGTGTGCACATCAATCATCCCCGGCATCACCGTCATGCCGCGCAAGTCAATCTCCTTGTCCCCCGGCTGCGCCTTCTGGTCAGGTCCCACCGAAACAATCTTGTCGCCGCTCACCACGATCGATTGGTTCGCAGCCTCGTTGCCCGTGCGCACATCCAGCACATGCCCAGCATGAATAACGGTCCTCTGCGTCGCTATGGGCGACGTTGGCTGTTGCGCTGCGGCTGTGCCGATAATAAGTAACAGTGACAGTGACAAATAGCGAAGACGTTCAACTTGCATGCGTTCTCGTCCTGTTGGTGCGGAATTTACATCACGAGCAGATCAGCTTCTAAATTGCGCGGAACAGGCATCAATCCGTGGCTTACTCGATCAACTCAGGTACTTCTCCAGCGGCTCCCAGTAGTTACCCTTCCATCCAATCGCCAGGTGGTCGCCCGCGCCTGCCGGAAATCCTGTATGGTCAAAAACGATCCGAGTCCCTGACCCCTGCGCGACCAGCTCAAACTTCACCAGCGAGTAGGCCCCCGCCGTCCACGTCACCTCGCGCCACACCTGCACGATTCGCTGGTTAGGCACCAACTCAATCTGCCTGCCCACAATGTGCCCGGCAAAGAGCGTGAACGCCCCTCCCGCCACGCGGCTTATCTCCGCCGGCTTGGCCGCAAGATCCGAAGCCTTTATTTCGCCACCCAGCAATTCAATTTTCTGGAATTGCTTCGCGTCCAGCAGCGCCTCATAAATCCGCTTCGGAGTAGCCGTAAGCACGGGCTCCTGGTGAATAGCCTCTGCCGTATGCACCAACCCACCATCAGCTGCCGCCCAAGCTCGTGGCGCGGCCAGCGCAAAGCCGCCCGCCGCCATGGCCAGCCCCGCCAAACTCTGCCGCCGCGTGAAAGACAGCGCGGACCCCTGCCGCTCCAGAAGATTCACGAATCACCCCCGGCGTTACGCTCTGAATTATTTCCCGGTAATGGCTTCCATCAACGCGTCGAAATCCTCAAGCCGGGCGTATTCGATAATCACTTTGCCCCGCCCATTCTTGTCCTCGACACGGACCTTCAATCCCAGTGAACGCTGCAGCCGATCCTGCGCTTCCTTCACATTGGGATCGATCGGCATCTCAGCCTTCGCCGGTGCCTTCTTCTCAGGATTCAGCAGCCCTTGCACATACGTCTCCGTCTGCCTTACTGACATCGACAGTGCCGTCACCTTCTTCGCCGCCTTCAGAATCGCCTCTGGCGACTCCAGCGCCAGCAAGGTGCGCGCATGACCAAAGGTCAGCTTGCCCTGCTCCACCTGTACCTGCACCTCGGCAGGCAGCCGCAGCAACCGTAGAAAGTTCGCCACCGACGCCCGGTCCTTGCCGGTCCGCTGAGCCATCTGCTCCTGCGTCATTTTGAACTCGCGGCTCAGCCGGTCATACGCCCGCGCCTGCTCAATCGGGTTCAGGTCCGCACGTTGCAGGTTCTCAACGATGGTCATTTCCATCGCCTGTTCGTCCGAAACCTGCCGCAAGATCGCCGGAATCACAGTCTTGCCCGCCCGCTGCGACGCCAGCCAGCGCCGCTCACCGGCAATCAACTGGAACCTCCCGTTTATCAGCGGCCGCACCAGCACTGGCTGCACCACTCCGGTCGCCGTAATCGAAGCCGCCAGTTCGCTCAGTTGCTGTTCGTCAAAGTGGCTGCGCGTCTGGAATGGATTCCTGTCAATCAGCTCAACGGGTAACTCGCGCGGCCTGCCGCTCTCTGGTTGGGGTGGCGGAGCAACCGGCTCTGCCGCCTCACTAATAGCCGGTGCTACCCGCGGCAGAAGCGACTCAAGCCCCTTACCCAATGCGCGGCGTTTGGAATGGTCGATCGTGGTGGTCATTCAGGGTCTTCCTTTGAAAAAATCTTGCTTTGAGGGGGACGAGGCGCTAAGCGTACGGCCAGAAACTAACCTTCACCTCGGGAGCAGGCGCAGCCGCCCTCTTCAGGCTTCGCGGGCTCGTCATGCCGTTGCGCTCCAGAATCTCCAACGCCAGTGCGCGGTAGCTCTCCGCCCCCCGCGACCGCGCGTCATATAACGCTACCGGCTTGCCATGGCTGGGCGCCTCCGCCAGCCGTACATTGCGCGGGATCACCGTCTTGAAAAGCTTGTCACCAAAGAATCCCTTGAGATTCTCTGTCACCTGCTGCGCCAGATTCGTCCTGTCGTCATACATCGTCAGCAGCACACCCTCAATGCTCAGTGAGGGATTAAACGCCGACCGAACCCGCTCCAAGGTGCTTACGAGCTCGCTGATCCCTTCCAGCGCGAAATACTCAGCCTGCATCGGCACCAGCAGACGATCCGCAGCCACCAGCGCGTTCAGCGTCAGCAGGTCCAGCGCGGGCGGGCAATCCATGATCAGAAAATCGTACTCATCGCGAATCGGACCCATCGCCGTCCGCAATCTCTCCGAACGATGATCTGCCTGCACCAGCTCCACATTCGCGCCAATCAGGTTCTTGCTGCCCGGCGCCAGTTGCAGCATCTCAATCTCGGTCTTCAGCAGAATCTCGGCGATGCTGGCCTCACCCGCAAATACGTCGTACATCGAGTGCCGATCGTCATCCCGCGCAAATCCCAGCCCCCCGGTGGAGTTGGCCTGCGGATCGCAGTCCAGCAGCAAACACTTCAGGCCTTCCAGCGCTAGCGATGCGGAGAGATTGATTGCGGTCGTGGTTTTACCCACGCCACCTTTCTGGTTGACGATTGCCAGTACCTTGCCCATGAGCCCTCAGACTATCGGTCGGGGTCGGGTTCTGCAATGGCTCGCCGCCTGTGCAGAACGTGGATGAATCTGTGGAGAACTTTTTGTGCGCCCATCCAGAATATGCGAGAACCCCATATCTCTGTTGTGTTTCCGATCACCCGGCGCCGTCGCCCCGATGAACGCTCTCCATGGGCCCCCCGGTGGAAATCTTTCAGGAATAAATTCGCCTGTTCTTCCCGCGAGACAGCCGGCATGTTCCACGTGGAACATCGGGGGCCTACGCCCTCACCATCAGCAAAGGTTCCACGTGGAACTATCCGCGCACCCTACCCACCGCCATCACCGACCGTTCCAGCCCCGGCAACCTCAATGTCTCTTCCCAACCCAACCCTCCATACCCTTCCAGCCCGGCCCCAGACTCACCAACCAGCAGAATCAGCCGCCCACCAGCCTTCAACCTTCCAATGGCCGCCGGAACCGCCACCGCCATCTTGTCCACGGCCCGCATCGCCACCGCGTCAAACTGCGCAGTCATTGCCTCGGCCCGTCCCCCATACACCTCGGTGGCCAGCCCCAGCACTCGGCCCGCCTCCCGCAGAAACGCCGCCTTCTTCGCCTGCGACTCTGCCAGCGTTACTTGGATCTCCGGCCGGCACAGCGCAATCGGAATGCCGGGGAACCCCGCCCCAGATCCAAAATCCAGCAGCGTAGCAATCCCCTCCGGCAGATTTCGAGCGCAAAAGATGCATTCCACGAAATGACGCCGCAGAATCTCCTCCGGCGACCGAATCGCTGTCAGGTTTAGCTTGGAATTCCATTTCTGCAGTAATTCCAGGTACGCGGAGAACTTCGCGTCCCGCTCGCCCGATACAGGCTCTAGCCCCGCCTCCACTAATAACTCGGAAAGGCGCGTCATCCCTTGGCGGAGCCGACCACCGAATCCTGAATCGGCGTCAGTTTCCACTCCGCCGCCGCGGCAACAAACGCCCGAAAGAGCGCCCGCGACGGAGCATCGGTCCCGAAGGTGCGCTCAGGATGCCACTGCACTCCCACTACGAACTGCGATCCGTCAGCCAGTTCCAGCGCCTCAACCACCCCATCCGGCACCGCCAGCCCCACCTTCTCCAGCCCGTCCCCCAGCACGTCCACGGCCTGGTGGTGGCTCGAGTTCACCACGATACCCGCAGCCTGCTCCTCTGCCGAAAGCCCCAGCGCCCCCGCCAGAAGCGAACCAGCCATCAAGGCCACCGGGTGGCTCGCGTAAATTTGCGAGTTCTCATCCGGATGCTCATGCGCCTCGCCGCCAAGATGCTGAGTCAGCGTCCCGTTGCGCCACACGTTCAGCGACTGCAGTCCGTAGCAAACCCCGAGGATTGGCTTGCGCAGGTTGAACGCATCCTGCAACAGCAATTCGTCCACGGCCTCGCGGTCAGGATCGGCCTTGGCCGTCTCCGGCACCGCCTTCTGCCCGTACTTCTGCGGATCCACATCCGAAGGGCTCCCGGGCAGCAGAATCGCGCAGCACCCGCTGATCGTGCGCGCCACACTCGCCTGGCTCTCCGTCAAGGGAATCGGCACCGCAATCCCGCCGCACGACTGGATAGCATGCGCAAACTGTGGCCAGCAACGCTGATTGTAGGAGGGGTCGCCCGACGTGGGCTCCGGCACTGCAATTCGTGGAGCCTTCATCGTGTCTGCTCGTATGTACTGGATTCTGAAGCTGGAATCTCTTCGTGCTGCGCCTCAGGCCGGGGTATCCCGCCATTCTCGTAATACAGGCGGCAAACCTCCGCGCGCAGGCGGTTGTTCAGCTCATTCATCTGGCGTGTAGTGATCCCTTCGGTCGAAATAGGCTCACCCACGATCAATCGAACGGGCCGTGGATGAAGATGCCGCGTGTGAATCGGCAACAGTCCGAACGCATTCACCAGCGCCATCGGGACCAACGGAACCTGTGCCTTGATCGCCAGGTAGGCCGCACCGCTCTGGAAATTCTGCGGATGGCCATCCGATGTACGACCCCCCTCCGGAAATACCAGCAAAGGCAAGCCGCCCTTCAGCGCCCTCACCCCTGCACCCAGGCTCGCTATCGACGAACGCTGCGTGGAGATATCAATCGGAATCTGTCCCGACCGGTTCAAATGCCAGCCAATAAATGGAATCTTCCAAAGCCCTTGCTTCGCCAATATCCGGAATTGGAAGGGAAGCGCGCTATAGAGAATGGGCGTGTCCATATAAGATGTGTGGTTGCAGGCATATACCGCCACCGGAGCCTTCCGCAGGTTCTCCGCGCCAACCACTTCCACCCTGGCGAGACTCAGCCCAATCGTCGTCCTTGCCCACACCCGCGCGATCGCGTGCTGCGCGCGCCCGTCTTTGTCCACCACCGACGACGCAATCGACAGGCTCCCAAAGGCGATCGTGTTCAGCGCAAACAACGGCGCCTGCACCACGTCAGAGAGCAGCCGGTAGCGCAACGGCAGTGGAGAGGGCCTCTCAATCACGCTGTCGTCCTCGCATACACACCCTGGCTATCCAGCAATGGAATCAGCTCGCGCACCTTGCCCACAAGATAAACCGATCCGCACGCCACCACCAGCCCATTCACAGGGGTCTGCTCGAGCGCCGCATGCAGCGCTGCTTCCGCATCCCCAGCTGTGCTGAAGGGAACCCCCGTCACCCGTGCCGCCGCGGACATCTCTTCCAGCGTCGCTGCCCTCGGCGAATCCACTTCGGTCAGAATCACCCGGTCAAATATGGGGAAGAGGATCTGTGCCATCTCCGCCACCGCCTTGTCGCGCAGACAGCCAAAGATCAGCGTCATTTCGCCCTCGTGACCCAGTGCCGACAGCGCCGACCTCAAGGCCCATGCGCCCGCGGGATTGTGTGCCACATCCACCACCAGCTCCGCCCTCAGCCCGCCTCCCGGGAAATGCTCCAGCCTCCCCGGCCAGCTCGTAGTCCGAATCCCCGCCTCGATCGCGCCTGCATCCAATTTGTAACCGTGATTGTTACAAATCTCCACCGCCGTAGCAATCGCCAGCGCCAGATTGCGTTGCTGGTGCACCCCATCCAGCGGCGACTCAACGTGGATTACCTTCCCCAGCACCGCCAGCGGATACTCATTCCGCGACCCCGTCACCGTCATCGCCGGCATATACTCCGCCGCGTTTACCCCGCGAACATTCAGCTCCACCGCCCGCTCGCCAATCGCCTGGTTCGCCTCAGGGTGCTGCGGCAGCGTCACCAAAACCCCGTCCCTGCGCAGGATCCCCGCCTTCTCCCCCGCAATCGCAGTGATCGTCGACCCCAGCCACTCCGTATGGTCCAGCGATATATCTGTAATCACGCTCACCAGCGGCTCAACGATATTCGTCGCATCCAGCCGCCCGCCCATGCCTACTTCCAGCACAGCGATATCTACCTGCTCAATGGCATAAGTCAGAAACGCAATCGCCGTCATCGTTTCAAAAAAGCTGGGTAGCCCCGGCAACTCGCCGCGTACCACCAGCCCCACCGCGACCTCGTGCACGCGATAGTAGCGCTCTGCAAAACCTGCGTCTGTAATGGTCTCGCCGTTCACGCGGATGCGCTCGTTCACCCGCGACAAATGCGGAGAAGTGTACAGCCCCACCCGAAACCCAGCCTCTTTCAGAATGCTGGCCAGCGTCGCCGAGGTCGATCCTTTGCCATTCGTCCCCGCCACCAGGATCGAGCGAAACTTCGTTTGCGGATCGCCCAGCGCGGCCATCAGCACCCGCATATCTTCCAGCCGGAACTTGCGCCGCGGCGCACCCGGGGAAGCATGCAGCTCCCCGCTCAGCCGAAATAAACTATCAACCGCCGCCGCATACGACATGCTTCCATTCTAGCCGCTAGCCAATCCCCCGCACACCGGCTACCCCTCGCTACTTTCATTCCTCAATACCAAACCGAATGGGTTTCCCGGTCCAGCCTTCTGTGGCTAGGGCGCGGTCGTTACCTCACGAAGCGCCAGGCCCACTATCCATTCCTTAAGCGTCTCAGATTGGCCTCCATGGAGATCAAACGTGATGGCCGGCACACACACTTTGGGAGAGCTCTGTTTATAGTCTCGGCATACCAATGGGCCAGTACGCGGACCTGACGTTCAACGACAAGAACTCGATCAAGCGATGGCTGCAACGCAAGCGACTGTCGAGCGCGTTGAAGATGTGTGAGTCCATCAAGGAATCTCCAAAAACAGTATGCGACTTTGGCTCAGGCGACGGTGAACTGTGCAAGCTTCTGGCAATCCGGTATCCCGGCTCGAACATAGTCTGCTACGAGCCGAGTCCGAACCTGATGGGCGAAGCACGGCTGAATCTAAGCGAGATCCCAAGCATCCGATTTCTCTCCGATGCCAAGGCCATAGCTCGTAAATCGGTTGACATCGTACTCTGCCTTGAGGTCTTCGAGCACTTGCCTCCGAACGAAACCCACGCGGCATTGGCGACAATCGCTGGCATGCTTCGATCGGGAGGAGTTGCTGTCATCGGAGTGCCAGTCGAGATTGGCATCC
>CAVSAX010000028.1:0-136191 GCA_963725995.1 uncultured Acidobacteriaceae bacterium | reverse complement strand
CCGCACTGTATAAGGGAGCGTTCCGTATGTTCCGCAGATATGGAGCCTTCGACGCCCAGATTGAGAACGTTCTGATGGCGTGCGTTGGGCACCCTCCCGAGCGCGAGGTGTCGGAGACATCAGGCCTACCCTTTTACTATTCTCATAACGGCTTTGACTTCAGGCACCTGAGAGAATCGCTATCGAACCATCTCAATCTATGTGAGGTTGCTTCAAGTCCATTCGCTGTTGCCCCTTGGCTCATGCCAGAGATCTACTACCTTGCGCAGAAGCAAAACTGAATCTTCCTTAAGAGTGATGTGCTGTTGTTAACCCCCCTGCTCAGTATCGAAAGAACAAGGTTGGAGTGACTCGGGGTGGAGCAATCCGGCAACGTCAGTCACCAAACCGCCAATGCAGGAGTCGCGCAGGACACAGCAGCCCTTGCCTCGGTCCTTTATCTAGTGCGGCTACTTGGTTGGCAGGACCTTGGGGTCCGAGAACGAGCGCATGTAGACCACCAGGTTCCAGATGCTGTCCGGCTTGGCACGACCGTCTTCCGGGGGACACTTGCCGTTGCCGTTCTCGATGATGTAGTACATCTCACCATCGGACGTACCTTTCAGCGTGCTCGGGTCGTGCAGATCCCTTATGGAGAGCTTCATATCGTTGGCCGTGTCGCCCTTGCCATCGCCATTTGCGCCGTGGCACATGGCGCAGTCGTATCCGTAGATCTTCTTGGCGGCGGCAATGGACTCCAGGGTTGGCTTGACTGGGTTTTTCTGATCCTTGGCCGCCTGGGGAATAGCACTTGGGGCCTGGGTTCCGGTCTCGGGTGTCTGGCTTTCCTGCGAATACGCGGTCATTCCCGCAACCGAGATTACTGCGATGATCAGTACAGGCTTGAGCATACGACCCCCTATCAAAGGTGCAAATGCTGCAGCGCCAGCGGAATTCTTACCGCAATATTACTCCCGATACCCGGAACGGTACTACCACTTCAGTCCGCTTCCAGGGGAGTTGCCCGATAAGTCAATGGTGGATACCCAGATCTCAATCCTCACCGCACCCCGCACCCCATATCCTGCACCGGACGAGGCTCTTGGCAATCAAGTGAACTCTACTTCCAGCACAGGATTGGCCACACCATCTCTCTGACGGGCATGGGAGAGTTGCAGCGAGAACCTTAGGGCTTGCTAATGGTCAGAACCGGTGGCGCTGCCGTAGCGCCTGACTCCACCAGCGTGAACAACATCATCAGAAAACCGAGGCCCCGCTTGGCAGCCAGGTCGCGGTCGTCGATCCAGAACCATTGGTTGCGGTATCGAATCGCCGCGAACGCATCATTGTCAGGTGGTTTTCCGGATGAGGATCGCACCCGGACCTTGAAGGTGTGCATTGCTGGTGTGGACGCTTCCACTTCGTCCATCCTGGATGCGCGCCCCTCCTGAATATCCGAATCCGGAATCTCCACGCCCGCCGTGGCTTCCATAAGGATCTCCAGCATCGAACGCGTCAACATGGCAATTTCCTTGTCATCTTGCGGCAGCGGGTCAAAAGTGAGCTTGAATTCCTTTGCATCGGGATCGAGCCGGAGCAACTGCCGTACGGTCCGAGCTGCTTCAATGGAGGCTTGGTCCGCCTTTTCGGTACGAAGAAACGCGACGATCGCCGTCCCTTTGCCGTCGTGCTCCTCCACACGCAATCCAAAAGCGTCGGCTGACTGCAATTGTTGCAGCAGGCCGATGACACGGTAAAAATCAGGATCCCCCGGATGCTTGAGTGCGTGGGCGGTCGTCGTGGCATGCAGCCCATTAATCGACCTCACGGCGACTATAAAAATATCCGAGATCGGCCAGCCGGCTTCCACCAGCTCCCACAGGTCGGCAGGGCTAATCGGCTGTAACAGGCTCTTGGTGAATTTTTGACCGGTCATGGGGTTCAAAGTGATGGTAGGACTCTCCGCCCACCGTCCAGAAACGGCGGCCGATGCGGTTGGGGTCCCCGCCAGGTCGGTGCCACCAACCGTGCCTGAACCTTCAAAGGTGTACTGGGCAATCACCTGCTGCACATCAAGAAAAAATGGAGGATCCAAGTATCGGAGCCGCACCATATTCAACAGCATCTGCTCTTTCCACGAGCGCTCGATAACGCCGGAATAATCGAAGCGGGCACGAGGAACCATCTTCGGTCCCGTCCGAAGCGCACACCCGTTGGAGGCCAGCAACACAGCAATCGTCAGCAAGGAAGCGACGACGCGAGATGGTCGCTCATCCCGGCTGGGCCGACTCGCGCAACCACCCTCTGGTCTCCCTGAACAGCACAGGCGACACCATTGGTTCGCGGTACGGCAAACGAACCCGAAGGGCATTACGGCGGTCGTCCAAACAGATAGCCCGCGATTGGAAATGCGGGCCTGTCTTCCGATTCGTGTCACTGAGCCTCCGACTCCGCTGTCTGTCCTTTTGTGTGGCTTGATGCCCTTCCGCAGGCGTGCGCAAAAGGCTTCGGACTGTGGCCTAAAGGTTCTGATAGGAGTAACTGATCTGTCAACAGTCGAAATCCGGGAGCAACCATTGCGGATCAATGACAGGGGTGGCCCATTCAAGCCCGCCGTTAGCTTGAGCGGTAGCAAGCCGGCTAATGTCTGTACCACGTCCAATCTGGGTGCCCAATCCTTCGCGCTCCTTGCGAAGGGTGGGATCAACGCCCCCGCGGCAGCTACAGCAGCGGAGTCGAAAACGTATGAAAAGGCTCGGTGGCCCTTCAAGCCCTCTGTTGGCTTGAGTGGGATAGTTCACTTCCGGCATGTGAATGACAATCATCCTGATGCCGCGCGTCGGACCAACAGCAGCGGAGGCGAAAGCAAGATCGTATGAAAAGGTTCATCCTCACCGGAGCGCCGGGATCGGGAAAGACAGCGATCCTTCGCCAGTTAGAGCTTGATGGATTCAGCGTAGTCGAAGAGGCGGCTACCGACGTCATCGCAGCCCAGCATGCACAGGGCAACGACGAACCCTGGCTTCATCCGTCCTTCCTCGAAGCCATCGCGCACCTGCAAAAGGACCGCCAGATTCGAGCGTCTTATCAACCGGATGAGATTCAGTTTCACGATCGTAGCTGTGTCTGCACTGCGGCCCTGGCCGTCTATCTCGGCCATGCTTATACGCCGTTTCTAGCCGCTGAACTGGAGCGCATCCAGGCAGAAGCGCCCCGTTTTTCTCAACCACTGATAGCTGGAGTTTCTCGGTTTTGGTTTTGCTCCGAGATTATCTCGCAGCAGCCGTCGAGGCTGTGTAAATGTGGGAAGCGCTCTTTGCTTTCCACATTCACATAGCCTGCATTTCGCCGGAACTCTTCCGGCGTCCTGTAGTCGAGCGAGCTGTGCGGGCGTTCGCAGTTGTACTCCCGCCGCCAGCTTGCCAGAGTGCTTCTTACATCATTGAGCGTGCGGAACCAGTTGGCGTTGAGACACTCGTCGCGCAGTCTCCCGTGGAAGCTCTCGACATGGCCATTCTGCATTGGCCTTCCCGGCTGTATGTGTACCAGCCCCACCTTCCAGTCTTCAGCCCAACCCAGCATGCGACGCGAAGTGAACTCGGGTCCATTGTCCGAGCGCACGTTCTCCGGCCGGCCACGCTCATCGATCAGCCTCTCCAGCACACGCGTCACCCGTCCGCTGCCCAGGCTGGTGTCGGCCTCGAGCGCCAGGCACTCACGCGTGTACGTATCCACTACGCTCAGGATCCGCACCATCCTCCCGGTTGCCAGGCCATCCACGATGAAGTCCATCGCCCACTCCTGGTTGGCCCGGATCAGTCGCGGCGTCTGGGCACGATCCCGCACCAGCCGCTTGCGCCTCCTCCGCCGAACCGCCAGCCGTTCCTCCAAATAGAGCCGATAAACGCGCTTCACGTTGACCTCGTGACCTCTTCGCCGAAGCAGAACATGCAGCCTTCGATAACCGTAGCGCGGCTTCTGCCGGGCCAGCTTCACCAACTCTTCGCGCAGTGCGATGTTGCGGTCTGGACGAGGTTCATACCGATAGCTCGACCGCTCCATGCCCAGCAGCTTGCAGGCCGTGCGTTCGCTCAGACGGAATTCGACTGAGATGAACGCCACTTCTTCTCTCAGACCGGCAAGCTCCACCCGTTTTTTCGTATGACTGCCTTCAGCGCCTCGCCGTGCAGGCTCAGCTCCGCTACCAATAGCTTCAGGCGACGGTTCTCGTCCTCCACCGCCTTCAGCCGCTGCGCCTCGCTTACTTCCATCCCGCCGTACTTCGACTTCCATCCATAAAACGTTGCCGCACTGATCCCATGCTCTCGGCACACATCCGCCGTCTTCACCCCGGCCTCATGCTGCTTCAATATCCCGATGATTTGCTCTTCCGTGTACCGGCTCTTCTTCATACTCCGTCCTCCCGATTAGATTACGAGAGAACTCCAGTTTCAGCTGGTAGAGTTTTCCGGGAGCAGGTCAGATCTACCAGCAGCGAGTCTTCTTCATTCGCAATCTAGGATTCGTCACACCCACCGCCGCCCGCCGAATCACCTTCGAAGAAACCCTCCGCTTCGAAAAGATCCACGAAGAAATCTACCAATCCCAAGGCTTCGACCTATTCCCCATTGAACCCGCAACCGTCACCGACCGCGTAAGCATCATCAAGGCGTCTCTTCGTTAATTGATGTGGGTCAGAATCTCTGCAGCCTCAATACCCAAGAAGGCATCATTTCTTAGCGGACCTGCTTCGCTTACCTTGGAGTTTCCTTGATTCGAGGTTATCTGCTCCCTTTGCCGGCAGCGAGACTCGCAGAAATGGAATGGGTGGTGGTGGGAAATCCATCCGGACAGCCGCATTCTGCACGAATTCACGAAAGTAAGGCCAGCAGTGAAAAATTGCATTCCCTCTATGGAAAGCATTGAGTTCAGACTCTGTAGGAGAATAGCCTTCCCTCAAAAGATAGATTGCCTCCAGAACACACTCGATCTTCAAGACCTCGAAGGAGGCAGTATCCGTCGATTCCGGGATGACCTTACACTCAAATGAAGCAGCAGCATAAAGTCGTTGATTGAGAACTTGGATGTTTGACGGCTTAAAGAAGACCTCCGCCTGCAAAGTCCCAGCAGCAATGGCCACGAGTTCTTCTTCGCCAATGCGTCTGTAACTCCCGGACAGCACCCTGATGTTTTGTATGCTGGCGTTCCGCGTGAGCACGCTGGAACGCCGGAGTTGGTCTCGGGACTGCTCAATTTCGATCGACATTATGCGTAAGCCCCAACAGCTTCACGAGATTTGGAATCGCTCCGCTCAATGCCGATTGAGCATCTTGTCATCGCTACAGCTGGTTGGGTCGATTGATACATACGGTCGCGACGAAAATGATCGATTGAGTAAACCGTGCCTTTAGTCGAGAACGGGATGGTCACGGCAGGCTCTTGAAAAGCCGTGGCGGACGCTTCGTTGCTCGTAGCTTGGAGGTCGATAGAGTCAGACTCCACTGAGAGCTTGAACCCAAGAGCTTTCAAGATTGCAGCAAGACTATTTAGGCGAGGGTTACCGTCTTCGCTCAGGATGCGATAGAGATTCTCTCGATTGAGATTGCTCGCCTCTGCAAGTGCTGAAATCTTACGAGCTTCCGCAACGTGTCTTAGTGCTTTGAGGAAGTCTGGGACAGACTCCTCAAGCGCCACTTGCAGATACAGGAGAGCCCCTGCATCGTTTTGAAGGGATTTGTATAGTTCAGATTTATAGCTTCTGGAATGTCTAGGCATAATTACCTCTTGTGCTCTCGCCAATACGCTTTTGCTAATTTTATGTCTCTTGCCTGCGAACTCTTGTCTCCGCCACATAAGAGAAGAACTATGTCTTTGCCGTCTAAAGCAAAGTAGATTCTGTAGCCTGGACCGATGTCCAATCTCAGTTCCTGTACACCTTCTCCGGAGGGCTTGCAATCGCCGAAGTTTCCATCCTCGAGGCGGTTCAAGCGAACTTGAATCTTTCTATACCTCACTGGGTCTCGCCTATTGTGCCACTCGGTAAACGGGCATTGGCCATTTGATGTTTCGAAAATCCAGAGTTCTCGCGATCGCGCTTCCACATTCGCCTTCGTCCGATGATGTGAAAGCTCTAGCCTCTCACGTAATTGTAGCGCAAAAGCTACAAATGATAACCTACCAAACGTTCATCGGTCTTTGCAAGTAATTTGGTTAGATAAATTTTACAGTTGACGAAATCGTATCACCCTGAAAATAAGAGATGTTCAACCAACAAATCATGGCAGTTCGGTGTGTGGCCCATTCAAGCCTTCCTTTGGCTTGAGTGGGGTAGTTCCAACTCCGGGCAGAGCAGCCCTGCCAATCAATTTGATCCACTCTTCTTAAATCGGAGAACGTTCCGCAGACCAAGCCCACCCAGTGACAGCAAGGAAACAAAGCCGCCTAGCAACCACGCACAAAATGTCGCATCTCGGGGCCCAATGATGACCCAGCCTGCGTTCAGAAGAAACAAACCCGCACCGACAAAGGCGAACGAAACTACCCCATACCCGATGCGTTGAACTGGCGGCATCGATTCGCCGTTTTTTAGCCACGACCGATTGAAGCTCCCAGAGTCAAGCCTCTCGCAGCTTGTATAGGGTCATATCCATCTCCGACAGAGTAGAGCTTCTTCTTTCGACTCTTCCGGAATCCTGCCGGTTTTCATTAGTCTGCCCTCGGGAGAGCGAAGGCGGGTGGCCCACGCTAAGTCAACTCCAAGATGATCGGGGTGCCCCGTTCTCTCTAGCCTTGTGTTGGCTAGGGCGGGGTTGTTAGCCTTCGCACGAAGCGGCACAATCCCCGCTCGCGTTTAGTACCTTCCCTCAACTGGCGGTGACCTCGACCGTCGCTTCCTTCGCCTTATCCGGCTGCATAAAATCCAGCGCGCGAATCAGGTAGCTCCTTCATCTCCCGGCGCGGCACCACCGCGTCCAGCATTCCATGTTCCAGCAGGAACTCCGCCCGCTGGAAATCCCTCCGGCAGCTTCTGCCGAATTGTTTGTTCGATCACGCGCGGCCCCGCAAACCCAATCAGCGCGCCGGGCTCCGCAATGTTCAGATCTCCCAGCATGGCGAAGCTCGCCGTCACGCCGCCCGTCGTGGGATCGGCCATCACCGAGATGTACGGCACCTTCGCATCGTCCAGCAGCGCCAGCCCGGAGGAGATCTTTGCCAGCTGCATCAGGCTGGTCACACCCTCCATCATGCGTGCTCCGCCCGACGAGGCAACGATGATCAGCGGGTGACCGGTGGCCAGCGAACGGTCCACCGCGCGCGCGATCGTCTCACCCACCACGCAGCCCATGCTGCCGCCAATGAAGGCATACTCCATCACGCTCAGCACCACCTCGTGGTGACCCATCGAGCCCAGCGCGTTGACAATCGCATCGTTCAGACCCGTATCCTTGCGCGCCTTCTCGAGTCGTGCCGCGTAGGACTTCGTGTCAACAAACTTCAGCGGATCCGTCGGACGCAGCTCCAGGTCGACCAGCTCGTAGCCCGGCTCCAGCAGCAGATCGATACGCTGCCGCGCGCCGATGCGGAAGTGCTGGTCGCACTTCGGACAGACCATCTGGTTCGCCTCCAGGTCGGCCTTCCAGATAATCTGGCGGCAACTTCTCACACTTGATCCACAGACCCTCGGTCTTCACCCGCTTCTCGCCCGGGCGTCCCTCCACCGTTCGACACTCCCTCGTTCATGCTGTCCGCTTCCGATTCCTGTCGCTTAAACCAGGACATGATTTCCCTCTCCGTCCGCTCTCGAAAATCTCTCTATAACTCGCTCCAGCGTGTCAAAAACGACCATTTTTTGACCACCGTTTTCTCAGTACTCAATGCCCCGCTGAGCGAGAATACCCCTTTGATATGCATGCTTTACGTCCTCATCTCGGTCACCGTATCGGCAATTTCAATCAACGAAGGATGCGCATTCCGTCCCAGTCAGAATCACGTGCACCATCTCCGGCCTCTATCTTCAATGTCTCCACTACTTTCGCAGGATCCAGCATGCCGTATCCGATCGCATAATTAATCTCGTCCAGAACGACCATATCCCACTCACCGGAAAGGATCGCGCGCCGCGCCTCCTCCCACGCATCGTCAACTAAGCCTTGACATCTTCCGGGTCGGTCTCTGCACCGCCAACCTTCACGAATCCCCGCCCCATCTGCTGCATAACGAAATTGTCGCCGAACGCCTTCACCGCATCCAACTCCCCGTAGTGCCACGAACCCTTTAGAAACTGTAAGCATCAACACTCGCATGCCGTTACCGACCGCGCGCAAGGCAGTTCCCATGGCAGCGGTGGTCTTTCCCTTGCCCGGTCCCTGTATTGATAAGGATCAGACCTTTTCGAGACTCGACCGGCACTTCAGCCATCATTAAGTCCTTTTTTTCGTTCCATTTGGCCGTTGCCGAACTGACTGCTAATGGCCGCTATGATAAGGATGCCCCGCCAGAATTGTAAATGCTCGATACAGCTGTTCGGCGAGCACTAAACGCACCATTTCATGCGGCATTGTCATGCTGGAGAGTGAAAGCAGCGTATCTGCCCGTCCCCTTCCATCCGCCGTCCAGCCGTCCGCCGGCCCGATGGCAAGCACGAGGCTCTGCGTGCCTGAATCGCGGTGCCTCCCGAGCCACTCTGCGAACTGCTCAGACGAAAACTGGCGACCACGGCTGTCGAGCAGCATCAGCACTGGAGCCGTCCTCTCGCGAACCCGTTCCGCCCACTCGAAGAACGCAGCCTCACTCCGAAGAACCGTAGTTTCCATCTTGATGTAGGGAGCCAGACGGTCGAAATACACCTTCGCCAGTGAATCGAAGCCGTCGCTTCGCGCTCGGTTGGCTATTGAAATGAGATGAATCTTCACGTCAGAGAGTGTAGCGCGCCGGGCGATTGCCGATAGCGAAGCAGTACCTTAGCGCTACATCTCATTCATTCGCTTGCCGGCTGGAGCCCCTGGCCGACAGGAACAGCGGGCATGGGACATCGACTCGCGAACTTGGCCTGGTAAAAGACAGATGATGCCGGAAGCGTCATTTAAATACAGCGCCCGCCGTACCTTATTCCCAGCTATCAAACGTTTCTGTGACGGCTGGCACTTTTCATATTCTCTTTTTGGAATCCTACGGATTTCCATAGTCCACTAAAGAGGTACATAGCCCCACTGCCCGGGTAATTGACGATCTACATCTTTAATATCAATAGCTTGCCATCATTTTGCATGGCCAGCCTTCTTTGGCGACCTAATTGCAATCATCTCTGTGAATTAAGCCGGCATGATAGGCATGTGGGCGGAGTTGGGATAGACGGGCTTTACTTGCCAATACATTAAGTCTTCTAACCCTTTCGCCTTGAAACACTTATTAAACCACTAGGAAGGTCGATCACATGAGCTTTCAGAAACAAATCGCAGTGCTGTTCTTGGGCGCTACGCTAGCGTTTGGGTCCTTGGCTGCACCGTTCTTGTCCCAAAGTGCCTATGCGCAAACCGTCACCACGGGAGACATTGTGGGAAGGATCACCGATCCCACGGGCGCGACCGTAGCGGGAGCAACAGTCAAGTTGACCAGCCTGGATACAGACGCGGTCACGACCGTTGTCACCTCTGAAGATGGCTCATTCCGGTTCCCGCTTCTGCGGCCGGGTAACTACGCACTCGTTGTTGAAGGCCACGGCCTGAGCGCGGACGTGAAGTCTGCCCAAGTGAACGTCGGCTCGGCAACGCGCCTTGACATCAAGGCCCAGCCGGTTGGCGCAGCCCAGACGGTAGAAGTTACCGCAACGTCCGAGGCACTGCTTCAGCCCGACAATGCAAACATCACCACTACTTATGATACCGAGCAACTCGCACTGCTCCCGATTCCGGGCGGCGACATCTCGAACATTCCTTTCACGGCTCCCGGCGTCAACCTGAGCACAGGCGCGGGCTACGGCGCATTCACGGCCTTCGGTGTTTCGGCTACGTCGAACCTGTTCACGCTGAATGGCAACGACACCATGGACCCGTACAACAACCTGAACAACTCCGGCGCCAGCAACCTGACGCTCGGTGCGAACGAAGTTCAGGAAGTGGCGGTCGTCAGCAACGGTTACTCCGGACAGTATGGCCGTATGGCTGGTGCGCAGGTTAACTTCACCACGCTTGCCGGAACCAACAAATTCCACGGCAACGGTGTCTACTACTGGAACGGCACCATCCTCAACGCCAACGACTGGTTCAACGTCCAGTCGGGCACCCCAATCCCGCACGCAGTTTCGAACCAGTGGGCAACCAGGGTCGGCGGTCCAATCATCAAGAACAAGCTCTTCTTCTTCGCGGATTATGAAGGACTGCGCTACGTCCTTCCCGGCGGCGGTGTGGTCTACACGCCCTCTCCCGCATTCCAGGCTGCAACTGTCGCAAACCTCGCGCTGACCAATGCTAGCCAGCTCCCCTGGTATCAGACCCAGTTCAACCTCTATAACACCGGCCCGGGCGCTTCACGCGCAGTGCCAGTGACGACAACCGACGATCCCGCACTCGGTTGCGGAGACTTTAGCGGCACGACCATCGGCAATACACTGTATGGCAGCACCTTCGATGCAGACGGCAATGTCATCGCCACTGGTGTACCTTGCGCCTACAAATTCCAGAACACGACGGGCTCGCTCAACACCGAATCTCTTTATTCCGTCCGCATCGATCAGGTGATCGGAGCCAAGGATCAGATCAACTACCGCTACAAGCACGACTGGGGCGTTCAGGCCACCGGAACCGATCCCATCAATTCGGCATTCAACGCCAACAGCTCACAGCCCCAGTGGGAAGGTCAGTTGAATGAGACCCACACCTTCAGCCCGACGATGACCAACAACTTCATCATGTCCGGCTCCTACTACTCCGCGATCTTCGGACCAACCGACATTCAACACGCTCTGTCGGTCTTCCCGACGACGGTTCTGCCTCTGGATGGTCTTGGCTTCGCCTTCATGGGCGGCACAGACTATAACTACCCGCAGGGCAGACGCGTAACCCAGTATCAGTTCGTTGACGATCTCTCGATCATCAAGGGCAAGAATGCGGTCAAGGTCGGCGTCAACTTCCGCCGCAACCTCATCACGGATCTTCGCGCCGGCGTTCTGAGCAGCGGCCGCACTGAGTTTTTCAGCAATACTGATTACTTCAGCGGCGTGCTGAGCGGCGCTACGGGCAGCTTCATTCAGCAGCGCTTTGCGCAAAATCTTGAAGCTCCGATCACTACCTACACGCTTGGCTTCTACGGCCAGGACGAGTACGCCGCCACACCGCAGCTCAAGTTGACCTTCGCTCTTCGCTTGGACAGGAACGCAAATCCGACTTGCACTGACCATTGCTTCAACCGCTTCTATTCGGACTTTGGCAACATCGATCACTCGGTAACCACACCCTATAACTCGTCCATCAAGACGGGTATCTCGAATGCATATTCGGCCATCGATCCGATCCTGGTTCAGCCTCGCTTTGGATTTGCCTATAGCCCCGAGTCTCGGGGCGGCAAGACAGTCATTCGCGGCGGCATCGGGCTCTTTGCCGATCTGATCCCGGCGCAGCTGGTTGACAACTACATCCTCAACGCCCCTGGCGTCACGAACTTCACCGTCGTCGCCGGCGACAACAATATCCCGGTTGCAATGGGCACGCCTGGCAACGGGTATGAGATCGCTGCCGAGTCCAACGCAGCCTTCCAGAGCGGTTTCACAAACGGCGCAACCCTGGCCCAACTACAGGTTGCAACTAATGGCAACTTCGCAACTCCAGCCTTCAGCTCCATCGTGGACAAGCTCAAGAATCCTACCTATCTTGAGTACAACCTGGAATGGCAGCAGCAGGTCGGCCAGTTCGACGCCATCGACATCAACTATGTCGGCAACTATGCCTACAACGTGCTGCAGAACAACGCCACGCCCAACGCCTACGCTGCCTGCGCAACTGCGTCTCCCACAATTCCGGATCCAGAAAACAGAGGGAAATTCATCACTAACCCGAATTACTGCCCCGGTGGCTTTGGCGGACTACCCATCGCACAGGTGGACAGACGCTTCAAGATCATCACCAACCTTACCAATATGGGTCACACCAACTACAACGGAGTCACTGCATCGTACAAGCACCACATCCGTTATGGCTTGATGCTCAATGCGAACTACGCATGGAGCCACGATCTTGATACCTGCTCCAATGGTTGCCTTAACGAGTTCAACCTTGGCAACGGCGCGACATACTTCAACACCCAGGTAAACCCCGCTGGCAACAACCTGAACTACGGCAATTCGGATTACGACATTCGCCAATCGTTCAGCCTGAACTACGTATGGCAGACACCGTTCAAGACTGGGAACAGTTTTGCCAATGTGTTTATCAAGGGCTGGACACTGTCGGGTACCTTGTACTCACGCACTGGCTATCCGTACAGCGTGTACAACAGCAAGATCCCGGGTAACCTGCTGGGCAGCCGTTCTGGTGGCACCGTTCTCGCGGGTCACATCAGCGGCAAGTCTGCTAAGTGCGGCAACGGCAACGACGTCTGCCTCGACGCATCGCAGTTTGCCACTTCCGCGACCCAGTACTTGTATGGGTTCGGCAACCAGTCACGCAACGCCTACCGTGGACCCATGTACTTTGACACCGACGCGAATCTCGCCAAGGTCACTCCGATCAAAGAGGGCGTGAGCTTCAAGATCGGTGCCAACTTCTTCAACATCCTGAACCACCCGAACTTCGCCAGCCCCACGAACGACGTGAGCAATGGCGGATTTGGAACCATCACCTCGACGGTTACGCCGCCCAGCAGCCCGTACGGATCCTTCACCGGTTCCGCCGTCTCTGGCCGTGTGGTCCAGGTTATGGGTTCGATCCAGTTCTAAACTGGTTCGTCGGGTCAACCAATGCGGAAAGGGCGCTCTTACGAGCGCCCTTTCTGTTTTGCTCTCCAACCTAGCAGCGCGCGGCAAAGTAAAGGGCCGTCGCGGATCGCGACAGCCCTTCTATTGAGCCTAATTTACGAGCCTATTTCTTTGTGCTCTTCTTTGCCGGCGCTTTTGTCGCAGTGGCAGTTACTTTCTTCGCCGCCGCCTTCTTCGCTGGAGCCTTTACTGATGCGGGTTTCGCGGCCTTCTTTGCTGACGCCTTCGATTTCGTAACAGTGGCTGTTGCTTTCTTGGCCGGTGCCGCACCTTTGGCAGCAGACTTCTTCGCAGCCACAGGTGCAGCCTTCCTGGGCGGGGATTTCTGGCGAACTGCCTTCACCTTTTCGTTGAGCGCAGCCTTGAGCTGAACCAGGTCCACCAGCGTGGCTGACTTGCGCAGGCGCTCAATGTCGTAGAAGGCGCGCCTTTCCGTGAGGAAAACATGGACAACGAAATCCACGTAGTCCATCAGTATCCACTCACCCAGGCGGCGGCCCTCAACCGAGTTGGGATAGGTGCCAAACTCCTTCTTCATGCGCATTTCGATCTCGTCAGCGATGGCCACGACCTGGCGTGTGTTTGTTCCGCTGGTGATGATGAAGAAGTCGGTGAAGCCGGAGTCCATCGGATCCAGTTCAAGGGTGCGGGTATCCACTGCCATCTTGCTTTCGCACGCGTCGGCAGCAGCAAGCACCATGCGGCGAGTCTCTAGGGATGCCATTCTGTTGGGTTGTTCTCCTGACTACTCTTCATCGTAGCCTGCCAGCGCCCGCCGAAGCTAGATATCATCGCTGATTCTTCCCTTCAGCGGTAGAGCTTGTGCTCCCGGATATAGCGGATGACTGCGGTGGGCAGGACGCCGTCCTCGTGGGCCCGCTCAGAATTGGATGCGGCATTGAGGGCTGATCGGATCTCGGTGGCGGAGATGTCCTCCCGTAGGTCCGGGAGCACGTAAAGCTGCGATCGACGATGCGCCGGATTCTCAATCAACACAGAAAGGCAGCCGGGTTCGAGCAGCTTGGGAGTGCCGGATACGTGTACGCCGTCGGGCAGAATCGAGCCAAGGTCGCTCACCGGAAAGCCGGGGCGCCCAGCCACCACAAAATCACAAGCGAAGAGCAGGTCCTCAGCACCGTGCCACTGCTTCAGCGTCAGGAAGGAGTCGGCGCCGATCAGGCTGAAAAGCTCATCCTCAGGCGCTAACGAGAGCCGCAGCTCCTGCAGGGTGCGCAGGGTGTAGTTTGGCTGGCCGTCGGCGCGGGGAGCGTCCGCCAGCGACACGGCCAGGCGGGGATCGCCCTCGATTGCCAGTCTGACCATGGCAACCCGGTCTTCAAAGCTGGCCGGGTACTGGTCACGCTTCAGGGGTTGGGTGCCCACCGGCGCAAACAGAACCCGGTCGAGCTGCAGATGCTCGATAGCAGCACGGGCGATGGCCAGGTGGCCGCAATGCGGAGGGTCGAAGCTACCGCCGAAAAAGGCAATGCGCATAGGAAGCATCCTATCGCGGAACGGGCACACCGCCACAACCGCAATGCGGGCGGCTCCCGTCTCCCTCGCGCTGGTTGCGAATCCATAAGAGAATAGAAGGCGATGCCTCACCTGGCGTACATCGCGTTGGGTTCCAATCTCGCTTCCCACCGGGGCACTCCTGCGGAGACGGTGTTGCAGGCTATGGACGCGTTGGTTGCGCTCGGTCAGATGGAACGGCGGTCCTCGCTGTACAGCGCCGAAGCTGTGGGCAATACTAGTCAGCCAGCTTTTATCAATGCCGCAGTCGCGTTGCATACGCGCCTGGCGCCACTGGAGCTGATGAGCGGGCTGCTCGACCTGGAACGCGTCTTTGGCAGGGACAGGAAGATCACTCAGCCGAAGGGGCCGCGCACCCTGGACCTCGATCTCTTGATCTATGACGATCTCGTTCTTGACTCGCCCCACTTGACGCTGCCACATGCAGAGATGGCGACACGGCGATTTGTACTCGAGCCCCTGGCAGAGATCGCGCCAGGCTTGCAGCACCCGATTTTCAGAAAGACAATTGCAGAGTTGCTGGCCGGTTTGCCCAACCAGGGAACGAATCGCATCGAAGCTGTCAGACGAATCGAAGATCCTAAACAGGAATAGGCTTCTCCCGGAGCAACGCACATTGAGACAGATTTCCCCCTTCTGTACGCTGCTGGTGGTCCTCTTGCTCATTTGCGGGGTGCCTCTTCACGGGCAACCGGCAACGGGCGGGCAGGTCTCAGGGGTAGTGGTGGATGCGCACGGGCAGCCCCTGGCAGGAGTATTTATCAGTGGCCCTTCCGGCTGGACGGCGATCACCACGGCCAGTGGAAGGTTTACGGCACCGGTGGGAGTGGAGCTTCAGTTCAAGGCCACGGGGTTCGTAACAGCGTCGGCTACATTGCACGCTGAGCAAACGGCGCGAGTCGTCATGAATGCAGCCGGACCACAGCAGAGCATTACCGTTACCGCCTACCGTACCCCGCTGCCGACGGAAGACAGTCCCGCGAGTGTTCGAATCCTGACCACGCAGGATATGCAGCAATCAGCTTCGATCAGCCTGGATGACAAGCTCCGCGAAGTAGCCGGTACTGAGCTCTTCCGCCGGTCGAGCTCAAGGGTGGCGAATCCTACTTCGCAGGGAATCTCTCTGCGAGGCCTTGGTTCCACCGCCGCCAGCCGCACCCTGGTGGTGGCGGATGACGTGCCCCAGAACGATCCCTTCGGTGGTTGGATTCATTGGCAGGAGATGCCGCAGCTTGCCATTCAATCGGTGGAAGTGGTGCGCGGGGGCGCTTCCGATCTCTATGGCTCCAGTGCCATCGGCGGCGTCATCAACATGATTCCTGTCCACCCAAGCGAGAACTCCGCTACGGCGCTGGCCAGTTATGGAGGGCAAAATACCAGTGACCTCGCGTTGCAATTGACTGGTGTTCACAACAAATGGGCCGCTCTGGCCAGCATGGGCTTCTTCAACACCGACGGATTCATCCTCGTCGCTCCCGCGTCGCGTGGCGCGGTCGATGTGCCATCCACATTACAGGCAGCAAATGGGCTGGTCTTCATCGGCCACCACTCCGGCAGCACAGATCTATTTTTGCGGGGCACAGGATTTAACGAGGAGCGCGGAAACGGCACTCCCCTGCAGAACAATGGCACTCGTCTATGGCGCTACTCCGGTGGACTGGGTTGGGGCAACCACAGTGGAGGCACTCTGGGCGTCACTCTTTACGGCGCCACAGAACATTACGGGCAGACATTCTCTGCAATTGGGCCAAATCGCAACACTGAAGTTTTGACGCGCTATGCGCAGACTCCCACCAGCGAATTGGGAGCGGTGGCCCACTGGCAGCAGACCTTCCGTAAAAATATTGTCGTGATCGCGGGTGGGGATGTGCTCGATGTGCGCGCTGAGGACCACGAAACGCTGTATCCAACCCATCGCGTAACAGACGTCAGCGACCGCCAGCGCCAATCAGGCTTATACGCAGAAGGGCTTTGGACGCCCGGCCGATGGACTTTGACGGCTGGCCTTCGCGTGGACTTCTTCCGCAATTTCGATGCGGTGCAGTATCCCCCTAGCGTGGCTCCGCTTCCGCAGTTGAGTGAGAATGTGGTCGATCCGCGTGTAGGCGTGGTGCGCCGCATCGGCCCTGTTTTCGCGCTGACCGCGTCCGCATTCCGCGCATTTCGCGCACCCACGCCGAATGAGTTGTACCGCAATGGGCAGGTAGGCCAGGAGATTACGCTAGCAAATCCACGGCTGCAGGCGGAGCGCGCAACGGGCTGGGAGGCCGGCTCGCAGATAACTCTGCATGCGGTGATCGTGCGCGCCAGCTACTTCTGGACCCAGGTCAATCGCCCAATCACCGCGCTAACTCTGGCCTCGACTCCGAATGCGGTTTTGAAGCAGCGCGAGAATCTTGGCCAGATCGAAAGCCGAGGTGTTTCGGTGGATTTCGAATCTACTCCGCGACCCTGGCTCTCACTCGGCGGTGGCTACCAGTTCGCGGATGCGACGGTAACAAAGGCGCCCCAGAACGCCGACTTGGAGGGGAACTGGATTCCGCAGGTGCCGCGGAACATGGCGACATTTCAGGCCAGCCTGCACTCCACGCGCATCGGCACGCTGAGCCTCCAGATGCGAACCTCCGGCCAGCAGTATGACGATGACGCCAACCAGTATCGGCTGAACGGATTTTTCAGGCTGGATGCGCGCTTCGCACGAGGCTTTGGCGGCAACGACGGACACCGCTACGAGATATTTGCCACGGCCGAGAACCTGACCGATCAACCAATGCAGGTTGGCCGCACCCCGGTGCTTACCCTTGGCACGCCGCTGGTTGGGAATATTGGCCTGCGATGGAATCTCTCCGGATCACGACAATAGAACCTCCGCATTTTGAAGTGCGGCGTCGCCTGTGCAAGATTCCTCTGGCGGATGGCGTCATTCAGCCGATAGGCTGACAGAACTACCTCAAAAAAGAACTGGCTTGATCCTTGGGGAATTGCAATGAAGTGGAAAGATCTGACCCTCTTTTTGGTCACAGCGGCGTTGTTGATTGTCTGCGGTTTGATGGTGCTGCCGTTTCTTCCGGCCATTACCGGAGCGGTTGTGCTGGCGACGGTCACTGAGCGGCCTTACAACTGGCTAAAGGCAAAGCTGAGGAGCGGGGCGCTGGCGGCCACCGTGGCGCTGATCCTGGTGATCTTAAGCGTCATTCTTCCCATGACGCTGGTGGTGGCCGGGGTGGGACAGGAAGCGATGGGGTTGGTGCGCGCGGTACAGAACGGGTCTGCCGAGCAAGCCGTCACAGAGTTGGTGGACAGGCATCCTCGTTTGGGAAACGCGCTGGAGAAGGCAGCGATGAAAATTGATCTCGGCCGCGCTACTCAGCGGGCCGGTGATTTTCTGGCACCCAGGCTGGGCGGTATCCTCACTGATTCGCTCAGTGCAATCGTCCAGGTCGTCATTCTCCTGTTTATCCTCTTCTTTCTCTATCGGGATCGCGAGTTTGCTCTGCGAGCAATTCGCCGCCTGATACCCCTGCAAGACCTAGAAATCGATCGCTTATTTGTGCTTATCCGCAACACAATCAACGCCACCTTCCTGGGACGGCTGGCCGTTGCGGCTGCTCAAGGAGGTCTGGCGGGCCTGGCCTACTGGACGCTCGGTGTGCCGGGAACGCTTCTCTGGACATTGGTGACAATGGCCGCAGCCTTCATCCCGGGGCCGGGAGCGATGATCGTCTGGCTGCCGGTGGCTTTCTACCTGGGACTGACGGACCACATGATCAAGGCTCTGCTCATGGTGGGATGGGGCGGGCTGGTGGTCGGGAGTGCTGACAATGTTCTGTTTCCAATTTTTGTCGGTTCCCGCATGAATCAGCACACGGTGCCGATCACGATTGCCGTTCTCGGCGGCTTGCTGGTCTTTGGCGTCTCCGGATTGGTTGTGGGACCTGTGGTGCTGACAATTGGTCAATGCCTACTTCAGATCTGGCGGGAGAGGCTCGGCATCCCAGGGCAGGATGCGATCCTGGCAGACGAGCCGCTATAGGGCGACCGCCCCGCCAGCAATCCCCGTACAATCGTTGAGAATGTCGCTCAGCTTCCAGATTCACTCAACCGATGGGCCAGCGCGCCGGGCCACCATGGGTCTACCCCACCGGGACGTTGAGACCCCGGTCTTCATGCCGGTCGGCACAGCAGGCACGGTGAAGGCTGTTCCACAGCATCTGCTGGAGGAACTGGGCGCGCAGATCATCCTCGGCAACACCTATCATCTTTATTTGCGCCCCGGGCATGAGCTGGTGCGGCGCATGGGGGGACTGCACCGGTTCATCAGCTGGCCACGCGCCCTTCTCACCGACTCCGGCGGCTTCCAGGTATTTAGTCTCAATGAGTTACGCAAGGTCAGCGAAGAGGGAGTGCGCTTCCGCTCGCATCTGGACGGCTCCTCGCACTTCTTTTCCCCGGAGCACTCCATCGACGTCCAGATCGCGCTCGGCGCGGACATCGTGATGGCGTTCGACGAGTGCACTGAGTACCCTGCGGAGCGTGCTCGCGCCCAGTCCTCGCTGGAGCTGACCCTGCGCTGGGCTCGCCGCAGCAAAGACCACTTCGAGGCAAATCAGGGCGAGGTCCCCTGGGCCGATGAATTTCCCAGTAAGTCACAGAGTCTGTTTGGGATAGTGCAGGGAGGCATGTTCGCCGATCTGCGCCGCGAGTGCGCCGAACGGCTGGCAGAGATGGATTTTCCCGGCTACGCAATCGGTGGCTTGAGCGTAGGAGAGCCGCGCGCCATGACTCGGGAGATCATCGAGCAAACGCTGCCGCTTCTTCCGGCGGACAAGCCGCGCTACGTGATGGGAGTGGGCTATCCCGATGAGATTGTTGAGTATGCGGCCATGGGTGTGGACATGATGGACTGTGTTCTGCCCACGCGCGCCGCGCGCCACGGCCTGCTTTTTACGTCGCAGGGCCGGTTAAACGTCAAAAATCGTGCATTTGCAGAAGACCAGGGGCCGCCTGATCCCGACTGCGGCTGCATGGTGTGCCAACGCTACTCGCGGGCATACCTGCGGCACCTGATGGCCTCGCAGGAGCCGCTCTCCGCAGTGCTCAACACGCTGCACAATCTGGCCTTCTACCTTGACACGATGAAGCGGGTGCGTGATGCTATTGCGATAGGCACCCTTCCAGCTTTACTGGCTCGTGTACGCGCGCGAGAGGATTTGCGTCCCGGCGAGTAAGGTCCGAAATGGTACCCTGTTAAAGGATTTGATAAGGAAGCAAGCGGGCAGTTGGTCAGCCCAGTTAACGGAAAAGATATCGAAGCTTCGGCTCCGATCGCATCCAGAGTGGTGTCCGCACATTTTCGGACATCTTGGCATGGTCCTCCTCAGGACTTTTCGAACACTGAGCCGCCCTCCTTCCAGCCCTCACGGAAACCAGCCCTACAGCTGAGTGATTCTGAGCTAGGTTGGATTTTTCTGCGAGCGGGCTTCCCCGAAGACAAAATATTAGGGGTGTTTCGAGCTGCAAGCATGTACTGAGCGCTCAAGGGAAGGATCGTGTGTTGACGTTTATTGCATTGTTTTTAGCCGCCGGCGCTACGCAGGGATACATCACCTTCCTGCCTTTCGTCCTTATCGTTGTGGTCTTCTATTTCATGCTCATTCGGCCCAATCAGCAGCGTCAGAAGAAGTGGCAGGACATGTTGGGCAGCCTGAAGCCGGGGGATAAAGTCACAACCACCGGCGGCATGCGCGGCACCATTATTTCCATCAAAGACGACGCCATTCAGCTCCGCATCCCCCCCGACAACGTGAAGATTGAGGTCGTCAAGACCGCTATCGCATCCGTCACCACACAAGAGGAAGTTAAGTAACCGTGGCCTTCCGTCGTACAAACCAGCTTTGCTCGATGCTAACGGGTCACCCTGATTGCGATTCCCATGCGTAAAAACCTAAGCACAAAAACCATTGCTATCGTCGCGGTCCTGCTCTTTTTCATCTACGGCATCTTTGGTATTCCCAAGGGCGTGGATGGCAAGGCCTGGAAGACTGCTCTTACCGACCGCATCAAGCTGGGCCTCGATCTTCGTGGCGGCACGCACCTGATTCTTCAGGTGATGGTGGACGACGCGGTGAATGCCGAGACCGATAACACCATGAAGCGCGTCGAGCAGGATCTGCAGCAGGCAGGCCTGACTTTCAGCTCAGTCATCAAGCCCGACCTGAAGCACCCGGAAACCATTCAGGTTCTGGGCGCACAAGCAGATCGCGCGGGCGACGTGCGCAGTGCTCTGAATGCGAAATATTCGACGCAGTACGATGTGTCGTCGACCGCGGACAACACATGGTCGCTGACGATGAAGCCGACGCAGCTTCAGACACTCCAGACGCATGCGTTGCAGATGGCGATTGAGACCATCCGCGAACGCATCGACAAGCTGGGTGTCAGCGAGCCGGTGATCCAAGAGTATGGCCTGGGCACCAACCAGATATTGGTTGAGCTGCCCGGCGTTGATGATCCCGGTCGCGTCAAAGAGATCATTCAGTCCACGGCCCGGTTGGAAATTCACCAGGTGCTTGGCGGCCCTTTCCCCGACGAAGCAGCAGCGCTGCAGTCGGTTGGTGGAGCCGTTCCTCCTGACCAGGTTCTGATGCACGGATCGGGCACCGTCTCCGGCGGCGAAGGCGGGGAACAGATCTGGATTCTCAAGCGCATCTCCGAAGTGGCCGGAAATGACTTCCGCGACGCACAGCCCTCGGTAGACGAAAATCAGCGCCCCGATGTCACCTTCATCCTGACGCGGGAAGCGGGCGAGCGCTTCTTCCAGTTCACCTCGGCCAATATCGGCAACCGCCTGGGAGTCGTCCTCGACAACCGCGTGCGCGAAGTGGCAAACATTCAGCAGCCCATCCGCGATCAGGGACGCATCACCGGCGGCTTCAGCAAGGAGCAATCAGCCGATCTCTCGCTGATGCTTCGTACTGGCGCTCTACCCGCTTCCATTCGCTACTTGGAGGAGCGCACCGTCGGACCGTCGCTGGGCGCGGACTCGATCCACCAGGGCGTGATGGCCTCAATTATCGGCATGGCAGCGGTCATGATCTTCATGCTGATCTACTATCGCGGCTCGGGAATCAACGCGGACTTGGCGTTGATGCTCAACCTGGTGATTCTCCTCGGATTTATGGGCTTCACCGGCTCGACACTTACCCTGCCCGGAATCGCAGGAGTGATCCTGACAATCGGTATGGGCGTGGATTCCAATGTGCTGATCTTTGAGCGCATCCGCGAAGAGTTGCGAGCGGGGAAAGCACCCTCAGCGGCAGTGGACCAGGGCTTTGCGCATGCCTGGGTCACGATCGTTGATACCCACGTAACCACCATCGTTTCAGCGGCAATCCTGTTCCTGTTCGGAACCGGCCCGGTGAAGGGATTCGCGGTCACGCTGTGCTTTGGCTTGGCAGCCAACCTGTTTACGGCGGTATTTGTATCGCGCGTGATCTTTGATTGGCACGTAAACAATCACACCCGCGGAGAAGCTCTCTCGATCTGATGCCTCAGCAGGTAGAGGCATCCGGCGAGTGCTAGCCGTGGCGAAGTTGGTTTTACCTGGTCTCCGGTTTTCTGCGCTGTGCGCGCGTGAATACGGAGACCATTCAGAAATCTAGAGTGCGGCGCTCTCGAGGCCCGGCTCGAGGATCAGGCGGAATTCAGTGGAATTGTTTCGTGATGTAAATATTGATTGGCTAGGGAAAAAGTGGTATTTCCTGGGCTTCTCCCTCGTATTCAGCATCCTTGGTGTGTTATCGATGCTCTTCTGGCACGGCATCCCGTTGGGAGTGGACTTCCACGGCGGAACGCTGGTCTACGTCAAGTTCGACCAAAACCCGGATCTCGGCAAGATTCGCGCGACGACGGATCACGCCGGAATCCGCGATGCCAGGATCCAGGCTTATGGTCCAGTGGCGAATCACGAAGTAATCATCTCCCTGCCCCAGAAGGACACGGCAGAGGCCAAGCTGGACAGCGGTCGCGACGCCATCGTTGCAGCCTTGCAGATGAATTACTCGGCTGTCGGAGCGGCGAACCAGGGCAAGCTTGACCTGGATAACGCCGGCCGCGGCGCCCTCACCGATCTGCTGCAGCAGAAGGATCCGCTGCATCTGGGCAGCTCGCCGGATTCCCAGAAGCGCTACGCCGAGGCTGCCAACGCCGTGCTCGACTACCGCGACAAGGCTCACAGCGGCCTGATTCCTTCGATAGATCAGCTAAGCTCTGTGACCGATTCCGGAATAGTTTCGGAATTGAAGCAGGACGCCTACGTCTCTGGTTTCACAGTGCGCAACGTTGAAATCGTCGGGCCGCAGGTTGGCTCGAATCTGCGCAAGCAGGCCATGCTGGCCACCTTGTATTCGTTGGCGGGCATGCTGGTCTACCTGTGGTTCCGCTTCGAGTTCATATACGGCGCAGCTGCCGTGGTGGCGGTCTTCCATGACACGCTGATCACCGTAGGATTCTTCAGCCTGGCCAACAAGGAGATCACGCTGACCGTGGTCGCCGCCATCCTGACGCTGATCGGCTACTCCATGAACGACACGATCGTCGTTTTTGACCGAATCCGCGAAAACCTGCGGATGTCGCGCCGGGAGAACCTTGCTGACGTGGTAAATCGCAGCATTAATCAGACCCTGAGTCGAACAGTATTGACCTCGGGCTTGACGTTCCTTACAGTGGTGTCGCTATATTTGTTCGGCGGCGAAGTTCTGAACGGCTTCTCGTTTGCCCTGGTGGTCGGAATCCTCATTGGAACCTATTCCTCGATTGCGGTCGCGGCTCCAATGCTTGTGGCATACCAGGACTGGAGAGCTTCCCGGGGCAAGACCGCGGTGCTGCCCGCAGCACGTCGCGCCAAGTAAATGCAGATATTCAAAGAAAGATTCAAAAAGTAACGCGAATCGACCAGAAACCGGGATCAAAAGTTGTACACGTGGTGTCTATACCAAGAACAAAGCTCGCTCGATCGAGGTAGGCCATGTTTGAAGACAGCCTGATTGAATCAACCGGCAGAATCAAAACGAAGAGTAAGTACTACACCATCGTTGGTCTGATACTGAATGGTTCAGTACTGACGACAATGATCTTGCTCCCGTTGATCTATCCAGAAGCACTGCCTAAGCAGGCGATGGCGACCCTGCTGGTGGCACCGCCTCCACCCCCACCGCCACCACCACCCCCACCGCCACAAGTTCAGATCAAGCAAGTCCGGGCAGTATCCGAAATGATGGATAACGCTCTCCGCGCACCAACCAAGATCCCCAAGACAATCAAGATGATTAGCTCCGAAGCTCCTCCTGCACAAATTGGTGTTGCGGGTATGGGCGAGGGCATGGGCGGCGGCGGCGCAATGGGTGGCATCCTGGGCGATATCGGGAAGACTGCTCCCGTCGCGAAGGCAGCTCCACCGAAGAAGATTCCTGTGTCCTCCGGCGTCATGGCGGGCAACCTTCTCAGCAAGACGCAGCCCGTCTACCCGGCGATTGCCAAAGCGGCACGCATCTCCGGAACAGTCGTGTTGCAGGCAACAATTTCAAAAAACGGCACGATTGAAAATCTTCACGTAGTCAGCGGTCCGGCCATGCTGCAGCAGGCAGCGATGGACGCCGTTAGAACCTGGAAGTACAAGCCCTACCTGTTGAATGGTGATCCGGTAGAGGTGGAAACGCAGGTCAACGTGGTCTTCAATCTCGGTGGTTGAAATCTCTTAACCTGACCTCTCCGTGGTATATACGCGGCTAGGCCTTCCATCTACTCTTTGCGTAACCGAAATAACGTAGTTACTCCTTAGGAGGAAAGAATCAGTGATTCTCGCTCAGTTCACCCACCTCGTAGCTAGTCCCGCGGCTCTCGGCATGTTTTTCCAGGAGCAGACGGTCGGCTTCAGCCCTCTCGATCTCTGGCACAATATGGGCAACCTGGCCAGGGGCGTTGTAATCATCCTTTTCGTCATGTCGATCTGGTCGCTCGCAGTCATCATCGACCGCTGGCTCTATTTCAGTGCAGCCCGCAAGCAGTCGCGTGAATTCGCCCCTCGCGTTGCCGGCGCTCTCAAAGAGGGCAAGTTGGACGAAGCGATCAAGGTTGCGGACCGCAACAAGAAGTCGCACCTCGCCGAAGTTGTTACCGCAGGCCTGCAGGAGTTCCGCAACTATGGCAGCGGCGGCGCAGTCACCGAGGATCAGATCGAATCCAGCAAGCGCGCACTCGAGCGCTCTGAAGCGATCGTCCACGCCAAGCTGAAGAGAGGCCTGAGCGGTCTGGCCACCATCGGATCGACCTCACCGTTTATCGGTCTGTTCGGAACGGTCGTCGGTATCTTGAACGCATTCCAGGCAATCGCAACCCAGAAGACTTCGGGTATCGGCGCAGTCGCCGGCGGTATCTCGGAAGCCCTGGTAACCACCGCATTCGGTCTTCTGGTCGCTATCCCCGCCGTTATGACCTTCAACTACTTTACGAGCAAGGTTGAAGCGTTTGACGTCGAGATGGATAACTCTTCCAGCGAATTGATCGACTACTTCATCAAGCAGAGCCACCGCTAGTCGGTAGGGCATCTGTCACTCAGCAGCGGGAATCCTGCGCCATGGCTGGATAGTTATAGAGGGCTATCCAGCCACTGGCGAAGCAAGGAGTTCCGAAGCTGAATCTGAAGACCACTCAAAGCTCGAACTACGGAGCGCGGCATGGGTATTAATAAAAGAGACGAAGGCAAGAAGATCAATTCGGATATCAACGTGACTCCAATGGTGGACGTCATGCTGGTACTGCTGATCATTTTCATGGTTATCACACCCATGCTCCAGAACAAGGTCAGCGTGGATCTGGCGAAAACCAATAACCCGACATCAATGCCGGACGCTGACAAGGAAGACGCGATCGTCGTCGCCGTAACTCGCGATGGCCGGTTCTATCTCGGTCAGGATCAGGTATCGGCTGCCGACCTGGGCAGCAAGGTTCGTACCAAGCTCGAAAACAAAACCAGCAAGCAGATTTTCGTTCGCGCTGACGCACGCTCACACTACGGTGCGGTAACGACAGCAATCGACAACGTTCGGACGGCTGGAATTGATGAGGTGGGTCTGCTGACAGAGAAGCGTCAGAGCAACACTCCGCCTCCGCCACCAGCAGCGAAATAACGGAAGCGATTCTGGCGGAATTCAATCGCCAATGGAAACGAGGAAATTTTTATGGCAATGGGTGGTGGAAGTGGACCGGGTGGACTGAATTCCAATATCAATGTCACCCCGATGATCGACGTCTTGCTGGTGCTGCTGATCATTTTCATGGTCATCACGCCGGTCACGCCAAAGGGTTTGGACGCGCTGGTTCCCCAGCCGCCAAAGGATCAGAAGCAGCAGGAGCAGGAAAACGACAGAACGATCGTTGTCCAGGTGCTGTATCACACTGGCGGCGGTGCTCCGGCCTACAAGATCAACCAGGACGATGTACCCAAAGCTGATCTGGAAGCGAAGCTTACCAGCATCTTTGCCTCCCGCGCCGAGCGTGTCATGTTCGTCAAGGGCGATGAGGATCTGAACTTCGCCGAGATCGCCGAGGTAATTGACATGGGCCATGGCGCCGGTGTCGATCACATCGGACTGATTACGCCAAAGATTGCGATGGGGCAGTAGCCCCAAAGCATCTGAGTCGCGGGGTTGTAAACCTGGCGTAAAATCGGTCGGTTGGTGTAAAGGGCTTGCCAGCGGGCAGAAACCAGTTACAATCACAACGCGGAAAGTTTATAGTTTTCCTGCCCGCAAGCGTTCATAGATGCTAGGCGCAGCCTGGCGATCGAAGGAGATAAGAACCAGAATGAAACGAATAGCACGTTTTCCGGTGTTGGCGGTGGCGGTCATGTCACTGCTGGCCTTTATGACCGGGTGCAATCGCCTTCAGGCCCGCGACCAACTGAACAAAGGGGTCTCCGCGTATAAGAACGCGAAATATGAAGAGGCGATTGGCCATTTCCAGAAGGCCGTTCAGTTAGATCCGACCTTGCCCATGGCAAAGCTCTATCTGGCGACCGCGTATGCTCAACAGGTCGTTCCCGATCTGGAGACTCCCGAGAATCTGCAGAGCGCCCAGATGGCAATCGATGGATTCAAAGACGTCCTCGCGAAAGAGCCGAACGATCCTACCGCGCTCAAGGGAACTGCCTCGCTCTATTTCAATATTAAGAAGTACGACGAAGCGCGTGATTGGCAGAAGAAGGTCATCGCAGTCGATCCCAACGATCCCGAAGCACATTACTCGATCGGTGTAATTGACTGGCGTCTCGCATACAAGAATGCTGTCGATGCGTTGAAGGCCGTGAACATGCAGGACGACGGCAACGGCAACGTGAAGATGCCGAAGGCTGCCTGCTCCGAACTTCAGGCGAAGAACACGCCCCTGGTATCGGAAGGCATCGAGTATCTGCAAAAAGCGATCGACCTCCGTCCTTCCTACGACGAAGCGATGTCATATATCAATCTCGTGTATCGCCGCAAGGCTGACCTCGAGTGCGGCAATGAAGAAGCTCGCAAGGCAGATCTAGCCCAGGCAGATGCATGGCGCGACAAGTCGATGGGCACCCGCAAGGCGAATGAAGAAAAGAAGAACGAAGCTGCTCCTCAAGGTATCGAGATGAAGTAGGCAGTTGATCCGTTCTACGTAGTTGGCAAAGCCTCCGGTTTCCGGGGGCTTCTGCTTTTTCCAGCACATCCTGTAGAATTCTCCTCCATCGTGCGCACCATTAGAAAAGTCCTGATTGCAAACCGGGGTGAGATCGCTCTTCGCATTCAGAGAGCCACGCGGGAGTTGGGCATCGCGTCGGTTGCGGTCTACTCAGATGCGGACCGAGCTGCGCTCCACGTTCTCGAAGCCGACGAAGCATATCGGCTCGGGCCGGCACCCGCTCTCCTCTCCTATCTTTCCGCGCAGCGCATCCTAGAGATCGCAGCACGCAGCGGAGCAGACGCGATCCATCCTGGCTACGGATTTCTTTCAGAGAATGCAGCGTTTGCCGATGCCTGCCGCCAGCGTGGGATCAAATTCATCGGTCCGTCTCCCGAAGCAATGCGCACCCTGGGTTCAAAGACCCGTGCGCGCCAGGCCGCAGATGCTTGCGGCATGCCGCGAGTCTCGGGGTCTGTGGCCAGTCTCTCTTCGCTTGAAGAAGCCTGCAGCGTAGCGAACCAAATCGGCTATCCCGTGATGCTGAAGGCAGCTGCCGGCGGAGGCGGCAAGGGAATGCGGGCCGTCGCATCAGCCAGTCAAATGCAGGAGGCTTACACCGGCGCCCAGAGCGAGGCGGAACGTTCCTTCGCCTCCGGAGAGCTCTATCTTGAGAAGCTGGTGGAGCGGCCCCGGCACATAGAAATACAGGTGCTGGCGGATGAGCACGGCCACTGCATCTCCCTGGGTGAACGCGAGTGTTCCTTACAGCGCCGCCATCAGAAAGTTGTTGAAGAAGCTCCGTCCGCGGTGGTCAGTCACGAGCTGCGTCGCCGCATGGGAGAAGAGGCCGTCCGTCTGGTGCTTTCTGCGGGATACACGAACGCCGGCACAGTGGAGTTTCTGCTCGATCAGGACGGGCACTTCTACTTTCTAGAGGTGAACACGCGCCTGCAAGTGGAGCACCCCGTCACCGAACTGGTCACCGGACTCGATCTCGTTCAGCTGCAGATACGCATTGCGCAAGGGGAGCCTCTTCCTATCTCGCAGCATGAAGTTAAGATCAGCGGCCATGCGATGGAATGCCGCATCTACGCGGAGGATCCGGATAATGGATACTTCCCCTCACCCGGACGCATCACGCGCCTTCTACGGCCCTCTGGGCCCGGCATACGCGAAGACTGCGGAGTCTATCAAGGATGGGTTGTGCCGATCGACTACGACCCGCTGCTGTCGAAGCTGGTTGCCTACGCGCCTACCCGCGAGCTGGCCATCCAGCGCCTGAAGCGCGCGCTGGATGAATACACAATCTGCGGCATTCGAAGCAATCTGAATCTGTTCCGGCGTATTCTTGCGGATCCTGATTTTTGCGCTGGCAACATCGACACCGGAAGCCTCGACCGTCTCTTGGCACAGACCGCGCCGGCGGCTGAGAGCGACTTAGAGAGCACACAAGAATCCCGCATCGCAGCCATCACCGCCGCGTTGTTCCATGCGATGCAGGCGCCGCAAGCCAACTCTCCTGGCCCAAATGTTTCGCTGTGGAAGGAAACCGCGCGCCGTGAGGGGTTACGCCGATGACGCTCTCCATTGAGGTGAACGGCATCCTGCACAAAGTGGAACTGGAAAAGGCCAACGACGAAGGCGGCTACCGAGTGGTTCTGGATGGGCAGGAGATTGCCGTCGATGCCAGCCTGCTTCGCGAGGGTGTTTTATCGCTCATCGTGGATGGCACCGCATATCGTTGCGTGCTCGACGAAGATCCAATTGCGCCTGCGATCTACGTGGGAAACAATCGCTATCCGTATCGCATCGAAGATCCTCGTTCCCTCGGCTCTCGCAGGGGGAAGAAGGGCCTTGCCGCCGGACCAGTCTCCATTGTGGCGCCCATGCCAGGCCGAGTGGTGCGGGTGTTGGCGCAGGAAGGGGACCAAGTCGCCAGTCACCAGGGAATCGTGGTGATCGAAGCCATGAAGATGCAGAATGAGCTTAAGGCGCCCAAGGCCGGGAAGGTGAACCGCGTTTTGGTCGAGGTAGGTTCCGCTGTAAACTCGGGTCAGCCGCTTGCAATCATCGAGTGAAGCTCAGTCATGCGCGAGAATGTGCTTCTGCCCTTCCCGCCACGAAGCATAAGCAGCATCCAGCACTCGCTGATTCTTCAGTCCTTCCTCACCGGTTGCGAGGAACTCGGATTCTCCCGCCATCGCACCTGCAAATCCATCGAGCATGCGGATGTAGCTATCAGCATTGGAGAGGGTCTCGCTCGCGACAAGATCTCCGCCTCGCCGTAGTTCCAAATCTACCGGCCGGGATACGGTCAGGCCATCCTCGCATCGAATGACGCCGCGCTCCCCTACCACTTCGAAGAGCGAACGGTACTCGGCACGGGTCGTTACGCTCACCATTCCCAAGGCGCCGCCGGCCAGCTCCAATGCGATGGCGGCGAATGCTTCCACCTCGCCTGAACGCGCATCCTTCATCGCAAGTGTCGAGACGGCGCTTATTTCGTCCTGCAGCAGAAATCGCATCGCATCGATGCAGTGCACCCCCACATCACCGATGGGTCCTCCGCACGCAAGAGTGGGATCGTAGATCCATTTGCGCGGACTCTTTTCCGCCTCGTGACAAAATTGGACATGCGTTAAAAGGGGCTTGCCTATGCGCCCTTCCGCGATCCACTGTCTCGCCAGCAAAATGCTCGCGTTGTAGCGGAGATTCTGCGCCACACCGAAGGGCACGCCCGCCTCGCGTGAGGCAGAGACCATTGCCGCGGCTTCGTCGGTATTCATGCCGAGCGGCTTCTCGCAGAGCACGGGTTTGCCGTGCTTGATCGCGAGCAGCACATGTTCAAGATGCAGCGAGTCCGGCGATGTGACGAAGACGGCGTCGATCTCGGGAGAAGCGCATAGCTCCTCAGCCGTCGCAAAGTTGTGAGGGATGCTGTATGCGGCTGCGTCGTCTTTGGCTTTACGGGGGTCGCGTCGCCACAGGCCGGCGAGGGTGCAGGTCGTCGAGTCCGCAAAGCTGGGCACTAGGCGCAGTATTGCATGATGCCCGAAGCCTAGTATGCCAAAACGAACCATCGCTCTCCTGCAAGAGAAATGTCTATTGAGACTTCTTGAAGATCTCTTCTGCGAAGTAGTTCTGCACGCGGGCCTGGTCGTGGAGCATCTCGTAATATGCGTTCTTCAGCAGGGTTGCGCGTCCCTCGCGCAGCTGCTGACGAATGGTCTGCTGCACGCGGGGATCGTTCAACTCGCGCTGTCCCGCGGCATCCTTCGAGACCAGCTTGTAGATCGCATAGCCGACGGCATGCTTTGAGCCGGCAGAATCGTACAACGGCAGAATCTCAGTGATCTGACCAGGCTTGAGCTTGCCGATCGCCGCGTAGACGCTGGCATCGGAGTGGAGTTGAGACTCGGGCACGAAGCCCATATCGCCGCCATTGCTCGCTGTGTCAGGGCGCTCAGAGAAATTAGCCGCCACTGCGCCGAAGTCTTCGCCGCTCTCCAAACGGTTGTGCAGCGCCTCAATCTTCTTGCGGGCATCTACTTCGTTCGTCGCCTTGGAGTTCTGCAGATTGCCGGCTTGCTGCGGCGGAGCGGGAATGGAAGTGACCACGATCTGCGACAGACGATAACGCGGCTCGATCAAATTGAACTCGGCCTTGTGCGCGTTGTAGTAGTTGCCGATGTCAGAGTCGGTAATGTTGATCTTGGAATTGATCTCCTTGTTCAGCAGCTTCTCCTGCGTCAGGGAGCGGCGAAACTCGCGGCGCAGATCATCGACCGTCAGATTTTTATCCTTCAGTCGCTTCTCAAACTCTTCTTTTGTGAAAGGAGCTTTGTATTCGGCGATCTTTGCATCCACTTCCTCGTCGTTCGCAACAAGGTTCAGCTTGGCGGCCCGCTGCTGCACAATCTCGTCGTCGATCAGCTGATGAAGAATGCTGAGCCGGGCGCTGTCAGCCTGCTCCTGCGGAGGCTCCTGCTGCGACTCACCAAGGGCGTTGCGATAGTACTTCTCAACCTCGGCCTTCATGATCGGCTGTCCGTTAACCGTCGCCAATACATCCGGTGAGTGGGGACGGCTGCATCCCGTGAACGAAGCTCCGAAGAGTACCAGCAAGCCGAACAGGATCACACCTGATTGGAATCTGCGATGGACTGAAAACTCCGGCAGAGTGAATTCGTGCGAACGATCGAAATGGACTTGCAACAGTTTTCTCCCTCAGAGAACATTCAGAACGCCGTATCCCGGATGAGCGAAGCTCGTTTGCCGCTAGTATCTGCGTCTGCCTCTGAAATTCCAACAACCACCATTTTACGGCCCGGCTGTTACTTACCCACCGGTGCTGCTTCTTTGTCCATGCTTGGGGCCGCGGTCTGTGGCGTCGCGGGAGGCTGAATGCCGGCTCCCGTCAGCGCACGATCTACGGCTGCCCATACAACGTCTTCCGGAACCGCTCCGCCAATGCGCTCGCCATTGATGAAGAGCATGGGGGTTCCATCCACGCCCAGCTTCTCACCCTCTTTCATTGACGCGCGTACCGCCGTTTCATCCTGCTTCACCAGGCAGGCCTCGAGCTTGGGGGCATCCAGCTTGTCGCGTGTGCCCTCTTCGCGTGCCAGCCGGTCGAGCGTTGCCTTGGAGGCTTCCGGGTCGTGATTCTTTCCACTCACTTCGGCGCCGTTTGCGTGCAGGTAGTCCACGTAGTTCCAATATGCGGGACCGTTCTGATCCCCAAGACAGTTGGCGTCAATCGCCGCGCGCATGGCCCAGGGATGTATTTCGACCAGCGGAAAATCTTTATACGCGACCTTGATCTGGCCCTTATAGCGGTCCAGCAAGCCGGGGAAGAGTTCCGAGTGCATCTTCGCGCAATAAGGACATTCAAGGTCATCGAAGTTCACCAGGACAACCTTGGCCGCCGGGTTTCCGCGTATGGGCCGGTTGTCATAAGCAACGGCGTCAGCCGGATCCTTGCTGATGTCAAACTTCTCCAGCCGCGCAAGAGTCTTGTTGTCCGTCGAGAGCAGGAAGGTAATCGTGCTCTTGTTCGCGCCTCGCTGGAAGGTGATCGGCACATTGTCGTACCCGGCGAAGTCGCTCTTGGTACGTGCGCCAACGGTAATGGTGTAGCCGGCCGGTACAGGGAACACGCTGCGAACCTGGATCTCAATCCGCCGATTGAGCTGTGAGTCGGTGGTCGTGTTCTGGGCTTTACAGCCCACGGAGAAGATGACCAGCAGGCAGCAGAAGAGGATTCGGGTACGCGACAAGCAGACCACCTTTCGAGGATATCTTCGATTATCTCACTCCAAAAGGCTTCCTGGAGGGCTTGGAGAGAGGATTTGGCTATGAATTGAAAGCGTTAAAACTTGTTTCACGTGCTTCGATGCGCCCAATTCCCTAAACAGCTAGCGAGACTGCAACAGGGATTGCACATCAGCTTCTACTGACTGCATTTCGGCATCGCCAACCAGTTTGCGGTAGATATGGCCCTTGCGGTCGATCAGAAAGGCCACTGGCAGCCCCAGGATGCCGCCATATGCCTCTGCTACTTTGACGTCGCCCATCGCGACTGGGTAGTTGATCGCGAATTCCCTGACGAACCCTCTGACCGGCTCCGGCCCATCGTCCATGGAGATGCCGATCACCTGCAACCCGTCCTTTGCATACTTCTTTTGCAACTCCACGAGCTTGGGAATCTCGATTTTGCAGGGTGCACACCACGTCGCCCAATAGTCGATCAAGACCACCTTCCCGCGGTAGTCGGACAAGCTGACTCGCTCACCGTTCACCCCGGTCAGAGAAAACTCCGGAGCCAGCGCAGCAGTAGCGGAGGTGCGGATCGGAGCGGCTATGGATGGGGTGTGCCTCTGATGTCGAATCAAGAGCGCGCCCGCTAGAATGGCTATACTCACAACCACTGCGGCAACCGCCAAACTGCTTTTGCCCGTGCTGCGCTCGGTACTGGATAACTGCGTCATGCGAAGTGCGACCTTGTCTGGCCCCGCGGATACACCCTAGAACAATCTCTCCGCGCGCTTCAGGTTGCCTGCGGTGCCTACTCCGGCGAGAGAGAAGTTAAAACGATATTGATTTTCAGTACGTACCGAGCCTAGCGCAAAACGGTTGTATTCAAAGCTGAGGCCGCAGCAATCCCAGTTGTATGTTGTCTGAGCGCCCACGTACTCCAACGATCCCTGGGCAGAGTCGTAACCGGCGTTGCCCGCCAGGCTCAGGCCGCGCCGCGTCATATTTCCATAGCCCGCAAAGACGCGTAACTGATCGTAATTTGAAATCGAGGCGACCGATCGTCCTCCGGAGGATGATTGCTCCGGCGCGTCCAGTCTCGCGTGACCTAGACCGGCTACAAATCCGTTGGTGTGAAAGTCTGCAAAGACATTGCTGGACTCGATCCGGCCCGCGCGCGTGTCGTAGTCCAGATCCCACTCCAGGTCGGTGTGAGATGTCGTCTGCATGCGAAGTCGGGAGATGATCGGCGAAATATCGCGTGGAAATACCAGGAATGCCACGCCCGTCAGATCCAGCGTAGAGACCAAAACATTGCGCTGTCCGGGAACTACTGCGTTGCCAAAGTTGGTGTCCACAAAGTATTTCTGACCAACAGTCCAAGTGATCCACTCGCTTGAATTACGCTCGCAAGCCTGCGTGTTCGTCTCGTCAGTGGGCTTGCAGGGAGTGCTTGCCAACCTCCGCGTAAACAGGTGCTGCGTAACGCCGTAGTAGACCTCGTTGGTATCGCTGGCAACATCCGTTTCGTCGAAGCGCAGAATCGAATGAAAATCGTTGATGCCACCGACGAAGGTGTACTGCACCAGCGGCTCGATGGTGTGGCGGAATTCGCGCTGGAACGTGTTCACCATCCACCCGGAGGTGAAATCGCGCTCAACCACGGGCGGGCGAAACTCCACGCCTGCTTCCAGATCGAATCGGTTGAGAGTCGCGCCGCGTTCCACCGGAGTTCCCACGCTAGGCCACTGGCTCTTGGAGTAGAAGGTGTCGCGCAAGCCCACCTGCGGTCGCAGCGTCCATCCGTCGAAGTTCAGCGGATAGGAAAGATGGGGATAGATATCCAAGCGACCAACCTCATGCGACGTCTGGAAGCCGGGCTCCGATCGCGACAACCCGGCTGCCGTGCTGCTGAGGCCCCAGAAGAATCCCGAGCTACCAATTCGCTGGTCTACCGTTTGGTACAGAATGCTGGGCAGATGCAGGATGCGAATTTCATCTCCCGGTGTCGTGCTCTGAAAACTCTGGTAGCGGTCGAAGACCACGCTGCCGACGCGGGCATTGTGCGCGGTGCTCAGAAACGCGGTCGACTTCACTTCGGAATTCACCGCGTTTGCAAAACTCTCAGTGAAGGCCTGGCGATACACATACGAGCTCAGGTACTCCAGATTGGAGACGGCACGGGTGTGGTCATTAAAATCGCGGCGGCCAGTGACGGTGACATCCACTCCGCCCTGGTTGTTTGGCTCTGGTGTCCGGTCGAGCATGGAATTAAACCGGACCGTAAAGAAATTTAGATCGAATCCGCGATAGCGAAACTGACCGAAAGGCGCCCATCCTCGCTTGCTGTAATACTCCGACCCCACGGTCATATCCGTGCTGCGATTGATGACCCAGTAGATCGACTCTCCCATGATTGTGCCCTTGGTGGTCGAGGTGCCGAATGTCGGGATCAGGAAGCCGCTCTGCCGGCCCAGGCTATTCACGGAATGCGTGACGTAGGGCATGTAGAGGATAGGCACACCAAGCAGGCGGAAGGTGGCCTTGCTGGCCTTAGCTGATTCGTTCTCGACAGAGATCTCCCGCGCCAGCAGCCGCCAGTCAGGCTTCGGCAGACGGCAGGAAGTCATGGAGCCATCGATCACGCTGTAGCTGCGCGGGCCAGTCTTGATGACTTCCTTGCCGGTAAAGATAAAGGGGTTGGGCGTGGAGTAGACGGATGTATGTCCAGCCTGGCGAACGCCGATCGTGCCGATTACTTCGTAAAAATGAGCCGACTGGTCATCGAAGTTCACCGTGCCGTGGGTGGCGCTGATGAGCTCATCATCGGGACCGCCCTGCAGTTGAACATGCCCTTCCGCTTGCGCGATTTCGGTCTGGGCGTCATAGGTGATGCGGTCAGCGCGCAGGATGTAGTCGCGATAATCGATCTCCACCTCGCCGGTGAGCGACCAGATGTCGCCCTGCTTCTTCTGTTCGTTGGCGCGGATGCGGACCGGGACTCCGGTGTCTGCGGGGGCTTCCAGTTCTGCCACAGGGATTCTGCTGGCGCTCGGTGCGTCAGGAAGTGGGGCCGCGTCGGCGATTTCCTGCTTTGCGTCGGAGTCGAGCGCCGAATTCGCTGTCCCGGATGTGTCCCGAGGAAACTCCTTCGTTAACTCCTGCGGCCAAAGCTGCGGATGACACAGGCACAACAGCGTGATACACAAAAAGGTGTGGATTTTCATCACCTGGGGCGAGGCTAGAATAGCAAAGAGCCGGCATACAGTGGAGGAAGGTTCACCGCTCTGGCCTTTCAAAAGTACGTTCTGTCGCCCACATTGGAGTTGTGCCAATGACCGATCGCACGTCTGCCCGTTGCCTTCTCTCCTCTCCCTTGATATTCACAATCAAGAGACGCATATAGTGCGGCTGTCGGCTGTTTAACATGCAGGCCAGCAGGAATTTTGCAGGAAACGAGGATTCTAGTTGAGTACATCGTCAAATTTGCAGTCATCTTCCCCGGAAGTGGTTCCATCCTGGAAACAGGAGGTCAACGAGAGACTGGCAGCGCATCGCACGCGGCACCCTCGAAAGGCCGATGAGCAAACAAGCCTTCCCCTGGGCCTGGATTCGAATGAGTCAAGATCCGCGCAGGTGGCTGCGCGTGTAGCGGCACGATATGCCGCCGCGCCCTCCTACAGCGAAATCCTCGCGAATGAGGCCAATATAGCGGCGAGTGTGGCAGAGGCCGCGGCTCAGGACGCCCGGGATGCCGCACAGGCTCTTTTCGAAGAGATGGAAAGGTCAGCCCCTCCAGTCCAGGCGGCAACGCCCGCGCCCCGGAAGAAGTCGAACCAACCACCTCCCGCAGCAGCGCAAGCGGCAAATTTGAATATTACTGAGGAGCCTGCGCTCCCTATGGCAAAAAACGCGCGCGAGTCCGTGGCACCGGCAGCCTATACCGCCGACCTCTTCGCCGACGAAGTGGTGGAACCCGTGGAATCCATCGCCGGAAACCTGATTCAGTTTCCCCGCGAGATCGTCGCGCCTCGCCGTGCGCGTCCGCGGCTGGCCGAGGGCCCCCTGCGCGAGGAATCCGCTGCTGACGAGACTCCGCAGCTTAGAATATTCGAGGTGGACACAGAGTCCATTTCTCAGACTCCCGAGATCGAGCATGCAGCTGCGGAGTGGTCCTCCATCCGCCTGGATGCGCGGGAAGCGGAGCCCGACGAAGACCACTCCCATCTCAAGAATTATCTCGACGTTCCAATGGCAGTGGCCTCGCTGGCAGATCGCATGATGGCGGCGTTGGTGGATCTGTCGCTTTCGGGGCTCGCATTCCTGGTTTTTGTAGCGGTTTTCGTGGCCTGCACCACGCATCCCCCCACCGGCAAAATTGCTCTGGCGGCAGCTGGCGGCACGTTGGTCTTCTTCTTCCTCCTGTACCAATACCTGTTCTTTACCTACTCCGATTGCACGCCGGGTATGCGGTACGCGCGCATAGCCCTGTGCACGTTTGAGGACGAGAATCCCACACGTAAGCAGATGCGTAGTCGTATCGGCTCGCTGGTCCTCTCGGCCTGCACGTTGGGCATGGGCTTCGCGTGGGTCTTGTTTGACGACGATGGGCTGGGCTGGCACGACCGGCTGTCGCGAACCTACCAACGCAGCTATCGCTAGCTGCTAGCCGTACACTCTCAGCATGAAGCTGTACGCCATTACCGATGCGGCGCGCCTGGCCGTGGACCAGAGCAACCGCGAGGATGCCCTGGTTGCGCTCGCTGGACAGTGGGCGGCGGGTGGTGTGGCATTCATCCAGATTCGTGAGAAAAACCTGGCCACCGGCGCGCTGGAACGGCTGGCACGCCGTGTGGTGGAGGCGGTCCGGGCTGCTGGGACGGAAACGGCTGTTCTGATCAATGGCCGCGCCGACGTGGCAATGGCCGTGGGTGCCAATGGTGTTCATTTGCCGGGAGTTAGCGACCTATCTGCACCACTAGTGAAGCAGCTTTTCGCGGAATGCCATCGCCCCGAACCACTGGTAAGCGTGGCCTGCCACTCGGTCGCGGAGATCGAAAAAGCGCGCGATTTGGGTGCGGATATCGCCCTTTTTGCACCCGTTTTTGGCAAGAATCTGCCCGACGGAATCGCGCTGCCGGGTGTTGGGCTGGAGGAGTTGCGGCGCGCCTGCGAGATCGCCGGAGCGATGCAAGTCTATGTTTTGGGGGGCGTTACGGTTCAGAACGCTGAGGCTGGCGTAGCAGCGGGGGCAGCAGGAATCGCTGGTATTCAGCTCTTTCAGGGTGCGGATTGGCTGGCTTTAAAGTGAGCTGTTATAGCGCGAAAAGTGAGCGGTTATAACGTCAAAAGTGGGCGTTTTGGCATCGAATTGACGCGGAAGCGCGCGCTCCTTAATCTCAGGAATGACGCTTTGGGCGGCAACGCGATGGGCGGTCTTCGTTCGACGGGAGAGGTTAGAACATGCTGATTACCGTAGTGGATCTGGAGCGGGAGCCAATTGAGTTTGACCAGCGGGTGGCTCCGGGTGCCATTGAGTACGGTTCTGACGTAAAGCAGCTGGATGCGGTGCATGTTGTGGGGCGTGCGGATCTGCTGCAGGAGCATCGTGGTCCTCGTGACGTAGTGGCCGATATCCGCATTCGGGCTCATTACGACGGCAATTTTGAGGTTCCCTGCGCGCGTTGCGTGGAGCCGGTGAATTATGAACTGAACTCCGATTTCGACCTGCTTTTTCGGCCTGTCGGGGCGGATGGGGAGGCTGCGGAGCACTCAATTACCACATCTGAGACCGAAATCGGTTATTATCAGGGAGGTAGTCTTGAGCTCGAAGACGTCCTTCGGGAGCAGGTGCTTTTATCCCTGCCCGCAAAGACGCTTTGCCGTCAGGACTGCAAAGGACTTTGCCCGCGCTGCGGTATCAATCTGAACACTGAGACGTGCACCTGCGGGGATACCAAGTCCGATCCGCGGTGGACGGCGCTCTCAGACCTACGCAGCCGGATAAAACTTTAGAGAGATAAGCGTTCCGCGGCGGATTCGGAGTCTTGGCCAGCAAGTTATGCGAGGCCCGATTTTTGCTGAGCACGCGGACGTATGAAAGGAATCTGCAATGCCTAATCCCAAACGGCGCCATTCCAAGGCCCGTACCTCTAAGCGCCGTGCGCACGATGCTCTTACCCCTATTGGCCTGAGCGAGTGCCCCAACTGCCACGAGCGCAAGCTGCCTCACCGTGCCTGCCCCAAGTGCGGGACGTACAAAGGTCGCGAAGTACTCGAAGTCAAGGAAGCGAAGTAGCTGCATTCGATCCCGATGCTGACGGACATTGCTCTCGACGCAATGGGTTCGGACAAGGCCCCAGATCCTGAGATCCGGGGCGCTATCCTCGCCTGTCGCCAATTGCCGGTGCGTGTACACCTGGTGGGACGGGAGGATGAGCTGCGTTCGCACCTCTATAACCACCTTCAGGGCGAGAGCCTGCCCATCGTGATTCAGCATGCCAGCGAGACGATTGGCATGGACGAGAAGGCAGCGAACGCGGTCCGCAACAAGCGGGACAGCTCCATGCGGGTTGGCCTGAAGCTGGTGCGTGAGAAGACGGCCGCTGGATTCTTCACAGCCGGCAATACCGGCGCGGCCATGGCTTCAGCGAAGATGGTCCTGGGTGCGCTGCCGGGTGTTGACCGGCCCGCGCTGGCTACGCTGATGCCCACCGCCAGCGGCTCACCGTGCGTGCTGCTCGACGTAGGCGCGAACGTGGACTGCAAGCCGCAAAACCTTGAACAATTTGCCGTGATGGGCGAGATGTATGCCCGGCGCGTGCTCAAGATCCGGCGTCCTCGTGTGGGCCTGCTTTCGATCGGTGAAGAAGAAACCAAGGGTAATGAGCTAAGCCGCGAAGCCTTTCCGCTGCTTAAGCGTTTGCCCGTCAACTTCGTAGGAAACGTTGAAGGGCGGGACATCTTCAACGGCAGTTGCGACGTAGTGGTGTGCGACGGTTTCGTGGGCAACGTTGCACTCAAAGCCTCAGAGGGCCTGGGGCGGCTGGTGAACGACCTGCTCCGCGAATCTCTGACGAAGACGGTGACGGCACAAGCAGGCGCGCTGCTGAGCCGCAAGGCGCTCAAGGAATTCAAAAAGAGCCTGGACTATCGCGAGTACGGCGGTGCGCCGCTGCTTGGCGTGCGCGGCGTCTGCATTGTTGGTCACGGCTCTTCGAACGACCGGGCCGTCTATAACGGTATTCGTGTCGCCGCCGAATTTGCGCAGGCAGGCATGAATGAGGGCCTCGAACGCGAGTTCGCAAGTCGCCCCGAGCCCATCATCAGCTAAAGTTTGCTTGTTGTAATTCTTCCTTGCATCGCACGCAATTCTTCTCTTGAATAGCACGAGCATGACTACACACAAATTTGCGTTTCTATTTCCCGGACAAGGCTCACAGACTGTAGGCATGGGCCGCGACCTCTACGAGAAATTCGCGGTAGCCCGCCAGGTGTTTGAGGAAGCGGATGAGGCTGTGGGCTTCAGCCTATCGAAGTTGTGCTTCGAGGGACCCGAAGAGCAGCTGCGCATGACGGAGTATACGCAGCCGGCCATCTTCACCACGTCCATCGCAGCGTTGCGGGTACTGGCTGAGCACGGAATTTTGCCCAGCTATGTGGCCGGGCACTCGCTGGGGGAGTATTCGGCGAATGTTGCCGCGGGAACCATCAGCCTTGCAGACGCAGTGCGCACGGTGAGGAATCGTGGGCGCTACATGCAGGAAGCTGTGCCGCTGGGCGAAGGCACGATGGCTGCGATCCTGGGCATGGCTGAGGGCGATGTGGTGAAGGCGTGTGAAGATGCTGCCAGCGAGACTGGCCTCGTGGTGTCTGCCGCCAATCGCAATTCTCTGGAACAGACGGTGATCTCCGGCGCCGTCGGTGGTGTGGAGCGCGCCATGGTTCTGGCAAAGGAACGGGGCGCAAAGAAGGCCGTGATGCTTCACGTCAGCGCTCCATTCCACAGTGCACTGATGCAACCGGCGCAGGATCGCCTGGCAGTGTTGCTGAATGCCATCCAATTTGCGGACCCGAAGGTGCCTGTCGCTGTGAACGTTGACGCAACGCTTGTGACCAAACGTGAGGCGGCATGTGATGCGCTGATCCGGCAAGTGACTGGCGCGGTTCTGTGGGTGGAGTCCATTCGACTGTTGATTGGTGAGCAGCCTACGCACTTTATCGAAGTGGGACCAGGCCGCGTGCTGAGTGGCCTGCTGAGGCAGATTGATCGTAACCAGAAGTGCCTGCACGTTGAGGACTCGGTGAGCCTGGAGAAGACGCTGGCGGCTTTGTCAGAGGCGGCGGTGCCTGGCCCGGTAGTGGAGACCAAGAACTAGCGGCGCGTTGCCGGAATCCCGGCAGGACTCAGGGCCTTGAGCGTGTGCCTTCCCTTCGGAAGTCGTGTGTCATGATTCAGGTGTAGATCGACAGCACGATCGCAGCATCCTCTCCAGCTTGTATATCGGTACTTCACTGAACAGGGGCGTGGGAATGCAAACGGGCGCATCTACGGCAGTCGTCGATTTCATCAAGATCCTCGTGTTAACGTTTGTGACCCTCTTCCCGGTTGTCAATCCGATCGGCGATGCTCCCATCTTCCTTAGTCTCACGCGGCGCTATCCGGCAGACGCCCAGAAGATCCTGGCTCGCAAGATTGCAGCATATGGGTTTGTGCTGCTGGCGGTATCGTTTCTGTTCGGCACAATGATTCTGGACTTCTTCGGCATCACGCTTCAGATCGTGCAGATTGCGGGTGGACTGGTCGTAGCATCAACCGGCTGGACCTTGTTGCAACAGAAGGATCAAGAACCCACGACGACAGGGGCGCCGACGACACTGGAGGATGCGCTGGAGCACGCCTTCTTTCCCTTGACGCTTCCTCTCACGGTTGGCCCGGGCTGCATCTCGATTGCAATTACGCTGGGGGCGCACCTGAGACATCAACCCGGTCCCGGCTTTGAGCATGGCTACCCTCGTCACTACAGCGCAGCTCTTCTCGGTATGGCCCTGCTCTGCGTGCTGGTGGCGATCTGCTATGGCAATGCCGACCGTTTGGTGAAGATGCTTGGGAAGTCGGGCACCAACATCCTGACGCGTCTCTCAGCGTTTATTCTGCTGGCGATCGGTGTGCAGATCATGTGGAACGGTTTGAGCACGGCCGTGACAGCGCTCCTAACGAGTGTGCCAGCGCATTAGTCCGCAGGTGGAGTTGATCAATACTCCAGTTCGACCGGCGAAAATCCCAGCTGTTTTGTTTTGCTTTCCACCCACACAAAGCTGAGTGTTTTTCGGTGGTTGATTTCAACGCCGAGCACGGTGCCGGAGCCGGTGCGTTTGGCCATGACGATGCGGTGGCTGGTGATTTGTCCCCATTCGCTGGAGACTCCCCAATCGACCTGGAAGGCGCCGTAGTTGTAAGCGGAATATTGCTGCGGGTGCTTCTGCCAGTCGGGATCGTTGTTCCAGATGGCGTAGGCCTTCACCATATCTTTTGCTTCGATGGCGTTGAAGAAGCGATTCACGCGATGTTCGGCCGGCCAGTTCCAGAACCAGAAGACGGTAATGGCGAGCAGAACGACGCCGATTGCCGCAGCTATCCAGATGTTCCGCCGCTTATGTTCGGCAGCCAAGTCGTACTTTGGTGCATCCAGCAGTGTCATGATTATTTCCTCCCGGCGCTGAATCCTCGTCGTGTCTATCCTAACGCGTGCTGCCGCTGAAGATTAGACGCTATAGGAGTTCAGATCGCGCTCGCGGCGGCGTTCGAGCGCTAATCCAATGAGTTGCGTGATCAGGTCCGTATAGCCGACGCCGGTGGCCTGCCACAGCTTGGGATACATGCTGATGGCGGTAAAACCGGGCAGCGTGTTGACCTCGTTGACATAGATGCGCTGCGATTTACCTCGGGCTCCATCAGGAAGTCGACGCGAGCCAGGCCGGCGCAGTCGCAGGCGCGAAAAGCCGCAATCGCCATCTCGCGGATGCGCTTGGTTTGCTCGCGCGTGAGCTTTGCCGGGATGATGGGGATGGAGCCTTCGCTGAGATACTTGGCCTCGTAGTCGTAGAACTCCTTGCCGGGCACGATTTCGCCGACCACGGTGGCGCGGGGCTTGTCGTTGCCGAGGACGCCGACCTCGAGCTCGCGGGCTTTGCGGGCGTCTTGCCGCCGACACCCTGCTCGACGACGATCTTGCGGTCGTAGCTGGCGGCCAAGGTCGAGCGCGGGGCCGAGTTCGCTGCGATCGTGCGCCTTGCTGATGCCGACGGATGAGCCCAGATTCGCGGGCTTCACGAAGACGGGATACTTGAGCGCGGCTTCGATGCTGTGTGATGGCTTTGCGTGGGCTGGCTTCCCAGTCGGCGCGGAGCAGCGTGACGTGCTTGACGATGGGCAGATTGGCGGCGGCGAAGAGGCGTCTTCATCACGTCCTTGTCCATGCCGGTGGAGGAGCCGAGGACGCCGGAGCCGACGTAGGCGATGCCGGCGAGTTCGAAGAGTCCCTGGATGGTGCCGTCTTCGCCGAAGGTGCCGTGGAGAACGGGGAAGACTGACGTCGAGGGACTTGGCCGTCGAGGCGGATCGCTTCCTTCGCCGAAGAGGCAGCCTGAAAGGGGATGAGCGCCGGGCTTGGAACGGGCTCAATGCGCGCAGCGTCGCCATGAGCGAGCACGGCGGCCGGGGCCGTGGTGGCGGGATCGCCTGCTCGCAGCTTTCGCGGCTCGCGAGGAGGCTCGCCGGCCAGCAGGCGTTCCGCGTCGGTCGCGGTCAGCCAGCGGCCTTCCTTGGTGATGCCGATGGGGACGACGTCGAACTTTTTGCGATCGATTGCATTCAGGACTGAGGCGGCGGAGAGCAGCGAGACTTCATGCTCCCCGCTGCGCCCGCCAAAGAGAATCCCTACGCGTAGCTTTTTCATTGTCGAGATTCATTGTAAGAGAGGTGAAGCGAAATGCGGCTAGAGGATCTTCTTTCCGAAGGCGGAGCAGGCCAGTTCGACGGCCAGGTCGGCGGTGCGGTTGTGTTCGTCGATCACGGGGTTCACTTCGACGATCTCGAAGCTGAGCAGGCGGCCGTGGTCGGCGAGGATCTCCATGGCCAGGTGGGCTTCGCGGTAGGTGGCGCCGCCGCGCACGGGTGTGCCTACGCCGGGTGCGTCTTCGGGATCGATCCAGTCCATGTCGAGCGAGACGTGATAGCCGGCGGTTCCGCGGCCGGCGGCGCGCAGAGCCTCTTCCATCACCGTGCGCATGCCGCGCTCGTCGATGTCGCGCATGGTGTAGACCTCGGTCATGCCGGCGCGCGGATGTTGTCGCGTTCGGTGGCGTCGATGTCGCGCATGCCGATCAGCACGGTGTTTTCCGGGGCGATCTTGGGGGCAGAAGCCGAAGATATTGCCTGAGCGGCTCCGGGCCCAGGCCCAGCAGCGCGGCCAGCGGCATGCCGTGGACGTTGCCGGTGGGCGAGGTTTCCGGCGTGTTGATGTCGGAGTGGGCGTCGATCCAGATCAGGCCGATCTTCTGCTGCTGGCGACGGTAGAACTCGGAGACTCCGGAGACGGTCCCGGCGGCCATGGAGTGGTCGCCGCCCAGCACCAGCGGCGTCATGCCCTCTTCGAGCGTGCTCAGCACGCGCTCGGCGGCCTTGGTGCAGGTGTCGGTGATCTCGCTTCAGGTAGCGGGCGTTGGCTGCTGCCGGCGTTCGCGCGTCTCCGCGATCTCGACGCGATATTGCCGCCGTCGGTCACCTGGTGGCCGAGGGCTTCGAGCCGCGCTTCCAGTCCGGCAACGCGCATCGCGGAGGGGCCCATGTCGACGCCGCGGCGGCCTGCCCCAGATCGAGCGGAACGCCGAGGACGCGAATCTTTCGCAGGCCACCAGGCGGAGGCTTGATATTGGCGACTGCGTTGGCTGCCGTGTCGAGCTTTCCCGATTTCGCTGGCATTAAGGCCCGTCCTTGCGGGTGTGCTCTGCGCTACGGATAAATGCGGTTGAGTGTCCGGGCAAACGGGATCGTCTCGCGTACGTGATCCAGGGCGCAGACCCATGCCACCACGCGTTCGATGCCCATGCCAAAGCCTGAGTGCGGCACCGAGCCGTAGCGGCGCAGATCAAGATACCACTGGAAGGCGTCGAGTGGCAGCTTGTTGTCCTCGATGCGCTTCTTCAGCAGATCGTAGGAGCTGATGCGCTGGGAGCCGCCGATTACTTCGCCATAACCCTCGGGCGCCAGCACGTCCACGCAAAGCGCGTACTTGGGATCGACCGGGTCCGGCTCCATGTAGAAGGCCTTAACGGCGGCGGGATAGCGATGGACCATCACCGGGCGGTCGAATTGCGAGGAGATGTAGGTTTCGTCGGGCGAGCCAAAGTCGTTGCCATACTCGAACTTCTGTTCGATCAGACCCTTTGCGTGGGCATCGTCCAGCATTTTTGCCGCGTCATCGTAGCTGAGACGGGGGAATGGCGCTTTGATCGACTCCAGCTTTGAGATGTCGCGGCCGATGACCTTCAGCTCTGAAGCACGGCGGGTTAGCACGCGCTCAACGATGAAGCTGAGAAAATTCTCCGCCAGCTCCATCAGGCCGTCGAGTCCGCAGAAGGCGATCTCCGGCTCAACCATCCAGAACTCTGTGAGGTGGCGGCGCGTTTTCGATTTTTCAGCGCGGAAGGTGGGACCGAAGGAATAGACCTTGCCGAGCGCGAGTGCCGTGCTCTCGATGTAGAGTTGGCCACTCTGCGTCAGGTAGGCCTCTTCGCCGAAGTACTTGACCGGGAAGAGCGTGCTGGTTCCCTCGCAGGCGGCGGGCGTCAGAATCGGCGGATCGGTGAGCGTGAAGCCGTTGTCGTCGAGATAGTCGCGTGCAGCCTTGATGATTTCGGCGCGGATGCGAAGAATGGCCGACTGGCGCGGAGTGCGAATCCAGAGGTGGCGATGCTCCATCAGGAAGTCGACGCCATGCTCCTTGAGCGTGATGGGGAAGGGATCCTCTTCGGAGACGCGCTGCAGGACTTCGATATTTTCGACGTCCAGCTCAAAGCCGCCCGGGGCGCGCGAATCAGCGCGGACCTTGCCGGTAACGACGACGCTCGATTCCTGGGTGAGATGGCGGATGGCCTCGAAGACTGCTTCCGGCACCGCCGCTTTGGGAACGATGCCCTGAATCGTGCCTGAGCCGTCGCGAAAAATCGGGAAGAGGAGCTTGCCGCTGGCACGCAGGTTATAAAGCCATGCATGCAGGGTGACGCTGGCGCCTTCATGCTTGCCCAGGTTGGCGATGGTGGTAACGGGTGCAGTCGATAATTCCGGGGTCTGTTCTGACATTTATGATTCCTTACGAGAAAAATCGTGAGGTCGGAACCCGCGCACAGGGCGAAGGCAGCGGCTCTCACGAACCACCAGCCATTCTAGCCTTAAGGGGCGGTGCTGCGCCTCTGCACGGGCCTGGCAGCGAAGCGGTGCGTCGCGCTAAGTGCCAGGAGACCCTAGAGGCCCAGCATTTTGAAGCTCTCGGTGGCGCGAGCAACCACCGATTCATGCGGCTCCGGCAGGGTATAGCTAATCTCCAACACTCCACCTTCAAGATTGGGCGCGGCCTTGAGTTCAAGCATGGTCGCCGGCCAATCGATGTTGCCTTCGCCGGGCCACAGGTGCGAGTCCTTGTCGCCTTCATTGTCGTGGATATGCGTTGAGCGGACACGGTCTTTCAGGGAGACGACGACGGCAGGAATTCCCTCGCCGAGGTGGGCATGCCCCAAATCAAGGCAGACACCGACGTCCGCAAAATGGCCGGTCGCGAGGATTTCAAGGATGTTCTGCGGCGCGGTCACTTCGTTCTGCATGTTCTCAATGAGCAGCGTTACGCCTAGCGGGCGCGCAAAGGCTTGAAGATGCTCGATTGCAGTCAGAGAATGTTCGAGGGTTCGGGCATTCCATGTGTCTTCGCGCTCGCCGAGGTGGAGGACCAGGTACTTGAGGGGCAACTGCTCGGCAGCCTCCAGCGCGCGCTTGACTTCGTCCATGGCATCGATGCGGTGGCTTTTGTCGGGATGAATGACGTTGACGGCCGGTGCACCCCCACGGCCCATTTCCATGTCAGGAAAGAGCGGAGCGTGCATTGAAAATGGCACTACCGAGCTCGATTGGAACCATTCGGCGATTTCGCGCACATGCGAGCGATCGGTGTAGTCGAAGTGCTGGCGTGCGGCGAAGAGTTCAATTCCCTCGGCGCCACCTCGCGTAACCAGGTCAAGCAGGCCCGGGTGCAGCCGCTGGCGAAGGAAAACATGCGTCGAAATAATTCTTAACATGGACTGCAGCCCTGTTCTGCCGGGTGGGGAGTTCGCCCTGCGGCTATTTTCTCACCTGATGGCCAGGCAAATGGGAGGACCTGCAGCCGGGTGCCGTGAAAGTGACGTGCAGGTGAGGCGTGCGCGGCGGATTCTCGTTCAGCGCTGGAGCATAGGACGGATGTCGATGACGTGCATTCCCGCGACTCGAGCGGCTTCCAGCCCGGCATCGCCATCTTCAAAGGCAGCACAATCGGCCGGGGGTACCGAGATGCGCTCGGCGGCGAGGAGAAAGACGTCCGGAGCGGGTTTGGGGTGAGCCACTTGCTGGGAACTGACTACGGCGTCGAACCAATCCAGGATGCCGACGGCCTGCAACGATGCGCGCGCCGAAACCAGGGTGCTGCCGGTGGCTACAGCCATAGGCAGTCGGCCGCGAAAGCGCCGGGCGATGGCAACTACGGGTTCAACCGGGCGGAAGTCGCTTTCCGGTTGGCTATGGAAGCAAGCGTCGCGCTCGGCTGCGATGGCCTTTGCGTCCACGATCATGCCCTTCTCGGCGGCGAGGCGGTCGATGATTCTATCGGTCGGCAGCCCGGCCCATTCATAGAAGCGCTCCTCGGAGAATTCCAGCGAGTGACGTCGAAGGGTCGTAGTCCAGGCCTGAAAGTGCATGGGCATGGTATCCACAAGGGTGCCATCGCAATCGAATATCAGTCCGCGGCAGCCCACGGGCAATTCCCAGATCAATTCACTCACTCTTTGCCCTCTAAATTCTCGTATTCGCGTCGTAGTTCTACCGTAAACGAAGAGGGCGTGCGGAGGCGAATGTGCTGGTCTCCGAGTCAGCAAACCCGCAAGGAGTATCGGCAGTCACAGACTCTGCGTTCGATGCAGGATGAATCTCTGGATAGACAGCCGGAGACGGCTGCCATGCCCGTTAAGGAGATTGTCTTGCGTACCTTGCTGAAGCTGACCATTGCATTTCTTCTTTGTGTGGCGGGACCTGCTCTCGTAGCCGAGACTCCATCGCCCGAGCTGCACAACATCCTTGGACCGCTGGCGTGGAAGAATGCTCCGCTTGAGTGGAATGTCGAGAAGGGGAGCGTGCTGTCAATCACCGCAGGTAAGCAGACAGACTGGTTTATCTCGCCGATTGACGGAGGGAAGACGGAGAATTCTCCCAAGCTGCTTTTTCAACCAGCCGATGATTTTGTTCTTAGCGCGAAGGTGACCGTCGATTTCCATTCCAATTGGGATGCCGGCGTTCTTGTGCTCTACGCCAACGATGCGGTGTGGGCGAAGTTGTGTTTCGAGATGTCGATGGAGAAGCAACCGACCATTGTCTCGGTGGTAACACGCACGCTTTCCGACGACAACAATTCGATTCCGATCCAGGGGAACTCGGTCTATCTCAAGATCGCGAAAGCAGGACAAGCGGTTTTCTTTTACGCATCTGCCGATGGGAAGAAGTGGTCGATCATCCGCGCGTTCAGCTTGCTGCCAGCGCAACAGTTTCGCGTCGGATTCTCGTCGCAGTCGCCGCAGGGCGATCGGTGCAAAACTGTCTTCTCGGAGATTGCGTATCGCGCCGGGCGAGTGAATCTCTGGACGGGGGAATAGCTGAATCGACGGCCAGCCGATTCGCTGGATCGAGACTGCGCAACCCTTCGCGTACTGGCTACAATAGCGGGATAAATGTCCACACAGGTTCGTTCGCACGCGAAGATCAACCTTGGCCTGGCAATCGGCCCCACGAGGGCGGATGGCTATCACGGGTTGGTGACGGTCTACCAGACGCTGGCAGTGCACGATGTTGTTACGGTGGAGGCACGTCGGGCACCGGCTACCAGCCTGCGGCTGACCACGAATGACAGTCGAGTGCCCACGGACGCCCGAAACACCGCGTGGAGGATGGTTTCGGCTGCGCTTGAGGCAATGCGGGTCGCTGCGGACGTGCGGATTCACATTGAGAAGCGGCTTCCTGTGCAGGGAGGGCTGGGTGCTGGCTCGGCCAACGCTGTCGCGGCGCTGGTTGGATTGGAACACGATCTAAATCAGCAGCTTACGGGTCCGGCGCGGCTGGAGCTGGCGGCCACGATCGGCTCGGATGTACCGCTATTCCTGATTGGGGGCAGCGTTCTGGGGCTGGGGCATGGAGAAGAGGTCTACCCCTTGCCGGATCTGGCTGCGACCTGGTGCGTGGTGGCCACGCCGGGAGTGGGCGTTTCGACTCCACAGGCGTTCCGCGACTGGGATGCTCGCTACGCCGCGGCTGAGGCGGCTTCCGCATTGACCCTGTCAGCGAACTCCGATAAGCTAAAAGAGTTGAGTCGCTCTCTCGCGTATGTATTCAGCGAGCCGCACTCCTCCGGTGTCTTCTCTTTGGGAGAAGACCGGCCCGAGAACCCGCTTCTCGCGCTTGTCCGAACCGGGATTGAAAACGACTTTGAAGAAGTTGTTTTTGCGCAGCATCCCCTCCTCGGTCTCATCAAGCGTACTCTTGCGGTTTCAGGCGATCCGGCATCAGCGGATGACGCGTTGTATGCGTCCCTGTCTGGCTCTGGTTCGGCTCTTTTCGGGTTGTATGGAACGCAGGCAGCAGCCCAGGCGGCTCTTTCCCGTCTCCAGGCGCAGGGTGTCGAGGGGTTTTTGACCGAGACTATCCCTCGTGTGACGTACTGGCGCGAGATGGTTTTCGGGGCGTAGGCTGCAAGGGCCGGGGGCGAATTGCCCTTGGTGGTAATGGGCGATCGTCTAATGGTAGGACAGTGCCCTTTGGAGGCACTTGTCTAGGTTCGAATCCTAGTCGCCCAGCCAGAATTTGTGTTGTCCGGCGGGATTTAGCCAAGGCCGGGAGCGGTAAGCGAAACGAGCAGCGTCGGGGGTTGTAAGCCCGGCCAATCCATAACCTGAACATCCAACGCAAACCAGCTTGGGGGGTTCTTGTGATGATCGACGGTGCAGGAGTGGCGCCTGTTGGCGCAGACGAAACAGTAGTCACACCAGCTACGCAGGGCAGTGCAAGCCAGCGTGGCGGCGTGAAACCAGCGGCAGAGCGCAAGCGGACAGGGCGGCTGGCCGACGACAAGCGATTCAAGCTATTCAGCGGAACGGCGAACAAGGCGCTGGCCGAGCAGATCGCGAAGCATGTCGGGGTAACGCTGGGCGAGACCAAGATGCAGCGGTTCTCTGACGGGGAAGTTTACTTCCAGTTGCTGGAGAATGTTCGCGGCGTAGATGTTTTTGTGGTGCAGCCCACCTGCTATCCAGTGGATTCGACGCTGGTGGAGCTGCTGATCATGATCGACGCGCTAAAGAGGGCGTCGGCGGCCAGGATTACGGTGGTGGTGCCGTACTACGGATATGCGAGGCAGGACCGCAAGGACCGTCCCCGCGTGGCCATCTCCTCCAAGCTGGTTGCCGATCTGCTGACAACGGCAGGCGCGGACAGGGCGTTATTTGTAGATTTGCATGCGGCGCAGATTCAAGGCTTTTTCAATATCCCGGTCGATCACCTGTTCGCAAGTCCGGTACTGGTGAGTTACTTCAAGGAGTTGAATCTGCCTAACCTGACGGTAGTTTCGCCGGATGCGGGTGGTGTGGAACGGGCACGCTTCTTTGCGCAGAAGATGGGAGCTCCGCTGGCGATTGTGGACAAGCGGCGCACCGACATGAACGTGACGGAAGTGATGCACGTAATCGGCGATGTACACGGGCGCACCTGCCTGATCATCGACGACATTGTGGACACGGCAGGCACGCTGGTGAAGACCGCCGACGCGCTGCTGGGCCAGGGAGCCTCCAAGGTTTATGCCTGCGCCTCGCACCCGGTGCTTTCGGGTCAGGCGACGGATCGCATAGCGAATTCGCGCCTGGAGGAACTGGTGGTAACGAATTCCATCCCTCTGCGGGAAGAGACGCAGAAGGTCGCAAAGATCAAGGTGTTGTCGATCGCCGGGCTTTTAGGGGCGGCGATTGAGAGCATTCACATGGAGACCAGCGTCAGCACGCTCTTCAGCTGAGTTGGTCGCAAGAACCCGGCCGCGCGGATTTCGCCGGCCCGAAAAGGGAGTGGCCTTTCAAAGGCTGTGCCCGAAGGAAAAGGAAAAATGACTACACCTGAAGTTGTGACAGCGGTCGCCCGTGAGGGCAAGTTCAATAAGAATGCGGCTCGCCGCGTGCGCGTCCAGGGCAAGATTCCCGCGGTCATCTACGGCGCAAAGGAACCGGCCCAGGCCATCGAGCTTGACCCTAAGCAGATGCAGAAAATTCTGTGGTCCGAATCCGGCCACAACACGATTTTCGACGTGGAGATTGCGGGAGCGCGCACCAAGGTCATGATCGTTGACTGGCAGTATGAGCCGATCAAGGACAAGCTGATCCACATCGACCTGAAGCGCATTGCGATGGACCAGGTGATGAAGGTCGAAGTTCCGATTCAGCTGGTGGGTGTTCCTGCCGGTGTGAAGGAACAGGGTGGCATCCTCGATCAGGTTCTTCGTGAACTGGAGATCGAGTGCCTGCCGGGCGACATTCCTGCACACATCGTCGTCGACGTATCGAATCTGAAGATGCACGAAGGCGTGCGTGTTGGCGAATTGGAAGTGAACCCCAAGCTGAAGTACCTGACGGACGCAGATGCAACGATTGCGCACGTGACCGCTGTTCGCGAAGAGGTTGTAGCGACGCCCGATGCGGTTGCCGCTGCAGCTCCCGCAGAGCCCGAAGTAGTGAAGAAGGGCAAGGCGGATGCGGAAGAGGGCGATGCCGGCGCCAAGGGCGCGAAGAAGTAATCCTTGGACGACGCTTACGAAGGGCCGGAGCGGCTGGTTCGCTCCGACACAGAAAAGAACGCGGAACGGCCGCCAGAGCGGGCTTTGGAACGCAAAGGCCCATTCCTGGTGGTTGGCCTGGGAAATCCGGGACTGGAATACCAGTTCACGCCGCACAATGCCGGGCACTTGGCTATTGACCGGATCGCGGAACGTTGTGGGGCGGCAGTGAACAACCGGCGCTGCCGGGCATTGACGGCGACGGCGCGGATCGCGGGCAAGGAAGTGATTCTGGCGAAGCCCGAAACCTTCATGAACCTGAGCGGTATTTCGGTGCAGGCGTTGTTGAACGAGTTCGACGCGGATTCTTTGCGGGACTTGATTGTGTTGTATGACGATCTGGACCTGCCACTGGGACGCTTGCAGATGAAGGAGCGCGGAAGCGCTGCCGGGCATAACGGGGCCAGGTCGGTGGCGGGAGCACTCAAGAGCGACGAGTGGCTTCGGCTGAGAATCGGAGTCGGTCCGGATACGACGGGAGCTGAAGGCGCGCGACGCGGTGGCAAGGACTACCTGCTGACGCCGATGCGCAAGGCAGATATGGCCGCGCTGGACGAAGTGTTGGATCGAGTTGCGAGTGCCGTAGAAATGGTTTTGACGTCGGGTGTGAGCGCGACGATGAACGAATTCAACCGTCGAGAGCGAAACAGCCCGGCGGAATAAGTGGGAACGCTGGTGCGGGGGAAGCCTGGACCGGCATAGCAGGCCTGAAGAAGGCCAGCGGAAAAGAGAACAGAATGGATCGTATTTACGAAGTGATGTTCATTGTTCGCCCGGATGTACTGGACGAGGATCTGGACAAGCTGGTTGCCGCAATGGAGGCGACAGTAACCAACGGTGGCGGCTCCATCAAGACGACCGAGAAGCTGGGCCGCCGCAAGCTGGCCTACACTGTTCGCAAGTTCAACGACGGCAACTATGTTCTGCTGACGGTTGACGCGGATGGCAAGCTGATCGCGGAGCTGGAACGCCGTTTGCGCGTGACTGAGCCGGTCATCAAGTACATCACGGTGCGCATGGACGAGGAAGAGAAGCGTCTGACGAAGGTTCGCGCGATTCGCGCCAGCCGCAAGAAGATGAGTGCGCAGCCGGTGGCTCAGCAGGCACCCGCGCCCGTTGCTCCAGTCGAAGCTCCTGCAGCGCCGGTGGTGGAAGCCGCAGCGCCGGTAGCGACTCCCGCTTCAGCGTAAGCAGCAGAGTTTGAAGTCTTGCGTCCGGGTAAATCCTGGGCAGTGAATTGATGGTCTTTCCCCGAGGGGAAGACAAGATCGCGGCACCGGCTAAGGCCAGGCCGCCAAGAAGGAAGAAGAGCACAAATGGCAGACGAAAACACACCCAGCAGCACGCCTCACAGTTCGGGGCCATCATCCTCAGGCCCAGGCCAACGCAGTGGCGGCGGCCGTCCCAGCGGTGGCCCTGGTGGCCGCAAGTTCTTCCGTCGCAAGAAGGTCTGCAAGTTCTGCACGGAAAAGATCGACGCGATTCCTTACCGCGATGTTCGCCTGTTGCAGGGTTTTGTGGCAGAGCGCGGAAAGATCGTGCCCCGTCGTTTGACAGGCGTATGCACCAAGCACCAGCGTCGTCTGACGCGGGCGATCAAGCAGGCGCGGAATATTGCTCTGCTGCCGTTCGCGGCGCGGTTCTAGATTCGGAACGGGTCTGAATCAACGGCTGCAGAGTGTGCCAGTGTTGTGCGCAAGCGCTCACCGACCACGGCGGCCCGCGGAGATTCAGCAGACATGCTGCAACACAACGCGGCTGCCGCAGGCACCGCAACAAGAGATCTCTGGAGATCGCAATGGAAGTCATTCTGAAGGAAGACGTAGTTAATCTTGGCCATCGCGGCGACGTGGTGAAAGTGGCCGAGGGTTACGGCAGGAATTTTCTACTGCCGAAGAAACTGGCCATGGAGGCGAACGCGGCGAACAAGGCCGTGATTGCTCAGATGAAGGCATCGGCTCTGCGCAAGTCGGCGAGCGAGAAGACTGAAGCGGAAGGTCTGGTTGCGCAACTCGACGCAGTGTCGCTCAGCTTTGCTCGCAAAGTTGGCGAGAACGATCACCTCTTCGGGTCGGTCACGTCAGCGGATATTGCGCAGCAGCTCGAAAGCAAAGGCTTTGCGATCGATCGCCGCAAGATTCATCTGGATGAGCCGCTGAAGGCGCTCGGCGAATTTCATGTTCCCGTCAAGCTTCATCGCGAAGTCACTGCTCACCTGAAGGTGAACGTTGTGCGCGAAGACGAAGCTGCCGAGTAACAGCGGAAATTGTAGCGTAGCGATAAATCATCTATGCCGGAGAGTGGGTCACGCGCGTCGTGTACCCGCTCCCCAGGCGAGCGCAGGCCGTGTTGTCGCATTCGAGTCCCTGAGCTTGCAGTGACTAGTGAATTCCTGCCGTCTGCTCAGCCATTCCAGAATTTGTAAATTAAGGTTATCTTCCCTCGCGAAGCCTAGAGGCTAGGCGATCGGGTAGGCCTGCGCGGAGGATGCGTTGCTGCGCCGTTACAACGTCGTAAGGTACGCGGCAAAATGTGACGGTCATCTTCTCACTATCGAAGACGGCGCAAGCAGCGCGCCAGTCATGATCGCGGGGCTGGCCCACGGCTCCGGGGTTCAGAAGATATCGCAGGTTATTTCGCAAAGGCAGTTCGTACTGCTCCGCCTCGTTGTGACGGTGGTAGCGCGGCGTAAGCTTGAACCACTCTTCCTCATTGGCAGCGAAACCGCCCTGCAGGTGCGTATGACCGAAGAACGTGATGCGTGTCAACGATTGCTGCAATGGCTGCCAGGCGTCGCGCAGAGTGGTTACGTACTGGTCTTCATCAAGGACGGAGCCGTGGACGCAATTCACTTCAGTTCCTTCGCTTAGCACCGGGCCTTCCGGCAGCTCACTGAGCCACTTGATGTGTTCATCCGTCAGCGTGGTGCGCGTCCAGCGTGCAGCGAAGGCAGCTATCGGGTTGAAGTCGAGGAGCGATTCCAGGCCGCAGCAGGCGCGGTCATGATTTCCACGAACACTCACCTCGCCCAGGTCCTTGACCCGGTCGATCACTTCATTTGGATTTGCGCCGTAGCCTACGATGTCGCCAAGATTCCAGACCGTGTCGTGAGCGGGCGCAGCTTCGAGCACCGCTTCGAGGGCATCGAGGTTGGCGTGAATGTCGGAGAGGATCAGCGCTCGCATGAGGATTGTTTGGTAAGAACCCTTCCACAATCTATAGACAAACGGCGCGCTTGCCAAATTCCGGAGTAGGGTGCGGTTGGTTCTGACTGTGCGACATGACCTTAGAGTTTTCGGCGCACCTGGTGGCCTGGGCCACAATCCACCATCTGTCCGGCTACGTCTTGCTGCGCGGCGGCGAGCGTAGCCAAGGGGCGGGTCTTGTCCGTCCGCAATGTAGGCACCGCGCCCAGGAGGCTCTGCGTGTAGGGGTGTGCCGACTGCCAAAAAATCTGCGTCTGCGAACCTGCTTCCAGAAGATAGCCGCCTCGCATTACGAGTACGCGATCCGCGATGCTTTCAACCACAGCGAGGTCATGTGAAATGAAGATCATGGAGAGGCCGTAGCGCGAGCGCAACTCGCGCAGCAGATCGAGAATCTGGGCCTGCACGGTGACGTCCAGTGCGGTAGTAGGCTCATCAGCAATAAGCAGACGTGGATGGCCGATGATGGCCATGGCGATGAGGATGCGCTGCCGCTGACCTCCGGAGAATTGATGCGGATAGTTGCGGTATCGAGCGGATGGCTCGGCAATCGCAACTGCCTCCATCGCCTCGAGAACCCGCCGGCGGACATCGCGTTCAGCTAGTTCGGGGTGATGCGTGCGAAGGGCCTCCGCGATCTGCTCGCCAACCATCATGACCGGATTCAGTGCGGTCATCGGCTCCTGGAAAATCATAGCGATACTCTGGCCTCGATACCGGCGCAGCTTCTCTGCGGGCATGCCGATTAATTCTTCGCCGGCAAAACGGATCGATCCCTCAACACGCGCAGCCTTGTCGAGCAAGCCGAGAATTGCCAGCGCAGTGACAGACTTTCCGGAGCCGGATTCGCCCACCAGCCCCAACACGTGATCCTGCTCAAGCGTAAAGCTTAAGTCGTGGACAACGCAGCTTTCACTTGCTTCCGTGCGAAACCAGATCGAGAGATTGCGAACTTCAAGAATAGCGGCCACGAAGAAGATCGTATCTGATTAGAAAAGCGAGTGTAAGTATTTAGCGTTCCGACTTTGCCGTCTTCAGTTCGGGCCTTAGGTCGGGGTTATTTTTGGAGCAGAGCGCGCGCCGCCCACATCACAGGCGCTTGTCCATGGAAGTCTCCGGTATTACGCGGCCTGGCCATGTAGTAGTCGTAGCTGTTTTCCTTGTTTGTGCCCACGCAAACATTGGTGACGTTGGAGTTCTGATCGACATAGCCTGCCAGCGCAATCCATGCCTTGCGAGCCACGGGTCCGAAGTTCGCCTCGTCCAGCCAGCCGCGCTTCACGCCCTCGATCATCGCGAAGGTGAACATGCCGGTGCTCGAGCTTTCGGTCCAGGATTCGGGATGGTCGATGAGCTGGCGCCACATTCCATCCGCGCCCTGATCCTTCATGAGCTCCGCCATCATTCTGCGATATCCCGCAAGGATCGCTGGCCGATTGGGATTGTCCGTCGGCAGAGAAATCAGCAACTCCGTCATGCCGGCCGCAACCCATCCGTTGCCGCGTCCCCAGAAGAAAGGCACATCCGGCGCATGATAGAAGAGGCCATTCGGTTGTTGGAGCTTGACCAGGTACGCTGCCATTTCAAGTGCAGCGCGATCGAGGTACTTGCGATCGCCAGTTGCGCGATACGCCTGCACCTGGAGGAGGGTGATCATGTACATGTCGTCGATCCAGAAGCGGGTTTCTCCGGTCAGGCCATCGGGTTGCGGCTTGCTCCACTGGCGGTCGGCATAGCGCAGGCCCATGCTTTTGTAGTCCGCGTCCTTGTTCTCGAGATAGATCTGCAGCGGTATAGCGCCGAAGATTTCGAAATCAACATGCTCCTTGTCTGGGATCAAGTCATGGCCCTGCGGCGTGAGCAAGGGCTGAAAGCGTGCCTGCAGTTTGGCTCGCAGCGGCTCGTCGCCGGTGACGTCCGCGTACGCTAATGAGCCGTACCATATGCAGACTTCGGGATAGTTGACGAAGGTTCCCTGCCGAGGGCTATCGAGAAAATGCTGAGCCACGCGATCTCCGACAGTCTTTGGATCGGCACCCGCTGGCCAGTTGGTGAAGTACTTATTTTGCGCGAGCAGCGAAGCAGTGCTCGCGCACAGTACCAGCAAACACGCGATATGGGCGGCTTGTTTCACAGCAGTTCTCTTCATAGTCAATCCTTCATTTGCAGATCACTGCTTCAGCGGCAACTGCTGTTGTTAGCGCCCGGAATCGCAAAGAACGAAATGCTTACTGGCGCCAGCGACACTTTGCCTGCAGGAGCCTTTGCGCCTGCAATCGTTGGCAGGTCGCCATCTGGCGAAAGCTTCAGCTCAGTTCCGTTCAACAGAACAGCGGTGTCCATCAGGTTGTTCGCGGTCAATGTGAAGCGGCTGGAGTTAGTGGGGAGAGTGAGATCCCTGGAGGCAGTTTTATTCGCATTGATGGCTAGCAATGCTACCCCGCCGGGTAGATCGCGCAGGCAATGGGCATAGACATATAAACCAGGAGTCGCGGAAGAACCGGCATCGAGCACAGTGGTTCCCATCAACCGGCGCCACAACACTGCCGACCAATAATTGGGGCGGGGATTGAGAGTGGATTCGTCGATCAGCGCATAGTCGCCGGCGGCGAGCGTATTGTGCATCACCACCTGTACGCGACGCCTCGCCAGGGCGCCGAGCTGGTTCAGATAACGGAAGCTGTCGATGAAGTCAGCAGCCCAGGCATTGCCGCCACACGCTGCTTCGCCGGTCTCAGTAAGCCACATGGGCTTGCCCGGCTCAAATTGATCGCGCACGCGGGCATAGAAAGCTTCGTCGCTTTCTGTCTTTGACAGCCACGCGTTCGTCAGAGCCCCCTCCGCAGTGGTCTGCCCGGCCTTTCCCATCTGCATGCAGCGCGTGGAAACGGCACCATAGAAGTGGTAAGAGAAATCATCCACTCCCGGGCCGCCTGCCTTTAGCATGTCTTCGGACTTGATCAATGAGAAGGACAGGGGTACGCCCAGACCACCTGATTCACCTACCGAGCCCGGGCCCAACACCTTCATGTCGGGTGCGGCTTGCGACACAAAGGCGTGGAAGGCGTGAAAGTCGCGCCCGTAAGCTGCCGCGTCATAGCCTTTGGGTGCCCCACCCATGCTTGCAAACGAAGGCTCGTTGAACATTTCCGCCGCCGCGATACTGCCTCCAATGCTCTTTGTGTACGCTAGAAACTTCTTTGCCTCAATCGATGTCCACACGCCATCAGCGTCGCGCACACCTGCGCTGATTGCGAATGACGTAACGATCTTCGCATCCACAGCGTGAGAAAAATCCACGACGCCATGCCATTGCTGTCGAGTCAGGACTCCACCAAAACCTGTAGGTGGAGTCGTGGGTGCGGTGTCATCCGAGTCCTGGAAATAAGTGGAGTTAGCCCACGTGCCGCTTACTCGCACGTACGCGGGGCCGAGGGCGGTGGCAAGTTTGCGCAACTTTGGATTCGAGAGGTCGATAGGTGCGCGGTAGCGATAGAGGGTTGGGTCCATGCCAGGGGGCGTTGAAACTTTAGCGTCCGGAGCTGTCGCGGGCGCGGCATCGCTGTGCTTGTACGGAGCCCAGAAACGTCCCCCGGTAACCTCCACCATCTCGATGTTGTAGGACTGAAAGCGTTCATCGATTGTGCCAACGCGCGGCATCTTTGACGGCGTTAGAGCAACGGCGTTTTGGCCAAGCGCTGCTGCGGGAAACATCGCGATGGAGCCCGCAATCAAGCCTGCTACTAAGTGGAGATTGACGCTGGTGCATCTAAACATACGTAGCCTCGTCGAAGTTCTGTCGCTATGGCACGGATCGCCGTGCGCTATAAGTGGCACCTGTGAGCAAGTCTCTAGCGTTGAATGCGTGCCGATCCGCCGCTCGCGAAGGCTCGCACTTGTTCGAGCGTAGCCATGGTGGTGTCACCGGGGAACGTCGTCATCAGTGCGCCGTGCGCCCATCCGAGCTTGATTGCCTCTTCTGGCGATTCACCGTTCAGCAATCCGAAGATAAATCCAGATGCAAAACCATCTCCGCCGCCAACGCGATCGTAAATGCTCAATTCACTGGTCGGCGCGAAGGCAGGGTCGCCATTCACCCAGGCGACGGCACTCCAGCTATGGTGGTTTGTTGAGTGAACATCGCGCAGTGTGGTTGCGACGATCTTGACGTTGGAATAGCGATCCACGACGCGCTCGATCATCGATAGAAAAGCAGCAGGATCCAGCTTGGATTGAGAAGCGGCCTGCGGGCCAGCGAATCCAAGACCCTTCTGCAGATCCTCCTCGTTGCCGACAAGCACATCAACGTTCTCGACGATTGCGCCGAGCACCTCACGCGCCCGCGCCGGGCCACCCGATGTCTTCCAAAGCTTTTCTCGGTAATTGAGGTCGAAGGAGCAAATCACTCCAGCGCGATGGGCCGCGCGCATCGCCTCAATCACTAACTCCGAAGTTGTCTCAGACAGCGAAGCAAAAATGCCGCCGCTGTGGAACCACCTGACACCTTCACCGAAGATCGCAGGCCAATCAAAATCCCCAGGCTTGAGTAGAGCTGCGGCTTCGTTGCTGCGGTTGTAGAACACGACGGGCGCTCGCACGCCGAAGCCGCGATCGCTGTATACCGTTGCCATGTTCGGACCGCGCGTGCCGTCGTGCTCGAAGCGTCGATACAAGGGCCGCACGCCCATTCCGCGGACACGTTCCGCTATCAGATCGCCGATCGGATAGTCCACCATCGCAGTAGCCACGCCGGTACGCAGGCCGAAACAATCCGCCAGGTTGGCGGCAACATTGAACTCGCCTCCACTCACGTGGATGGAGAAATTTGTGGCTTTGCGAAAAGGGATAATTCCCGGATCAATACGATGGACGAGAGCCCCCAGGGAAAGAAGGTCCAGCGTGCCCTTTTCTGGGATTTGGAAGCCGAGATTCATTTGCGTTCTTCTCCTTGTGCGAGTGCCATTACAACTTGTATGCTCGCTGAGCGAGCCCGTAGGTGAGGTCCCGGGCCAGTTCGCGGGCTTCATCCTCGTTGATCCTGTGTTCGACCACTAAACGCGCCAGAAATGCGCAGTCAACACGCCGGGCCACGTCATGCCTGCCCGGGATGGAAAGCAGTGCGCGAGTGTCGTCGTTGAAGCCAACCGTATTGTAGAAGCCCGCCGTCTCCGTCGTGTACTCCCGAAAACGCATCATGCCTTCAGGGCTGTCGTGGAACCACCATGCTGGTCCAAGCCTGAGGCAGGGATAATGCCCGGCCAGCGGCGCGAGTTCGCGACTATAGGTTGACTCGTCCAGCGTAAATAAAATAATTGTCAGTCCAGCTTCATTACCGAAGCGATTCAGAAGCGGGCGAAGATGATGAACGTAGTCAGTTGGCGTGGGTATGTCTGCCCCCACATCGCGGCCGAACTCCTCGTACAAGCGGAAGTTGTGATTGCGATAGCTGCCGGGGTGGATCTGCATCACAAGTCCGTCATCGAGACTCATAGCGGCCATCTCGGTGAGCATCTGCGCACGAAACAGCTCCCGTTCGTGCGATGAGGCGGTCTGCGTCAGCACCTTTCGAAAGAGCGCTGCTGCAGCCACAAAATCAAGGTCAGCTGTAGCAGGGGTGGGATGGCCATGGTCGGTGGCGGTGCATCCCAGCGCCTTGAACCGTTCGCGAGACTGACGAAGCGCGGCGAGATAGCCTGGCCACGTGCTGGTATCCTTCGCGGTCTGAACTCCAAGCTGGATCACATTTTCGACGAAACCCGCGAAGTCGGGATCGACCACCGGATCTGGACGAAACGTAGGTATGATTCGCGTTTTCAGATGCAGTGCCTGGATCGTCTTGTGATGTTCGAGCGAGTCGAGTGGTGAGTCGGTCGTAGCAAGCACCTCAATACGAAATTGCTCCAGCAAAGCACGCGGGCGGAATTCGGGGGAACGCAGCTTCTCTGCGATTGTGTCGTACTGCGCATCTGCATTTTCGGGGCAAAGATGAGACTCGAGACCGAAAAGTTTCGCGAAAGCATAGTCCAGCCACATGCGCGTCGGCGTTCCACGAAACAGGTAGTAGTTCCGGGCGAAGAGCCTCCAGACCTCTCGCGGGTCTGCGCTGGAGTTCGGGCCCACTCCCAGGTCCGCTAGCGGTATGCCTTGGCTATACAGCATGCGATAGATGTAGTGGTCGGGCACGATGAACAGTCGTGCGGGGTCGGGGAAGGGCTCGTCAGTGGCGAACCATGCAGGATTCGTGTGGCCATGCGGGCTGAGGATGGGAAGATCCTTAACCTCAGAATAGAGACCACGGGCGACTGCGCGTGTTGCATTCTCTGCAGAAAAAAGCCGGTCGTCATTAAGAATTGTCATCGTGTCCCGTCTCAATAATGCTGTCCCGTCCGCGCTTATGCGTGAGTTGCGGGACGAGCGCCTGGAATATCACCATCGCTACGACATAGCTGCACCCGCACATGAGGAACAAGGTGGAGTAGCTGTGGGTGCGATCCAACAGGTACCCGGCAAACTTCGCAAATGCGGCGCCGCCGAGTGCTCCCGCCGTGCCTCCGATTCCGACAACAGTCGCTACCGATCCTGGACGGAACAAGTCAGAGGGCGTGGAGAAGATATTGCAGGACCAGCCCTGGTGCGCGGCTGCGGCAAGTGTGATGACTGCAACGGAAATCCAGAAGCTCGATACCTGTGCGGCAAGAACGACAGGAATCGCGCAGATTGCGCACACCACCATCGCGGCCTTGCGGCTGAAGTTGACGGAATGTCCGTGTCTCATCCACATGCCCGAGAGCCAGCCCCCAAAGATCGAGCCGAAGCTCGCGCCGAAGTAGATGATGACCAGCGGAATCTTCATCTGGCTGAGCGACATGTGAAATTGGCTGGCAAGAAACTTCGGGCCCCAGAAGAGGTAAAACCACCAGGCGGGATCGGTCAGCCCCTTGCCAATGGCGAAGGCCAGGGTGCCGCGATCTCCAAGCATCGATAAGAACGATCTGCGCTCAGTGAACTCGCCTGGCGAGATATCGCTTCGAGTTAACTGCAACGCGGCGGGACGCAGCCGGTTGTAGGGGAAAGCCATCCACATGAGCAGCCACAACATGCTCAGGCTGGCGGTAAAGATAAAACCATAACGCCATCCCCATCGCCCCGCGATGAACGGAATAGCCAGCGGAGCCAGGAGCGCGGCGAAGTTTGATCCCGAATTGAAAATGCCGGTCGCGAAGGCCCGCTCTTCTTTCGGAAACCACTCCGCTATACCCTTCAAGGCCGCAGGGAAGTTTCCCGACTCTCCCACGCCCAGAAAAAACCGGGCTACTCCGAATCCAAAAGCACTGGACACGAACGCGTGGGCGGCAGAGGAGAGGCTCCATATGCCGACAAAAAGCGCATATCCCTTGCGCGTGCCGAAGCGATCCACGATGCGGCCGGAGAGCAGGTATGCCAGCCCGTATGCCAACATGAACCAGAACACGATGTTGCCGTATGTCGATTCGCTCCAGTGCAGATCCTGCTCGATCACGGGAGCGAGAATGCCGAGCACCTGGCGGTCAAGATAGTTAGTCGTGGTAGCCAGAAAGAGCAGCCCGCATAGCACCCACCGCATGCGACCCGCAGTATTCGGTGGGCGAGTGATGGATCTGACGTCAACAGCCTCTGCGTGATTCAAATCCATTTCAAGACTCCGTAAAGGCTGGCGCAACGCTCTCCCGGTCCTTGGAAAGCGCGCTCTTCAAAATTCTCGCCAATCTTTGGGTGCGGCGTGTATGCTCTACTCAAGCGGTTGAATAGTTTGACACCTCGGTATTCTTCGCCTCTCTTGAGAGTGTTGTCAAGTGTTTGTTTGCTCCGAAAGATGGTGCTGAAGTTCCGGTATTCGACCCGCGTTTTGAAACGCTCAGGGAGGATCATTGAAGACTACATCGCGAAAGCCAGCGGGACCTCTGAGCCAGAAGGCTCTTGCTGCATATCTCAATCTGTCCCCAAGCACCGTTTCCCTTGTCCTGAATGATAAGCCTCTCGCAGCGTCCATACCGGAACAGACAAAGCGCCGAGTGCTCGAAGCAGCCAAGAAGTTCGACTATCGCCCTGATCTGTATGCGAAGTATCTCTTCTCCAAGAAGAGCTTCGCCGTGGCTGTGCTCCTGCCGGAGATTGGCGAAGGATTTTCAGCCGCTATTCTTGGGGGGATCGACGACGCGCTGGTGAAGAAGAAGTATGCGTTCTTCATAGCCAACCACCATTCCGATAAAAACCTGATTCGGGAGTATCCGCGTCAATTGATGCAACGCGCAGTCGAAGGCTTCATTCTCATCAACACGCCAATAACCGAGCCCCTGAGCCGCCCGGCCGTCTCAATAGGAAATCAGCCGGCCGTTGGCGAAATGACGAGGATTATTCTCGACAATTATCGAGGAGGCTGGATTGCTGGCGAGCATTTGATCGAGTCAGGTCATACGAAGATAGCTGTAATAAAGGGCACGCATGGCGCCCGGCAAGTGAAGAGCGCTTTCGCGGAGTCACGGCAGCGGCGGCGTCTCGCGGCATCAAGATCGACAAACGCATGGTCTTGCAACTCGTGTCGCAGGAGAGGGTCCACTCGCCGTCCACTCCCGAAGAAGGCTACATCATCGCGAAGCGACTGCTCGCGAAGAAGCTGCAGTTCACAGCCATCATCGCGTTCAACGATTACGCCGCGCTGGGTGCGATTCGGGCATGTCACGACGCCGGCCTGCGTGTCCCGGAGGATGTCTCGGTGATTGGCTTTGACGATATCCAGGCCGCCGCGTACCAGATCCCTGGCCTCACGACGCTCAGGCAGCCATTGCGACGCATGGGAGAACTCGCGGGAACCCATTTGCTGAAGCTGCTTTCCGCAGAAAATCCGGTCCCGCAGGAAATCGTCGTCGAGCCTGAGTTGATTGTCAGGGAATCGACTCGCATCCTGCTTGCGGGTGAAGCCTCTCCATAGTCGCGTCGTTCCGCAACCGGCACAACGGCTAAAGCGAATCACTCGCCTCGAAGCCTGAACCTCGCGTGCCGCTTATTCAAAACATGCGAGTGGAAGCCCTAACGATCTGATAGCTCAGGCAATTCAGCTATACAGGTCCGGTTAAATATGGCAAATTAGCTCTCAATCTTTTCCGCAGTACGAGTAACGATGCACTTCCGGCCCTGGATTCTCGCAGTTCACACGGGAGATCGCGAATGAGCCAATCACCTGCCAGACATCATCGATACGCCGAAGAGCACGCATTACCCTTTGCAACAATCTTCGAAGAGTTGTTTGCAATTCGCAGCGACGACTCGGCGTTGGCAGGGGAAAAGACGCTCACGGCACTGATTGATGAGTTACTTCCCGGCCCCGGTACAGCGCATGACAGGTTATGGAAACAGATTGCAAAGTCAGAGCACGAGTATGGAGTGTTGGAACTGAAGAAGAGAGGCAAGGACTATAGCCAGCGCGAAGACGCTGCGTGCGCTGATGCTGACAGGCCACTGCTGGACATTCTGCATCGAGTTTCGCGAACGGCTCTCTGCTTGTCCGGCGGAGGGATCCGGAGTGCAAGCTTCTCTCTTGGTGTCCTGCAGGCGCTGGCGCAATTTAAATTTGGAAGCGGGGGTCCTTGCCAGGAGGCCGCCTCCAATTCTGCTCTGGAGGAGTTCGATTATCTTTCTACCGTCTCTGGTGGCGGCTATATAGGCAGCTGGCTGATGGCGTGGACTACCCGCCTGGCAAAGCGCGCAAAGCTCTCGCCGAAGGCCGCGTTCCACAGCGTCTCAAATGAGTTGGCGGGCTGCGCGGAACACACTTCGGGCGATCCCGCTCCGCGAGCCGTCAGACACCTGCGTGAGTACACCAGCTTCCTGGCGCCGAAGTTGGGACTGACCCTGGATACATGGACGCTCGCGGCACTTGTGTTGCGGAACCTGGTGGTGAACTGGGCTATGATTCTGCCGCTGATCCTGGCGCTGATGGCAGGACTGCAGACTCTCCATTTTGGTCTGTTTGGATTCTCCACCACAATTGCGCATTACGACAGCCCACTATGGTGGTGGGCAATCGGAGCGCTCGTCGTTTTTTCAGGAATCATGGCAGGCTATCGCATGCCCTCCACCAACCTGGAGGACAAAGTGAATCACCAGCTTGGGCTCGGCTTCGTGTTTTGCGTCTTCATCCTGCCTTTGATCGTGGCCAGCATCCTGCTGATTGAGTTGTGGCTGGATTCCGGTGTCGGCTGGATTCTCAATAGAAATCACATCATCTCCCGGATGGCGCTGGCGACGTTCCTGACGTTCTTCAGCATTCCCGTTATTCGAGGCCTCTTCGCGAAAGAAGGTCGCCAGGTGGCGAGGCAGGAACACGGATTGTTCGCGTACCTTGCCGCCGGTTTTTGCTCCGCGCTGATCACAAGTGTTCTGCTGTCGGTGTGCGTGTATGCGGTCGGAGCCAGAGCCTATAAATATCTCGATCCCTCGAATCCTAAACTGACGCAGGGCTCGAATGTTGACGCAAGAACGCTGCATGCCGTTTCCCCGTTTGTTTATAGCGAAACAAAAAAGTATCCCGCTGAGCAATTAACGCGTGACGAAACCACCGGAGAAGTTGCAGCACGACCGTAGCAGTTTTGAGGCAGGTTGCGTGGTGTTGTTTGCCTTTCCGGCGCTATGGATGCTGCTTATCGCTGCCTCCGCGCTCTTCTCCGGCTTTCTCGGAATATTTGAAGAAGATGTGGATCGAGAGTGGTGGGCGCGTGCCGGCGGGCTGATGCTGTGCGTGCTGGGTGCTTTTGTGGTGGCGGAAGCAGTGGTTGTTATCGCGCCGGCCATGATGGATTTTGTCCACAAGTCCAAGATGGCAGCTCTTGCTGGATTGGTAGCAGGATTGACGGGAGCGCTGGGCGGCGCAAGCACGGCTGGCGGTCTGGGCGCTGCCTCCCTGAAAAAGGGCGATATGAGCAAGATCGGACAATTCCTCAACAAGTTTGACCTGCTGGTGCCGGCGTTGTGCACGCTGGCGCTGCTCATCCTGGGGCTGCTGGTCGCGGTTCTTGAATTGCGGATGGCTTCGTCGATGAATGGCACTGAGTCCACCCGCGTCCACCTGGAAATATTTCTGGTGGCAGCGCTCCTCGGAGTGCTGATCAATTGGGCAATCAACATCAATATTTTTTCTCTCCATGGCATGTACCGCATGCGTCTGATGCGCGCGTTCCTGGGTGCATCGAACACGCAGAGAGTGCCGAACCCCTTCACCGGATTTGATGACAAGGACAATGTCTTTGAGAAAGACATGTATGCCGGGCGCGGTCTCCCGCTGCACCTGGTCAATGCCACCGTCAACCTGGTTGGCACCAAGAATCTCGCATGGCGCCAAAGGAAGGCGGAGGGCTTCACCTTCAGCCCATTGCATTGCGGCGGGTGGCGGCTCGGTTATGTCAAAACAGAAAAGTACGGGCGGCATGGGGGCGTTTCGCTCGGCACCGCTATGGCAATCAGCGGAGCAGCGTTCAATCCAAACATGGGGTATCATTCATCGCCCCTGGTCACACTGCTGATGACTCTGTTCAATGTGCGCCTGGGATGGTGGCTGCCGAATCCGAAGTATCGGCGCTCGCCATTGCAGGCGTGGATTTGCGAAAAGCTGCACATGCCGATGAGCGGATTTCTCGAGAAGAAGGCGCCACGCCTGGCGCTGGGGCCGCTGCTGCGCGAAGCGTTGGGAGGCACCGACGATCTCTCCGCTTATATCGAGCTGACTGACGGCGGGCACTTCGAGAATCTCGGCATATACGAAATGGTGATGCGGCGGGCCAAATTTATCTTGGTTGTTGACGCCGGAGCAGACGCGAAGTGTCAACTGGAAGACCTAGGCAACGCGCTCAGGAAGATTGAGATCGATCTTGGTATCCCGATCGTCTTTCCCGAGGGCCTATGCATGAAGGCTGGGCCGAAGAAAGACAACCTCTATTGCGCGCTGGCCGATATTCGTTACGAGTATGTTGATCGGGTGAGCTCGGCCCGCTCTGGAAAGTTGCTCTACATCAAAGCGGGCATCACGGGTACGGAACCACCCGATGTGACGCAGTATGCGCGCACGCATCCCACCTTCCCCCATGAGGCGACGGCGAATCAATTCTTCAACGAAGCGCAATTTGAGAGCTATCGGCACCTGGGACACCACGTAGTAAGGACCATCCTGAAGCAAGGGCTCAGGAAAGAGGTGTTGGAGGATGTGCCCGCGGGTGAGATCGGAATGGAGAGCCTGCAGGCACTCTTTAACGCTGCGCAGGCGTATATCGAGGCCGGCCTACCACGAGAGGCATAGGCGCATCGCGGAAAAACCAGCCGGTTCCTGGTGCAACGGACGTGTTCCTACAGGGCCGATCGCGAGGCAGCACGATGGAAACATGCTCAGTCAAGTATTCCGCTTGGGCTGGGATGGTGAAGCCCCGAACTGCTCGCAAAGCGCAAACAAGAGCTACGCGGAGCTGCACAACTCAAGCAAGCTCAACCGGCGGCCACATGGGAATCTCTGCTATGCTGGCTCTAAATCCCCTTCAGGGCTTTAGGAGAAAATGATTCAGCCCAGACTGGATGAATCGTTGCTTAGAATCGTCAACGCGAAATCACATCCCTGGGGACTGGAGGGACTCAATGCTTCGTCCCACGGCTGCAGCGATCTGCGTTTGGTTCCGAAAGCTACTCAATATGTCTGAGGTCTTCGTGCTTCGAGGTGGTGGGATGAATTCGTTACGGCGGCCGGTTACGACCGGACGAATCCACCGCGACCGGCTGGCCAAATGAGCGCGAAACAACGAACATTATTGTTCATCCTGCTCTGTACGGTCTCCTGGACAGTGGGGTGCAATCTTGGATTCCCAGTCCCGCCCGAGGGAGCATTCGCAGGTAGAGCAGAGGCCTATGACTACTCCCCCACTGCAATTCAGAGCGGAAATGTCCAGCAACTCTGGTGGTGCGGAGAAGTGGGAAGCACCGACACGATCCAGTATGAGTCGATTGATCTGACAACCCACGTGGTCACGGGACCGCAAACGGTGTTGAAGGCGACTCATCACGCATGGGACTCGGTATTCATCTGCAACCCAAAAGTGATCCGCGGCGTTTTCCGAAACCCTTTAGGGGGCGGTCACGATTATTCGTACGCCATGTATTACGTCGGAACATCTTCGCCGACCGGCCTATCAAACAACATTGGGGTGGCGTTCTCCAACGACGGTATCTCCTGGCAGAAGTATCCCGATCCTGTCATTGTCGCCAGCACTCGCACGAATTATGGTGTTGGACAGCCTGCGGTTTACAACAGCGATCACAAATCGGGGATTGTGCTGTTCTACGAGGATTTAAATTCGCCGAATAAGACCGATCACATCGAGGCCAAGTCAACGGATGGAATTAGTTTTACGACCGTCGGCACTCTGACCAGTAAAGGCCTCGACCCTAACTATCCCGAATCTAGTTGGGGGGATATGGCCTTCGACTCGGCGGCTGGATATTGGTACGCCACCTTTAATCTCCCCTGGCGCGATCCTGCCACTGTTGGAAACGTATCGGAACGTGGGCAGCCAGGTGTAGTTCTATATCGAATCCCGGCCGACTCCCTTATTTCAGGTTCGACACCGTGGCAGCAACTCAAGTCATTCGACACCAACTCCATGGGAAACGAGTCTACATTTATAGCGGGTTTCTTGCGGGATGATTACGGGAATCTCAACGTCGGTTCCTATCCAACGATTCAGATGTTTACGTCGATCTCGAATCCCCGTCCGGCCTGGAATGCGACGGCGGAAGCAGCAGGCAAATCGGACAGCACTGACAAATGGGATATCGGGATCGCGAGCTGGGTTCCCGGTGCCCCCTTGCTTCCATTGAATCGATACGCAAATACAACTACTCACTTGATTACAACCGGCTGGATTGATCCCAATGGTGGATTTGGACTGGAATCGACCCTGGGCCACATTTACGAGAGCCCGCAAAAGGGTGCTACCGTTGCTTTTTACGGTTGCAAGGGCGGGCCAACGGACTATTTCGTTTCTACCGATTTTGCCTGTGGAGGGACGCTGTTTCTCGGCACGAACGGCTACGGCTACTCGGGCCCGGACACAAGCCTCGGGCTTCTACCTCTATACAGCTGCAATACGGATCATGACCACTTCGTAAGTAAAGACTCGAACTGCGAAGGCCAAAAAGGCGGTCAACTTCTTGGATATGTGATGCCTTGATCGAGGAAAAGCCGCAGCTACTTCCAGAGATGGCGCCGCGGCAGTCTGCTGCCCGAAGACGACTTTTCGCAGCGCTCCTGACCTTGCCCTGAGAAAGCCAATATAATGGGGTTGGGCGGTCTGTATTGCTTCCCTTTCCAGGGTGGGCCGAGATTGCACGAACGGCTATTTCTTGTTTGGATTAGTGACGCCTGCGGGTGAAGCGGGCTAAGTTACACTATAAAGTGTGAGAAGGCGCAACCTGATCTCCGGGGATTCAGGAAAGTCCCTCTGAAGACGGTTGCGTAGATCGATTGCCGCTCGGAATCGAAAACGACGAATGCGAACCATTGACCCAAGCATCCATGAAGACCAGGGGATCGCGCCACGGTGGCTAGGGGACCGGGAAGAAGTCTCGTTTCTGGATCTCTTAATCGTTATTGCCAAGAGTAAAAGGCTGATTTTCTGGACCACAATCATTGTGGCCCTCATCACCGTCATCATTTCCCTAATTGTTCCAGCGACTTACACCGCAACTGAGGTCATCCTTCCTCCGCAGAATGCGTCCGCCGGATCCACAATGCTGTCCCAGCTAAACAACATGGGACCACTGGCAGCCCTTGCAGGCGGTGGGCTCGGCTTGAAGACCCCGAATGATTTGTATATTTCAATGCTTCGGAGCCGAACCGTCCAAGAAGCGATGGTGAAGCGATTCAATCTCCAAGGGAAATACAAAAGACTGTCGGACGCCCGGAATGCTTTTGCAGATAAATGCGAGGTCAAGGCCGGCCCCAAGGATGGATTGCTCAGTATTTCGGTCACGGCCAATGATCCGAAGAGAGCGGCAGAGCTAACCGTGGGCTACGTTGAAGAGTTTAAGAGACTTACTGGAACTCTTGCAATCTCCGAAGCATCGCAGCGTCGGGTGTTCTTCGAGCAGCAACTGCTACAGGCGAAAGATAATTTAGCGAATGCCGAAGAGGCGTTGAAGAAGACTGAGCAGGCCACGGGGATGCTGGTCTTGGATAGCCAGGCCCGCTCCCTGATCGAATCCGCAGCATCTCTACGCGGCCAAATAGCTTCGAAAGAAGTTGAGATCCAGGCGATGCGCTCGTATGCTTCCGACGGAAATCCCGATTTGCACATGGCAGAACAGCAACTCGCAGGCTGGCGGGACCAATTAAGCAGATTGACAGGAAGTAAAGCCGTCAACGACGACGATCTCCAGTTGTCAAAAGGCCAGGTTCCAACTGCCGGTTTGGAGTACGTCCGGAAAGTGCGCGATGTTAAGTACTACGAAACCATCTTCGAATTGTTGGCGAGGCAGTTCGAAATGGCAAAGCTTGACGAAGCGAAGCAAGGGGCAATCGTCCAGGTGATTGATCCCGCGGTGCCGCCCGACCGTCGAACTTCTCCCAAGAGAGCACTCATGGTCATCGTGGCCAGCTTCTGTGCTTTTTTTGCAAGCATTGCCTTTGTGCTGGTCCGAGCCTTCCTCGTGAATGTTCAAAAGGATCCGCAGAATAAATCGAAAGTGGAAGAGTTGAGAGCCATGCTGTTGCCGAGGAGACCTGAAGTTGCTCCTTAACTTTGGTTGGGGCCTGGACGGCTCTCTACTGCTTAAAGGCAATGGGCGCGTTCGAGGATAGCATCGGGTAAGCACGATTCAGTTCGGCTCGGCATGCCATAGATCGACGCTCTCGTTCTGGATCACAAGCCTTCCGCGCCGAACGCGTCAGCATTGCCTTGTGAATTGCCTCATTTAGGACGACTGCCCGGCGGAGCACCTCACGTTGAGAACAACGATCAACTGCACGAATCAGTTTCGGCTGCCGCCTCCGTCACTCTCCTTAGCCCTATCAATGCCGATCAGTCTCTTTCGAGGAACGGGGCGAAGCAGATGGCGTTGATCTCGGTTGCCATGTGCACCTACAACGGCGAGAGTTTTATCGCAGAGCAATTGGAGAGTATTGCTGCGCAGTCCCTACGTCCGGAAGAGCTTGTAATCTGTGACGACAGATCGACCGATGCGACTCTGGAGATCGTTGAGAAGTTCGCTCTAACTGCGCCATTTTCTGTTCGACTTATTCAGAACAGCAACAACCTTGGTTCAAGAAATAATTTCGAACAATCCATTGGGCTCTGCCAGGGAAATCTGATTGCCCTAAGTGATCAGGATGACATTTGGCATCGCGATAAGCTCGCGCGACTGTCCTCAGTTTTGTTAGAAGATCCGACCATTGGTGGAGTTTTTTCCGACGCGGAGTTGATGGATGAAAAGGGAGAGCCGCTCGCCGGAACGCTGTGGCAGGCTGTGCAATTTTCGCCGAGCCGGAACCATGGAAAGCACGAGGATGGTGTGACCAATACACTTTTGAAGCGAGACGTCGTTACCGGGGCGACATTGATGTTTCGAGAGAGTATGCGCAAAGCCTTTCTTCCTATTGATCCTTCCTGGGTTCATGACGGCTGGATCGCTTGGATGCTCGCTCTGTATTCGCGACTCGTGCCGGTAAGCGCACAACTAATCAAATATCGCGTCCACTCATCCCAGCAGATAGGTCTGAAACCCGTGACTTTCAGCGGTCGCGCGCAGCACTCAAAACAAACTTCACGCGATGACTACCTGCTTCTGGCTGGACGGATTGAGGCATTGCGTAAGCGCTGGCTGGACGCACCAGGAGAAGACCACGCCGCCCGTCTGCGGGATTTGGACGGCAGGATAGCGTTGCTACATCTCCGCGCAGATTTGCCAAAGCCGCGAATACAGCGTCTGCCTTCCGTTCTTCGTGCTGCAAGGGCCTACCGGCTATATGCAGAAGGTTGGCAAAGCATAGCGAAGGATCTGTTTCTCCCGAGGACGTGATGCAGTCGTGATTCTGGATCGGACAACGTCCTCTTTCGCCGCGCTCGTGTTAAGCCGCCCCAATCCTTTGGTTCGGAGTACTTCGCGATATGATGGAATGTTGTCGGCGCCCCTCTTCGCTCAGAAGAACTCAGTCTAGTCTTGACGAGGCCATGAGCCGTGGCGCCTGCAGCGGCATTTTTCAGTTTTGGATGAGGCTATTTGATGAAGTCAGTAGTTAACAAAAACCCAAGGGTATGCATTGTCCTCGTCAATTGGAACGGAGAACGAGACACTCTGATCTGTCTCGAGTCGCTGCTGGCACTTGACTATGCCAATTTCCAAGTAGTGATCTCCGACAATGGCTCGCGCCCCGAATCGCTGGACGTCATCAAGCAGTGGATCGGCAGCCATTCCGTCGCGAATCTTTCGACGCCAGAAGGCTTCTTCTGCGTCGTCATTGAAAATGGCACAAACCTTGGCTTCACCGGTGCAAATACGGTAGGGATCAATTATGCGTTGGCCCATGCAGCGGACTATGTCTTGTTTCTTAACAATGACACGATCGTCACTTCTGATTTCCTAACCAAAATGATAGAAGCGGCTGAGTCCGATTCGAAGGTTGGCATAGTGGGCTGCAAGATCTTTTACTCTGCTCAAGAAGAAGACGGGCGTCACAAGATCTGGTCTCTCGGCGGCTACACCTTCGCTAAAGGAATGCCGGTCAATGTAGCCAGCAATGAGTACGATAGGGCCGATTGGCGAGGTGTACGCTCCCAGGAATTGATTAATGGATGCTGCATGCTGATCAAGCGAGGAGTCATCGAGAGCGTCGGCGTTCAGGACGACCGATTATTTTTTGGAATGGACGACGTTGAGTACTCGTTTCGAGCGGCAAGAAATGGATGGAAGAATCTAGTCAATCTTGATGCTTTGATTTATCACTCTGCTTCGCAATCGGTAGTCTCGCATGCCGATCTGCAAATCTACTATCTCTTTCGCAATGTGCTTATTTTCAGGTCCAGATCTTTCGCCTGGTATCAAAATATGGCTTTCTATTCCTACTTTGCCTTGAGATACGTAGTGATCGCTGGTCTCTATCGCTGGCTAGTCGGCAAGTCACGAGTAAACCTTGGGATGTTCTTAGGTCTTAGGGATTTTATGAGGGGCGTTTCTGGAGAGTGCAAGCATCCGGAAATTTTGCCATCGGCTTGAGGCCGGCCGATGTGGGCGAGAACTCCGGCATCAAGGCTGGCGCGGTGCTCTTACTGCTTCAGGCTGCGTCGCAATGGCGAGAAACCGAATAAATTTGCCACGCCGCTTGGGAACCAGGGCTGCCTCACAAGATTGACATTCACTTCCTTTCAGACACATGGTCTGACAAATGACGACAGGAAGCCATATTGTAGGAACGAACCAGAGAGGATCGGACGAGTAGATTAGTAACGTCATTAGGCACCCGATCACCATGATCTTTCGAGTGACCACATCCTCGATAAGCTTCGATCTTCGATAACAATCAACCAGGAGAAGTATGTAACCTATCAGCAAAATCGGCGCAAGCACCGAGAGTTGGGTAACGAACGCCATAATTCCGCTGTTCATTTCATTTAGATCTGCGATATGGCGAAGAGTGCTTCCTCCGTAAGACATGCCCCAGGGGTATCGATGTAAGTAGTCCAAGAAGTTCGAAAAGCCACGGCCTCCTTCAGCCTCCCCTTGGAATGCCAGGTAGAAAATCTTCTCCCAAACGCCGACAACAACGTCGCTCATGGCAATGCCCACGGCGGCGACACAAATTGAGCCTGCAGTAACCCAAGCCAAAACCCTTGGGCGTTTTAATTGATCTCTAAAGAAGAATGCTGTCAGGAAAACATAAGCGAGGAAGTAAACCAGGCTGGACGCCGAAACATTGATGATGGTTACAATTAGGAAAGCTATCCAGGAACGTTTCCTCCCGTGCTTTAAATACATCAACAGGAAGAATGGATATAACGGTGTCAGGAATTTGCCGAAATGTCCGCGTTCAATGGAGACACCGCCGAACGCCGGCACGCCAACGTGTCCAGCATCAAAAAATGTGCCGTATGGCAATCTGCCCGTGCCCACGATGGCGAGTTGAATGAGGTAGGCGACGATTCCAATAACTGCGAAATTGACGATCCACTCCATCAGCCAATGGACGGAACTGGTGTCGCGAAATTCCTGATAAAAGATCCAAATCACTACCGCCAAAACCGCAATCTTGAAAGTCACGGCTAAGCGAACTATCAAGGCTCCGTTTTCGTTCAATACGCTATAGACGGCGTTCACAAACACCTGGTGGACGACGATCAAAGCCATCGCGAGCAGCAGTAGAAAAGTCAACCGATTGGTTACGAGTAATCGCCGATACTCCCCATAGCCAATAACTCTGAGCAGAAAAAACGAAACCGCGGCGATACCGCAGAAATCACCAAGGGATGCCCCTGCAATTTGAAATGCTGGATTGTTGAAGAGGGTAAGTGCGAAGTAAAGAGCTACAAGCTTCTGAAGCGTGTTCTTCTTCGAGGCGAAGACACAGATTGTGAGAATTACGACCGCGATGTACGCAAACGTGAGGTGGAGTGCGAGGAGGTCAATGACATATCCTCCCCGAAAGAACTCGATCATGGATTCGAAGGGGTATCGAAACTCCTGGAGTTCGTTAATTTCCACTCCTCCTCATATATGATTGAATTTTCAGTATAGCTCAGTGATGTTCAGATCAGCGTTGTTGTTCTTTTCCTGCGCGGATCGCGTATCATCCAACAATTCTCATTGTTCATATTCCGAAATTGGATCTCGTCCAAATCGCCGAAGGCTGCACAAAGTCAACATCACACGATTCTGTTCTACTTAGTAGGGAAACACCAAACGTGGGAATCAATTTACTTTCCTTCACATGAAAATACTCTATGACCATCAAGCCTTTTCGTTGCAGAACGAGGGCGGGATTACCAGGTATTTTCATGAAATAATCCGCCGCCTGAGCCGGATTGAGGGAGTCGAGCCCACCTCTCTCATAGGCTTTTCCGGTGTCGATGCCACTGTACGTGCGGATCTGACAAGTCAGGGTCGCTCTTCACTTTGGAACTGGTCCCGCCTGAAACCCGGCCTTCCCAGATACGCCGTGAATGAAGCCATTTCAAGTGGACTTGCCTTGATCGAAGGCAAGTTTGATATCTATCACAACACCTTATATCGGTACATGCCGTTTGCCCGAGCGAAGCGTCATGTCGCAACTCATCACGATTGCATCCAAGAAAGATTCCCCGGGCTGTTCAAGGACCGAGAGCGAATATTCCGCGCAAAGCGACAAATGTTCAGCCAGTCTGACTTGATATTTTGCGTTTCTGAATCAAGTCGCGCCGACCTGCATGAGTTTTACGAGATTGAGCCCGGCAGGACAAAGGTTGTTTACAACGGAGTCTCTGACATGACACGCACGCCCGGCGGTCGAGACCAGTTGAAGAACATCATCGACAGTGACTTTATCCTCTATATCGGGCGAAGAGATGGATACAAGAATTTTAACGGATTAGTGAATGCAATTCTGCAATCGGGAACAGGTCGCACTCATGCGCTAGTTGTAGTGGGTGGAGGACCTTTCTCCGCAAGGGAGAGACAGTTGATCCGAAACGCAGGCCTGGAGAAAAGTGTGGTTCTGATCGCCAGGGCGTCTCCCGAACTTCTTGCCGAATGTTATGGGACAGCGTCGCTCTTCGTATATCCTTCTCGCTACGAAGGCTTCGGCCTACCCCCTCTTGAGGCAATGCGGCTTAGGTGCCCCGCATTGGTTGCCCGGAATGCGGCCACCACCGAAGTCTGCAGAGACGGCGCATTTTTCTTTGATCCCGATCAGCCGGAGGAATTCAGCGAGATGCTGAAAAAGTCCCTGTTCGATGCGAGTGCGCGAGAGGCCATGGTCGTAAGAGGCTTGGCAGTTTCTCAGTCATACTCATGGGATAAGTGCGCTTCAGAAGTATTGACGGAGTATCGGTCGCTAATTTGATATCGGCGTGTCTGCTGCGCGGTGATTCGCACGGCTTAAAGTGCTAAGCCGATTCACAGTGACACGGACCGTCTTGGGAGTTCGATCGCATCATCCTCGAATGAGGCTTCGTAATTGCCTGTCCCAGCAATCGAGCGTCACTGCACTCGCGAAATGTTTTTCGTACATCTGGTGACAGTGGTTGAACATCTCTCTCATTCTTTTCTGGTCAGTCATAAAAGTTCTCAGGTCTTCTGCAACCGCTTCAGACATTCCTGGAGCAAGCACCCAGCCCACCTCTAATTCCCTGATCCATTGTGCGATCGCGGATTCTTCGCTGCCGCAAAAAAGCACGGGCCTGCCGATAGCCAAAGCACCAAAAAACTTGGATGGTATAACCGTTCCCGTCCAATCTTCCTTCAAGCTGACCACGAGGATGTCTGCTGCTGAGAGCCTTACTGACAATCTGGCGACCGGAGCAGGCGGGATTAGGGTCACATTGCGAGCGTCAGGAGAGAGAGCCGCCTTCAGCCTCATCACACCATTTCCATTTGCGCTGAATGCGAACCTAACATCATCCTGCCTTAAAACCTGCGCCAACTTGAGAAGATCATCGAAGCTATGAGCTTGCCCAAGATTGCCTGAATACATCAATGCGAGTTTGGTCTCTCCGAAGATTGTGTGTCTTTCAAACTTATCTATTGAGACAACCCCGGTTGGCTCCGCAAGCGCCCATGGCACAAGGGTGCCTTGGGCTTTGGGGATGCCGTAGTATCCCAAGCGCGCTCTCATGCAGCATCCAATGTCCACGATCAGATCACATGCGGCATATGATTTCTTCAGCAAATACCTGAGAAGAATAACGATCGTACTCTCTTCTTTGAATATTCCGGCTGCAATCGCTGCCTCGGGGTAGAGATCAAAGCACCAATGCGCAATTTTTGTCTTTGGCTTAAAACGTCGCCATACGATCGCAACCAGCACGCTCATGATTGGATCAGTACCGATAATGAGTACATCGGGGTTAACACTTCGATTTAGCCCCAACGCTGACCAGCGCGCGATCATCCAACTTGCGTTTAACATTCGGCCTACGCCGGAAGATTGAATAAATCCGGGCCGCCAGATTCTTCGAATCTTTACGCCGTTCACATCCTCTCTGGCCAGAAATTGCAGTGCTGCATTGCGACAACTACGATTGGATGGGAAGGCTTGAACGTCCCATCCTCGAGCCACGAGCCCAGCTGAAAGTTCACCAAAATGGATGGCGCTGACGACATCATCAGGCGGGAAGTAATGGTACAAAACGACCGCTTGAGGCAATGACTTCTCCTTCAGATATTTAGCGCGTGGGTCTCGATCAACTCGTCAATGTGAATAAGATGCTTTGGGCTATAACTAGCCTGTTCTCAAAGAAATGCAATGGTAGGATAAACCATGAGAAGCTCGCTGCCGCGGACTGGTACCGTCGATAGGGAGTTCACGGCTTCGCGTGACTTCGCCAAAGCGAAGCCTCGATATTTTCGGTAATTGGCGTGTTTGTGGGTTATTCAAGAAACTCCGGCGGACTCGATGAAGACGGAGCGCTGGAGTCGCTCGCCGACGCTCTATCCTTCGCATTTTCAGTGGTTTGGCGCGGAAGTGTCGTGAGATATAATTGCTCTATAGGGTGCAGATGAGTCACAAGATTGCCGAGTGTGTTTTGTGTGGGGGGCACAAATTCGAGTTTCGGCTAGAGGCGAGAGACTTCTTCTACGGAAACCCCGGCGTATACAAACAGGCTCGATGCGCAGATTGCGGGCTCTGTTTTTTGGATCCGATGTATGACGAAGAGGAACTCGCAAGATTCTACCCAAAAGACTATTACGCCTTCACGGATCGCAATTCAACTGATTCTGCATCTCGTTATCGCCGGATCTACAACCGTCTCCTCGGCCGGGTCGAGCACCAAACTCTAGATCCCGCATTCAAAGTACCAGGCAGGATGTTGGATGTTGGATGCGGTTCAGGATGGTTCCTTCTCAAGATGAGAGAGAAGGGCTGGGACGTGAAGGGGGTGGAGCCGAGTGCAGCAGCAGCAAAACTGGGGCGAAGCGAGCACGGTCTCGATATCTTCGTCGGCACTCTGCCTGAGGCGTCTTTTCCCGACGAATCATTCGACTATATTCGATTCAACCATTCCTTCGAGCACGTAAGCGATCCCAATCGGGTTCTCGCCGAGGTTCATCGTATCCTCCGAAAGGATGGCAAGGTGATGATTGGAGTGCCGAATACAGCCGGCGTGAATGCCAGGGTGTTCGGGCCATATTGGTGGCACTTGGCATTACCACTGCACGTCTTCAGTTATTCAACTGCCACACTCAGTCGAATGTTTGAGAAGCACTCATTCAAGGTCGAGAGGGTCCTCTATAACACTGAGAAGACCGGGATCATGGGCAGCCTGCAGCTGTTCTTCAATCGCAAAGATGAGCCTCCTAAGTGGGAGGGTCGGATAACACGCAGTAAGGAGTCACAAGTCGTTTGTTCATGGGTGGCACACCTGCAGAACGCCTTTCACATCGCTGACGTGGTTGAGATTACTGCAGTGAAACTCTAGTAGAGTTTCGTGGCCTGTGCAGTGTATTGCCACAGCTATAATTCTAGAACGCAATTAGAAGACGGGATCATAGTCATGCGCACCTTCTATCAACGTTTGCTTCAGCGTGCTAACTTGCGACTCAAGGTGGCGCGAAACGGACAATTGAAGAGTTTTGCGCGCTATCTGCCCTATGTCCAAGAAAAGTCGGGGCTGGAAATTGGTGGACCAAGCGAGATCTTCCACAAGGGGAATCAACTTCCGATTTACGAAGTAATTGGAAAACTCGACAACTGCGACGTTGCTCCATCCACAGAGTGGGCGCAACACTCGGAGAATTTTAAATTTCACCCCTCAAGAGAGGCCGGAAGAACTTTTTTTCGAGATGGCTCGGCGCTGGTCGGTCTGCAGGACTCGACTTACGACGTTGTTCTCTCTTCTCATAATCTCGAGCATTTCGCTAACCCTATAAAGGCGTTAAAAGAATGGCAAAGAGTCCTGAAGCCTGATGGTGCCCTGGTCCTGGTGCTTCCTTATTACCAGGATACTTTCGATCATCGGAGGAAACCTACCGGGGTAGATCACATGGTGAGAGATTACGAGCAGGGCGTCGGCGAAGACGACCTGACTCACCTACCGGAAATTCTCGAATTACATGACCTCTCAATGGACCTAAGGGCGGGCACCAAGGAACAATTTCAGAGGCGATCGGAGCAGAACATATTGAACCGATGCCTTCACCACCACGTCTTCGATGAGCGCAACGGACGCCAACTTTTAACCGAAGTGGGTTTCAAAGTTTTGTCAGTCGATACCATGGTTGCTCCTCACATTTGCATTCTTGCGCGCATGACCCGAAATGCGAAGACGAGCGGAACCGCGATATATAATCGACGCGCATCAAGATAGAAAGGTTCGAGGCTTGGATGAGCAGAGGGAACCGGTTCCTGGCAAGGCCCGAGGCCTGTTGAGCCATGCTGGCCTCGTCGCAAACAATGTCGCACAAGCGAAAATTTCTGCAAGGTTCAGCTTCCAACATTACGAGGGTCCTGCTCTCGATTTTGGTAGCTCTGGTGTTGCCTCCCTTACTCGTTCGGCATATGGCGCCGGCTGAGTACAGCGCGTGGGTCCTTATCCTGCAATGCAGTGCCTATATAAACCTGTTGGATCTCGGTCTACAAACTGCAGTGGGCAAATTTGTTGCCGAATATGACGCCGTCGGCAACCCCATCGCGAGCGGCCGGATACTCAGCAGTTCCTTCGCGATCCTGTGCATCAGTGCGGCGATAGGTACTGTGGCAATTGTGATTGTGTGTTGGCGTGTTCCCCATCTCTTTGTACAGATGCCAGCCTCACTTATCGGCGACCTGCGAGAAGGCATACTGGTAGTCGGATTATCCGCAGTTGCAGCACTGCCCTTCGGAGCTTTTCTGGCTGTCTTCACTGGCCTACAGAAGTATGGCTTTCCCTCGGCTCTGGCAACTATCAGCAGACTCCTTTCCTCTGCGGGGTTGGCAGCATTACTCCTAATGAATGGGAAGCTCGTTCAACTGGTGTGGCTGCTGGCGATATTCAATGTGTTGACCGCGGTCAGCCAATTCCTGGGCTGGAGGGCATTCGCCAGGGATCGCGTGAAATTCTCCTTCCGTCTGGTTGACCGCAGCACCACCCTGTTACTTGCCAAATATGGAAGTGCCCTTTCTATCTGGACGGTGGCGACCCTCCTCATCAGTGGCCTCGACTTGATGATCGTGGGGCACTATGACTACAAAGACACCGGTTACTACGGAATCGCCACGAGTGTCACCAACTTCATGCTCCTGCTGATCGGTAGTCTATTCGGTCCGCTTCTTCCCGCCGTATCGTCACTTCAGTCCGGTAGAACGCCGAGCCAGATTGGAGAACTGGTCGTTAGAGTTACTCGATACTGCACGTTGTTGATCTGCCTGATCGGATTGCCGCTTTTTTTCGGAGCTTATCCGATACTAAAGCTGTGGGTTGGGCACAACTACGCAATTGGAAGCGTGCTCTTTCTCCAGGTGCTTGTGCTCGGGAATATCATCCGAATGATCGCCTACCCCTATGCGTTGGTGGTGGTTGCAACTGGCCAGCAGCATCTGGCAGCAATTTCAGGCATCATTGAAGCTTTGGTCAATGTGGGGGTAAGCATCTACCTGGTGCAGAGAATCGGGGCGGTTGGAGTTGCTATTGGGACCCTTATTGGCGCATTTATCAGTCTAGGTCTTCATCTCGCCATTAGTATGAAACTGACTCGCTCAACAATTCTTATATCTCGTCGTGATTTCGTGTTGGACGGCATGCTTCGTCCCTTTGTTTGCGTGCTCCCGTCCGTGCTGTTCCTTCCATGGTGGAGAAGATTTAACATGCTCCCACTTGATCCCTCTTGGATCGCTACTTGGGCTCTCACCGCATTTTGCCTGGCATGGTTTGCCGGCTTGACGCCAACCGAGAGGCGAGGCCTCAAAGAGTCTTTCTTTCGTGTCGTTTTTAAACCACATCTGCGGCGGCAGTCGTGAACTCCTTCACCTCGTCTTCTTGTAACGAACTATCGAGTACGCCGCGCGAACGCATCGAGCCGTCGATATTGATCATTGTCGTGCTATACAAGATGCTTCCTTCCCAAAGCGTTTCGGTCCAAACACTCCTTGATCTTTTCACGCGTTACTCTGAAACTGGCAAACACTTTTCACTCATTCTTTATGACAACTCGCCGGAGCCACATAGTGAGGATCTCGGCTTTGGCATCCCGACTAGATACCGACACGATCCAACAAATGCAGGTCTCGCTGCCTCCTACAATTACGCGCTCGATTCCGCCGAGCGGAGCAGTCACGAATGGTTGCTCCTGCTGGATCAAGACACGACTCTGACCTATGAATTCATAAAGGAGTTGATCGCCCGCGCCCTCGAAGTGGCGGCGCAAGAAGCTGTTGCCGCGATTGTTCCCAGATTGATGGTGAACGGAGTCCTTCACTCACCGGCGGCTAACTTCCTCGATCAGCTACGCCATCAATTCAAGCGATCGAATCACGCGATCAGCAAGGATATTGTGGGTGTCCGGGCGGGGCGATTGGCCGTATACAACTCGGCAGCGACGCTCAGAGTTTCTGCACTAAGATCGATTGGAGGCTTTCCTCAAGAATACTGGCTCGATTATCTCGATCATGCAGTTTTCTATTCTCTGTTTGTTCGTGGCTTCTCTATATGCATCATGAATTCAGTACTTCATCATGAGGCATCCCAAGCAAATCCGGGGATTGTTCCCATATGGCGCGAAAGAAATCTGCTCTTTGCGCAAGCACGCTTTGTCAGACAGAGAGGAACTCGTCTTGAGAGGTTGCTCTATCGGATCTGGCTTCTTAGACGTAGCAAGAATCTTTTCTTATGCAACCCCAGGGGCAAGCTATGGATCGAAGCGGCTTTACAGGCGATCCTCTTGAGAGAGGACTCGGATACGCGCGAGGGTGCAGCGGATCCACGCACGAACTCGCACGCATAGATATTCTTCCGTTGCAGCTCTTAACTCAGCTTGCATCAACGTCACATATCTCCATAGCGCCAATGGAACGCCAAAAGATATTTGCGTCGCTTTCTGGGTTTCGTCGCGTCTGGCAGGTTGATAAGCCAGCGTAAAACCAAATTCATTCCTTGCGACCGGGAGACACAAGCTTTTACCCGCTCGATCGTCCACGCCCAATGACCAGAGTTGAACGGGTGACGCGCGTCCTCCTCCAGAGAGCCGCTTATCGACTGGTATACTTTGGATGAATCCTTGAACGTGTGATCACAAGAAACCAGTGACTTCTGACTCGAGCTCACCAGGCGGCATTACGGCCGTGGTCGTTCTTTACAAGCGGGCACCATCTGCGAGTGAGACTCTTTGTTCCCTGAAAGCAATTCTCGACGCCGACCGTGCTCTGGCAAGTCATTTCTCACTCATCATTTATGACAACTCGCCGGAGGTCCGCGAATGCGACCTTGCGGTGAATATTCCAGTTCTTTACAAACACGATCCAACCAACCCAGGTTTGGCTGAAGCATACAATTTCGCTCTCAGTTGCGCGCATCAATCTCAAAATGAATGGTTGTTGCTGCTCGATCAAGATACGTCGCTAACGGCGGAATACTTCACGGAATTAATCGCATGCACGCAGTTGTTGCGTGAGCTGACCGAAGTGGCGTCTATCGTACCGAAGCTTTTAGTCGAGGGCAAAATCTATTCACCCGCGGCACACTTTATCGATCAGGTCCGACGTCCATACGTACGCTCGAATCACGCCGTAAGACCTGATGAATATGGTATTCAGCATAGACGGCTGGGTGCCTACAATTCTGGAGCGGCCCTTCGAGTAGCAAAACTTCTCTCAATTGGCGGGTTCCCAAAAGAATTCTGGCTCGACTACCTGGATCACGCAGTCTTCCATGCTCTTTCGATTCATGGGTATCAAATGTACGTGATGAAAACTGACCTTAACCATGACTCGTCGCAGGCAAAGATGGGTGATGTGCCGGTTTGGCGTCAACGGAATATTCTGCTTGCTCAGACTTTGTTCGTTCGACGCACGGGTAACTATCTCGATCGACTTTTTTACAGGATATGGCTCCTGCGATACAGCAGGAGTCTCCGAATTAACCATCCCGATAAGCGGTTATGGAAGGAAGCTCTAGTACAGGCTTTTCGCTTGAAAGGGTAGAGCGAACAGGTGCCGCGTCGCCGAACCGCACATGGAAGCAACTTGGAAGTCTTTTGGTGGGCCCACCAGGACTTGAACCTGGAACCAACGGATTATGAGTCCGCTGCTCTAACCAATTGAGCTATGGGCCCTTGCTTGACTCCGACTCACACTATTGTAATCAAGATGTCGATCGACCGAATCTCTGATAGCGCTGAAAGACCGTTTCGGCCGGTGGGTGAGCACTCCCGCAAGTGTTACATATAGGTCGAACCTCTGTCCTGCTAAGAGGGCCAGCGAGGCATCCCTGTCGCGGGGTAGGTCTAGCCGATCGTGGCTTAGTAATGGAAGCGGTAGCGAATCTCGCCATAGATCTGGCGCGGATCGTTGTAGTGAAAGCCTCCGAAAGTCACGCTGTTGTCCACCAGGACGCGATGATTCGTCAGGTTCAGCCCGGTGATTGAAACACTCGTGCTCTCGCCGAATCTCTTGCCCAGCGTCACATCGAACGAAGTATTCGCGGGCAGGTAGGCGCCCGGATACTCCTCGTTGGGATCGCCATTCGTAAATCCCGAGCCATAGTAAAAATTTAACGAGCCGTAAGCTCTCCACGGAAGAGTAGCGGAGAAGCCTACGTCGAGCGTGTTGCGCTGATCATGGTCCACTGGCTGATAACCCGGCTCCACATCGCATTGCGGAGACGTGGTCGGATAGCAGATTAACCCGCCGGTGATCGCTCCGCGCTGCTGTGCAATCTGGTTTGAATACGCCAGGTGCATCTGCCCGAAGTTCCATAACCGCGGAGAACGCAGCGTGAGTTCCCACGCCTGCACCAGGGCCCCCTCAATCGTCACCGGAAAGTAAATGCTGGACTCGCCGACATTGGAGTGATCGAGAAAATTATCTACCGTCGTTTGGAAATGATCGGCGTCCAGCAGCCATCCCTTCAAGGGAATCTGAACCCCAAACTGGTACTCCTCGTCGTGCTCACCCTTCAGCGGAACAAATGCAGTGTTCTGGCTGTTCGCATAATCGACCAGCGGACCAGAGGCCGTCAGCAGTGGCGGCGGCTGATAGAACTTTCCCCAGAATCCGCGAAACACCCAGTTAAGCCGAGGCACCTGTACCGCGACCCCAATCCGCGGGCTGGTCGTGTTCTCTGTGATCTCACCAATAAAGTTCGACTGCCGCAACCCGCCGATGATTGTCAGCCATGGCGTCACCTTGAAGTTGTCTGAGACATACTCCTCCACCACGCCTCCGGACGCCGTCTCGCTCATGGAAAAATTCGGATAGCTCCCGTCGTTAAAGATGGAGCCGTAGAGATAGGTGTCGTGCTGCCCAAATGCGTAGATCCCACCCTGCATGGTGTTGCGCGCCACCTGGCCGGTTATCGATGACTGCAGGCCCGCATAGTTCGATGTGCGTTTCGCCGTCGTCGCAACAGGATAGTCGCTAGGATCGGATTCATAGTTTGCCAGGTTGTAATGGTAGAAGGGCGATACCTGCAGCAGTGACGACGGGCTGAACGTATGCAGCCACGACGAAGATACAACCGCATCCTTCTCATGCTGGCCATCTCGCAGTGTCGTTCCGTCCGCGGGATCGTAGGGAATTTGAAAATAGTCCGCGCGAAGTTGTGTCACCAGCCGAAGCTGGTCCTTCGACGTGCGGTTGCATAGGAAGGAAGCGAAGCCCCCGTATCCATTGGCCGCATCGTGATACGTCTGCGCGATCGGCGTAGACAAACCATAGTTAGTCCGATTTCCATTTACGCTCGCGTAGTATGCGGCCCTTTCGGAATGGCTTGCCATGGTGAATTGGTCGTTGGTCTGCCAATAGTTGCCCGCGCTCAGCACCAACTCCGCCTGCCGGTTGCTCTCAAAGCCCGTCCGTGGCACCACGTTGAACACGCCATACGTGCGGTCGCCCGCGTCCGCTGTGTAGCTGCCTCGCTGGACCTCAAGATAATCGATATCCTTCGGATCAATCTGTGCGCCGAGGTTGCTGGAGATGTTGGTGTTTGGAATCTCAACGCCATCGATTTGCCAGGTTATCTGGTGCCCCCCGCGCATATGCAGCATGTCGTGCGTAATGTAGGCACCCGGAACGTAGTCCGTAATCATTGCCAGGCTGTTCGTGCGATCCGCTCCCGGAGTGCTCGCGATGTCCGCTCGATTGATCAGCGTCGTTGAGGTGGCTGAGTCAACATTCACCCCGTTCGCAGCGGCCGTTACAGAAACGGATTGCTCGACGCCGGCAACTGGCAACTCAATGTGCATTACGGGGGACGTACCCGACGCAATCGAGATAGCCTGCTTCACGGTTCGAAATCCCGGCTGCGAAACCTCAACAACATAGTCGCCCAGAGAAATGGCGGCAAATGAAAACGAGCCGTCCTCTCCGGTCTCTGCACTCGCAGACAACGCCGAGTTCGATGCGATCAGTTTCACCTGTGCGCCCTTCAAAGGACGATGCTGCGGGTCATGGACCACACCGTGCAACTGTCCAAAGATGTTCGCGCGTGCCGTCGTACTGCTGCTCAATAGCAGGCAGATCAGGCACAACAGAATGGCCTTCCGCATGGGACTTCCTCTTGTTTGACCAGGGACGAGCGTTCAACTCCCGGCGTTATTTCGTGGTTACGCGGGAGTTCGAGGGCTGCTCAGCTCAGCTCTGTGGGAGGACCGCGTCTCTGGTGGGAGTCCTGGAAGGAAATGCGCTGCAAGCACCGGCTCTGGGGAGCCAGGGCCGGGTGAATGACGAGGCTTGCGAAGACCGCCGAGTCGGCGTCAACAATCGTCTGCAAATTTTGGGTTGCAGGAAAAGCTCTCGGCTGGAAAGGGCACTTCTCGCCAACGAGCGAGACCAAATGCTCGCGGCCCTCAGTCATCGCCGCCCGCCGCGCTTCCAGCATCATGCAATGATGCTTACCGTTCCTGCGGCAGCAAGCCGGAACATCTCCGCCTGTCGTGGCAGACAGGACGAAAAACGGCGCGATCGCCGGTGTGGCGATGACCAGCAGGATCGTGATGGAGAGTAGCCGTCTCAGACCGCGATTATAAGGCAGATCTGGAAAGATCCGCGAGCCAGGTCCGTGAGCCAGATCACCGGAAATCCCTAGAAAGCGCCGACCACCTCCAGCGAAACCCTCGGTTTCTATGATTACCAGTTATCACAAGTGACAATAATCATCTGGTTAAACACGTAGCCAGCATTTTCTCGGCATTGCCCGCTCTGGTGCAATCCCAGCCTCCCCACGTCGCTGGCCAGTCACTCCGGGCGACAAACTGCCTTGACGCGCCCCCCTCCCACAACTACAACAGATAACCGTAGGCAATTAACATAAACCGGTTACATCTGTGAAAATTGCAGGTTCCTCGCTGCCTCCAAAATGGGGCCAGGGTGGAACCTGACAACAATGAAATGACCAGGGGACATATGCAACGACGCGACTTTCTCAAGACTTCCGGCACCCTCATTGCGGGCGCCACACTTACGCACGGATCCTTGGCATCGCAAACCGCTGCTTCAGGCGCGCAGGCGAGCGGTGGACGGCTCATTCTTCCCATCAATCGCAATTGGAGATACAGCCCTAAACCCAGCGACCCCGCCCATGCGAAGGATTTCGACGATTCAAGCTTCGATCGTGTAGTCATTCCCCATACCAACATCCTCCTCCCCTGGCACAGCTTCGACGACAAGGACTACGAATTCATCTCGGTCTATCGCCGGCACTTTAAGCTTCCGCCTGAGGCGCGCGGCAAGCGTGTCTTCGTGGATTTTGAAGGAGTGATGACCGCCTCCACTGTCTGGCTCAACGGCGTTCGACTGGGCGAATACAAGGGTGGCTTTACGCCCTTCTCCTTCGATCTCACGCCCCACGTCGACTTCGATGGGGACAACGTGCTCGTCGTCGATGTCGACTCCACCGAGCGCGCGGATATCCCTCCCTTCGGCTACCAGATCGATTACCTCACCTTCGGCGGAATCTATCGTGAAGTGCAGCTCAGGATCGTGCCGAACGTCTTTCTGGAAAACATCTTTGCACTCCCGAAAGATGTGCTTACAGATCACGCAAGCGTCGATGTGAACTGCTTCCTGCAGCACACTGAGGCTTCGAAAGACCCTCTCTCGCTCGAGGTTTCCCTGCGCGATGGCGGCAAGGTGCTGGTGTCGAGCACGGCCAAGGTTGCCGCGGCCCCGGCATCGGCCGAGCCGGTTGCCCAATTGGTGCGCCTCACCACGCTGGGGCCCATCGACCTGTGGGAGCTTAATAATCCGCGACTTTATTCCATACACGTTCGCCTGCTGCATGGCACGCAGGTCGTGGATGAAGACTCACGCACCATCGGCTTCCGCCAGGCCAGCTTCACCGACCATGGCTTCGAGCTGAACGGCAAAGTCATCAAACTGCGCGGCCTCGATCGCCATCAGACCTTCCCATGGGTTGGCCAGGCAATGCCCGCACGCGTGCAGCGGCGCGATGCCCTCATCTTGCGCAAGAACCTCCACTGCAACATTGTGCGCACCTCGCACTATCCGCAGTCACGCCACTTTCTGGACGAGTGCGATCGCATTGGATTGCTTGTTCTTGAAGAGATTCCCGGTTGGCAGCACATCGGCGACGAGCCGTGGAAGCAGATCTCAATTGACAACGTCAGCCGCATGATCCGGCGCGACTGGAACCACCCTTCCATCATTCTCTGGGGCGTGCGCATCAACGAGTCGCTGGACGACCACAACTTCTACACCGCCACCAACGCAATGGCTCACAAAGTGGACTCCAGCCGCCAGACGGGAGGCATCCGCTACTTCCAGGAGTCGGAGTTCCTCGAAGATGTCTTCACCATGAACGACTTTGGCTGGCCGCTCAAGAAGCCGAATCACCCGCGTTACCTGAATACTGAATTCGTCGGTCACACCTATCCCACCAAGACCATCGACAATGTTGAACGCCAGACGGAACACGTCATTCGTCACGTTCGCGTTCACGACCAGCTTGCGTCGGATCCGCAGTATGCCGGCGGCATAGGATGGTGCGCTTTCGACTACAACACCCACTCCGATTTCGGCTCCGGCGACCGCATCTGCTATCACGGCGTCACGGATATCTTCCGCGAGCCCAAGCGGGCTGCGGGATTCTACAAGTCACAGTGCGACCCGGCGGAGGAGGTTGTGCTCGAACCCGCGTTTCCCTGGGCCGCGGGCGACGAGTCCATCCACTTCACCAAGGCACTCGTCTCGTCCAATTGCGACCACCTGAAGTTCTATATCGACGGCAAACTCGTCACCGAGGCTGACCCCGATCACGGCCAGTTCTCAAGCCTCAAATACCCGCCGTTTATCGCGGACGCTGCCAAATTCGGCAAGTGGGGAGAGCTGCGCATCGATGGCTTCGTCCAGGGCAAGCAGGTAGTTTCGAAGAGCTTCTCCGGCAAGGGAACTGACCAGAAGTTCGCGCTTTTGCCGGATGATACATCGCTGGTGGCCGACGGCGCAGACACCACCCGCGTCGTCATTCGCGTAACCGACGAGTTCGGCAACATACGTCCCTACGCCAACGATTCCATCAAGTTTGAACTCGAAGGCCCCGCGGAATTCATCGGCGACAATCCCTTCGCCATTGTCGGAGGCCAGGGCGCCGTCTGGATTCGTGTCAAAGAGGAGCCGGGATCTGTACGCCTCACGGGTACGCATCCTGTTCTCGGAAAGCAGGAAGTTCACATCGAGATAACTCAGGGCACACCGGAAAAAGCCTGAACCCTGATTTAGCAGGCTGCAGGAGAAATACGTTTGACAGCGCCTCCTGCAGCCTGTTCGTATCGTGCAGTTCACTTGCGGCAATCACAACCGCGCCCTAACTTTCGAGGAGAACTATGTCTTACGTCTTGGCACTCGATCAGGGGACAACCAGTTCACGCGCTATCCTTTTCGGCACAGACGGAAAGATCGTCGCGCAGGCACACCACGAATTTGAGCAGATCTATCCCTCTTCGGGCTGGGTGGAGCACAAACCTTACGACATCCTCACATCACAGCTGGGCTCTGCCGTCGAAGCTGCTGGGAAGAGCTGCAGTCCGTCCTCGCGACATCACCGCCATCGGCATTACCAATCAGCGTGAGACCACAATCGTGTGGGATCGAGAGACGGGCAAGCCGATCTATAACGCCATCGTGTGGCAGGATCGCCGGACAGCGCCGCCTCTGCGAGCGCCTGCGTGAGTCTGGCGCCGAGAACACGATCCGCGAAAAAACCGGCCTGCTCATCGATCCCTATTTCTCCGCCACCAAGATCGCATGGATTCTGGACAACGTAGCCGGTGCCCGCCAGCAGGCCGAGGCCGGAAAGCTCGCCTTCGGCACCGTCGATAGCTGGCTCATCTGGAACCTGACCAGCGGCAGCAAGCACATTACCGACTACACCAATGCTTCGCGAACCATGCTCTTCAACATCGTCGAAGGACGCTGGGACACCGAGCTGCTTCGCCTGCTCGACATTCCCGAGAGCATGATGCCCGAAGTCGTATGGTCCAGCGAGCAGCGTCGGCGAAGTTACACCACTCGCTGGGCCTTGGCGCAGTGCCCATCGCCGGCATCGCCGGCGATCAGCAGGCGGCGCTCTTCGGCCAGCTGTGCCTGTAAGCCCGGCGATGGCCAAGAACACCTACGGCACCGGCTGCTTCCTGCTGCAGAACATCGGCACGAAATTCGTCTCGTCCGAAAAGATGCTCATCACCACGCTCGCCTGCAGCCTGGGTAAGCACCTTGAATACGCGCTCGAAGGCAGCATCTTTATCGGCGGTGCGGTCGTGCAGTGGCTGCGCGACAGTCTGGAAGCTCATCCGCGCATCCGCCGAAGTTGAGGAGCTCGCGGCTAGCGTCACCAGACACCGATGGCGTCGTCCTCGTGCCCGCCTTTGCCGGCCTGGGCGCGCCGCACTGGGATCCGTACGCCCGCGGCCTGATCATTGGCCTTCGCCGCGGCACGCAACCGGGCCACATCGCCCGCGCCGCCCTGAAGAGCATCGCCTTCCAGGTGGCCGACGTGCTCGATGCCATGGACGCGATACGGCAACCCGCTCACGGAGCTGCGCGTCGACGGCGGCGCGTCCGCCAACGATCTGCTGCATGCAGTTCCAGGCCGACCTGCTGGCGTTCCCGTCGTTCGCCCGGCGGTCAGATCGAAACCACCGCGCTCGGCGCTGCCTATCTCGCCGGGCTCGCCGACGGCTTCTGGAAAAGCCCGCAACGCAATTCGCGCGCTGCGCCCACCCGATACGCGCTTCGAGCCCATGACCACGGCGATAAGATGAAGCGCGAAGAGAGCGCTGGCACGATGCCGTAGAGCGCTCCAAGGGTGGTTCCGCGAACATGAGTTGAAAGATGGGAGTAGCAGTATGAGTGAGAAGTTATTGGATCTCGCAGAGTGCAACGAGTGGCCGAGCGCACCTCACCGTGGGACATCATCGATTATCGGCGGAGGCGCCACCGGCGTGGGCGTCGCGATCGATGCCGCCTCGCGCGGCTACGACACGCTGCTGCTGGAAGAACGATTTCGGCAAAGGCACCTCCAGCCGCAGCACCAAACTGGTTCATGGCGGCGTTCGCTATCTCGAGCAGGGAAATGTTTCCGCTGGTAATGGAAGCGCTGAAAGAACGCGGCATGCTGCGCCAAAACGCGCCGCATCTGGTCAGCGATCTCGCCTTTGTCGTGCCGAACTACGACTGGTGGGAGGCCCCGTTTCTACGGGCTTGGTCTAAAGCTCTACAATCTGCTTTCCGGCAAATACGGCTTCGGTCCCTCGCGCATCCTCTCGCGCGAGGAAACGTTGGAACGCCTGCCCACGCTGAGTCCCGGCGGACTGCGCGGCGGAGTCGTTTATTACGACGGGCAATTCGATGATGCTCGTTTGCTTATCAACATGGTGACTACCGCGGCTGAACAAGGCGCCACGCTCATCAACTACTTTCGCGGTTGCCGGTTTGACGAAGGATGTCGATGGATTCGTCAATGGCGTGACGGCCCGCGACGAAGAAAGCGGCGAAGAGTACACCGCCATGGCTCGCGTCGTCGTCAACGCCACAGGTCCGTGGACCGATCATGTTCGCCAATTTGCCGATGCGTCCGTGCAGCCGATGATCGCCCCGAGCCAGGGCATTCATCTCGTCTTTGATCGTTCGTTCCTGCCGGGAAGCTCGGCGATTATGGTTCCTCATACCAGCGATGGGCGCGTCATGTTTGCCATTCCGTGGCATGGCCACACGTTAGTAGGCACCACAGACACCCCCATCTCTGAAGCGCCGCTCGATCCGTCGCCGCTCGAGGCTGAAATTGAATTCATCCTTCAAACTTCGGCCGAGTATCTTCACCACCCGCCGACCCGAAACGATATCTTAAGCATCTTCGTCGGAATCCGCCCGCTGGTGAAAGCGGGTAGTTCCGCGAGTACCGCCACGCTCTCACGCGACCACACCATTCACATTGATGAATCCGGTCTTCTGAACATCACCGGCGGAAAATGGACAACCTACCGGCACATGGCGGAAGACTGCGTGAACCACGCCATGACGTTAGGCAAGCTGCCGGAGCGCGAATGCGTGACCAAGCGTCTGAACATCCACGGCTACCGCGAAGATGACCAGGAGACCGGCAGCATGTGGGTCTACGGCTCAGATGCCGACGCGGTCCGCGCTCTGGCGAAGGACGATCCATCCCTCCTCGAACCACTGCATCCCGCGCTGCCGTACTGCGGTGCCGAGGTTCTCTGGGCAGTAAGGCAGGAGATGGCTCGAACCTTGGACGACGTGCTATCCCGTCGCACCCGGGCCCTCTTCCTCAACGCCCGCGCAGCTCTTGAGATGTCTCCCGCAGTCGCTGAAATCATGGCCAAAGAGCTTAAGCAGGGCGACCCCTGGGTCCGTCATCAGTTGGCAGCTTTTCGCAGTCTCGCAGAAACCTACCTTGTGCCTCCGAGGGAAACGAATTGATCCGGTCTCCAATGTTTGGCGAGTTTATGGGTACCATGATCCTGGTCCTGCTGGGCGATGGCGTAGTCGCAAGCGTCGTCCTCAAGCGCACCAAGGCCGAGAACGCAGGATGGATGGTCATCGTCACCGGCTGGGCCTTCGCTGTCATGTGCGGCGTCTTCACGGCGCTTCTCTGCGGCAGCCCCGACGCGCACTTGAACCCCGCCATCACCTTCGCCATCGCCGTGCAGACTCACGACTTCAGCAAGATGCTACCCTACGCAATTGCTCAGCTTGCCGGCGCATTTACCGGTGCCTGCCTCGTCTGGCTACACTTTTTCCCGCACTGGTCCGTCACGCCCGACCCCGACTCCAAGCTCGGCGTCTTCTGCACCGCTCCTGCAATCCGTAACTTCCCATCCAACGTGCTCAGCGAAGCCATCGGCACCGGAGTGTTGGTACTCGTCGTCGGCGCCATCGGATCAAAGCTGGTGTTGGCGAACGGCCCTGCTGCGGGATTCTCTCCCTACCTGGTGGCCTGTGTCGTCTGGAGCATCGGCCTTTCTCTCGGCGCAACCACCGGCTACGCCATCAACCCAGCGCGCGACCTGGGGCCGCGGCTGGCGCATGCCATTCTCCCCATCCCCGGCAAAGGAATCTCGGATTGGGGTTACGCCCTCGTGCCCATTCTCGGACCGCTCATCGGCGGCGGCCTCGCAGGCCTCTTCCTCCGCTTCCTCGGCGCTTAGCGATTTGGTGGCGCCGAGCCGACGAGCCGCGCGTAAGTACTAACTCTGCGGCAATGCCGCTTCAATAAATCATGTAAGGATCACGGTTCGCCAGGACCACCACCACGTATCCCTGCTTCGGAAGAATATGCATCTCGCCGTTTATGCCCGTCGCGCCGCCGCCGTGGCCGTAGATCCCATCTTTGAAAACGTAGAAGCCGTAGCCGTAGCCGGTGTGCGTCTGATCGGTCGTTGCCTGCTCGAGCAGTGCATGATCCAGCAGCTTGCCGCTCTCGAGTGCGTTGGCGAAGAGTAGAAGATCTCCGACGGTTGAATAGCCGCCGCCCGCCGAGGTACCGCTCCACGGTAAATCGGATGTATTAGCCTCCAAACCGTCTCGGCCTTTCGTATAGCCGATGGCGCGCCCCGGTACACGATCCACTTCCGGACCTGATTCGGTATGCATCATCCCCGCAGGAGCGTATATGTGTTTCTTCACATAGTCCTGATACGATTCGCCGCTCACGATTTCAATCAGCCTGCCCAGCAGGATGAAACCGTAGTTCGAGTACTCCATGCGTGATCCCGGCCCAAAGCTGACGGGGCGGCTACCGAATAACTTCACGTAGTCGGCAAGACTCTTGGTCTCAAGCCGATGAGCCTCATACTCCGGCGTGAAGATATCGCCTGTGCCACCGGTGTGGCTCAACAACTCGCGAATCGTTACGCGGGTTGCGAGGTCGTGGTTGGGATAGTCAGGCCAATACTTACTGATGGTTCCATCGAGTGCAAGCTTGCCTTGCTGCACTAATTGAAGTACGGCTACCGCGGTGAACATCTTGTTCATCGAGCCGATGCAGAACTGCGTATCAACAGTGTTCTTGATCTGCTTCTCGCGATCCGCCATGCCCCACGCTTGATCGAGGATCACCTTGCCTTTGTGCGCGATGAGAATGGCTCCAGAGAACGGATCTTTAGCGGCCGGATCTGCAAGGCTTCAATATGAGAACCATCGTCCTTGATGACCTTCACCAGTTTCAAACCGCCCGTCATCGTTCCCAGCCTCTGATCGTTGGCCACGTGCTCCGCTGGAGAATCATGACTGTATTTCTGCCAGAACTCGGTCATCTTACCCGCGTCGCCGCTGTTGATTGCCACCAGCCATTGGTTCAGCACCTTCAACGTGGGGGTTTCAGCGCGTGCCGACGCGATGAGAACAGGCACAGTCAGAAGGAGAATGATCATGGATCGGAGCATGAAGAATGTATACCTCAAAGCACGTCATTCTTTACATGGATAGTAGTGATAACTACTATTTTATAAATGAATATTACCGGGATCGACCTAAACCTTCTTATAGCGTTTGAGTCGCTGTTGGATGAGCGGCACGTAGGTCGAGCAGCGAATCGCGTGGGCTTAAGCCAGCCGGCCTTCAGCAATGCCATCAGCCGCCTGCGCGTGCGGCTGGGCGATCCGCTCTTCGTGCGAACAGCGCGTGGAATGCTGCCCACCCCGCGCGCCGAGCAGCTTGGCGGCCCCATCCGCTCCGCGCTGTCGATCCTGCGGCAGACACTCGAGGCACCACGCTCCTTCGATCCCAAGGCGAGCACACAGCGATTCCGCATCGGTTTAGCCGATGACGTTGAACTGCGACTTGTCTCGCTATTTGCTCATTCAATGCAATTCAGCGGACTTCAGCTTCAAACACGGCGTCTCGACGGAATCTTTGTCATTCCGGAGTCGGATCTGCGCGACGGGACGCTGGACCTCGCCATCGGATACTTCCCCGATGCGCGAACGCTTGCGCCGAGTTTTGTCATGGAGACCTTGTCTGAAGAGCGCAACGTCGTGATCGCGCGGCGGGGTCATCCAGCGTTCAAACGGAAGCTAACGCTTAAGCGCCTGATGGAACTCGACCATGCGGCGGTCATCTATCGCAATGAGCCCTGGGGTTTGATTGATAACGAGTTGGCAGCACGCGGACTGAGGCGCAGGCTGCGTTTGGCTCTCCCGCATTGTCTCTCCGTCCTGCACGCAGTCGCTGCCAGTGATCTGGTTGCCTGTATTCAGGAGTCGACCGCGAATCGGTTTGGCCATGCTCTTAACCTGGTCAGCCAGCGCGAACCCATTGGACTTCCGCCGTTTGTCCTGCGGATGGTTTGGCACAGGCAGAGAAGCGACGATCCGGCGCAGATGTGGATAAGACATCTCATACAGCGCGAATTCAATCCGGCTGAGAAACAGGACGGGTCCATCAAAAAACCACGTAAAAGGCTGGGAGCGAACGGCCGCCGGGCGCTCTAACTGTCAATCTTGCCGAACAATCGGCAAATGGCTGACACATGGGCATAGCAGCTACTGGCGGTGGCCTGGCAGGCCTCGCCGCTTCCTCGGCGCCTGGAATCTTACTTGTTCGGACAAGGCGACTATTCGGCCAAGTGACGAGAAGCCCGAACTAAGCAGCCTCCCGCCACCCTTAACTGTCTCTCGCGTATATTGATCGTCAAAACTTCAACTTCTTATTTCGCCTGCGCTAGCCCAGCAATAACTGCAGCCATCTTATCGAGTATCTCGTTCCAGCCCTCCAGTTGACCGCTATCTCTCGCGCTCTCCATGGGATCATTTCCAATGAAGGTGAGTTTCGTCTGGCCGTGTCCGAGATCCTCAAAGAGGGTCACGTCGTACGCACCGTCTATGGCCTCATGTTCTATTCCTAATTGTGCAGGGTCAATCTTGTTTCCGTCCGAGTCCGAAAAGTACATAGAGGAAACGATCTTCTCGTGCAGAACAATCTCGTGGTATTCAATCGCATTCCAGCCCTCGTCCCCATCCGGCGTCTTCATGCAGAGCAGAGACTTTCCTCCAACGCGAACATCCATCTGGCAAACGGGCGAAGTAAAGCCCTTCGGTCCCCACCACTGCATCACGTACCTCGGGTCTGTGTATGCCTTCCAAACCAATTCGCGTGGGGCATCGAACACTCTTGTGACAACCATCCGCTCTGTCTCGTTAACCGTGTTTTGTGTCATCTCCGACCTCCTCCTTCTTCATTCGATTTACAACTACATCCAGCTTGTCGAAACTCTCTTCCCAGAATCGGCGATAGCTAATCGCCCAGTCGCTGACTGTCTTTATCGCCTCCGGCCTAAGCGTGCACACACTCTCTCGTCCACGCTTCGTCTTGATCACAATCCGCGCCCGAACCAGGTAGGCAATATGTTTTGAAATCATCTGCTGAGAGAGTGCAAACGGTTCCGTCAATCCATGCACTGAGGCAGGCCCAAGCGAGAGTCGTTCGACCATCGCCCTACGGGTTGGATCAGACAAAGCCGCGAATGCTGTACCCAGATTATCCACAACCATATGGTTGTGTATTCTCTGATCAATGTCAAGTGTAAATTTTGCGATGCGCTAGTCGAGTAGTGCGGCCGTTAGATCGCCGGGGTTTCGAGTTTGGGCGGATGATGTGCAACTCGCAAGTTCCTCGGTGCCCACAGACTCCACCGGAGGTAGCCGAAAACGCTGGATTGCGGCTCTCGCAATCGGTATCATCCCGGTATGCGTGCCCATCTCCAAATCGCTTCCGTTTTAGCTGCTCTTCTTTTTGTCACACCTGGCCAGGCGGAGAAAATCAAAACCTACTGGACCGGCTCCGGCATGAGTGTCGATGGCCCGCGCACGGTCTCGCTTCAGCTATCCGCGGACGGCACAGCCGTCTTGCAGACCACCAAGGGTGACGATGCCACCAAGTTCCATGCCCGCTGGAAGAAAGATGGCAAGAACATCGTCCTCACCTTCGATCCCGTAGCAGATGGCACTACCCCCGCGCCGATGGGATTTGAGTACAAGAAAAACAGCTTGATCCCGCAGTTTGCGAATAACCCGGCACTCGGCGCATTCGCCTATCCCACGCTCACTCCGTTTGGCGAGGACGCGGTCAACATCAATGCGGGCGCCTCCGGCAGTTGCACCACTGGACAGGCTACCAACTGCGCACAACGCGAGACATGGAGCTCAGGCTCGAAATAGCCCCGCTCCGCACGTCCGCCTGCATGCCTAGCGGGGACTCCAGATGCGGTACTGGCCGCTCACATGCATCATGCTCATCAGGTAGAGCATGCCGTCGTAGTAGCGCATTTGCCCCGACGGCACCGGCGCATTCCACAGGGCCTTCACAAACTCCTGGCTGCGGCGATCAGTGGCCGCAAGGCTCGCCACCGCGTTAGTGGCCACCAAACCAGTCGAGTGCCCGTCCTCGATCTCTTTCCCGTCCAGTGTGTACAGATCGCCGTACTTGTCCATGCCCTGCGAGGCAAAAAAAGCCTGGATGCGATCGCTCAGCGCCTGCTCGTCCGCTGCCTTGCGCCACCACGACCAGTCCACTGACCAGTTACTAGCTGTCCGCCAGGCGTCGTATCCAAAGTTTCCAGACTGGGCCCACTTCGTGGTCTTGGGTGTGCCGTCGAAATTGGCGTAATCAGGCGCAAGTGCCGTCCGCGGATTGGTCGCCTTCACAAAAAACATGCGGCTCACGCCGGCTGCATCCGCCCAGAACTGCCGGTCGGCGACAGGTCCCCACCTCGCCCAAAGCTCATAAAAAGCAGGCAAATGGTAGGAGGGATCAGTGAAATCCCCTTCCTTCATGACGTCGGGAACGAAACGGATCATCTTGGCCTCTTCGTTCACCTCGGCCCCCACGGTCCGCGTCCCGAACTTCGTGGGGCCCGTCACTTCGATCTTGTGGCGCATCGTCGTCAGCAGGTCATCAGCCTGTGATTTGTAGTTGTAAATACCTTTGCCGCTTCCCCATCGGGCATTCGCGAAGTACAGCGACATCACAAAATATTCCTCGCCATCCGGAGCGGCTGTCTCCGCGTTCGGCGAACCATCCGTCTTGCACGACCAGGAAAAGTAGCCATACGAGGGATGTTTGGGGTCGTTAACGTACATGTAGGTCTTCGCCCAGTTCCAAATCGCGTCGAATTCGGCCTTTTTGTTCAGCTGCACGGCAATCATCATGCCGTAGGACATGCCCTCCGTCCGGACGTCGTGATTGTTCCAGTCCGTGATGTACGCCAGCGGGCCATTGGCATTGCTGCCAGTCTGGAAATAGATCGCCTGCGTAGACGGATCGCCATGGAAAAGCTGCTGAAAGGCCTGGTCAATCTTGGCCGAAATCTCTTTGTTTGAGTGGCCGGCCTCAGCCAGCAGATTGCGATATTTTCCTGTCGCAAAGGCCCCGGCGCCGTCGCTGAGTTTCGGCGCGGCAGCCGCTCCCTGCACCTCGGTTGCCTTTCTCAGCATCGGTCGCGGCTGGGCGTACCCCGCCTGGCCGGCGAGAATCGCCGTCAAAAACAGCGCGATATTAAGCCTTCCAGGGCGTCTAAAAATGCACAACAAACGACATTTTGGTGTCATATTGGGCGCTCTTTTTGTACTTGATAAATCCATTTAGTGCAAGTAACCACTCATATGCTCCCAACCCCGCAAAACTATTTTCAAGCCGCCGTGTTTTACTAATTGCGAACAGCTGCAAAGGCTGTCAAATGAGTGCGGCAGCACGGACTTGAACGATTTGAGCGGAGTGGACTATGAACAGGGACCAGTATTCGTCTAAGGGACTTTCACCCCTTCTTTTGGCATTTGCCATGTGCCTTGCCCCGGCGCCGGCGGTGGTTGCGCATGCCCAGCAAACCGCGCAATCTGCTGTTCGCTCCGACGCCGATGTTCAAGCCGATGTGGTTGCTGCCATAACGAATTCGCCGGTTCTCAACGTGCAGCCTATTACTGCCTCCACGGTTGGCGGCCAGGTGACCCTCTCCGGCTCAGTAGATGACAACGCATCCAAAGACCTTGCCGAGATCACGGTGAAGAAAGTGAGCGGCGTTCGCACCGTCGTCAACAACCTCGAAATCGTCCCGATGGGAGCCCCTGACGCCGCCGACGCAGGCACGGATGGTCAGCAACCTGCCCAACAGCCCACAGAACCTGTTCCGCCGGCGGGCGCCGCGCCTTCCACGGCCACCGCGCCGCCGCCATCCTATGGCGCTCCACAGTACCCACAGTCACCACAAAATCAATATCCCCAGAGGCAGTACCCTGGCGATCGTCCGCTCCCGAGCAGCCCCGTCCTCATTCCGCAGGGAACCCTGCTGAACGTGCGGTTTACCGAGCCGCTGGATAGCCATAGAACCGGCGAAGGGACGTTTTTCCAGGCCACTTCGGCCAGCGATATCTACGTCGGCGGAGTGCTGGCGATCCCGCGGGGAGCAACGCTGCAGGGCCAGGTGGTGCATGCTGAGTCCACTAAAGGGTCGCTTGCCGGCAACTCCACGCTTGCGCTCAGGCTGAACAGTCTTGTGCTTGAAGGGCGCACCTATCCGCTGAATACGGACATATGGGTCGGGAATTCCCGGGGTAAGGGTGGGTACTCGGCAGGCAATACGATTGCCGGCGCAAGCATTGGGGCAATGATAGGCGGCATTGCTGGTGGTGGAGCGGGTGCGGCCGTTGGCGCTGCGATCGGCGGGGCAACCGGGGCTGTAGCGTCGTCGGCCAGCTCAGGACCGCGCGTGATATTGCCACCGGAGATGGTGCTTCCATTCCACCTCGTGGGGCCCGTTACTGTAGATCCGATTTCCTACCAGGAGGCGCAGCGGTTAGCAGGATCGCAGCCGCAGGGCGGGCCATACCTGGAGCGTCGTCCGAGCTATCCGCCACCCGCTTATGCAGCGCCGGTCAGGGTGTACGCCTATCCGTATGTCTCCCCCTATCCCAACGCGTACCCCTACGCATACAGGTACCCCTACGCGTACCCGTATCGGTACGGCTACTATCCTCGCTACCGGGTCTATCGCCACTACTAGTGCCGCCGCATGTAAGGCCCGCTTTCTCCGCACGCACAAGACACTTGGTCTAACATTCTGAACAATGCAGCATAGCCATCTTCCTTCCCCTCTTTTAAGAGTGGGAGGAGTTGTGGTTTGAAGACTGCATGAGTTCAGGGTGGAGACGGCGTTGACAACATTCAAGAGCGGCAGCAACTGGCGAAGTCTGTGGATTGCAATCCTGGCAGCGTTTGCAGCCGTGTCGCAGCTACACGGCCAGGGAATGCCCTTCGCGCAGGAACTCGCAGCAGCGGGAGATTCTCCAACGACGGCGCTGCCGCTTGCGAAAGATCTCTCAGCTAAATTGACCAAGCCGGATATTGCCAAGGCGATGCGCAAGGTGGGCGACTGGCAACTGCAGCGTGCGCAACCTCTCTTCAATCAGACATGGGAGTTTGGCGCGCTCTACGCGGGTTTTATGGCAGTGCCTAAGGAGATCGCAGCAAGCCGTTACCAGGATGCGATGCTGGACATGGGAAAGAAGTTCAACTGGCAGCTGGGCCCGCGGCTGGAGCATGCCGATGACCAGGTGATTGGCCAGACCTACCTCGAGCTCTATTTGAAATCGAAAGACAAAGCGATGCTCTCTCCCACGCAGAGCCGCATGGATGAGATGATGCGTCTGCCCGATCCGCGGGACAAGCCACTCTGGTGGTGGTGCGATGCGCTCTTTATGGCGCCGCCGGTACTGGCTCGACTAAGCACGGCAACGAGTGAGCGGAAGTATCTCGACTTCATGGATCGCCAATGGTGGATCACCTCGGGCCTGCTCTACGATCCTGCGGCGCACCTGTACTCGCGTGACGCGTCGTTCCTCGACAAACATGAAGCCAACGGCAAAAAGATTTTCTGGTCGCGGGGCAATGGCTGGGTGATGGCGGGCCTGGTGCGAGTGCTGGAGAAGATGCCGAAGGACTATCCCTCCCGCAAGAAATATGAGGCACAGTTCAAAGAGATGGCGGCGGCTGTGCTGGCCGTGCAGGGAGCAGATGGCTTGTGGCGCCCAGGCCTGCTGGATGAAAAGGCCTATCCACTGCCTGAGAGCTCAGGCTCGGCATTCATCACATATGCGTTGGCGTATGGAGTGAACACGGGACTGCTGGACAAGAAAACATACTGGCCGGCAATCGAACGAGCATGGGCTGGATTGTTGTCGCATGTTTACGAGGATGGGCGTCTCGGTTGCATCCAGCCGGTTGGCGCTGCGCCGGGCGTGTATATCGAGACCTCGAGCTACGTGTATGGAGTGGGCGCGTTTCTGCTGGCCGGTTCTGAGATCTACAAGATGGCGTGAACAAGTTGCCTCATGACGATCGCCGAAGCTGATTCCATCAGCCTTACTGGAGACTGCTAAATGAAGTTTCTACGCCTATTGGCCGCGAGCGTTTTGTTTACAGTAGCGGCTGGAGCGATTGCACCCTGTGGCGCGGAGAGCCCCGCTGCAACTTCGTCCCGCTCCCGATCGCAGCAGGCAGCCGACGCGATAATTGCGAGGGGGTCATTGGATTCATGGCAGCGGGGCGATGACTTGCTGCTGCAGGGTATGGGTGCGGTGTGGCAGGCCACAGCTTCGCCGAGCTACTACGAATTCATCAAGCAATCCGTCGATCAGATTCTCTCGAGCAGCTCTACTGTAATCGATCCCGGCCTGGGCGAGTCTTTGCTGCTGCTCTACGGCCCAACCGGTGACGTGAAGTACCACAAGACCGCCACTGCTCTTTGGCAGCGCGACGTATCTGAGACATACGCAGGCATCTCCTTTAATGCCGAATATGCAAAAATCTTTCAACAGCCGGAACGCTTCACGAGCGTTGTTCAGCAGATAAGCGGCGCGAAGCGCACATCGCAAGACGCTGGCAGGTTTGCAATGGCGCTTGTGGATACACTGTCCTACATCCCATCGAACAATCCGCAACGGGCGCAGCTGGCGGCGACGTTCAGGCAACTGGCCGCCACTGTCAAGCAACAGCAGGATTTAGCTTCAGGAGTTTGGCGCGCGCGCTCCACAGGTGGCAGTGCGGGTGAGCCTGACCTGCTTACCTCATGCCTTTTTGTATATGCGCTGGATAAGGGCGTTCGTCTCGGCTACCTGCCGGTGGCCTACCAACAGGTTAGCAGACGCGGATACGCCGGCATCCTACACGGCTTTGCCAAGACCGCAGCGGATGGTTCCATCATGGTGAGTGTTACAGGCGGAAGTGCGGAGACGAGTGATAGCTCAACGCTCGGCGCCTTTCTGCTTGCCAGCACTGAGAATGAAATGGCGGACACTGCCTTGTTGGGTCGCGGAAAGACCGTCCTGCTCGATGCCTGGTTCAACAGTCAGAAGAAGCAGAATGCCGCCGGGCAGACGGTCTATTTTCACTACAAGTGGGAAGACCTGGCGGACAGCGGGTTCTCATTTTTTGGCCACGCCTTTCGCAGCTACGGGGTCAGGACAGATACTCTCTACACCGCACCCACTATCGCCGCTCTCAGTAAGGCGCAGGTTTACATGATCGCGTCGCCGGATATTCCGATCAAGAACCCGCATCCGAACTACATGACCGCACAGGATGCGGATGAGATCACGAAATGGGTGGCTGGTGGCGGCGTGCTGGTGATGATGGAGAACGACGGCAAGAACGCTGAGTTCGAGCACTTCAACCAACTCGCCGATCGCTTCGGAATCCACTTCAATCCAGTGGTGAACAACCAGGTGCCGGGGAAGGACTTTGAACCGGGTAAAGTGCTCGTACCTGCAGATGGTGCGATGTTTCTTCAGGCGCATAAGATTTTCGTGAAGGAGATATGCAGCATTACCGTTTCAGCGCCGGCGCGTTCCACCTTGACGTGGGAGGGCAACACGGTGATGGCTGTGGCGAAGTACGGCAAAGGCACCGTGCTTGCGGTTGTTGATCCCTGGCTTTACAACGAGTACACGGATGGCCGCAAGTTGCCCGCAACCTTCGATAACCTTGGCGCCGGCAAGGAAGTGATCCGCTGGTTGGTTCAACAAGCACCCGCACCATAAGCACCACCGACTGATTTGCCCGAGACGATTGGAGAAGCATGAAGATTCTGCAGATGGCAGACCGTATTCGCTACACGAGCATGACTACGGCGGAATTACGCGAGACGTTTCTTATCGACGCGCTGTTTACGCCCGGCAAGATCGCCATGGTGTATGTCGACCTGGACCGCACTGTGATTGGTTCAGCTGTGCCGCTGAACGATGCGCTGAAGCTGGCGACGGCTCCGGAGCTGCGCGCGGAGTACTTCACTGAGCGCCGCGAGATCGGCGTGCTCAATATTGGAGCGACGGGTCGAGTCATCGTCAGCGGCGAGAGCTATGAATTGGAAAATCTCGATTGCCTGTATATCGGTCGTGGTAACCAGTCGGTTGTCTTCACCAGCGAGGATGCCGCGAATCCCGCCGAGTTCTACCTGCTGAGTTATCCCGCGCACAAGGAATATCCCGTAGCGCTCTCAAGGAAGGCGGATCTTGAGACGCTGGAGCTTGGCGCGCCGGAGACATGCAACAGGCGAACAATCCGCAAGCATATCTGGATGGGAGGAGTGAAAAGTTGTCAACTTGTGATGGGTTTTACCCAACTCGCTGAGGGCAGCGCGTGGAACACCATGCCTCCCCACACGCACATGCGCCGGTCAGAGGTGTATCTCTACTTCAATCTCGCGGAAGGCGATCGCGTGCTCCACCTGATGGGACCTGCAGAGGAGACGCGGCATCTTGTGGTTGCGAACAAGCAGGTGGTTGTGTCGCCGGGATGGTCGATTCACGCGGGTGTGGGCACGCGTAACTACACTTTCTGCTGGGGGATGGGCGGAGAGAATCAGGCGTACGACGATATGGATGCTCTGAAGATTTCCGATCTGTTGTAGAGGACCAGGAGCAATTGTGAAAGGACCGAGTATGTCTCTGAGATTGAGTAAGTCAACGCTGAACGCCTGGGTAGTTCTGGTACTGTTCGCGCTGCTATCCGCACGCGGAGCGGCCGCTCAATCTTCTGTCTCCGATGTGTATTCGCAGTCGGAGTTGGAGGCCAAGGTACAGACATTGATGAAGCAGGCCGCCGACAGTCCCAATGGCTCGGCGGGCATCACGCTGGAGAAATATCCCTCACACTTTTCGATGCTGAACGTGCGGGCACGAACCGGGGGAGCCGAGATCCACGCACACTTCGCGGATATTTTCGTTGTGATCGATGGGGAGGCATCCCTGGTTACGGGGGGCGCGGTTGTTGATCCGAAGGAAAATCCCAACGGCGAAACGAGCGGCAGCAGCGTCAAAGGTGGCCAGCAGCGGAAGTTGGTGAAGGGAGATATTGTTCACATCTCCGCCGGTATACCTCATCAGCTGTTGATTGATCCGGGCAAGACATTTGCCTACTTTGTGTTCAAGGTTCAGCAGTGAGGTTCGCGCTCTTCACGTGGTCGGCGGAGCGAACATAACGTTGGAACTATCAAGATGACTTGGAAAGAAGTACAGGAATGAAGCCTTTCTCAAGACGCAATTTTCTTAAAGTTTCCAGCATGGCGGGCCTGGCACAAGTTGCGCCCGCGGGGGCTTCCGCAGATGCAGCTTTGACGACGAATGCAGTTGTGCCGCCGGGATATCCCCGCGAGTACACTGGGCCTCAGTTGGCCATGATTGCCTTTCCGCTGGGAGGGGTGGGAGCGGGCAGCATCAGCCTTGGCGGCCGCGGGCAACTGCGCGATTGGGAAATATCGAACCGCGCCGATAAGGGCAACGTCCCGGATTACACGCTGGCTTCCATCTGGGCACAGTTGGAAGGGCAGAAGCCGGTAGCGATGGTGCTCGAGTCGCGGCTGCTGCCGCCATATGAAGGCCAGGACGGTCTTGGTTCGCGCAATGCGCCGGGACTACCGCGCCTAGAGAGTGCGAAGTTCACTGGAGAATTTCCGCTCGCGTCGATTGAGTTTCACGATCCATTACTGCCGGTTGAAGTCAGGCTGGAAGCGGGGACTCCATTCATCCCCTGCGATGCCGACGATTCCGGATTGCCAGTCGCAGTGCTGCGCTATCGCGTAAAGAATCCCAATTCTGTGGCTGCGAAGGTCTCCATTGCCTACTCAATCGACAATCCCGTCACCTCGTTCGATCCTTCCCGTCCGCTCGATGTGGCGGGAGCCAAGGCGAAGGATGGGCGCGTGAATGATGTTCGTGAAGGCAAGAGCGTCTCCGGGTTGTTCATGCACAACACCAGCGTCAATAGCGCAGATGCGATGTATGGCACCTTCGCGCTGACGGCTCTCGATGCGGGGGAAGGCCAGTTCAGCGCATTGCGTGGCTGGCCCGCCGGCCGTTGGTGGAATAGTCCCATGCTTTTCTGGGACGCGTTTTCGGCCACCGGCGAATTGGGGCCGCAAACAGACGAGCACAATACGGTGGGAGCAATTCGTCTGCAGCGCACGATTGCCGCTGGTGGCGAGGCCGACTTCACCTTCCTGCTGGCGTGGCATTTTCCAAATCGAACTCCGGCGCGTTGCGGATGGTCCGCTCCCAAGGGGCACGAGAACACGGTCATCGGCAACTACTATGCCACGCGTTTTGCGGATGCCTGGGCGGCGGCCGAATATGCCGCGGCGAATCTCAAGAGCCTGCAAGCCAGGACGCAGAAGTTTGCCACAGCGATTCGCGAATCCACGCTGCCGGCCGTGATCAAGGAAGCCGCGATGGCCAACCTCTCCACGCTGGTGTCCACTACTTGTTTCCGCACCGCGGACGGTGAATTCCACGGCTTCGAAGGGGCTGACGACAAGTCGGGATGCTGCTTCGGGAACTGCACGCATGTGTGGAACTATGAGACGGCAACAGCTCACCTGTTTCCATCGTTGTCGCGCTCCTTGCGCAAGGCTGCGTTCGGTTACTGCATGGATGATCGCGGTGCTCTGCACTTTCGCCAGATGCTTCCTGCGGGCATCGAGCGCTTCGGCACCGCGGCGGCTGACGGACAGATGGGGCAGATCATCAAGGTCTATATCGACTGGCAGCTGAGTGGCGACATCAACTTTCTGCGCGAGTATTGGCCGAAAGCGAAGAAGGCGATTGAGTTTGCATGGGTTCCAGGCGGCTGGGACGCGAATCGCGACGGTGTGCTGGAAGGCGTTCAGCACAACACCTACGATGTTGAGTTCTACGGGCCCAATCCGCAGTGCGGCGTCTATTACCTCGGCGCCTTGCGAGCGGCGGAAGAGATGGCGCGCGCGATGAGCGACTCTACGGCGGCGGCGGAGTATCACCGCCTCTTCGAGAGCGGCAGTCGCTGGATTGATGGCAACCTCTTCAACGGCGAATACTACGAGCAAAGAGTTATCGGCTACTCACCCGACAAGATTGCACCGGCACTGCGCGCAGGCATGGGATCGGACGATACGCAGCACCCCCAATACCAGGTGGGAACCGGGTGCCTCGTGGACCAATTAGTAGGCCAGTACCTTGCGGATGTTGCAGGCCTGGGCCCCCTGCTTGACCCCGAAAAGGTTCAGAAGACACTGGATTCTATCTATCGCTACAACCACAAGGCCAGCCTGGCGCAGCATGATACTGTGCAGCGAACCTTTGCGCTCAACGACGAATCGGCCATGGTGATCTGCGACTATGCCAGAAGCGAACGTCCGCAAATTCCATTTCCCTACTACGCGGAAGTAATGACGGGCTTTGAATACTCGGCTGCGAACCTGATGCTCTACTCCGGCATGACCGATCGCGGCGTGGCGTGCGTTCAGGACATCCGCAAGCGCTATGACGGCGTGCGGCGCAATCCGTGGGATGAGGCGGAGTGTGGACATCACTATGCGCGCGCGATGGCGTCGTGGTCCGGCGTGCTTGCGCTGAGCGGCTTTCGCTATCGAGGTCCCGAGCGCGTTGTTATTGCCGCTCCGCGAATCTCCTACGGCGAATCGCAGTTCCGCTCCTTCTGGTCTGCCGCTTCGGGATGGGGAAGCTTTTCGCTGGTCAGCCACGCAGATATGTCGCAGCTGGAACTGAACGTCATCGATGGATCGCTCGCGGTGCGTAGCTTTGAATTTCCCAGCACCGGCAAATCCGACGGACAAGTGATGCTGAGTGGCAAGGCGCTAGCGCACACAATCGAGCGCAAGAACGATCGCGTTGTCTTTGTGCTCGCCAAGGAAGTTGTGATACCTGAAGGCGGACAGATCGTGTTGGAAGGCTAAGGATTCGCGTCGTCCCGGTAGTCTTCGATGCTCCAGTGAGATACGCTGGTTGGTTCCCTACGTCACTGCGGGCGATGCCATGATGATGAAATGCGTCTCAACTCTGCTGGCTGTACTCTCACTCGTCTTATGCTCGGTCACTGGAACTATGCAAGCAGCCGATCGCCCGTTGCTGGGAGCGCAGATCTGGATCGAACCGGGGCAAACCGACGCTGAAATCGACGGCTGGTTTCATGAGCTGGCGCAATCAAAGATGCCCGTGGCGCGAATCTTCGTGATGTGGAGTTACCTCGAGCCGCGCCCGGGCGAGTGGAATTTTTCTCTGTACGACACTGCATTCCGCGCCGCTGAAAAATATCACGTCGGCATCATTGCCACCTTGACTCCGAGTGGTCCTCCGCCCTTTGCCGGGGGCGATGGAAACCAGGGTGTAGGCATGGTTCCCTCTCTGGAACGGAAGGCAGCGGCGAGCGATTACATTCATCGCGTCGTGGAGCGTTACCGCCGCAGTCCTGCGCTCGATAGTTGGCTGCTTGTGAACGAGCCTGGGCAAGCTCCATCTGCGGATCCGCTGGCGATATCCGCTTACCGGCAATGGTTGCCGACGCAGTACAAATCGATCGCAGAGCTGAACGTCTCGTGGGGAAGCGCGTGGACCAATTTCGATCAAGTAGAAGTTGCGACGGGAGCCGCTGCGTGGAACAAGAACACGTCGACAGACTGGATGACATTCTGGCGAGGCTATCAGACGCAGGAGCTGAAGTGGCTCGCATCCGAAGTGCGCGCGGTGGATCCGGTACACCCCCTGCATGTCAATCCGCACGCCCTGGTGGGCAACCTGGCGGCGCTCTCTGATGATCTCCCTACGTGGCGCGGATTTCTCGACACACTCGGATGCTCAATTCACCCGGCCTGGCATTTCGGTTTGCTGCCACGCGACCGCTACGCACTTGGTGTCTCCTACGTGAATGCTTTGGTGCGAGGAAGCATTGAGCCCAAGCCCTATTGGGTCACCGAGCTGCAGGGTGGCAACAACATCTACAGCTCCACGCGGCCCATGGATCCGACGCGAGAGGACATTGCACAGTGGGTGTGGACGAGCGTCGGCTCTGGAGCGGGTCGCGTGATCTTCTGGCTGTTGAATGCGCGGCGATCAGGAGTGGAGGCTGGCGAATGGTCACTCCTGGATTTTCAACAGCGGCCAAGTGAGCGACTGAAGGCCGCATCGGAGATCGCGCAAATCATCGACGCTCATCAGGATTTCTTTTCGCAGGCTAGACCGGTGAAATCTCCCGTGACCCTTATCGTGAGCCTTGAGACTATGACGCTCGAGGCTCAATACGCCGATAGTGATTATCCCGGTCGCGACCGCAACGCGCAGATCCTTGAGACGCTCGGCTTCTATCAGGCACTGTCGCAAACGGGCATTCCGCCGTCTATCAAACACTTTGGGGATTATGATTGGCGCGCTTCTAGCACGCCCCGCCGCGTGGCTATACTCCCCGATATTCGCGCGCTCACATCCGCGCAAACCGACGACCTGCAGGCATTCGTCAAGAACGGCAACATGCTCATCATCAGCGGACTGACAGGCTTCTACGACCCGCACGCGCTCGCGTGGCCGCTGGCTGCCTTCCCACTTGGTAAGGTCACTGGAGCAGATCTGAAAGAGGTTCACTTCATCGGCGACAAACTCTCTCTGCCTATCACGGAGCCAGCCGCGACGCTTCCATCGCATCTCTGGTACAGCACCCTGCAGAACAGAGACGCAACCGCTGCGGGGACGATTGCTGGCGAGATCATCGCGACGAGACTGCAGGTCGGAAAAGGCAGCGTTGTATGGATTCCTTCGCCCATCGGACTGGGCGCGTGGTTGAACGATGCTGCTCCCCTTGCATCGTTTCTGCAGCGGGAACTGGCCCCTGCGGTACCGACGTCGGAATTTCGTTTCCCATCTCCGCAGCCGGGATGCCTGATGCAGATTGTGGAAAACCATAGCGCGTACCTTTTGGTGGTTACGAATGGGGGAGATGCTGCGACCACTTGCAAAGTGGAGACTCCCGGAGGCCTGCGCCCATCCCTTCTGTGGGGACAACTTCCCATTGATAAGGACGCCAGCTTCCATTTGCCCGTGCGCGGAACCTCTGTCGTGCTGTACGCAAAGGGTGGCCGCTAGGCAGCCCAATATTTATCCGCACATTTTCTCCCCTCAGGGCAGGAAGAAATTTCTCGCTGAGCACGAAAAAACTGCCCCGCAAGAATCCTCGTTTCGCATGATTCGAAGTTCGCAAAACCTGCGCCCACATGGTTACTTTTTCCCGCCTTATTGCTAACTCCAGTAGCAGTTCCTAGACAAAAGTTGCATGGACATAGGGGGGGCAAAACGTGTGTAGTGCAGGTCTGGCCTCTGTACATTTTTCGGCCAGTGTCGTTACCGAAGAGACCAGACTTCAGGACATGATCCGGACACTTCGATAGGACAGAAACGCGACGAAGTTTTGCAAAGCAGTTCGCTGGCTGACCACATTGACCGCGGTTTATTTCGATAACCACGGCTGCAACGCCTTGATTCGCTTGTTCCCCGGGTTTGCCTTGAATGACATCTCTGCTGCGCATTAGCGCGCTGGCCGGGACCGTGTTCAGCAGTTCGACGAACTTATACACGTCAAAACCTTTTCACTGTGAGTGTGCATCCATGTTGCGAAAGACCGTAGGTTATCTCTCTTGCCTGTTCGTCGTGGCCATTGCAAGCGTCGGCGTCTCCCACGCTGAAAAAGCTGAGGCCTTGCTGACGAAGGCAATAAAAACAGGGAATACGGAAGCCTCGCCGACTCAAGTCGCGCGGGTGACCAACGTGCAGAGCATGGTGACGCTGCAGGGGCAGGTTCATCCGCTGGCGGCGGCGCGCTATGACCGTGGCGCGGTTGCGGACAGCATGCCGCTCTCGCACATGGTGCTGGTGCTGCAGCGCTCGCCTGAGCAGGATGCGGCCTTGACGACGCTGATCGACCAGCTGCACGATCCCAAGTCGCCGATGTACCATCGCTGGCTCACCCCCGAGGAGTTTGGTCAGTACTTCGGCCCCTCCGATCAGGAGATCCAGCAGTTGACCAGCTGGCTTGAGAGCAACGGCTTCAAGGTTGACGAAGTATCGCCCGGCAAGGCGACGGTAATTTTCTCCGGCACAGCGGCCCAGGTTCGGCAGGCCTTCCGCACCCAGATGCACACCTACAACGTGTATGGCGAGAATCACGTTGCCAACTCGACCAATCCCCAGATCCCTGCGGCCTTCGGATCGATGGTCGTTGGCTTCCGCGCGCTGCACAATTTCCAGGCAAAGCCCCTGCACCACATGGTCGGCGCATTTGCCAAGGACAAGTCGACCGGCGAGTGGAAACAGTCTTCGCCTCTCGCACCAAATCTGACCAGCGTATCCGGACCGCTTGGCGATGCACGCCTCGTGGGTCCGCAGGACTTCTACACGATCTATAACCTCAAGCCGCTGTTGAGCGCAGGTATCAATGGCGCAGGCCAGACGATTGCGGTTATCGAACAAAGCGATGTGAATCCTGCAGACGTCACGGCCTTCCGCTCGCAGTTTGGTTTGCCCGCCTACCCCGCCACGCCGAATGCGGCAAGTGGCGGCGTGAATTATTTCAAGGGAGTTTCGGGCTATTGTGCTGACCCCGGCGTCGTAGCTTCGGGCGACGAAGCAGAAGCCATTCTTGACGTGGAGTGGGCGGGCGCGATCGCGCCGAACGCAACGGTAGACGTTGTTTCGTGCGCAAGCAGCAACATCTCCCAGGGCACCGATCTTGCTCTCACTTACATCGTGAATCACCTGTCTTCCAGTGTCTCCGCAATGAGCTATAGCTATGGCGCTTGCGAAGCATCGCTGGGCAGCGCCAGCAACGCGTTCTACAAGAGCACCTATCAGCAGGCAGTAGCACAGGGACAAACCGTAGTAGTCTCAGCTGGCGATAGCGGAGCTGCTGGTTGCGATTACTTCACAGGCAGCACGCCGAGCCCGTCCACCATGGGCAATGCGGTTAACGGACTCGCGTCCACGCCGTACAACATTGCCGCGGGCGGTACCGACTTTACCGACACCTACCAGAATCTCACCAGCACCTACTGGAGCTCCACCAACAAGGCAGGCTATGAGTCGGCTCTCTCCTATGTTCCGGAGACCGCTTGGAACGGCACCTGCGCGAGTCCGTTGCTTCTCTCTTACGCATCCAAGCTGGGTTTGAATCCAGGAGCCACCAATGAAGCCTGGTGCAACAACAAGGCCTTCGTAGCCAAGTACGGCAGCTTCGTCTTCCTCGATGGCGCTGGCGGCGGCGTAAGTAGCCTCTACGCCAAGCCCAGCTGGCAGAGCGCGTACGGCGTGCCCAACGACGCCAAGCGCGATATCCCTGATATCTCTCTCTTCGCCAGCAACTTCATCTACAGCCATGCGCTCGCAGTCTGCCAGTCGGACCTTGGCTATGCATGCGACATGTCCAACAGCACCGCGGCTCAGACCATGGCGGGTGGCGGCACTTCGTTCGTGGCTCCGCAGATCGCCGGCCTCATCGCTCTTGTCAATCAGAAGACCAATGAACGCCAGGGCCAGGCGAACTACACTCTCTATGCATTGGCCGCGAGTGAGTATGGCTCGCCGACCGCACCCAAGAACGCATCGCTGACCTCTTGCAACGGTTCTCTGAAGGGCAATGCAGTGGGCACAAGCTGCATGTTCTACGACGTCAATGCTGTTCCCAAATCAACGAGCGGCACCATTGCTGACACCATCTCGCAACCATGCGCGGCTGGTACCCCAAACTGCGTTGTAAGTTCAAAGAAAGATGCTTTCGGCCTGCTCTCGTCGTCTGCTGGCAGCCAGGTTGCAGCCTATCCGACGGGCAAGGGATATGACCTTGCGACCGGCCTCGGCAGCATCAATTTCGCAAACCTCGTCAATAGCTGGACGGTAGGCGCAACCTCTGGCCCATCGACCTTCACGACAACGACTTCGCTGACTGCTTCGCCCACCACGATTCCGTTCGGTGGAGTGACAACACTTACCGCAACCGTGACGAACTCCACGTATGCCTCGCCAGTCGGTGTCGTGAATTTCTATTCGGGTAGCGCGACTGGAAGCTTGCTCGGAACAGCGACACTGGTCGCATCGAAGGCGCCTGTTTCTGTCGCTGCGCTTCAGGTTACGGGATTAGCCCTGGGTGCAGGACCCAGCAACATCGTCGCGGTGTTCCCGGGTGACGGCGCAAACGACGCGGCGTCAGCATCGGCTGCCGTCACAATCAACGTGGGCCTCACCGCTCAAGGAACCAAGACGACAACACTCACGCTCACCTCAAGCACGGCTAGCATCCTGGCGGTTTCCAACGCGGCGGCAACCATTAGCCAGCAAGCGGTCTTGACGGCGACTGTCACGGGAGGTGTCCCCGACGGATCAACCGTCACCTTCAAGTCAGCTACAGGTACCTTGGGAACGGCGACAACGGCCGCCGGTGTGGCCAAGCTTACGATTGATTCCAAGACGACCGGGATCGCCCTTGCATCCAACAGCTTGACGGCAGCATTCGCAGCCGTCACGAGTGGCGGCAATACCTATACAGCATCGAACTCGAACTTGAGCCCAGTCACGTTCACGGCAGCCTCCGGCTTGAATGTGGCCAGCTTCGGCTCCGTGGCCATCGGTAATACCTCTGCAGCCCAGACGTACAGCGTAATCTTCACCGCGGCAACCACCGTGGGCACAGTCAGCGCATTGACCCAGGGAGTATCCAGCACGGTCGGCACCGCGCTTGTTGATTATGTAATTGGCAGCGGCAACGCATGCGCAAACACCACTTACATCGCTGGCGCGAGGTGCGTTCTCTCCATCGCCTTCGAGCCCACCGTCTCGGGTACGCGGCTTGGTGCCGCGGCACTGTATGACGGAAGCGGAGCGCCGATTATTTCCCTGCCCACGAGCGGTATCGGGCAAGGCCCACTGCTCTCCTTCGGCCAGGCATCACCCTCAGCCATGGCGCTATCCGGTATGAGCGGACCGACGTCGGTGGCTGTCGATCCGTCCGGCGCACTCTACGTCGCAGATATCCTGAACAATCGCGTCGTAAAAATTGCTAACGGAAGCACAACCATGACACCGGTCGGTGGCACCTACAGCTATCCGATCTCTCTTGCTTTGGACGGCGCCGGCAACCTCTACGTCGTCGATTCCGTCGGGCTCAGTGTGGTCAACAGCAACAGCGGAGCACTCAGTGCTACCGCGCACACGGCGATAACGGTTGGGGGCACTGCTCTCAAGCTGGCATCTCAAATCAATTTCGACAACCAGGGTAACCTGTACATCGCCGACACCTACAACAATAGGGTTCTCAAGGTAACTCGTTCCAACGGAGCACTCAACTTTGCTTCACCAACCCTGGTTGGCTCGGGCTACACGTATCCACAGGGTGTTGCGGTGGATTCCAACCTCAATGTCTTCATTGCGGATACTGGTTTCCCGCAGAGCACGAACGGCTTGACCGGCAGACTTGTCGAGGTAACCTCGACCGGTGTGCAATCCACTATTAATATCCCAACCTACTCGCCGTTCGCGCTCGCGGCGGATTCATCGGGCGGCCTCTACGTAGCGGAGGGCGACACGGCCACTGACTACACGGGGAGCAGTCAAGCGCTCGGGGATGCGCGGATTCTCCAGCTATCTCCTGATCTCTCCCGGGTTTCGACCCTCCTGGTAAAGCCTGCCGGCTCGACCAACATGCAGGTGTGGGGCGGACTTGGAGTGGATCTGAAGGGTAACGTCTGGGCGCCGGACTTCAACAACAACCAGATCGTGACACTGAATAACATTCCGAGCATTACATTCCCGCCGGCGTTCACCAGTTCGACGTCAGCTCCGGTGGCCAACATCGGGAATACCAACCTGAACTTCTATAGCTTCGCTCAGGGTGAACCGGCGACACTCTCCATTTTTGGATTTTCGGTGCCCGACAACACAACCACCTTCTTCACTCAGCAGAATGGAACCGGAAACTGCATGGTTGGTACACCCGTTGCTCCATCAGCAAGCTGCAACCTCGTAATCAACTTCAACGTAGGTGGGTCCATTTTAGGCTTGGCTAGTGTGTCCGCGCCGTTCTATGTGTATGACAACATCAACAACCAGGCCAATCCCGGACACCAGGAGACGATGCAGCTAACAGGCGGCTTGTTCTAAGTTTCCTCACGCTACTTCGGCCCACCCTCAACCAAGGGTGGGCCTTCTTTTTTGTCTGTAGGATTTCCCATCATCCGTATCTGAGAGATGGCAGAGCCGCTTCCACCGCCTCGGCCGTCAACGCCCGCGCGAAGTAGAAGCCTTGTCCATACTTGCACCCCAGCTTCTTCAGTTGGTTCAGCTGCGGCAATGTCTCGATACCTTCGGCGACCACATCCATCTCCAGCGAGTCCGCGAGATAGAGAATGGTGCGAACAATCTCCACGCTCTGCTTGTGGTCGCAGAGACGCTGAACAAACGAGCGGTCGATCTTGAGTGTGTCGAATGGATAGCGGTGCAGGTAATTCAGTGAACTGTAACCGGTGCCGAAATCGTCCAGGTGCAGGCCGATCCCCATCTCACGCAGCTCGCGCATGGTGGAGAGTGCCGCATCGCTGTCATTCATCAGGCTGCTTTCGGTCACCTCCAACCTGAGGCTCTCCGGCGCCAGCCCGCTGTGTGCCAGCACGCCCGAAACCCTCTCCAGCAGCCCCGGGCGCGCAAACTCCTTGGCGGAGAGATTCACGCTCATGCGCAGATCGAGAGCCGTACCGGAGATGGCTCGCCAGGCCACCAGTTGGCGACAGGCCTCGGCCATACCCCAATCGCCCAGCGGCAAAATCAGGCCGGTCTCTTCCGCGAGGGGAATGAAGTCGCTGGGAGGAATCAGGCCACGCATCGGATGATTCCACCGGACCAGGGCTTCAAAACCGATCACCTCGTTCGACTTCAGACCGATCTCGGGCTGATAGTGCAAAACCAGTTCTCGTTCATCAATGGCGCGTCGCAGATTGCTGTAGAGTTGCAGCCGCCCCGCGGAGCGCTCGTGCATATCAGCGGTGAATACAATGCAGCCGCCTGCGCCGTCGTTCTTCGCCTGCGACATCGCGGTCTCCGCATCGCGAAGAATCTCCTCCGGATGCAGATAACGGCTGGCTCCCATCACGATCCCCATGCTGGCGCTGGGAATCAGAATGGCGTCTTGATATTCGAAGGATCGCGATAGCTCGACAGCGATCGAGGCGGCAGTTTCCTTCGCCATCGCATCCGTCTTCACACCTTCAAGCAGCAGAAGAAACTTCGCTCCGCCAACGCGCGCAACTACGAAGTCATCCCTCTTCAGAGTGCGGCGAGCCGCCGAGCACAGGCGCGTCCCCGCTTCAATCAAGGTGGCATCGCCACCGCGTTCCCCGAGGGTTTCGTTCACCTGGTGGAATCGGTTCAGATCAACAAAGATTACGCCGAAGCTCCAGTCCCCGGTAGCTGCCGCGTGCTCCAGCCTCTTCTCTATCTGATCCAGCAGCGACAAGCGGTTGGGCAAGCCAGTCAGTGGGTCTGCGGTCTTGCTCTCCGTCACATCGGCCATCGACCCTGCCATGCGCGTAGCTTTGCCGCCCGATGTCTCCAGCGAATGGCCGCGGCTGAGAACCCATCGCCAGGTTCCGTCGCTGTGCCGGATCCGATGCTCACTGCGGAAGCTGCTCGTCCGACCGGTCCGATGATCGGTGAGCTGCGCAAGTACCTGCTCCCGATCTTCATGGTGCACGCGACCAATCCAGTGGCTCAGGCGGTCAATGCGCTCCGTCTCATCCATGCCGAGAATGGCCTGCCAATGCGGCGAGTAGTACACGATTCCCGATTCGATATCCCAGTCCCAGAAGCCATCCCAGGCAGCCAGCGAGGCCAATGCATAGCGTTCCTCGCCAACGCCATGGGCGGGGATGGGCGGCACCGCCCCGGCGCGGAGCAACTTCAGTTCCAGCTGCTCCGAGACGATAGCTGCAAGGGCAAGCAGGTTCTGCTCGGCCGATACCGCGAAACGTCGCCGAGGTCTGGTATCGGTCACGCAAAGTGTTCCCACGGGTTGACCCGACATCATGACCGGTACCCCGGCGTAAAAACGCGTGCTGCCTGTAGCTCTCGCCGGAAGGTTGCGCCTGAAGCGCGCATCGGTATGGCTGTCCAGCACAGTCAGGCAGCCCTGTCCAAGAATCGCGCAGGAGCTGAAGCAGTCCTGATGGGGCATTTCGTACAGGCTCGTTCCATAAGTCGATTTCGCCCAGAATCTTCCATCCTCCACAAAGAGAAGAAAGGAGGCCGATGCGCCGGTCAGCCGCGAAGCGAGCCGCGTGATGCGGTCAAAGGTCTCTTCGCTGGGGGTATCAAGGATTGCCAGCGTGCGCAACGCAGGCAGTCCCGAGCTCTCACACAGTGGCAGGGCTGGCACTACAACCGGGATGTCAGTCGCCATAGGATCTTTCCCTCTATACGAACTTGGCACGCGAGACGGTCTCGCACGCTACCAGATCACCCGCAGCGCACCGTTGGCGGCAGTCAATGAGCCTATCGGCGCGGCGGGAGGAAACTTGAGTGACCAAGCTTGTCTCAGGCGAGCTTCAGCCGACCTTATAATCGGAGTTTGAACGAGAAAACCCAGACCGAACCGGGCAGCAAGACATCTGCTCTTGCCGTCGCCTCCGGAATCCTGGCAAGCCGCCTGGTTGGATTGGTCCGCGAGCGCGTCTTTGCTCATTACTTTGGCAACTCCGACGCCGCCGACGCCTTCCGCGCAGCCTTCCGCATCCCCAACTTTCTGCAGAACCTCTTTGGAGAAGGCGTCCTCTCTGCCTCGTTTATCCCCGTCTACGCACGTTTGAACGCAGAAAAACGCCATGAAGAAGCCTCCCAGCTTGCTGAGGCCATATTTGCCCTGCTCTTTCTGGTCACATCCCTATTGGTTGTCCTGGGGGTCTTTGCAACACCATGGATGCTCTACGTCATCGCGCCCGGTTTCCACGGAGAGAAGCGCCTGCTGACCATTCACCTGGTGCAGATTCTCTTTCCTGGAGCAGCCCTGCTGGTCCTCTCAGCTTGGTGCCTGGGCGTGTTGAACAGCCATCGCCGTTTCCTTCTCTCTTATACCGCCCCGGTCATCTGGAACTTGGTGATGATTGTCACCATGGTAGGTGGAGGGCATCACTCGCAAAGCCGCCTTGCAGTCCTCATTGCGATTGCCTCCGTCGTCGGCAGTGGACTGCAGTTCCTCGTGCAACTTCCCACCGTGCTGAAGTATTTGTGGCCGCTTCGCCTCGAGATTCCCCGCGCAGCCGAGCACGTCCGCATAGTGGCGAAGAACTTCTTCCCTGTATTGCTCAGCCGTGGAGTTGTACAGATCAGCGCCTTTATCGATTCCTCCCTGGCGAGTCTGCTCGGGCAGGGCGCGGTCTCCGCCCTCGGATACGCGCAGACACTCTATACTCTCCCCGTCAGTCTCTTCGGCATGGCAGTCTCGGCTGCCGAGCTGCCTACGATGTCGAGCGCGCTCGGCACGCAGGACGAGATTGCCGCCAGCCTGCGGAAGCGGCTCACCGTGGGACTGCAGCAGATTGCCTACTTCGTAGTGCCCTCGGCGGCCGCCTTTGTGCTGTTGGGGGATGTGATCGTGGCGCTCATCTACCGCACCGGCCACTTTCAACATGCTGACGTGATCTTCGTCTGGGGTGTCCTGGCCGGCTCCGCTGTGGGTCTGCTCGCCTCCACCTCGGGACGCCTCTACTCCTCGGCCTTTTATGCCCTGCGCAACACGCGAACACCCCTGAAGTTCGCCATGATCCGCGTGGCGCTCACGCTCGCGTTAGGATACCTGTTCGCTTTGCCGCTGCCTCGCCTGCTGGGCATCGATCAGCATTGGGGAGCAGCCGGCCTTACGCTCTCTGCCGGCATAGCGGGCTGGGTGGAGTTCACGCTGCTTCGCCGGGCCCTGCACGGGCAGATCGGGGCCGTCCCGTTCGCAGGGGACCGCCTCGCAAAGCTATGGCTGGCGGCTCTCGTGGCCGGGGCGGCGGGCTATGGAGTGAAACTCATTCTTCCACTCCATTCGTCGCTACTCATCGGCCCCTGCGTGCTGATCCCATTTGGGCTTGTCTACCTCGGAATCACTCACATCCTCGGAATCGCCATGCCCGGCACCCTGAGCCGCGTCTTCCGCCGCCGCGCCTAGAGCCGACAAACGAGTCACGGCAAAAAAAGAAGACCCCGGAATGGCCGGGGTCTCTTCGCATTGCTTTTGTTCGATGCAGTGGTCTTACAGGGCTTTAACCGGCTCGGCAACCTGGGCAGCCGGGGCTGGAGTGGTGGTGGTAGTGGCAGCAGCGGCGGGCTTCTCAGGCGTACCCGGCTTACGGATGTCGATGCCGCCCTTGAAGAATGCTCCGTCCTCGATGCTGATGCGCTGTGCGATCACATCGCCGGAAAGAGAGCCTTCGCTACGGATGTCCACACGATCGCTTGCGTTCACGTTCCCACGGACCTTGCCGAGGACGACGATCTCTCGGGCAGTGATATTCGCGGTCACCTGTCCGTTGCGTCCGACTGTTACGCGATTGCCAGGCAGGTTGACGGAACCATCCACCTTGCCGTCGATATACAGTGATTCTGAACCGGTTACCTCGCCTTTTACTACCAGGCTCTTGCCAATCGTGGCTTGGTCGGCTGCTGGAGCGGCTGCGTTGGGCGTGCGCGGGCTTGGCGCCTCAAACGTGGGTGTTGGGGGCACTGCCGGGCGTACTGGCTCGGTGCTCGGGGACTGGGAAGAAGTGCCGGACTGGTTCGGTTTCCACATCTTGGTTGTATTTCCTTTCATCTTCTCAGGTATGGCTCGGTTGCAATCCCCCGGGAATCCTTCGCCCGCTCGAGACATACGCAGGTTGAAGCCCAACTGGATGCAATGCTTTGGTCCCAGATTCGTTCTCTGGAACCCCTATGGCAGAATCTTACTCCCACCAGTACGTACAGTATTGCCGTTATCTGAATCATAAACATTCGCGAAAACAAATTCCATGCGGGGACGAATCTTTTCTGGTACCTCCACCTCCGCGTACCATGAAAATGGTTTCAGGGTAATTCATGACCGATCGAGATCTGATCCGCCGCATCGAGCGATCCGCAGGACAACGCGCGGGTTACAAGCAATTGGTCCGTGAGTTGGGCCTCGGCGGCGGGCGCGAACGTCGCCTTTTGCTCGAACATCTGGCGCGTTTGACCGCCGCCGGCCAGCTGGTAAAACTCGACCGCGAACAGTGGGGCCTGCCCCGCGCCGTGGTTACCCGCGACAACCTCGCCGCCGGAAGACTCGACCTGCACCGCGACGGCTACGGCTTTGTGCGGCCCGAGATAAAACAGGCCAGCGGCAACGACGACATCTTCATTCCCCCGAACGAGATCAACGGCGCCATGCAGGGCGACCAGGTGCTGGTTGAAGTAGCCATTCCAAAGTCCGATGGCCGCCGCATGGGCCGGATCATCCGTGTGCTCAGCCGCCGCAACCCCACCGTTGTCGGGATCTTCCACTACGGCGGCGAATTCTCTGATCGCCGGCGCGGAGGCTACGTACAGCGCGGATACGAACCGCGCTTCCCCGGCAACTATGTAACGCCATTTGACGACCGCATGACGCAGCCGATTCTTATCGCTCCCTGTGACGAGGTAGTAGCCGTCGCTCCTGCAGACACGCCGAATCGCGTTCTTGGTGAGGAGGCGCACCGCCTTCTCGAGCACGAAGATGAGACCGATCTGGAGGGCCTCGTCGTCGACGTGGAGATTACCAACTGGCCTACTCCATCGCGGCCTGCCCGCGGGCGCGTGCTCGAAGTACTGGGCGAACAGGATGCCTTCGGCGTGGATGTGGAGATCATGATCCGCAAGCATCACCTGCCGCATGTGTTTCCCGCACAGGTGTTGGCGGAGGCCAAGGCAGTAGCGCATCTTGATCTGGAAGAAGTTGCCGCACGGAGCGATTTTCGCGAGCTTCCCATCGTGACCATCGACGGCGAAACCGCCAAAGACTTTGACGATGCGGTGCTCGTGGAAGAACGTAACGATGGCAGTTACGAATTGCAGGTGCACATTGCCGATGTGTCCGAATATGTGCAACCAGGCACGGATCTGGATCTCGAAGCTCGTCTGCGAGGCACCTCGGTCTACTTCCCTGACCGCGCCGTGCCCATGCTGCCGCAGGAACTATCGACAGATATCTGCAGCCTGCGCCCCAACGAAGATCGCCTCGTCCTCTCCTGCATCATGCGCATCGACGCGCAGGGCGAAGTCGAAGGCTACGAAATCTGCAAGGGTGTAATTCGCTCGGCGCGCCGCATGACATACACGCAGGTTCACAGGATTCTCGATGGCGACGAAGCTATGCGAGCTGAGTTCGCACTGCTGGTGGCCGACTTCGAGCGCATGAAGACGCTGGCGCTGCTTGCTCAACGGCAAGAGGCAACGGCGCGGGTCCATTGATTTTGATCTTCCCGAGCCGATCATCGAGTTTGACCAGTTCGGCGCCATGAAGAGTATTGTTCGCTCAGAGCGAAACTGGGCGCATCGTCTCATTGAGGAGTTCATGTTGTCGGCAAACGAGTGCGTGGCAAGCTGGCTCGAAGGTCAGGGTGTACCGTCGATCTATCGTATCCACGAAAAGCCTGAGCCCCGCCGCGTTGTCGAGTTCGAAGACATCGCTGCCAGCTTTGGATATTCGCTGGGCCTGGGTGCTTTGCCCGTCAAACGGGTGCAGATGAAATCTGATCGCCGCCAGCAGCACGGGCGGGGAAAGAATCCGCGCATGCATGAAATACCAGAAGACATCCCGGTAACGCCGCGCATGTATCAGAAGCTGACGGCAAAGATCGCGGGCACTCCCGAGGAGCGCATCGTGTCGTATCTGATGCTGCGCTCGCTCAAGCAGGCGCGCTACAGCGAGAAAAATGAAGGCCACTTCGCATTGGCCGCGCCGTCCTACACCCACTTCACTTCGCCGATTCGCCGTTATCCCGACCTCATGGTGCATCGAGTGGTGAAGGCTGTGCTGGCCGCGGGAGTGGTCGGCCACGGTGATATGGATACGCAGCGTGCGTGGAGTCCGTGGCACCATCACAGCGAGGGCACGCAGCAGCCCCGGCCGCGCCGCGACTTTGTCTTCGCGCACAATCCTCCGGTGCCGGAGTCGGAGCTGGCCGCCATCGCGCAGGAGTGCAGCCAGACAGAGCGCCGCGCCGACGATGCCGAACGCGAACTGGTCGAGTGGAAGAAGATCAAGTTCATGCAGGACCGCGTCGGAGAAGACTTCAACGCCATGATCCTGAACGCCACAAAGTTCGGATTGTTCGTAGAGCTGGACGATCTCTTCATCGAAGGCCTCGTGCCCATCGATACGCTGCGCGGCGACCGATTTACCTTCAACGAAAACACGCGCCAGATTTTAGGCGACCGCAGCGGTCGCAAGTACTCGCCGGGCGACAAAGTGCGCGTGCTGCTGGATCGCGTGAACGCCGTGGAGCGCAGGCTGCAGTTCGCCATGCTGGATGAAAACGGCGGCGAGGGAGCAGCCCGACCAACACCCAACAAGGGCGGCAAGGCCAAGGCCAAGCCGAAGCGCAAGTCACGCAACGAGAAACGACGCTCGCCCTCCGCGCCGGGCAGCGTCAATCGCAAAGGCCGCAGCGAAACCCGGCGCCCCAAACGACGCAAGACCTAGCCGGCTATTTTTCCAGGTCCGAGAAGACAGTCTCTTCCGGCACATCAGTCGGGCTCTGAAACGAGAGATTGTAGCCGTCTGGATCCTTCACGTTCGCGACCCACATATTGTTGCCCACAAAGGGTGTCTGTACCGTCACGCCACGCGAAGTGAACTCGCGATAGAGTGCCAGCGCGTCCTCGCATTGAAAGCAGATGGAGACACCGCTGCCCGCCTTGCCCTCCGGCTTGCGCGAGGGACGGTACTCCTGCAGCATCAGCGCAGCGTCTCCAATCTCCAGCCAGCACCAGCGCAGCTTTCCTTCGTCAATCCACTTGTTGGCCATCTTGCAGCCGAGCCCATCCATGTAATAGCGGAGCGAGGCTTCCATATCCTTGACCATGAAAAACGGTACGGTCAGCTTCACATTTGCCGCGACTTTTGTTTCTGTAGTCATTTTTTGGGCTCCTCTCGAGAGCGAAGAATCTTCTTCGCCGCGCCAGAAGATCAACGGTTGCGAAATACTTTAATTCCTCAGCGGTATTGAAGACCAGCGCCGTGATCTGAGCGGAAAGCGCGCCCTGCCTGCCCGGCCCTATTTCTTGACCTTCTGCGGATAGATGGTCTCGCCGCGTTCCAGCATTGCCACGTACTTCTCGATCTTCAGCGCGCGTGTCTCCGCCCGCTTTACGCCATGAATGCGATGCAGAATTGCATAGCGGTTTCTGCTATCCAACTTGCTGAACATTGTTTTGGCTTTACGTCTCTTCGCCAGGGCAGCCTCGAGATCCGCAGGCACAACCGCCGTACTCTGAGGCTCATACGCAGATTCCCAGCGGCCATCTTCCTTCGCCCGATCCACCTGCTCCAGACCGGCCGTCGTCAGCCGCCCCAGATCAATAAGCTCTTGAGCCCGGGTCTTGTTAATCTCTGACCATTTGCTTTTAGCAGACCGCGGAGTGAAGCGGATAAGCCAGTGCAATGCGTCGCTCTTCTGCAACTGGCCATCGATCCAGCCATGACACAGCGCCCCATCAATTGCTTCCTGCCGCGACACGCTCGCAATGCCCGATGTCTTCTTCGCAAGCTCCAGCCAAAGGCCCTTGGCTTCTTTAGGCTGAATCGATAACCACTGCTCCCAATCCGCCGGGCATGCGAAGCCGAGAATTGGAAGCCCGTCCTTGCCAACGCGTTTTGGCATTTTGACCATCGTCTCCCGGCGCGCGATCACTCCGATCTGCGTGAGCCTCGATGCAGCAAGATAGCTATCAGCGGGTCATTCAGGCAATACCGTTACGCAGCTGGCAGCATCATCATCAGCAAGCCTGCGGCTGTCCCCAGTGCTGCCACCGTTCCAGCCAGTTTGAGCGGTACGCTGCGCCCAAGTTGCTGGCCCAGCGCAAACAGCGAGTACACGCTGACCAGCCCTAGAGTGCACAGCAACGTTGCGACGTAGGGCACAGGCACACCGGCGCGGTACAGCACCCATGCCAGCGCCACATCAAACGCCATCGGCACCGGCAGTAAAGTGCCCAGGATCGCCAACGCGACAATGCCCAGCACCGAGACTGGCAGGTGGGTTCCGTACGCGGGAATCATCTCTACAGCAATCGCGCCCAGCACAGCAGCCAGTAGCATCCAGGGCAGCGTCAACAGCGTGAGCCGCAGCAGATTGCGCAGAAATGTCTTCGAGAAGATTAGCGCTCGCTCGCCCGCAGGCTCCGGCAGTTCTTCAATCCGCATCCCCAATGCCTGCGTAGCTCTCTCCTTCACCAGCAACGGAAGCAACAGCAGAAGCAGCGCCGGCACAACGATGCGCGCCACCGCAAGCCGCCACGGGAACAACACAAATGCCATCGCCACAACCACGGGGTTGAATGAAGGAGAACTGATCATCGCGGCAATCGTCAGACGCGTGCTGGCTCCGCTCACCAGCAGGCTCTGAGCAATTGGCGTAGCGCAATTCGTGCAGACACCTGCGGGCATTCCTGCCAGCGATCCGCAGGCTATGTTTGCCGCTGCCGATTGGAAGCGCTTCGGCCGGTTGGTTTGCGCCAGCATCGTCATCATTGCGGCGCCAAACGGCAGAGCAAAATACATGCCGAAACGATTTGTCCACAGCCAGTTCGTCGCCGTTCGCGCAACCCGCTCCGGTGCAGGCATCTCCGGCGTCACCTTTAGCAGCGCATCAAAGGAGAGCGCTCCCTTGACCGAGAGCGTATTCCCCGCGTGCAGCTTTTTAAGCAGCGCGGGATAACGCTGTGCGCTCCAGAAAATGGCGGCAATCGACAGGGCCAGGATCGCCGCAATCGCCAATTCAAGCGTCTTTTGCCGATGGACGGGCGAGCTTACTGCCGACGTATTCATCCCGGGAGCATAGATTATTTGCCCCGTCCCGGCATCCTCCAAACGATGGAGAACCTTGTCATTTTCCCTTCTAACCTGGCGAACGGGCGTCCATCTCCCCGAATCCTTTCAGCCTCGTGCCGGGGGAGAGTTCGCTTCCAGCGCCCGCCCTCTCATACAATGGGAAAGGGCTTAACGCCCAGACAGATTGACGACGATGCCCCGGCATCGCAGAAGGATTTCGATGGCACACATGGTTGTTTGCGCGAAGTACAAGCAGGAGATGGAGGGCCTCGACGAACTGCCCTTTGACAACGATCTGGGCAAAAAGATCTACGACAACGTCTCAAAAAAGGCCTGGGGCGAGTGGGTTGACCACCAGAAGATGCTTTTGAATGAGTACCGTCTGCAGCCCTGGACCAAGGAAGCCCAAACCTTCCTCGTGGAACAGATGAATGAGTTCCTCTTTGGCGCCGGCGGACAGAAACCTAAGGAATACGTTCCCCCTACTGCGTAAGCAAGGCTCCTGGGGAAGAAGACGCGGGCTTGCCTTCGCTTTCCCCCGGATCACGCCGCACGACCCCCGGCTAAGCCGCCCTCCAGCGCTGTATCACGCTGATACCGGAGACCCCCAGGGTCGTGTACACTTAGAGAGACCCTCGTGCAGTTCTGCGAGTGTCGGGACGTGGCTCAGCCTGGTAGAGCGCACCCTTGGGGTGGGTGAGGTCGCTGGTTCGAATCCAGTCGTCCCGACCATTTGAAATTCAGTTCATCCTCAGAAGTAATCAGCAGGGCGGGATCAGGGTCTGAAGTGCTCCGTAGACCCGCGCTAGTGCCGGTAGTATAAAATCAAGGCACTCTAAAATACGTTACCCCCCGCCACACTTTTTGCTGTCCTGCCGTAAATCTGCCACCTCCAAACGACGTTGTAGTTTTCCTCTAAGTGGTTATCGAGGAATGTTTGTTTGCGTTAGTGGAGTATCTTTGATATAAACAAAGGCAACACTTTAGATTCTATTTATAGACACCTAAGTAACAGCTAGTAACCATTTTATTCTATGGTTGCCTGACCTGTTGGGGATTTTCAGCCGATAGGGAACATGAGCAGCCTGAACTTGTAAGGAGTGAGACATGTTTCTCTTTTCCTTTTTTGCTCTGCTTTTGAACCATTTTTGCTCGATTTCGATGAGGTATTTATGTCTCATAGCAGCACCGCAAGCAGGTCCACAGGTCATGTTGTATCAACGCCAACTTTCAACTCCACTCTTTCATCTGTAAGCTCCTATTTCGCAGCCCGCCGTCAAAGAAGTGGACGATTCAGCACTCTGTTTCTCGTTTTGGCTTGCTGCCTGGCCGTGGTGTCATCCGCCAGCGCGCAGCTCACCTTGATGCAGGCAACGCAGACTCCAGTCACCGTCGATAGTGGCGATGGTCAAGCTGTCGAGCTTGGCGTGAAATTCAGATCCGACACCAACGGCACTGTCACAGGCTTGCGCTTTTATAAAGCAAGCGCCAACACTGGCATCCACGTAGGGCATCTCTGGTCCAGCACAGGCACTCTACTGGGCAGCGCGACTTTTTCGGGTGAAAGCGCTTCAGGTTGGCAGCAGGTGAACTTTGCTACTCCGATTTCGGTGGCGGCAAACACGACCTATGTCGCATCGTATTTTGCTCCCGCGGGACACTACTCAGAGACTGAGAACGCTTTTGCGACGGCGGGAATCAACAACACTCCGCTGCACGCCCTGGCTAACGGTGTAGACGGGTCGAATGGCGTTTACCTCTATTCCTCTTCCGGTGCCTTCCCAAACACCGGCTGGAATTCGACAAACTATTGGGTGGACGTTGTCTTCGCCGCGGGAAATCCACCAGCCTCAAATCCGCAGCTGACGCTTAGCGCTTCGAGCCTGGCCTTCGGCAACGTCACGGTGAATACGGCGTCGACCAAGACGGTGACGCTGACTTCGAGCGGCACTACAGCACTGACGGTGAACTCGGCAACCCTTACCGGCGCGGGCTTCACGGTTTCCGGAGCCACGTTCCCGCTAACGTTAAACGCTGGTCAGTCGGCAACGTTGACGGTGCAGTACAAGCCGACGGCGACGGGTGCAGCCTCAGGCCAACTGACAATCAACAGCAACTCCACCACGGGCGGTTCTGCGGCAGTCGCGTTGAGCGGAACCGGAGCTGCTACGGCGAGTCCGCAACTGACGGTGAGCGCCGCGAGCCTGGCCTTTGGCAACGTCGCGGTAAGAGCGACGTCAACGAAGACTGTGACACTGACGTCTTCGGGCAGCTCTGCACTGACGGTGAACTCGGCAGCCATCACCGGTTCGGGGTTCACGGTTTCAGGTGCCACGTTCCCGCTCACGTTGAATGCGGGTCAATCGGCAACCCTGACCGTGCAATTCAAGCCAAGGGCGACGGGCGCAGTCTCCGGCCAGCTAACGATCAGCAGCAACTCCACCTCAGGCAGTTCTGTGGCAATAGCGTTGAGCGGAACCGGTGCGGCCGCGTCAAGCCCGCAACTGACGGTTAGCGCGGCCAGCCTGGCCTTCGGCAGCGTCACAGTGAATTCAGCATCGACGAAGACACTCACGCTCACGTCTTCCGGCACCTCGGCAGTGACAGTGAACTCGGCAGCTATTACCGGCACGGGCTTCACAGTTTCCGGAGCCGCCTTCCCGCTGACGTTGAATGCTGGTCAGTCGGCGACGTTGACAGTGCAGTTCAAGCCGACGGCAACCGGCGCAGTTTCCGGCCAGGTGACGATCAACAGCAACTCCACCACTGGCAGCACGACGACGGTGGCACTGAGCGGAACTGGAGCGGCGGCAACGAATCCGAAATTGACGGTGAGCGCGGCCAGTCTGCCTTTCGGCAACGTTACGGTCAATGCGGCCTCGACACTGTCGGTGACGCTAACATCTTCGGGAACCTCGGCACTTACGGTGAACTCGGCAGCCATTACCGGCACCGGATTCACGATCGTCGCGAGCAGCTTCCCGACCACACTGAATGCTGGTCAATCGGTCACGCTGCAGATTCAGTTCAAGCCGACGGCAACGGGCGCAGTTTCAGGCCAGTTGACGATCAACAGCAACTCCACCACCGGCAGCACGACGACGGTGGCGTTGAGCGGAACCGGAGTGGCGGCAGCGAATCCGCAATTGACGGTGAGCGCAGCCAGCCTGGCCTTCGGTAGTGTCACGCTGAACACGCCATCGACGAAGACAGTGACTCTGACTTCGAGCGGTACCTCTGCACTGACGGTGAACTCCGCGGCCATTACCGGCACCGGCTTCACGGTTTCGGGAGCAACTTTCCCGCTGACCTTGAATGCCGGTCAGACAGCAACGCTGACGGTGCAGTTCGATCCCACCGTTGCGGGAGCGGCTTCCGGCCAGTTGACGATCAGCAGCAACTCCACCACGGGCAGCACGACGACGGTGGCGCTGAGCGGAACGGGTGCAGCAACGTCGCATGAGGTGGATCTCTACTGGAACGCGCCGAGCACTTCGCCCGATCCAGTGTCAGGCTATCGCGTCTACCGCGCGACAGGCTCGGGGAACTACTCCATGGTGAACGGGTCCCTGATCCTGCCGACGACTTACATCGATACCACTGTAGCCAGCGGCACGATGTACAACTACATGATCAAGAGCGTCGACGCCAACGGTATTGAGAGCGCCGCGTCCAACACGATCTCGGTAACTGTACCGTAATTAAGGCGGTTTCAGGCCGCAATTCCACAGCGCGCATATTGAGAAAAGACCCTCAATATGCGCGCTTTTTCGCGCGGAAAAGTGGTCGTTTCAAGGCCTCAAAAGGCGTACAAAAGCGCACCAAATGCATCGATTTTGACACGCTGGAGAGGCCTGATTTCGCGCGGTTTCAGGCGTAGACGAATCCCGCAACGTTTCTGCAAAGCAATGTCTTGGTGATCCAGCTCACACAATTAATCGCTTGGAAGCGCTCCTCGTCCCGTTGACGAAGGTGCTGGTCGAGTTACGAGAGTCGGGAATTTGACGAATCCATGCGCTTCAAATCGGTCGCTAAATGTGCACAAAAGGATGCGTTTCTTTTCCCAATCCCTATGTGATGAAAGTCCCGCGAAGTTTGCAGATGGAGGGGTGATGGCCATCACTGCACCCCGTTATTGGCGGGGCGTAGAACCACGCCCGGGGTGGGGATATTACAGAGTCGCAGCGAGCCCTGGGAAGGCAGGATTTGTGAGGCCGAAAGTGCAGCCGCAGTATTTGTTTGGAGTGAAAATCCGGTACGAAAAAAGGGATAGAAAAGCGTGCCGGGGCCAGGCCAGGGGAGAAAGAACCATATGAGCTGGCGAGACGAATATAGGCGCAAGTGCATGGACGGAGCAGAGGCGCTCAAGGCGGTTCAGTCGGGTGAGCGGGTATGGATCCAGTCGGGATGCGGCACTCCTTCAACGCTGGTGAATGCGCTGGTGGCGCGATCCGCAGAGTTGCACGACGTCGAAATCGTTCACATGATGACCCTGGGCAGCGCGGATTACACGCGACCAGAGTTTGAGGGCCACTTCCGGCATCGCGGGCTGTTCCTTGGAGCGAATGTGCGCGAGGCCGTAGCAGCCGGCCGCGCCGACTACACGCCGATTTTCCTGAGTGAAATTGAGGGGCTCTTTGTGAGTGGAGTGATGCCACTCGACGTGGTGTTGATGCAGGTATCGCCGCCGGACCAGCATGGCTTCGTGAGTCTGGGAACGACGGTGGACTGCACGCTGACGGCGACGCACCATGCCAAGGTGGTGATTGCCGAAGTGAACGACCAGGTGCCGCGCACGCATGGAGACACATTTATTCATGTCAGTCGCATTACCTCGATGGTGGAGACTTCGCGGCCTCTTCTCGAGCTTTGCGCCGAACCCATCACCGAGATACATCGCCGGGTAGGGGCAAGGGTGGCGTCGCTGATTCCTGACGGCGCAACGTTGCAGACCGGGATCGGCGGTATTCCTGACGCGGTTCTGGCAAGCCTGGGCGACAAGCGCGACCTTGGTATTCACACCGAAATGTGCTCAGACGGTGTGATCGACCTGATGGAAGCGGGCGTTATCAATGGCGAGGGGAAGTCGTTTCTGCATGGCAAGGTGGTGCTCTCATTCGTGCTGGGATCGCGGAGGCTGTTTGATTTTGTGAATGAGAACAGCAGCTTCGAATTCCGTTCGGTGAGCTTCACCAACGATCCGTTTGTAGTGGCGCGCAATGACAGGATGGTGGCCATCAACTCCGCGTTGCAGGTGGATTTGACGGGCCAGGTGTGCGCGGATTCGCTGGGCACGAAGCCTTACAGCGGATTTGGCGGGCAGCTGGATTTCATTCGCGGTGCAGCGCGCTCTCGTGGCGGTGTGCCGATTATCGCGTTGCCATCCACGGCGGTCGGCGGCAGTGTGTCGAGAATTGTGCCGATGCTGGAGCCCGGCGCAGGCGTGGTGACCTCGCGCGCGGACGTGCACTACGTGGTGACGGAGCACGGCATTGCTTACCTGCACGGCAAGACACTGCGGGAGCGGGCCGAGGCGCTGATCGCGATTGCCGATCCGAAGTTTCAAGGTGGTCTGGAAGATTTTGCAGAGCGCTCGCATTACCTGGAGCGCAAAGCGGCGGCCGTTACGTTTGCGTGAGCAACGACGGCGGAAGAAGGAGCAGGGATGGAGAAGCGGGATCGAGGCGTTTTAAGGGTGAATGGGAATGAGTGCAAGGGGTGCGGGCTATGCGTGGAAGCATGTCCTCCACGCGTGATCGTGATGAGCGAACGCCTGAATCACTACGGCTACCGGACGGCGACGTATGCCGGTATCGGGTGCACGGGATGCGGGATGTGCTTCATGGTATGTCCTGAGCCGGGCGCGATAACAGTGCTGCACCTGGTGAATCGTGCGAGCGCAAACACGAGCGTGACAGGAGCGAGCAAATGCGCAAGCAACTGATGAAGGGCAATGAAGCGATCGTGAAGAGCGCGATTCTCGCGGGTTGCCGCGGATTACGGCTATCCCATCACCCCGGCGAGCGAGATCACCGAGGCTGCGGCGGAGTATCTGCCACAGGTGGGCGGAGTATTTCTGCAGGCCGAGAGCGAAGTGGCGGCAATCAACATGCTGTATGGCGCAGCGGCTGCGGGCGTGCGGGTGATGACGTCGTCGAGCGGGCCGGGTATCAGCCTGATGCAGGAAGGCATCAGCTATATGGCGGGTTCGGAGCTGCCGTGCGTGATCGCGGACATAACTCGCGGCGGGCCGGGGCTGGGCAACATCGCATCCGAGCAGAGCGATTATCACCAGGTGGTGAAGGGCGGTGGGCACGGAAACTATCGCACGATCGTGCTGGCTCCCCACTCGGTGCAGGAGATGGCGGATTTAACCGCCCTCGCATTTGAGCTGGCGGATCGGTATCGCAATCCCGTGGTGCTGCTGGCCGATGGGTTCATCGGGCAGATGATGGAGCCGGTGGAGTTTCCGCAGACTGCAGTGGCTCCGCATTTGCCGGAGTGGGCCGTGGCGGGTACGGCAGAGTCGCGCGGCAACCTGATCAACTCGCTGCACCTGGACTGCGATGAACTGGAGGCACACGTTCGTCATCTTGAAGCGAAGTATTTGCTGGCGGAACAGAACGAGGTGCGGGCGGAAGAGTGGCAGACACAGGATGCGGAGATTGTGCTGGTGGGCTACGGAATCGTGGCGCGGATATTGAAGGCCGTGGCCGCAGACGCGCGCAAGGGTGGATTGAATGTCGGCGTGCTGCGTCCGGTGACGCTCTATCCATTCCCCAAGACTCATCTGCAGCGGCTGGCTGAGCGTGCGCGCGTCTTCGTGGTGGTGGAGCTGAGCAACGGCCAGATGGTTGAAGATGTGCGGCTGGCGCTGAATGGTGCGCGTCCCGTGGAGTTTATGAGCCGAGTGGGTGGCAACGTGCCATCGACTGAGGACGTGCTGGAGTTTGTGCAGAAGCAGGCGCTTCGTCACCTGGTGGCGGGAGTTGCGGAAGAAGGGCGGTTCGTTCATGTCTAGCGAGTTGATTCCGGAATACGAAGTGGCGCATGGCAAGCCGAAAGCGTTCTACGAACGCTACGAGCGCAAGCAGGAGTTGCAGCACCAGACGCACTACTGCCCGGGCTGCGGCCACGGCATTGTGCACAAGATGCTGGCGCGGGCGATCGATGAGCTGGGTATCCAGGACAGGACGATCCTGGTGAGCCCGGTGGGCTGCTCGGTGTTTGCGTATTACTACTTCGATGTGGGCAACGTTCAGGGTGCTCATGGCCGCGCGCCCGCGGTGGCTACGGCGGCGAAGCGCAGCAGGCCGGGGAGCATCGTGGTGAGCTACCAGGGCGACGGCGACCTGTCTGCCATTGGCGCGGCGGAGATACTGCACGCGGCGAATCGCGGCGAGCACATCACGGTGATCTTCGTGAACAACGGGATCTACAGCATGACCGGCGGTCAGGCTGCTCCAACAACCCTGATGGAGAAAAGAGCACGACGACGCCCCGGGGCCGCAGCGCGGAGAACGAAGGCTATCCGCTGCACATGAGCGAGCTGCTGGCGACGCTGGAGGCTCCCGTATATATCGAGCGCGTGGGCCTGGGCGATAACAAGCAGATTGCGCAGGCGACGCGGGCGGTGCGGCGGGCGGTGGAGAACCAGGTGAAGGGGCTGGGCTTTTCGCTTATCGAAGTGCTGGCTCCGTGTCCCACGATCTGGAAAAAGACGCCGGTGGAGTCGCAGCGCTGGGTACGCGACGTGATGGAGAAGACATTTCCGCTGGGTGTGTTTTGCGACCGCACCAAGACGGCGCAGGCGAGAGCTTTGCCTGCGGCCGCGCCAGCGCTTGAGGAGCTTCCGAAGATTCTTCATATTGCGGAAGAGGATCTTGTCGAGGATGATCCCGCAGCGATGGCGCAGAAGTCCGAGGATCTGGATCTGCGCGTGCGCGTGGCAGGCTTCGGCGGGCAGGGTGTATTGCTGCTGGGCGAAGTGCTGGCAGAGGCGGGACTGGATGCGGGGCTGGAGGTGTCGTGGCTGCCGTCGTATGGACCGGAGATGCGGTCGGGCACTTCGAACTGTCATGTGCGGCTGGCGGGTCGGCCGATTGATTCGCCGCTGGTGACCAATCCCAACGTGCTGGTGGCGATGAACGAGCCTTCGCTGCGCAAGTTTTACGAGAACGTGCGGCCGGGGGGATGGATTCTCTACAACGGCGAGAGCTATCCCGAGGATTGCGTGCGGGCGGATGTGCATGTGCTGGCGCGGCAATTCACACATGTAGCCGATGAGCTGGGCGACGCGCGGGCGTGCAACATGGTGATGCTGGGGGCGTTGCTGGAGATTGCGGCAGTGCTACCAAAGGCCAGTGTTGACGAGGCTCTGCGGCACCTGGTGAAGCATCCCAAATGGGTTGAGCTGGATGAGCGTGCGCTGGCCCGCGGACGGGAATTGTACCGGGAGTCGATGGAAGGAGTTTGCCATGCGAGCTGAAGCGGATCCTAACCTGATTGTGTATTTCGGCGGAGAGTATATACCGCTGCGGGAGGCGCGGGTAGGCATCCTGACGCATGCGCTGCACTACGGCACGGGCGTGTTTGAGGGGATTCGCGCGCACTGGGATGACGCCGCCGAGGAGCTATTCGTGATGCGTCCTGAGGAGCATTACGAGCGGTGGAAGCAGAACTGCAGGATTCTGCGGATCGATGTTCCAGCGTCGGCGGAAGAGCTGTGCGAGATCACGCTGGAGTTGATGGGGCGGAATGGATTTCGTACGAATGTGTACGTGCGGCCGCTGGCTTACAAATGTGCGGAACGCGTGGGCGTGAGCACGGATGACCAGGATGCGTTTGCATTGATCGCGCTGCCGTTTGGCGATTATCTGCACCCGGAAAAGGGATTGCATGCGGGGGTGAGCTCGTGGCGGCGGATCGAGGACAACGCGATTCCGGCGCGCGGCAAGATCTGCGGGGCATATGTGAACAGCGCATTGGCCAGCGATGAAGCACGGCAGTCGGGGTTCGATGAGGCGATTCTGCTGAATGAGAGCGGGCATGTGGCGGAGGGCGCGACGTGCAACATCTTCATGGTGCGCAAGGGCAAGCTGATCACTCCGCCGGTAACGGAGAACGTGCTGGAAGGGATCACGCGTGACTCGGTGATGGAGCTGGCGCAGCACGAACTTGGCATCCGGACGGTGGAGCGCGCGATCGACCGGAGCGAGCTGTATGTGTGCGACGAGTTGTTCTTCAGCGGGACGGCGGTGGGCATCGCGCCGGTGGTGCGAGTGGATCATCGGTTGGTGAAAAGCGGAGCGATCGGTCCCGTGACTCGCGAATTGCAGCAGTTGTATTTCGATGCGACGCGGGGACACCTGCGGGATTACAGGAAGTGGCTGGAGCCGGTTTACCTTTCACGGAAGGCGGAGAAACAGGACTCGATCCTGCACGCGGAGGTGGGCGTGCTATGAGCCGCTGCTGACGCCCTGAGGCGAACGGTGGAGTGGGTTCAGCAAGGAGGAAGTAAATGCTGACGACAACAACAATCAGAAGTGCATATGACGCTGCGCTCGAGAATTTCGATTCCGCGGCAAAGGTAATGGGGCTGGATAACGATGTTGTAGAGATGATCAAGTATCCCGAGCGGGTGCTGACGGTGGCGGTTCCGGTGCGCATGGATGATGGGCACATTCATCGCTTTGAGGGCTTCCGGGTGCAGCACAGTTCGGTGCGCGGCCCGGCCAAGGGCGGCATTCGCTATCACCCGCAGGTGACGCTGGATGAGGTAAAAGCACTGGCGACGTGGATGACCTGGAAGTGCGCAGTGGTGAATATCCCGTTCGGCGGCGCTAAGGGCGGAGTGACCTGCAATCCGAAGAGCATGTCGCAGGGTGAACTGGAGCGGATGACGCGGCGGTATACCAGCGCGATTCTTCCGCTGATTGGCCCGGAAAGAGATATACCAGCGCCGGATGTGTACACGAATTCGCAGACCATGGCGTGGATTATGGATACGTACAGCATGACGAAGGGCTACGCGATTCCCGGAGTCGTGACGGGCAAGCCGATCTGCCTGGGCGGATCGCTGGGCCGCAATGAGGCGACCGGGCGCGGTGCTTCTATACCATCCAGTGCGCCTGCGAACATCTGGGAATGCCGTTGAAGGGCGCCACCGTCGCGGTGCAGGGCTTTGGCAACGCGGGGTCAATTGCAGCGCAATTGCTGCACGCCGCGGGCGCAAAAGTGATCGCCGTGAGCGATTCAACTGGCGGCGTCTACAACAAGAACGGCCTGGATATTCCGGAATTGATTCACATGAAGGCGCTCACCGGGCATGTGGAGGGGTTCCCGGAGAGCGTCGCCATTGATCACGCCGAGTTGCTGGCGCTCAAGTGCGACATCCTTGTGCCTGCGGCGCTGGAGAATGCGATCCATGCGGAGAATGCGTCCGCGGTGGGCGCAACCATCGTTGCCGAAGCGGCCAACGGGCCGGTTACTCCAGAGGCAGACAGGATCCTGGAGCGCAAGGGAATCTTTGTGATTCCGGATATTCTGTGCAACGCGGGAGGAGTTACGGTCTCGTACTTTGAGTGGGTGCAGGACGAGCAGCACTTGTTCTGGGAGGCGCAGGACGTTTACAACCGCCTGGAACGCGTGATGAAGACGTCCTTCAGGGATGTGCTGAAGATCCATCTGGATCGGCAGGTGCCAATGCGTATCGCGGCCAACATTCTGGGCATCGGACGCGTGGCTGAAGCTGTTGTGATTCGCGGGGTCTATCCGTAGAAAGCAGCGAGTTAGCGAGTCAGCAAGTCAGCGACAAGGCAGAGCCCAGATATTCGTCTGGGCTTTGCTGCGTAAGCGTGGTGAGGGGAGACCTTACGGGGTCTCGAGGGTTTTCTTGCGTCGGCGGGCGCGTCGGCTTTGGGCCAAGTAGAGGGCAAGCATAACGCCCCCGTAGGTCCGCTCATGGCAGTTGCGGCAGCGAATTGGATACTGGAGCAGGGCCAGCCTCTCCATATCCTTCCACCGGAAGCGCGACAGCCGAAAGTTGGATGAAGAACAATTCGCGCAGATCATATCCAGTACCTTTTGAGATGCCGAATACCGCTGGCGGTTTCAGTCGTCGGAAACGACGTCCATTTTTCCACAGTACCACCTTTTGGTTGACGGGTGAGAGGCGTTCTGGGCTACTGTAGGTCAGAGACCGTTGGGCACATACGGATCCTGGGAGCGAAATATGGCGTGGGATGTGGCGTTTAACTGCGATATCTGCGGCAAGAAAAAGGGCGAGAGCAATCACTGGTGGATGCTGATGCTGGGGGATGTTCCCTGCTGGGAGGACGACCAGCCGAGCCAGCGGTTCACGCTTTTTCCCTGGAATGCCGCCGAGAGCCGCAATCCGGAGATGTATCACCTTTGCGGACAGGGTTGCGCCATGCAGGCGATGGAGCGCTTCATGACGACGGGCAGCATTGGCGCGGCATCTGGCGCGGGCGCGGCATCAGCGCGCTGAAACGGCGCTAATCTTCGAAGAGCTTGGCGGTGGGTGGTTTGAAGCGTCGCAGGTTGCGTGGGCGCGCTACTTCGGTTGCCGCTGGCGTGGATAAAATCCCGAGCAATTCGCGCAGTTCCTGGCGCAATTTCTCCACCCGCACGGCGGTCTGCCGCGTGGCCGCTACACCTTGCTCCTGGGCGGCCTGTGGTTTTAGCACAGTGGCTGCAGGCACAGGCAACGGCAAATCGGGCTGACCACCCTTGCGGCGGGATTCAGCCTGCAGGATCTGGCGTGCGCCGACGATGGTGTAACCCTCGCCGTGCAGCAGGCGTTTGATCCGGAGTGCCATCTCGACGTCGCGTTTGCGATAGAGTCGCTGGCCGGTGCCGCTCTTATTGGGTTTCAGTTGGGAAAATTCACTTTCCCAGAAGCGCAGAACGTAGGACTCCACTGCGCAGAGACGGGAGACCTCACCGATGCGGAAGTACAGCTTGTCGGGAATCTCAGTCTTGTCTGTAGCGCGTCGCGCTGTCTGGTGACTAGGCATGCCGTGTGGTGGAAGGGCTCGTTGGCCAATCGACTTGCAAAAGTATAGGACACGCCCG
>CAVSAX010000027.1:0-23316 GCA_963725995.1 uncultured Acidobacteriaceae bacterium | reverse complement strand
TTTGCGTTAGTGGAGTATCTTTGATATAAACAAAGGCAACACTTTAGATTCTATTTATAGACACCTAAGTAACAGCTAGTAACCATTTTATTCTATGGTTGCCTGACCTGTTGGGGATTTTCAGCCGATAGGGAACATGAGCAGCCTGAACTTGTAAGGAGTGAGACATGTTTCTCTTTTCTTTTTTGCTCTGCTTTTGAACCATTTTTGCTCGATTTCGATGAGGTATTTATGTCTCATAGCAGCACCGCAAGCAGGTCCACAGGTCATGTTGTATCAACGCCAACTTTCAACTCCACTCTTTCATCTGTAAGCTCCTATTTCGCAGCCCGCCGTCAAAGAAGTGGACGATTCAGCACTCTGTTTCTCGTTTTGGCTTGCTGCCTGGCCGTGGTGTCATCCGCCAGCGCGCAGCTCACCTTGATGCAGGCAACGCAGACTCCAGTCACCGTCGATAGTGGCGATGGTCAAGCTGTCGAGCTTGGCGTGAAATTCAGATCCGACACCAACGGCACTGTCACAGGCTTGCGCTTTTATAAAGCAAGCGCCAACACTGGCATCCACGTAGGGCATCTCTGGTCCAGCACAGGCACTCTACTGGGCAGCGCGACTTTTTCGGGTGAAAGCGCTTCAGGTTGGCAGCAGGTGAACTTTGCTACTCCGATTTCGGTGGCGGCAAACACGACCTATGTCGCATCGTATTTTGCTCCCGCGGGACACTACTCAGAGAACTGAGAACGCTTTTGCGACGGCGGGAATCAACAACACTCCGCTGCACGCCCTGGCTAACGGTGTAGACGGGTCGAATGGCGTTTACCTCTATTCCTCTTCCGGTGCCTTCCCAAACACCGGCTGGAATTCGACAAACTATTGGGTGGACGTTGTCTTCGCCGCGGGAAATCCACCAGCCTCAAATCCGCAGCTGACGCTTAGCGCTTCGAGCCTGGCCTTCGGCAACGTCACGGTGAATACGGCGTCGACCAAGACGGTGACGCTGACTTCAGAGCGGCACTACAGCGAGCTGACGGTGAACTCGGCAACCCTTACCGGCGCGGGCTTCACGGTTCCCGGAGCCACGTTCCCGCTTAACGTCCAACGCTGGTCAAGTCGGCAACGTTGACGGTGCAGTACAAGCCGACGGCGACGGGTGCAGCCTCAGGCCAACTGACGATCAACGGCGACTCCACCACGGGCGGTTCTGCGGCAGTCGCGTGGGGCCGCAACCGGAGCTGCTACGGCGAGTCCGCAACTGACGGTGAGCGCCGCGAGCCTCGCCTTTGGCAACGTCGCGGTAAGAGCGACGTCAACGAAGACTGTGACACTGACGTCTTCGGGCAGCTCTGCACTGACGGTGAACTCGGCAGCCATCACCCGTTCGGGGTTCACGGTTTCAGGTGCCACGTTCTTCCCGCTCACGTTGAATGCGGGTCAATCGGCAACCCTGACCGTGCAATTCAAGCCAAGGGCGACGGGCGCAGTCTCCGGCCAGCTAACGATCAGCAGCAACTCCACCTCAGGCAGTTCTGTGGCAATAGCGTTGAGCGGAACCGGTGCGGCCGCGTCAAGCCCGCAACTGACGGTTAGCGCGGCCAGCCTGGCCTTCGGCAGCGTCACAGTGAATTCAGCATCGACGAAGACACTCACGCTCACGTCTTCCGGCACACTCGGCAGTGACAGTGAACTCGGCCGGCTGTTACCGGCACGGGCTGGGGCCACAGACTTCCGGAGCCGCCTTCCCGCTGACGTTGAATGCTGGTCAGTCGGCGACGTTGACAGTGCAGTTCAAGCCGACGGCAACCGGCGCAGTTTCCGGCCAGGTGACGATCAACAGCAACTCCACCACTGGCAGCACGACGACGGTGGCACTCGAGCAGGAACTGGAGACGGCGGCAACGAATCCGAAATTGACGGTGAGCGCGGCCAGTCTGCCTTTCGGCAACGTTACGGTCAATGCGGCCTCGACACTGTCGGTGACGCTAACATCTTCGGGAACCTCGGCACTTACGGTGAACTCGGCAGCCATTACCGGCACCGGATTCAGCGATCGTCGCGAGCAGCTTCCCGACCACACTGAATGCTGGTCAATCGGTCACGCTGCCAGATTCAGTTCAAGCCGACGGCAACGGGCGCAGTTTCAGGCCAGTTGACGATCAACGGCAACTACCACCACCAGGCAGCACGACGACGGTGGCGTTGCGCGGAACCGGAGTGGCGGCAGCGAATCCGCAATTGACGGTGAGCGCAGCCAGCCTGGCCTTCGGTAGTGTCACGCTGAACACGCCATCGACGAAGACAGTGACTCTGGCTTCGAGCGGTACCTCTGCACTGACGGTGAACTCCGCGGCCATTACCGGCGCCCGGCTTCACGGTTTCGGGAGCGACTGCCCCGCTGACCTTGAATGCCGGATCAGACGGCAACGCTGACGGTGCAGTTCGATCCCACCGTTGCGGGAGCGGCTTCCGGCCAGTTGACGATCAGCAGCAACTCCACCACGGGCAGCACGACGACGGTGGCGCTGAGCGGAACGGGTGCAGCAACGTCGCATGAGGTGGATCTCTACTGGAACGCGCCGAGCACTTCGCCCGATCCAGTGTCAGGCTATCGCGTCTACCGCGCGACAGGCTCGGGGAACTACTCCATGGTGAACGGGTCCCTGATCCTGCCGACGACTTACATCGATACCACTGTAGCCAGCGGCACGATGTACAACTACATGATCAAGAGCGTCGACGCCAACGGTATTGAGAGCGCCGCGTCCAACACGATCTCGGTAACTGTACCGTAATTAAGGCGGTTTCAGGCCGCAATTCCACAGCGCGCACATGTAAGAAAAGACCCTCAATATGCGCGCTTTTTCGCGCGGAAAAGTGGTCGTTTCAAGGCCTCAAAAGGCGTACAAAAGCGCACCAAATGCATCGATTTTGACACGCTGGAGAGGCCTGATTTCGCGCGGTTTCAGGCGTAGACGAATCCCGCAACGTTTCTGCAAAGCAATGTCTTGGTGATCCAGCTCACACAATTAATCGCTTGGAAGCGCTCCTCGTCCCGTTGACGAAGGTGCTGGTCGAGTTACGAGAGTCGGGAATTTGACGAATCCATGCGCTTCAAATCGGTCGCTAAATGTGCACAAAAGGATGCGTTTCTTTTCCCAATCCCTATGTGATGAAAGTCCCGCGAAGTTTGCAGATGGAGGGGTGATGGCCATCACTGCACCCCGTTATTGGCGGGGCGTAGAACCACGCCCGGGGTGGGGATATTACAGAGTCGCAGCGAGCCCTGGGAAGGCAGGATTTGTGAGGCCGAAAGTGCAGCCGCAGTATTTGTTTGGAGTGAAAATCCGGTACGAAAAAAGGGATAGAAAAGCGTGCCGGGGCCAGGCCAGGGGAGAAAGAACCATATGAACTGGCGAGAGGAATACACGCGCAAGTGCATGAGCGCCGCGCAGGCGCTGAAGGCTGTGCGCTCCGGAGATCGAGTTTGGATTCAGTCCGGATGCGGCACGCCGTCAGTGCTTGTAGATGCGCTGGTTGCGCGAGCTCCCGAGAGTGCATGATGTCGAGATCGTCCACATGAAGACGCTCGGCGCAGCGCCGACTACACGAAACCGGAGTACGAAGGCCACTTTCGCCATCGCGGACTGTTTCTCGGCGAAAACGTGCGCGAGGCGGTCGCCGCCGGCCGCGCCGACTACACGCCAATCTTCCTCAGCGAAATCGAAGGCCTGTTTGAAAGCGGCGCGATGCCGCTCGATGTCGTGCTGATGCAGGTGTCGCCGCCCGACGCGCACGGATTCGTGAGCCTGGGCACCACGGTCGACTGCACGCTGACGGCGGCGCGCTGCGCCAAGACCGTCATCGCCGAAGTCAACGAGCGGATGCCGCGCACGCATGGCGACACCTCCATTCACGTCAGCCAGATCTCTGCATTCGTTGAGACATCGCGGCCGCTGCTCGAACTCCGCGCCGAGCCCTTCACCGAGATGCACCTGCGCGTCGCGCGCAACGTGGCCTCGCTCATTCCCGATGGCGCAACGCTGCAGACCGGCATCGGCGGCATCTCCGAAGCGGTGCTGCATTGCCTCGGCGACAAGCACGACCTCGGTATTCACACCGAAATGTGTCCGGACGGCGTCGTCGATCTGATGGAAGCGGGCGTAATCAACGGCGAGCGCAAATCGCTGCATCGCGGCAAGGCGGTGCGCGGCCTTCGTGCTCGGCACGCAGAGGCTGTTCGACTTCATCCACGAGAATCCGCAGCTTCGAGTTCCGGTCGATCTCGCTACACCAACGATCCATTCGTCGTCGCGCAGAACGATCGCATGGTCGCCATCAACTCCGCGCTGCAGGTGGATCTGACCGGGCAGGTGTGCGCCGATTCGCTGGGCACGAGGCCCTACAGCGGATTCGGCGGGCAGCTCGATTTCATTCGCGGCGCCGCGCGCTCGCAGGGCGGCGTGCCGATCATCGCGCTGCCTTCGACGGCCATGCGGCGGCAGTGTGTCGCGCATCGTGCCGGTGCTGGAGCCGGGTGCGGGCGTAGTGACCTCGCGCGCCGACGTGCACTACGTCGTGACCGAGCATGGCATCGCGTACCTGCACGGCAAGACGTTGCGGGAACGGGCCGAGGCGCTGATCGCAATTGCCGATCCGCGGTTTCAAGCAGGAGCTGGAAGATTTTGCGGTGCGCGCGCATTACCTGGAGCGCAAAGCGGCGGCCGTTACGTTTGCGTGAGCAGGCGACGGCAGGAAGAAGGAGCAGGGATGCGAAGAAGCGGGATCGAGGCTTGTTGCGGGTCGATGTGAATGAGTGCAAGGGGTGCGGGCTGTGCATCGAGGCATGTCCGCCCAAGGTGATCGTCATGAGCGAACGGCTGAATCACTACGGCTATCGCACCGCGATCTATGCCGGCGCGGGATGCACGGGATGCGGAATCTGCTTCATGGCCTGTCCTGAGCCGGGCGCGATCACGGTGCTGCGTGCTGGCGAGTCGATGGCCGGACGCGGCAATGCAACGAGCGTACAGGAGGGAGCACGCATGCGCAAGCAACTGATGAAGGGCAATGAAGCGATCGTGAAGAGCGCGATCCTCGCCGGATGCCGCGCGTTCTATGGATATCCGATTACGCCGGCCAGCGAGATCACCGAAGCCGCGGCGCTCTATCATGCCGCAGGTGGGCGGAGTCTTCCTGCAGGCCGAGAGCGAAGTGGCCGCCATCAACATGCTCTACGGCGCAGCGTCGGCCGGCGTGCGCTGCATGACCGCCTCGAGCGGCCCCGGCATCAGCCTGATGCAGGAAGGCATCAGCTACATGGCCGGCGCGGAGCTGCCCTGCGTCATCGCCGACATCACGCGCGGCGGTCCGGGCCTGGGCAACATCGCCGCCGAGCAGAGCGACTATCACCAGGTGGTGAAGGGCGGCGGCAACGGCAACTACCGCACCATCGTGCTGGCGCCCCATTCCGTGCAGGAGATGGCCGACCTGACCGCGCTGGCCTTCGAACTGGCCGACCGCTATCGCAATCCGGTCGTCCTGCTCGCCGACGGCTTTGTCGGACAGATGATGGAGCCGGTCGAGTTTCCGCAGACGGCGATCGTGCCGCAGTTGCCGGAGTGGGCCGTGGCGGGCACGGCCGAGACGCGCGGCAACCTGATCACCTCGCTGCATCATGGATCTCGATGATCTCGAAGCGCACAATCCGCAATCTGGAAGCGAAGTACCGCATGGCGGAGCAGCGCGAAGCGCGCGCGGAAGAGTGGCAGACCGAAGATGCGGAGATCGTGCTGGTGGGCTACGGCATCGTCGGCCGGATTCTGAAGGCCGTCACCGCAGAGGCTCGCGCCGAGGGCATTGAATGTCGGCGTGCTGCGGCCCATCACGCTGTATCCATTCCCGAAGATCTCATTTCGCAGCGGCTGGCCGAGCGTGCGCGCGTCTTCGTGGTGGTGGAGATGAGCAACGGCCAGACTGGTCGAAGATGTGCGCCTGGCGCTGAACGGCGCACGGCCCGTCGAGTTTCTGAGCCGCATCGGTGGCAATGTGCCGTCGCACGAAGAAGTGCTGGAGTTTGTGCAGAAGCAGGCAGCGTCGAACCTGGCGGCGATCGCCGAAGAAGGAGCAGATGGCCCATGTCTAGCGAATTGGTTCCGGAATACAAGGTAGTTCACGGCAAGGCGAAAGTCGTTCTACGAGCGCTACGAGCGCAAGGAAGAACTGCAGCACCAGACGCACTACTGTCCCGGGCTGCGGCCACGGCATCGTCCACAAGATGCTGGCCCGGGCCATCGACGAGCTCGGCATCCAGGACCGGACGATCCTGATCAGCCCGGTCGGCTGCTCGGTGTTCGCGTACTACTACTTCGACGTGGGCAACGTGCAGGCCGCGCACGGCCGCGCGCCGGCGGTGGCCACGGCCGTCAAGCGCAGCCAGCCGGAGAGCATCGTCATCAGCTACCAGGGCGACGGCGATCTGTCGGCCATCGGCTCGGCGGAGATTCTGCACGCGGCCAATCGCGGCGAAAACATCACCGTGATCTTCGTCAACAACGCCATCTACAGCATGACCGGCGGCCAGGCTGCGCCCACCACGCTGATCGGCCAGAAGAGCACCACCACGCCGCTGCGGCCGCAGCGCGGCGAACGAAGGCTATCCGCTGCACGTGAGCGAACTGCTCGCGACGCTGGAGGCTCCCGTCTACATCGAGCGCGTGGGCCTGGGCGACAACAAGCAGATTGCGCAGGCAGACGCGGGCGATCCGCCGGGCGGTCGAGAACCAGGTGAAGGGGCTCGGCTTTTCGCTGATCGAAGTGCTCTCGCCCTGTCCCACCATCTGGAAGATGTCGCCGGTCGACGCGCAGCACTGGGTGCGCGACGTGATGGAGAAGACCTATCCGCTGGGCGTGTTCTGCGACCGCACCAAGAGAGCGCAGCCGCAGAGCTGCGCCTGCGGCTGCGCCAGCGCTCGAGGCAGATTCCGCAGATTCTTGGCATTGCGCGAAGAGGATCTTGTCGAGGATGCATCCCGCAGCGATGGCGCAGAAGTCCGAGGATCGTGGATCTTCACGTGCGCGTTGCCGGCTTCGGCGGCCAGGGCGTTCTGCTGCTCGGCGAAGTGCTGGCCGAGGCCGGACTCGATGCGGGGCTCGAAGTTTCGTGGCTGCCGTCCTACGGGCCGGAGATGCGCTCCGGCACTTCGAACTGCCACGTGCGCCTGTCGAGCGAGCCGATCGATTCGCCGCTGGTGACTGCTCCGAACATGCTGGTGGCGATGAACGAGCCGTCGCTGCGCAAGTTTGACCAGAGCGTGCAGCCGGGCGGATGGATCATCTACAACGGCGAGAGCTTCCCGAGGATTGCGTGCGCGACGACGTGCATGTGCTCGCGCTTCCATTCACGCAGGTCGCCGACGAGCTGGGCGACGCGCGCGCGTCCAACATGGTCATGCTGGGCGCGCTGCTGGAGATTGCGGGCAGTGCTGCCGCAGGCCAGCATCGACGCGGCGCTGCGCCGCCTGGTGAAGCATCCCAAGCTGGTTTGAGCTCGACGAGCGCGCGCTGGCGCGCGGCCGGGAACTGTACCGGGAATCGATGGAAGGAGGTTTGCCATGAAAGCCGATGCGGATCCGAACCTGATTGTGTATTTCGACGGAGAGTACATGCCGCTGCGCGATGCGCACGTCGGCATCCTGACTCACGCGCTGCACTACGGAACCGGCGTCTTTGAGGGCATCCGCGCACACTGGGACGACGCCGCCGAGGAACTATTCGTCCTGCGCCCGCACGAGCACTACGAGCGCTGGAAGCAGAACTGCGGCATTCTGCGCATCGAGGTTCCTGCGTCGGCCGAAGAGCTGTGCGCCATCACCGTCGAACTGATGCGCCGCAACGCATTCCGCACCAATGTCTACGTTCGGCCGCTCGCCTACAAGTGTGCGGAGCGCATCGGCGTGAGCACCGACGACCAGGACGCGTTTGCATTGATCGCGCTGCCGTTCGGCGAATATCTGCACGCGGACAAGGGCTTGCATGCGGGCGTAAGCTCGTGGCGGCGGATTGAAGACAACGCGATTCCGGCGCGCGCCAAGATCTGCGGCGCCTACGTGAACAGCGCACTGGCCAGCGACGACGCACGCGCAGCGGATTCGACGAAGCGATCCTGCTGAACGAGAGCGGCCACGTGGCCGAAGGCGCCACCTGCAACATCTTCATGGTGCGCAAGGGCAAGCTGATCACGCCGCCGGTCACGGAAAACGTGCTGGAAGGCATCACGCGCGACTCCGTGATGGAACTGGCGCAGCGCGAACTCGGCATCCGGACGGTGGAGCGGCCGATCGACCGCAGCGAACTCTACGTGTGCGACGAGCTGTTCTTCACCGGCACCGCCGTGGGCATCGCGCCGATCGTGCGCGTCGATCATCGCCCGGTGAAAGACGGAGCGATCGGTCCGGTGACGCGCGAGTTGCAGCAGCTGTATTTCGATGCGACCCGCGGACACCTGCAGGCTTACCGGAACTGGCTGACGCCGGTTTACCAGTCACGGAAGGCGGACGAACAGGACTTGATCCTGCACGCGGAGGTGGGCGTGCTATGAGCCGCTGCTGACGCCCTGAGGCGAACGGCTGGATGGGTTCAGCCAAGGAGGAATTACAATGCTGACGCAACAACAATTGAGAAGTGCCTATGAACTGCGCTGCAGAATTTCGATACCGCAGCGGAGGTCATGGGGCTCGACAACGACATCGGGAGATGATCAAGTATCCCGAGCGCGTGCTCACGGTGGCGTTCCGGTGCGCATGGATGACGGGCACATTCACCGCTTTGAAGCCTATCGCGTGCAGCACAGTTCGGTGCGCGGCCCGGCCAAGGGCGGCATTCGCTATCACCCGCAGGTCACGCTGGATGAGGTAAAGGCGCTGGCCACCTGGATGACCTGGAAATGCGCAGTGGTGAACATCCCGTTCGGCGGCGCCAAGGGCGGAGTCACCTGCGATCCGAAGCAGCATGTCGCAGGGTGAACTGGAGCGGATGACGCGGCGCTACACCAGCGCGATTCTGCCGCTGATTGGACCGGAAAGGATATTCCCGCGCCGGATGTCTACACGAATTCGCAGACCATGGCGTGGATCATGGACACGTACAGCATGACCAAGGGCTACGCGATTCCCGGCGTCGTGACGGGCAAGCCGATCAGCCTGGGCGGATCGCTGGGCCGCAATGAAGCGACCGGGCGCGGTGTGTTCTACACCATCCAGTGCGCCTGCGAACATCTGGAAATGCCGTTGAAGGGCGCCACCGTCGTGGTGCAGGGCTTCGGCAACGCGGGGTCGATTGCAGCGCAATTGCTGCATGAGGCGGGCGCAAAAGTGATCGCGGTCAGCGATTCAACCGGCGGCGTCTACAACCAGAACGGCCTCGACATTCCGGAACTGATTCACATGAAGGCGCTCACCGGGCATGTGGAGGGGTTCCCGGAGAGCGACGCCATTGATCACGCCGAGTTGCTGGCGCTCGAAGTGCGACATCCTGGTGCCGGCGGCGCTGGAGAATGCGATCCACGCGGAGAATGCGCCGCGGTGGGCGCAACCATCGTCGCCGAAGCGGCCAACGGGCCGGTGACGCCAGAGGCCGACCGGATCCTGGAGAGCAAGGGCATCTTTGTGATTCCCGACATTCTGTGCAACGCCGGAGGAGTCACGGTCTCGTACTTCGAGTGGGTGCAGGACGAGCAGCACCTGTTCTGGGAGGCGCAGGATGTCTACAACCGCCTGGAACGCGTGATGAAGACGTCCTTCAGGGACGTGCTGAAGATCCATCTGGATCGGAAGGTGCCGATGCGCATCGCGGCCAACATTCTGGGCATCGGACGCGTCGCTGAAGCTGTTGTGATTCGCGGGGTCTATCCGTAGAAAGCAGCGAGTTAGCGAGTCAGCAAGTCAGCGACAAGGCAGAGCCCAGATATTCGTCTGGGCTTTGCTGCGTAAGCGTGGTGAGGGGAGACCTTACGGGGTCTCGAGGGTTTTCTTGCGTCGGCGGGCGCGTCGGCTTTGGGCCAAGTAGAGGGCAAGCATAACGCCCCCGTAGGTCCGCTCATGGCAGTTGCGGCAGCGAATTGGATACTGGAGCAGGGCCAGCCTCTCCATATCCTTCCACCGGAAGCGCGACAGCCGAAAGTTGGATGAAGAACAATTCGCGCAGATCATATCCAGTACCTTTTGAGATGCCGAATACCGCTGGCGGTTTCAGTCGTCGGAAACGACGTCCATTTTTCCACAGTACCACCTTTTGGTTGACGGGTGAGAGGCGTTCTGGGCTACTGTAGGTCAGAGACCGTTGGGCACATACGGATCCTGGGAGCGAAATATGGCGTGGGATGTGGCGTTTAACTGCGATATCTGCGGCAAGAAAAAGGGCGAGAGCAATCACTGGTGGATGCTGATGCTGGGGGATGTTCCCTGCTGGGAGGACGACCAGCCGAGCCAGCGGTTCACGCTTTTTCCCTGGAATGCCGCCGAGAGCCGCAATCCGGAGATGTATCACCTTTGCGGACAGGGTTGCGCCATGCAGGCGATGGAGCGCTTCATGACGACGGGCAGCATTGGCGCGGCATCTGGCGCGGGCGCGGCATCAGCGCGCTGAAACGGCGCTAATCTTCGAAGAGCTTGGCGGTGGGTGGTTTGAAGCGTCGCAGGTTGCGTGGGCGCGCTACTTCGGTTGCCGCTGGCGTGGATAAAATCCCGAGCAATTCGCGCAGTTCCTGGCGCAATTTCTCCACCCGCACGGCGGTCTGCCGCGTGGCCGCTACACCTTGCTCCTGGGCGGCCTGTGGTTTTAGCACAGTGGCTGCAGGCACAGGCAACGGCAAATCGGGCTGACCACCCTTGCGGCGGGATTCAGCCTGCAGGATCTGGCGTGCGCCGACGATGGTGTAACCCTCGCCGTGCAGCAGGCGTTTGATCCGGAGTGCCATCTCGACGTCGCGTTTGCGATAGAGTCGCTGGCCGGTGCCGCTCTTATTGGGTTTCAGTTGGGAAAATTCACTTTCCCAGAAGCGCAGAACGTAGGACTCCACTGCGCAGAGACGGGAGACCTCACCGATGCGGAAGTACAGCTTGTCGGGAATCTCAGTCTTGTCTGTAGCGCGTCGCGCTGTCTGGTGACTAGGCATGCCGTGTGGTGGAAGGGCTCGTTGGCCAATCCACTTGCAAAAGTATAGGACACGCCCGTTGGATTCAGCGCTATCTTTTTGTTGCCCAGAGCCTACAGGGGTACGTATTTAGTGTCATTTTGACGCTATAGGTACGGCTAAAGTGGGTAATGCAAGACGCTTAACGCTTCCGCGAGGCGCCGCGCGCAGATATTGAGGCGGCCAGGTGGTGGTTGTTTCCAAGGCTGCTGCGGCGTGCAGGGGCCAATAGGGGTCGCGAAGCAGTTCTCGAGCGAGCAATACGATCTCAGCCTGGCCGCTTTGAATGATCTGCTCGGCCTGATGGGGATCGGTGATCATGCCAACGGCGCCGGTGGCGATGGCGCTCTCCTGCCGGATGCGCTCGGCGAAAGGAACCTGGTAGCCGGGGCCGATTGTAATTTTAGCTCCGTGCGCAAGGCCGCCAGAGGAGACGTCGATCAGATCGACACCATGGGCGCGCAGCAGGGCAGCGAGTTTGACCGATTCGTCGATATTCCAGCCGCCTTCGACCCAATCCGTGGCAGAAATGCGCACGAAGAGAGGGAGTTCTTCAGGCCAAACCGCGCGTACGGCGTCCACCACGTTCAACACGAGGCGGGTGCGGTTCTCCGAAGCTGCCGCCGAAGTCGTCTGTACGCTGATTGCTGAGTGGCGAGAGGAACTGGTGCAGCAGGTAGCCGTGGGCTGCGTGGATCTCGACAACGTCGAATCCCGCCTCAAGAGCGCGTTGGGCGGCGGCGGCGAAGGCCTCGACAACGCCATCGATTCCCTGGCGGTCGAGAGCGAGTGGTTGCGGGTATCCGGGTGCGAAGGCAAGGGCGCTGGGGGCGACTACGTTCTCCCAGCCACCTTCGGCGGGCGAGAGCTTCTGATCGCCGGCCGCACCGAGGTCCCAGGGGCGGGTCATGCTGGCCTTGCGTCCGGCGTGGGCCAGCTGGATGCCTGCATGAGCGCCCTGCGCGTGCAGGAAGTCCACAATGCGTCGCAGGGTGGGGATGTGCTCATCCTTCCAGATACCGAGGTCCTGGGGCGTTATGCGGCCTTCCGGCGTTACGGCGGCGGCTTCAGTGAGCACGAGGCCGGCTCCGCCGACGGCACGGCTCCCTAGGTGAACGAGATGCCAGTCGTTGGCGAAGCCATCTTCGCTGGAATACTCGCACATGGGGGAAACAGCGATGCGGTTTGGAAAGGTAACGCTGCGCAGCGTGTAGGGCGAGAAAAGACCTGCGGACTGGCTCATTGAAATGGGTGCCTCGTAAGTGGCTGGATATGCTTGAATTGCGGCGGTCTGGAGCAACCGCTCACTTATGAGATGTTGCCGCACATGAGAACGACGCAAGTGGAGGGCAAAAGCAAAGGCCGCTGCAGATTGAGCCACGGCCCTTTTGTTGATCGCCAGGAGCGTTAGTTGTGCTTCTGGTCGTCTTTGTTGTTCTTTTGCTGCTGATTATGCGGCTGCTCCTTGGGCGGAGGAGGTGGCTGCTGCTGGCTATGCTGTGGCGGGGGTGCCTGTTGCGGCATCGGCTGGTTGTGTTGCTGCGGTGGCCCCTGCTGCGGCATGGGCTGGTTGTGTTGCTGCGGTGGCGCATGCGGGATCAGTTCCTGATCCTTCTGCGGCCCGGCCGGGCGACCCTGCTGAATGTTCTGGATCTGTTGTGGTTCGAGCGGCCTGCCGGGATGCTGGTTCATGGCGGGTTGCTGCTGGTCGAAGGTGGGACGCGGCGCGGGCGTCTCGTTGCGGTAGACCAGCGGCTTTTGTCCCTGCTGCTGATTGGTTACAGGCGGAAGGGGCTGAGCTGTGGGCTGGCGCTGCTGGTACGGCTCCTGCGAGGTGGCCACCGGTTGCTGCGGGTGGCTGTAGGCAGGAGGCGGGTTGTAGGGCTGCCGTTGCGGGTTCTGCGGCGGGTTTTGCGCGGCAGGCGGAGGAACCGCAACTGGCTGCTGCTGCGGGTGGTTATTCAAAGGGGCCGGATTTTGCGCGGGCGGAGTTGCAACTGGCTGCTGGGGGTGGCCGTTCACCGGCGGTGGGTTCTGGGCAGGCGGAGCCGCTACGGGCTGTTGCGGGCGATTGTAGACCGGCTGCTGCTGCGCCTGCTTGAGCGTGTTTTGGGGAGGATTCCCGTTGGGCTGGCTGGCTCCGTTATAGGTCTCCCGTGGCTGGTTGATTGGCGGTGTGGCACCGGAGTGAACGGGGGATGCCGGAGGAGCCGCAATCGGCTGTTGCGTGTGGTTGTTTGCAGGCTGTTGTGGGGCCTGCTGCAGCGTGTTTTGTGGATTTCCGTGTGGCTGGTTGACTGGCACCGTGGCACCAGAGTGGACCGTCGAGGCTGGAGGAGCTGTGTTGAGGGGGTGCGCAGTCTCAGCGTGCTGCATTGCATTAGGGGGAAGGGGTTTGTATGGCACCGGCTGAACCTTCGCGCCGGGTACCGCAGCGGCCTCCTTGCCTCCCTGGGTAAGCAGGGTGGGGCGAGCGATGGGGACGCGCAGGTTGGAGACAGGCTGGGCCACTACGCTCTGCCGGGTGGGGCGGATGTCAGGATGTGGAATGACCTGGGCCTGCTGGATCTGGTGCTGGTCCAGGTGAATGAGATTGGCCTGTACCGGGCGTGCAGAGCCGAAGCTTTGCCCATTTACCGCTGTTACCGCGGCTGTGCGGTGGACATAGGTGACGTTGGTTTCGTTCACGACGTTGTAGTCGTGCTGGACGTTGACCACGCGCGTGACGCGAATGTTGGTGACGTTGACCCGGTTCACGTATGCCGGGGTGCAGTGGTACCAGGGCCGGTAGGCCTCACCGGGACCCAGCGGAAACCATGCCGAGACCCCGACTCCGACGCTGAAGTGGGGACCGCCGACAAAGGCGACGAGGGCGGGTGACCAGACGGGTCGAACGGCGACGGGTCCGGGGACCCATCCCCAGCGATTGCCGACGTAGGCCCAGCGGCCATAGTGGAAGGGCGCATAGCCCCAGGGCTGATCGTCCACCCAGGTCCAGCCCCACGGGCCTGTCCAGACCCAGTGACCATAGCGGTAGGGGACCCAGTCGGCGGCGACATTGCGGGGATACCACACCGGGCCGTAGTCAGATTGGGGGGTCCAGTCGCCGTAGTCGTCGAGATCGTCATAGCCGGGGGCATCGCGGCTCACATAGCGAGCGGAGACCGACTGCATGGCGTGGCGATCGCGCTCCAGGCTCCAGCTATCGAACTCATCTACGCCGGGCATTTCGAGATTCGCAAGCTCGATGGGATTGGTGCCGACGAGGCGCAGGGATTGTCCCTGCTGAAGTTGCTCGGAAAGGCCAGGTCCGGTGAGTTGAACTTCGCCGCCGTTGACGGTGACCACGGTGCCGCCGTCAGGGTAGGAGTCGATGCGTACGTCGCCGGGACGGGTGATGGTGAGCGCGCCATTGGGGGTGTCGATCTCAACTTCAGTCTGGGGGTCGAGGCCGTAGGTTCTGAGGCGAAGCGTGCCCTGCGCCAATCCGAGCTGGATGATGTTGTCGGAGAGGTTAGTAACGCTGAGGTCGGTATTGTGCCAGATGCGGGCCACGGTCTGGCCGATCTGCACTTCGGCGCGGCCATCGGTATCGGCGTAGACGCGGTCGCCGGTGGCGACGGGATAGTTCGGTGCGGCGGCACTCCAGTTATCGACGCCGGAGGGCTCGATAGAGACGGTTCCCTGGAGCTCTCCGAGGCGAGCGACCCTCTGCGGTGGATCGTCGGCGTCGGCGAGAAGTGCGAGTGGGCTTAGCAGGAAAAAGGTTGCTAAGAGAAGGCTCATCAGTGGTTTACGAAGATAAGTGTTGCTGGCTTGCGCGTTCATTTTGGGGCCCTCCGGGGGCGGATTAGCGTCCGCACCCTGTTTACACAGATGCATTAACCCGGACTGGCAGAAGATGACGCGGGAAGTGTTGTCGTCCTCGTCACCGAGGGCAAAATCGCGGGCTGAAGCTCACTCTGGAACTTGCAGGCGCCTGGGCGCGTATCTTTATGAGTCCGGTAGTAGGGTATGGGGAAAAACGATGATCGCAAATGCAACGTTCGTGCGGAGATCCGGTATTGCCTTGGCGGCGGGGCTTCTGCTGGCCACCAGTGCCTGCAGCATCCAGGTGGACCCGACCAAAGATGGTAAGGAAAAGAGCGTAAAGGTCCAGACGCCGTTTGGCGGTGTCCATGTGAACACGAACGATATGGCCGCGTCGGATACGGGTTTGCCGGCCTATCCCGGAGCGACAGCGACCACCAGCAAGAGCAAAGATGGCAAGCACGACCAGAATGCCGATATCGACGTTCACTTTGGCTCGTGGGAGATGCGGGTGAAGGTGCTGAAGTACCACACTTCTGATTCGCAGGACAAAGTTATGGCGTTCTACCGCAAAGCGCTGGGGCGTTACGGCGATGTGATCGAGTGTCACGGCGACGAGGCAGTGGGCACCCCCACGGTCACGCGGCAGGGGCTGGGTTGCAAGGATGAGGGTAATTCGCACCATAACAACATGGACATGAAGTCCGATTCAGGAGTGACGTTGAAGGCGGGTTCGCACCGTCACCAGCACTTGATGGGCATCGACAAGACGGACAGCGACGGAACAGATTTCGCGCTGATCGCGCTGGATCTGCCGGCTGAGAATGTAGACGAAAGCAAGGACAAGGACGATCAGCGGGAAACGAACTAGCTAGTCGTCGATGAGTGAAATGGAGAAGGGCCGCGAATATTTCGCGGCCCTTGCTTCGTTCAACCCGCCTGTAGCGTTGCCTAGTTAACCTGCATCGTGTTCAGGAATCGAGTGAGATTGCTGATTCGTTGCTGCTCCTCTGCGGCCTGGTTGGCCCGATCCATGGAGGCAAGAATCGGTCCCCACGCCGGCATATCGATGGAGCCCTGTGCGGGCCGCGTCAAGCCATAGCGAAGCACCACGACAACGTGGTCAGTGGGGAACTTGCCGCCGTTATTACGTGCGAGCGTGGTGAGATCCGTGGGTCGCGTGCTGAGTGCATGCAAGGCCGGACCGCCGCCTTTGCCGTTCGCGCCATGACATGCGGCGCAATAGTTCACATACATGCTTTCCCCGGATACGGCTGATGTTTGCTTCACCGGGACTGTCTTTATCTGTACTGCTTTTACTGCCTCTTGGGCATTTCCGAAAGTAGCGCAGGCAACCAGCCCGGCTATAACAAGAAACATAAAACGCTTCGGCATAAGCCCTCCTTCCGGATGGGGATACTACGCCCGCTGCGGGTATAGGGCGATGTGACAGTGGTCACGCAAGAACCTGGCTTGTTAACAGTGTGAAAACAGGAAAGTAAGGCCGACGCGGGGTTTGCGGTGATTAGGATCACCAACTGAGTGCTCAGGCTCATTCATTGCTTTTGAAGATGGCGTGGGGTAGCTTCAAAGAGGAATGGAATCTCTTTGCCATCGCTGTGGTAACTCGCTGACTTCCGACGGAATGTTCTGCGCGTATTGCGGTGCGCCCCAGTTACGGCTGGAGGCGAACGGAGAGATGGAAGGCGTGGCTGGCACCGGCGAAATGTCCGCCGAGGCGATTGAGGCGAGAGGCACGTCGTGGAAGCACGCGATTGCGGCTGCGGCGATCATTGGCCTGCCGATGGGAGTGCTGAGCTCGTCGATGCTGCCTCTGGCTGCAGGGGCGCTGCTTTGGTGGGTTGGTGGCGGAGTGGCGGCGGTGGTGCTGTATCAGCGTCGATCCAACAACAGCTATATGAATTTGCGGACCGGTTTGCGTATCGGCATGGTGGCCGGCGTGGTAGCGGCGTTCATTGCGACGGCCTGCAATGCGGGGATGCTGCTTTTTCAGCGCCACGTACTTCACATGGGCAAGGCGATCGACGATTCGGTAGACGGAAATATCAAGGCGATGGTGGCGCAGATGGGCGGGCGCATGGCCCAGACCACACCGGAGGCCCAGGCGCAGTTGCAGACCTACTTCCGTTTTCTGCTTTCGCCGGATGGGAAGGCATTTCTTGGGTTGTCGAGTGCAGTGACCGCCGCGGTATTCATGATCGTGCTGGCTTCACTTGGCGGCGCACTGGGGGCGTGGCGCTTTGCAGCGCGGCGCAGGCAGACCGGTCATTCTTAACCAGTGTTTATTCTGCTCCTCTTGCCCCACCGGCGATAGACTCGTATCATCCCGCCAAGAGCCTTATGACAGATCAAACCGACACTCCCATATCCACCCTGCGCGAAAAGCACAGGATCATGTCCGCCTCGGAGATTGAGAGGACGCTCGTTCGCCTGGCGCACGAGATCATCGAAAAGAATAACGGAGGCCGGAACCTTGGCCTGGTCGGAATCAAGCGGCGTGGAGTGCCCCTGGCAGAGCGCCTGGGGCGGATGATCAGCGGGATCGAGAAGAAGCACGTCGACACCGGTGTGCTCGACATCAACTTTTATCGCGACGATCTTTCTACGCGCGATGTGCGGCCCGTGGTAAGCGATGGAGCGATTGGTTTCGACGTGAACGGCCGCAACATCATCCTGGTGGACGATGTGCTCTACACGGGGCGAACGGTAAGGGCGGCGATGGATGCGCTCTTCGACCATGGCCGGCCGCAGCGCGTGCAGTTGCTGGCGCTGATCGATCGCGGGCATCGTGAACTGCCGGTAGAGGCCAGCTTTGTGGGCCGTGTGGTTCAGACAACCGATCGTGAAGTTATCGAAGTGAAGCTGCGCGAGATCGACAACGACGAGCAAGTGTTGTTGATGGAGCGCGTGGACTGAAACCGCGATCCTGCTAAAGCGGGGTCTGCCAACCGCAGCACGAATTACGAGTGCTGGACGAAAGCAGCCAGCCGGGCGCCTGAATGTCGAAACCGAAAGCAGCAACCACCTCCTCGCCTAAAACGCACACCGCGAATATTTCAACCAACCGCATTCCCGGCTCCGTCATCTCGGTCAACGATCTGAGCATGGAGGATTTGAACTCCGTGCTGCAGATGGCCACGGTGCTGGAAAATGAAGATCCTCTTGTTCGAGCGAAGAGGCTGGCGAAGCGCCGGGTGGCGCTGCTCTTCTACGAATCGAGCACGCGAACGCGAACCTCGTTTGAGCTGGCGGCGAAGAGCCTGGGCGCGGACACGGCGCTGATCAGTTCGCAATCGTCGAGCATCGAGAAGGGCGAATCGCTGAAGGACACGGGTATTACGCTGCGCTCTCTTGGAGCGGAATGCATCATCATGCGGCATTTGTCTTCGGGTGCGCCGTATCTGCTGGAGCAGTCTACGGGGCTGCCGGTTCTAAATGGCGGCGACGGCATGCATGAGCATCCCTCGCAGGCGTTGCTGGATTTGCGCACGATGCTGACGCGGTTGTTCGGCGCGGCCAAGGCAACGAAGGTGAATGAGAAGACGCTGGCGGGCGTGACCGTGTCGATTGTGGGCGACATTTTTCACAGTCGGGTAGCGCGTTCGAATGCGCTGCTGCTGCCGCGGCTGGGGGCCAAGGTGGTGTTCTGCGGACCCGCGCCGCTGCTGCCTGATACCGCGGCGGAGATCGGGCCGGGAGTGGAGATCGATCGCGACTTTGACAGAGTGCTGGACCGCTCGCAGGTAGTGATGATGCTTCGCATCCAGGCCGAGCGGCTGGCTGGGATGCGCCTCGACCTGGAGGAATACAAGACGCGCTATCAACTGACGGAGGAGCGACAGGCAGCGCATGCGCCGAAGGCTCCGATGCTGCATCCGGGGCCGATCATTCGCGGGCTTGAGCTGACAGCGGGTGTGGCCGACAATGCGCAATCGGCGGTGGCGGAGCAGGTGCGTCATGGAGTGGCTATCCGCATGGCGCTGGTGCTGCGCGCGCTGGAGGCGGGGAAGACGGCGACGAAGCCGCGAAAGGAAAGCGCGCATGAAAAGCATATTGATCAAGGGCGGGCGGCTGATAGATCCATCGACATCGACCGATGCGGTGCGTGACGTGCTGCTGCGCGACGGCAAGGTCGCGGCGGTTGAGGCAGCGGGCAAGCTGAAGCCGGGCAAAGACGACGACGTGCAGGTGATAGACGCGAAGGGCCTGGTCGTTGCTCCGGGACTGGTGGATATTCACGTACATCTGCGTGAGCCCGGCCAGGGCTATAAAGAGACGATCGCTACCGGGACGGCTGCTGCTGCTGCTGGTGGATTTACCAGTGTTTGCGCCATGCCGAACACGATTCCGGTGAATGACTCGCCGGAGACGACGCGGTGGATGCAGAGCCCGGAGCGTGGGGCTGCGGTGAGAGTATTTCCGATTGCCGCGGCGACGCGGGGGAGCTCAGGCGAGGCGCTGACAGAGTATGGATCGCTGAAGGCTGCGGGTGCCGTGGCTGTGACCGACGACGGCAAGCCGATACTGGGTGACTTAGTGATGCGGCAGGCACTGGCTGCCGCGGCGCGCGCAGGAATGGCGGTGATTCAGCATGCAGAAGACACGCGAATGACGGCGGGCTGTTCAATGAACGCCGGGCCGATGGCGTTTCGCCTGGGATTGCGGGGCATGCCGACTGAAGCGGAGTGGGGGCTTGTGGATCGCGACATCCGGATGCTGGCTGAGCTGAAGGATGCCCATCCTCACCTGCATGTGGCGCATGTTTCCACGGCAGCCGCGCTTGACTCTGTGCGGCGGGCAAGGCGTAACGGATTACGCGTGACCTGCGAGGTTGCGCCGCATCACTTTCTGATGACGGAAGAGGCGGTGGGGCTGTACGACACGCATGCCAAGATGAATCCGCCGCTGCGTAGCACGGCTGATCGCGATGCGATGCTGGCTGGGATATCTGGATGGGACAGTCGATGCGATTGCTACGGATCATGCTCCCCATGCGGCACACGAAAAGGAGCAGGAGTTCGAGCGCGCGCCGAATGGCATCACCGGTCTGGAAACGGCGCTGGGTTTGTCACTGGCATGGTTACACAAGACCCACAACCTCGGTTTAGCTCGCGTCATCAGCCTGCTGAGCACACAGCCGGCCGCGGTGTTGGGATCTGAAGGGGCGCGGCAGCCTTGCTTTCGGCAGCTTCGGCGATGTTGTGATCTTCGATCCCACGAAGGAGTGGATCTTCGCGGCGAAAGAGTCCAAGTCGAAATCGAAGAACACGCCCTTCGATGGATGGACGATGCTGGGCAAAGTCCACACGACGATCAGCGAAGGGCGCGTGGTGTTTCAAAGCAGCAAGTCAGCAAGTTAGCGAGTCAGCGAGTCAGCAAAAAAGGCGTTAGCCTAGTACACCTACTTTGCGGGCGACGTCTTCGATTGTCTCGAGTGCGCGATCGAGCTGTTCGCGGGTGTGCTCGCTGGTCATGATTGTGCGTATGCGGGCCTTGCCTTCAGCCACGGTGGGAAAGCCGATACCTGTCGCCATGACTCCGGCGTCAAAGAGCGCGCGCGAGAACTCCATCGTCAAGCGGCCATCGCCTACGATGATCGGCGTAATGGGGGTTTCGCTTGCGGGTGTGGTGATGCCTCCAATGTTAAAGCCGGAGCGTCCCAGCTCCGTCTTGAAGTAGCGCGTATTTTCCCACAATCGCTCGATGCGTTCCGGTTCTGATTCGAGGAGATCGAATGCCGCTATGCAGGTGGCGGCGACAGACGGAGGATGCGAAGTGGAGAAGAGGAACGGCCGCGCGCGGTGGTAGAGGTAGTCGATCAGGTCGCGAGAACCGCAGACATATCCGCCCAGCGAGCCGATGGCCTTGGAGAGCGTCCCGACCTGCACATCAACGCGACCGTGGCAGCCGAAGTGATCGATGCTGCCGCGCCCGTTGCGTCCGAGCACACCGGAGGCATGCGCGTCGTCCACCATCATGATGGCGCCGTAGCGTTCCGCAAGAGCTGCGAGCTGATCCACCGGGCCGATGTCGCCATCCATGGAGAAGACACCGTCGGTGATGATGAGCTTGTGGCCGGGATCGTTCTCGAGTTCGCGGAGAAGCTCTTCGCAGTGGGCGACGTCCTTGTGGCGGAAGACTTTAATTTTTGCGCGGGAGAGCCGTGCGCCGTCGATGATGCTGGCATGATTGAGCTCATCTGAGAGGATGTAGTCTTCCTTGCCGAGGATGGAGGACACGGTTCCGGCATTGGCGGTGAAGCCGCTCTGGAAGACCACGCAGGCTTCGACATTCTTGAATCGTGCGATCTTCTCTTCCAGATCCATGTGGATTTGCATGGTGCCGGCGATAGTTCTAACTGCGCCTGAACCGACGCCGTATTTGTGCGTGGCATCGACGGCTGCTTCGATGAGCTTGGGGTGCGAGGCGAGTCCCAGATAATTGTTGGAGGCGAGGTTGATGACCTGCCTGCCGTCGTAGGTGCAGACCGGATTCTGCATATCTTCAAGCACACGCAGGTGGAAGTAGGTGCCGTTTTTCTTTAGGGCATCCAACTGGGCGGTGAGGTGTTGCAGTTGCGGACGATGAGAACCTGGCGTGGTCATTTCAGAAGCCTCCGAAAGATGCAAAACAAGGAAAGGAAATGGTACCGCGTCCTGTGAATCCTGGCGACGTGGTGGGATGCTAACATCCGGGGATGGCGCTGGTTGAGTTGCGCAACATTTCGAAGAGCTATCCGCGGCGCAACGGTTTGCGCAACGAAGAGCACTTTGTTGTGACGGATGTTTCGCTGATGATTGAGAGGGGCGAGACGCTTGGCCTGGTGGGCGAATCGGGATCGGGCAAGAGCACCGTGGCACGCATCCTGCTGGGGTTGATTCCAGCTACCAGCGGCACCGTGAAGTTTGCAGGGACAGAGTCTGGCGGCGGCCAGCCGCGAGGAGATGCGCGGTTTGCGGCGCCGGATGCAGCCGGTATTCCAGGATCCTTTCGCGGCGCTAAATCCGCGGATGAAGGTTGCCGATATTATTGCGGAGCCCTTGGTGATTCACCGTCGAGACGCTGAAGTTGATGGGAGTGCGGAAGGTTTGCGGCGGCAGACGAGGGAGCTGCTGCGGGCGGTGGGGCTGGATGAGTCGGCATTGTCGCGCTATCCGCACGAGTTCTCCGGCGGGCAGCGGCAGCGCATCAACATTGCACGCGCGCTGGCGCTTCGCCCGGAGTTGCTGGTGCTGGATGAGCCTGCATCGGCGCTGGATGTGAGCGTGGGCGCGCAGATCGTGAACCTGCTGCGTGATCTTCAGCGCGACTTCGGCCTCGACGTATCTCTTCATCTCGCACTCGATGCCGCTGGTACGCTACCTGGCGGGGAGTATCGCCGTGATGCGCAATCAGCAGCTGGTCGAGGTGGGCGTGGGCGCGGACGTTCGCCAGCACCCGCGGACGCTCGCACGCAGGCGCTGCTGGCGGCTACGCCCGAGCTGAGAACGAGCGGCAGCGCCGCGTATGGCGGGAACGCTCGATCAGCTGAAATGATGGTCACGCCGCAAGGGCATGGTACCCGGCTGATTTTCGCATCGCTGATTGCCGGCGCGCTGAATGCGATGGCGGGAGGCGGGTGTTCCTGTCGTTTCCGGCGTTGCTGGCGGTGGGTGTGCTGCGATCCAGGCAAACGCGACGACACGGTAGCTCTGTGGCCGGGACAGTTCACTTCAATAGCGGCATATCGCCACGACTTCGCGGAAATCTCAAGTTGTTGGTGCCGCTGAGCGCGGCGGCGTTGATCGGCGGGGTGCTGGGCGCGATCATGCTGCTGCGCACTGGGCAGGCGCCGATCCTGCACATGGTGCCGTGGCTGCTGCTGCTGGCAGCGCTGCTGTTCGCGGCGAGCGGCCTTCTCGCGCTGGCTGCAGACGCGATCGTTGGATCCACGGGGCGCGAAGCAGTCGGGACCAATGTTGTTTGCCGCGATGGTGGTGGTCTGCTTCTGCATCGGATACTTCGGAGCAGGCGCGGGCTTTCTAATCATCTCGGTTCTCGCGTTGTTTGGTATCGAGGAGATGAACCAGATCAACGCGCTGAAGGTTGTGACTACTTCGCTGGCGAATGGGATTGCGGTGGTTACGTTCATCGTGCGCAGGGCAGATTGTATGGAAGATACTGCCTGCTGATGATGGTTACGGCTGCTGTGGGCGGCTATTTTGGCGCTGGTCTGTTCGCCGGTTGAGCGCGCGATGGATGCGCGGGCTGATCGTGTTTCTGGGGCTGGGCATGGCTGCTTATTTTTTCTGGCGGCAGGGATA